>JAABSA010000038.1 GCA_011390635.1 Desulfotignum sp. | reverse complement strand
AAGGGTCCCGGCCGGTTCTGTCCAGAACCGCCGGGCCATTGCGTAACCATAGCGGCTGAACAGGAACATCCCCGGCAGGATGGCATGGTCCGCCAGAAAATCCAGCCAGCTGGCACCGGATCGGAAAAGCCCTTTTTCTTCTGCAATTTTTTTCGGGTTTCCCTTATGATGAACAGATCCTGGATCTGATTTGCCTGCCTGTTTTCTCATGGCTTGCTTGCGTTTTTCCACAGGACCGCCTTTCATTATATATAGCAGTTTTACATACAACTTATAATGGACACGTTTTTTCATACTTCAATACCGAAAAAAAATGCTTACAATGTCACTGTTTGAAACTTAATAACAATCCGGGGACTGCTATGATACGGTTCGGCCTTTGCTGCATATTCAGGGAACACCCTGTAACCTTTCGCAAAACCACTGCAAAATACCTTGCCAGGTTTTCCGAAGATGACCGCAGAAACCGCCTGGCCCAATTGTGTGCCGGCAATGCGGAAAGCCTGCGAAAAGCCCTGAAGTTCTGCCGGGAAAACAAAATCGGATCCTTCCGGATAAACAGCCAGATCCTTCCTTTGAAAACCCACCCGGATACGGGTTATGATATTTTCGACCTTCCCGGTGCAGAGAATATCGTTGCAGCCTTCAAAGCCTGCGGTGCATTTTCCCTGAAACATGATATCAGAACCACCTTCCACCCGGACCAGTTTATCATTTTGTCATCACCACATCCGGATGTGGTCAGAAGGTCTGTGGCAGATCTGGTCTACCAGGCCCAGGTGGCAGAATGGGTGAATGCCGATGTCATAAACATCCATGCCGGCGGGGTATACGGGGATAAGCAATCAGCTGTTTCCCGCCTGGGGGAAACCATTGAAACACTGCCGGACCCGGTCAGAAAAAGACTTACCCTTGAAAATGACGACAGAAGTTATACACCACAGGACCTTATTCCCGTGTGCAGAGACCTGAAAATCCCCCTGGTGTATGATGTGCACCACCACCGGTGCCTTCCGGACGGTCTTTCAGTTGCAGCGGCCACAGAAAAAAGCCTGAAAACATGGGACCGGGAGCCCCTGTTTCACATATCCTCTCCCAAAGAAGGCTGGTCCGGGCCAAATCCCAGGAAGCACCACGATTATATAGACATCCATGACCTGCCCGAAAACTGGCTGTCCATGGATATTACCGTGGAAGTAGAAGCAAAGGCCAAAGAACTGGCCATAAAAAAATTGATGGCAGATCTGCAGATGATATAGTCTCATACCCTGAAAGCGTGAAATCTCCTGGGGATCATGTGGACAACCACCTGAATTTTTAAATTCTTTTTTGTGCCTGCCAGGGCATGGGTGTTATTTGGAGATAAAGATGAAACCAGACCGCTTTGAGATAGACACAGCAGATCACCGCAGGCTGGCCTGCATGCGGGTTGTTCCAGCCGGCACCCCCAGGGCCGTTGTTCACATTTACCATGGCATGGGAGAGCACAAGGAGCGGTATCTGCCGTTCATGGCTTTTCTGGCGGAACATGGCTATGTGGCGGTTGCCCATGATCACCGCAACCATGGGCAGAGTGTGAATGACAAAAGCGGACCCGGTCTTTTCACTGCCATGGATACCTGGGACAGGGTTATCCATGATGCCTTTCTGGTAATCCGGTCCTCCAGAGAACTGTATCCTGATCTGGATATCTGCATTCTCGGGCATTCCATGGGAAGTGTCATTTTACGCCGGGTTTTGTTTACCTATCCGGATGCAGCTGACAGAGCCGTTATTATGGCCAGTGTGCCGCCCTTCACCCGCACCACGGGACTGTTTCCGTTACTGCTGGCAAAAACAGTGCAGCTGTTGACAAAAGAGAGCAGCCGGTCTCCCTTTCTGGCACAGGTACTCAACAAACCCCTGCTCAAGGGATTCAAACATCCCCGCACCCCCTTTGACTGGCTGACCCATGATACTGCGGTTGTTGACAGATACATCTCAGATCCCTTGTGCGGCTTTGCCTACACGCCCCGGTTCTATGCGGAATTTGTAAAAGGCATCATCAACCTGCATCAGCCCGGCGCCATAAGGCAGGGGAGAAACATCCCGCTGTTGTTTATTGCCGGAGCCGAAGATCCTGTGGGCAACTTCGGGCAGGGGGTCAAGGCTGTTGCAGCCTGCTATGAAAAGGTGGGATTCAACCGGATCACCCTCGCGCTGGTGGCAGATGCCAGACATGAAGTGCTCAATGAACACAACCATGAAAAAACCTATCATACGCTGCTGGACTGGCTGGAGCAACAGCAGCCGGTTCCAGATGGCAGCAAAAGCCCTTGACACCAGGTGGAGAAAAACCAGCACTGCATAAAAAAAGCCGGCCGAAAAAATGATGGGACCAGTCACCTAACCGGCCCTGGAAATCACCGTGCCGGTTTCCAGAATCTTTTTCAGGTAATGGCCGGTATAGCTTTCCGAAACAGCTGCAACGGTCTCCGGGGAACCCTGGGCGACAATATCTCCGCCGCCGGCCCCGCCTTCGGGTCCCAGATCCACCACCCAGTCCGCGGTCTTGATCACATCCAGGTTGTGCTCGATGATGATCACGGTGTTGCCGGCGGCGGTGAGGCGCTGCAGCACATCCAGGAGCATCCGCACATCCCGGAAGTGCAGGCCGGTGGTGGGTTCGTCCAGGATATACAGGGTGTCCCCGGTATCCCGTTTGGCAAGTTCCCGGGCCAGTTTGATGCGCTGGGCTTCCCCCCCGGACAGGGTAGTGGCGGCCTGTCCCAGCTTGATGTATGACAGGCCTACATCCATGAGGGTATCCAGGATCTGGGTGATTTTCGGGTGGGCATCGAACAGCTCCCTGGCCTGGTGCACGGACAGGTCCAGGACATCGGCAATGGAATGGCCCTTGTAGGTGATTTCCAGGGTGGCCCGGTTGAACCGCCGGCCGCGGCAGACCTCGCAGGGCACGAACACATCCGCCAGAAAATGCATCTCCACCTTGATATATCCGTCTCCGCTGCAGGCCTCGCACCGGCCGCCCTTGACATTGAAGGAATACCGCCCTTTTTTGTATCCCCTGGCTTTGGATTCCGGGAGCATGGCAAACAGGTCCCGGATGGGATCGAACACCTTGGTATAGGTGGCGGGGTTGCTCCGGGGGGTCCGGCCGATGGGCTTCTGGTCGATATTGATGACCTTGTTCAGGTGGGACAGGCCGTTGATCTTTTCATGTTTTCCCACGCTGAGCTGGGATTCGTGCAGTTTCACGGCCAGGGCCGGGTACAGGATCTGGTTGATGAGGGTGGATTTGCCGGCGCCGGACACGCCGGTGACCGCCACCAGCAGACCCAGGGGCAGTTTCACCGTCACCTGCCTGAGGTTATTTTCATTTGCCTTCACAATGGCAATCCATTTTCCTGGTTCAGGGGTTTTGCGCTGTGCCGGAACGGCAATCGATTCTTCCCCGGTGAGAAATTTTCCGGTGATGGAGGCCGGATTGGCACGGATCTGGGACGGGGTGCCCTGGGCCACGATCCGGCCCCCCAAATGCCCTGCCCCCGGGCCGATATCCACGATCCAGTCCGAGGCTTCCATGGTTTCCTGGTCATGCTCCACCACGATGAGGGTGTTGCCGATGTCCCGCAGGTGCTGTAGGGTTTTGAGCAGCTTGATATTGTCCCGCTGGTGCAGGCCGATGCTGGGTTCATCCAGGATGTAGAGCACGCCGGTGAGTTCCGAACCCACCTGGGAGGCCAGGCGGATCCGCTGGGATTCCCCGCCGGACAGGGTGGGGCCGCTGCGGTCCAGGGACAGATATTCCAGACCCACATTCACCAGGAATCCCAGGCGATCCCGGATCTCCTTGAGCAGTTCCGCAGCAATGAGCCGGCTGTTGCCGGACAGATCCAGAGAAGAGACAAACTGATGGGCCTCTTTCACTGTCATCTCCGTCACATCAATGATGGATTTTCCCTGGATCCGGACATTGAGGACCTCATCCCGCAGGCGTTTTCCCTGACAGGCGGCACAGGTGCTGGCGGTCATGAATTCGGTGTAATATTTTTTCTGGCTTTCCGACTGGGTGTTACGGTACCTGCGCATCAGGGTGTGGAGCAGCCCTTCATGGGTCCGGGTGAACTCCCCCTGGATCTTGGCGGAGTGCCAGTTCACCCGCATTTTTTTGGTATCAGACCCGTAGAGCAGCAGATTTTGCTGGGCTTTGGGCAGATTTTTCCAGGGCCGGTCAAAATCGATGCCCCACTGCTCCTCCATGGCGGTCAGCTGGCCCAGGCCCCAGGAGTTGTCGTTCTGGTACCGGGGATTTTTGATAAAATAGTTTTTCCACGGTTTCACCGCCCCCTTGCGGATGCTCAGGTCCCTGTCCGGCACCACCTTGTCCGGGTCCATGGACAGCAGGGTGCCGATGCCGTTGCAGTCCGGACACATGCCCAGGGGGGAGTTGAATGAAAAGATCTGGGGAGACAGCTCCGGGTAGGCAGTACCGCAGCAGGAACGGGCTTCGCTCATTTTTATATCCTCTCTGCCCAGGATATGCACGATGATCTGGCCGCCCCCCAGTTTCAGTGCTGCTTCCACCGAATCAGTGAGCCGCTCTTCAAAGGCTGCATCCGCTTTTATAGCCAGCCGGTCCACCACCACCTCGATGTGGTGTTTTTTATTTTTTGCCAGCGTCTGGACATTTTCCAGGTCCTGGACCACCCCGTCCACCCGGACCCGTGCATACCCCTGTTTTTTCAATTCCTCCAGCCGCTCTTTGTGCTCACCTTTGCGGTTTTCCACTATAGGTGCCAGGATCAGTATTTTTGAGCCGGCAGGCAGGGCCATGATCTGGGAAACCATGCCCTGGGCATGACCTTTGCCCACTTTTTTGCCGCAGTGAAAACAATACTGGGTCCCCACCCGGGCAAACAGCACCCGCAGGTAATCATAAATCTCGGTGATGGTGCCCACGGTGGAGCGGGGATTTTTGCTGGCCGCCTTCTGCTCGATGGCAATGGTGGGGGACAGGCCCCGGATGGTGTCATACCGGGGTTTTTCCATTTGGCCGATGAACTGCCGGGCATAGGAGGACAAGGACTCCACATACCGGCGCTGGCCCTCGGCAAAGATCGTGTCAAAGGCCAGGCTGGATTTGCCTGAACCGGATACCCCGGTGAACACCACCAGCTGTTTTTTGGGAATCTCTACATCGATATTTTTGAGGTTGTGTTCTCTGGCCCCTTTGACGATGATCCGGTCCAGTTCTCTGGCATGGGGAAGGCCCGGTATTGTTTCAGCAGATGACGGTGTATCACCTGTCAGGTGCAGGTTATTTTTCTGTGCGCCCATATCTTGACATCCTTTGGGGATTGTATTTGTAAAATTACCCCAAGATGATAAGCACGGCAGGCAAAATGTAAAGATTGACAGCGGTCATGATATGGGCAGCCCCGTTCAATTGACCGGCGTTCGTCCCCGGAGCTGTTCTGAACAAGATAAGCCTGTGACCGGATCGTCAGATGCCAATCCCGGGCCAGGCACAGACTGCCGACAGGGGCGGGATATTTGCAAGGCAGGAGGACACCCGGTTATCCCCATCCGGGAAGTTTGAAGGACATGGTAACTTCACCGGTCTCTTTATTGATCCTGACCATTTTTTCCTGGGCAGCTGCTTGTTTTATCTTCTGGCCGGTGGCCATTTCCATGAGGCCTGATATAAAGGCCATGCCCGAATTCAGAACGGTTTCAATGCGCTCCGGAGACTGGCCCTCCAGAAAGTTTTCAGACTGTGCCGCCTGCCGGGCAGGCACAGCCCCCACCATCGCATCCAACTCTTCTTTCGCATCATCATCTTCCCTGTCATCAAATGCATCAATAAAATCCAGGTCCCGGGATGGTATGTCTGATACTTCCTGGAATGGTTCGGGTGATTCAGACACTTTACGGTCGGCTGTTTCTTCCTGGTTCAATACCCGGGGATTCAGAAAATGGGGGGTATCGTCAGGGATTTCTTCGGGCTCTGCAGAGGTCATGGGCACATCCATCGGATCTTCACCCATCATCTGCCGCAGCCGCTCCAGCAGCTCGTTTCTCTTTTCCTGAGAGAATTCCACAGCATCCGGTCCATCATCAAACACCCCTTTGAACAGATCTGTCTTAATCTGGATACCGGTTAAAATCCGTTCCTCAATACTGTGTTTGGCCACCAGGTTGATGACATTCACACACCCGCTCTGCTGGCCGATACGGCTGACCCGGCCGATGCGCTGGTGCATTTTCGCCGGATTCCAGGGCAGCTCTATATTGATCACACAATCAGCCGCCTGAAGGTTCAGGCCGGTGCCGCCGGCATCGGTGGACAAAAACACCCGGCAGTCCGGGTTATTGGTAAATTCATCAATCAGGGCCTGGCGTTTTTTCACCGCCACTTTGCCTGAGAGTTCGATAAAGGAAATTTCCATGTCAGACAGCTGTTTTGCCACCAGATAGGTCATGGTGGTCCACTCGCTGAAAATCACTATTTTCCGCTGGTTCTGGATCACCAGTTCATCAATGATGCCGGCCAGTTCCGATAATTTCGGGGAAATATGGCTTTTTCTGTCAATGAGATAGGTGGAGTCACATACCATGCGCATGCGCAGCAGCAACACCTGAATCTTGCGGATATCCATGGGGGTGAGAAATTTTTTCTTCATCAGGGGCAGCAGGGACCGGGCATATCCCCCATGCATTTTCTGCTGCTCATCTGCCAGGTCGATATAATAATTATTTTCCACCACATCCGGCAGGTCCTTGAGCACGGATTCCTTTTTGCGGCGTATCACGATATCCTGGAGCCGGTTCTTGAGCTTGTCCAGGTTCCGGTATCCGGCAATGCTGGCTTTTTTCTTTTTGGGAATGAGAAAATGGTCTGCTGCAAATTCCCACAGCGGGGTGAGCAGGTAGGGATCCAGAAACTGCACAATGGAGTACACATCCTCCAGCTTGTTTTCCAGCGGGGTGCCGGTGAGGACAATGCCATGTTTTTTGGGAATCTGCTTGACCGCATCCGCGGTTTTGGTGGAAAAATTCTTGATGCGCTGGGCCTCATCCAGGACTATAATGTCCGGATTGAACCGGGAGAGTATGGTCACATCCCGGAGCACCGCCTCATAATTGGTGATCTTGAACAGGCTCTCGTCCCGGTTGTAAAGAGCGGCACGCCGGGACGGACCTCCTTCCACCACCCGGGCCTGTTCATGGGAAAATTTTTCAATTTCCCGCTTCCACTGCTCTTTGAGAGATGCAAGGGTGACCACCAGAACCTTTGAAAAGCCGAAAAGCTCTTTTTTGAGCACACACAGGCCAATGGCCTGGAGGGTTTTTCCCAATCCCATTTCATCGCCGATGAGAACCCCGGTTTTATACAGCCCGAATTTCACCCCTTCCTGCTGGAACGGGTATAAATCCATTTTCAAGGGAATCGGCGGCAGATCACGTGTGGAAAGCTGTTTGGCCTCCTGTTTCTGCATATGGTCATCTACCCGCTGGAGCAGGCTTTCCCTGATCCGTACCCGTTTATCCCCCTGTACCTGGTCCATGAGGGACAGGATGTCAGGCAGATCAAGGGTGTATGCACCGGTCTGGTCAAAATACGGAGCAAACACCGGCACAAGGTCTGCGTGGCCTGTGGAAAGCCTTTCTGAAAAAAGGCCTGGCGCATTTTTCATTGAATCCCAGAAAATATCCACAAAAGCAAACTGTTCTTTTTGAATCCGCTGGTCAAACCCTTTGCTTTTTTTCAAGCGGTCATGAACAAACAGCAGATGTTTGCAGGTACCCAGCCCATTGGTCATGTAATCCGGGCAGGTGCAGTGCCCCGCACCCTTTACCGGATCATGCAGGCATACCTGGTACTGGCGTTTCAGCTGATTTTCCACCAAATGATCCCCTTTATACATGTCTCCGGGGATCAGGGTAAATTTTTCAGATCCGGCCCTTTTTTTCCGGTCTGCCAGGGCCTGCTCCCGGATTTCCTCCCGGGATAGATACTGGGCTTCCGGTTCAGGCACAACCGCAGCCAGGTCCTGGTCTTTCTGCAGCAAATCCCTTACATTCAAAGCCGCCGCCACCACATGCTTGCATCCATTGCCGGGATAGGGACAGTCACAGGATGCATCTATCCCTTCCCCGATAAGCCGGATCCGGGTCACATAATCCCCGTAATTGCCGTCCACCTCATAGGTGAAGGTCTTCTCTGCCGGACTTGATTCTGCCAGAAAATAGGACCCGTGTTTGTAAATATTTTCCCCCCTGTAATAGATGAGCTGGGAATCGGCAACATTTCTGCGGATATATTCCTTGGACAAGGCCTGCATGTGACGTACTCCTTTTGTTTTTGAAAGGGCATGGCGGCATGACCCGTTTTGGACAATGAGAGTTCCCATAGCACATATTTTTTGATTTTTTCAAGTATTTTCACGTATATCTGAATATTTGCTATAATTAGGGTGCGCTCCATGAGGATAGAGCGCTGCAGAGATTGGTCGAGAACCTGGCATGTTTATGCAAATATGCAGACCTGGATAAGGTCGTGTTGCATTTCGGTCATATATGCAGTATTTTGGGTATTATTGAATCTTACAAAAATGGAGTCCTTATGACCATTGACAGATACGAGTTTGAAACCGGGGTTTACCGCCCCCCCAGCGAGGGAGGCAGTGCGTCGCTGCTGGTGCGGTTCACCCGGAACTGTCCCTGGAACCACTGCACCTTTTGCAGCATGTACAAGACCGAAAAATTCCAGCTGAGAACTGTTGCAGAAATCAAGGCGGACATTGATGCCATGGCCGCCCTTGCTGCTGATATGAGAACGTTGTCCGCCAAATCCGGGGCGTCTGAAGGCATTACCCGGGACGCGGTTTTTGCGTTACTGGAAAAATCACCGGAACTGGAACGGCACCCCGGATTTGCCATGCTGGTCCACTGGCTCATGGCAGGGGCAAAGACCGCCTTTATCCAGGATGCCAACAGCATGATCATGAAAACAAAGCACCTGGTGGAAGCACTGGAACATCTGAAAAAAACCTTTCCCAGCCTCACCCGCATCACCACCTATGCCCGGGCCAGGACCCTGGCCCAGAAACCGGCACAGGACCTGGAGGCCATCCGCAGGGCCGGCCTGGACCGGCTCCACCTGGGGCTGGAAACCGGGGATGATGACCTGCTGAAGTTCATCAAAAAAGGGGTGACTGCAGAAGGCCAGATCAAGGCCGGCAAAAAAGCCGTGGCAGCCGGATTCCAGGTATCTGAATACTGGATGCCCGGCCTGGGGGGAAAGGAAAAATCCCATGACCATGCCACAGGAACCGCCCGGGTGCTCAACGCCATCAACCCGCATTATATCCGGTCCCGGCCCTTCCGGGCAATTCCCGGCACCCCTTTGCACCAGCAGGTCCAGGCCGGTGGCATCACCATGCTGTCCGCCACGGAGCAGCTGGAAGAGCTCAACACCATGATCCAGGAACTTGCGGTCACCGGCAGGGTATGCTTTGATCATGCCATGAACCACTGGCAGCGGCCCGGGGGCGGATTGCTGCTCACCCACGACTATGAAGGGTATAAATTTCCGGAGGAAAAACAAAAACTGCTGGATCTGATTGCAGAAGGTCTGGCAGTTGAGCAGCCCTCCCCCGGACTTTTGCACCTGTAATGTCAGTCTTACTGTTATCCCTTTAGCAGGAGCGGTCATGCATGCAACATCCCCATACACACTGGCCTATTCCAGCTGCCCCAACGACACCTTTATTTTCAAGGCCATTGCCGGAAAACTGATTGATCTAAAAGGATTTGGTTTTGACATTGTCATTGATGATGTAGAGGCGTTGAACCAGCAGGCGGTGCATCTTGCCTTTGACATTACCAAGCTGTCTTTTGCTGCCCTGGGAACCCTGCTGGACCGGTATGCGCTGCTGCGGTGCGGATCTGCCCTGGGCAAAGGCTGCGGCCCCCTGGTGGTATCCCGGCCCGGCAGCCGCCTGGAAAATGCAGGTCAACACAAACCCGTCATTGCCGTTCCCGGCATGGGCACCACAGCCTGTCATTTGTTTCGTTTTTTCATGGCTGACCGGTTTTCCGATATTGAGGTGACCATCCTGCCCATGTCTTTTGAAAAAATCATGCCGGCCGTACTGGACAGGACCGCCGACTTCGGCCTCATTATCCATGAAGGCCGGTTTGTCTACGCATCCATGAACCTGGAAATGAGAGCAGATCTGGGACAGTGGTGGGAAAACAAGACCGAACTGCCCATTCCTTTAGGCTGTATTGCCATCCGCCGGGATATTGATCCGGCCGTTGCCTGTGACATCCAGTCCCTGATCCGCACCGCCGTTGACCATGCCTTTGCCAACCCGGAGATGGGATCTGATTACATCCTGGCCCATGCCCAGGAAATGGATGCAACCGTCATTCGGCAGCACATTGATCTGTATGTAAACGATTTTACCAGAGATCTGGGGGAAACAGGAGAACAGGCGGTCACAACTTTTTTCTCCTATGCCAGGAAAACCGGGATGATTCCGGAAAGCGACCTGCCCCTTTTTGCCTGCTGAGGAGATGTTTTCAAAGACAATGGCCCGGCCTGTCCATATACAGAAAAACTTTTGCAGGGAGGTGGCCCGGACCCTTCAGGATCACACCATGGTCAGCAAAAAAGAGGCGGTGCTGATCGGGATTTCCGGCGGACCCGATTCCATCGCCCTGGCCCGGGTACTGATGCATCTGGCCCCTGACTGGGACCTTCACCTCGGACTGGCCCATCTCAACCATGGGCTGCGGGGGGTAACATCGGACCGTGACCAGGCATTCGCCCAACAATTTGCGGACACGTGCCATCTTCCTTTTTTTTGTGAATACCGGGATGTGGCAAGCCTGGCAAAGCAGGCCCGCACCTCGGTGGAAGAAGCCGGACGAAATGCCAGGTATGCTTTTTTCAACCAGGTAGCAGACACCCGCGGATTTTCCCGGATTGCTACAGGCCATACCAGGGACGACAATGCGGAGCAGGTGCTTATGGGTCTGCTTCGGGGCAGTGGCTCCAAAGGACTGGCCGGGATTCCGCCCGTACGCGAGAACCGGATCATCCGCCCCCTCATTGAACGCTCCCGGCAGGAAATCCTGGGATTTCTGGATGACCTGGACCAGGCATATGTCATGGATGATTCCAACCTGGACCCGGCCTTTCTGCGTAACCGCATCAGAACACAGCTGCTCCCGCTCCTGGAAAAAGACTATAACCCCGGCATAAAACAAGGACTTCACCGGCTCAGCACCATTCTGTTTCATGAAGACCGGTTTTTGCATGACCATGCTGCCCTGGCATTTGCCGGTTGTGTTGAAAAAACAACCCTGGAAACAGTGGTTTTGTCCATCCCGGCTGTCATCCGCCTGCACCCGGCCCTGGTACCCAGGGTGATGCGCTGTGCCATCCACATGGTAAAATCAACCCTGCGGCAGATCACCCATGACCATATCCGGGCCATCCAGGATATGCTGGCCACGGCTGCACCGGGAAAACATCTGGATCTTCCCGGCAGAATCAGGGTGTACAAAACCCGTCACCAGATAGTTTTTAAAAAAGAAGCCATCCCCCTGCGGCAGCTGGGCAGGATGCAGAAACAGGCCAAAAGGCTGCCGCCGGAGGCTTAGAGGAACGAAATCGAAAAAACTTTTCCTTGTATAATCACAATTTATGGTTATATATATTTAAGTTTTGCTGTTCTATTTTATGACAAAGAGAGGATTAACATTGAACCAATTTTATAAAAACATCTCACTGTGGCTGGTGATCGTCCTGATGATGGTCATGCTTTACAACATTTTCAACCAGCAGCAGCAGGCCGGAACGATGGATATCGGATACTCGGAATTCTTGTCCATGGTGGAAAAGGACCGGGTACAGAATGTGGTGATCCAGGGCCAGGATCTGTATTTTACCGACATCAACGATACCAGGTATAAAAGCTTTGCCCCCAATGACGGGGAGCTTATCCAGCTGCTGCGGGCCAACGGGGTTGATATCAAGGCCAAACCCCCGGCAGAATCTTCCTGGCTCATGTCCATTGTGGTTTCCTGGCTGCCCATGATCGTGCTCATCGGGGTGTGGATTTTTTTCATGCGCCAGATGCAGGGCGGGGCCGGTGGTGGAAAGGCCATGTCATTCGGCAAAAGCCGGGCCCGACTTATGGATGATAAAAAGGAAAAAGTCACCTTTGACAATGTACAGGGCATCAATGAGGCCAAAGAAGAACTCACCGAGGTGGTGGATTTTCTAAAAAATCCTGACAAATATACCCGCCTGGGGGGCAGAATCCCCAAAGGAGTGCTGCTGGTGGGTAATCCCGGTACCGGCAAAACCCTGCTGTCCAGGGCAGTGGCCGGTGAGGCAGGCGTGCCTTTTTTCACTATTTCCGGCTCCGATTTTGTGGAAATGTTTGTTGGTGTGGGCGCATCCCGGGTCAGGGATCTGTTTGCCCAGGGCAAAAAAAATGCCCCCTGTATCATATTCATTGATGAGATCGATGCTGTGGGACGTCAAAGAGGGGCCGGTTTAGGCGGAGGACATGATGAGCGCGAGCAGACCCTGAACCAGCTGCTGGTGGAAATGGACGGATTTGAAGCCAATGAAGGGGTTATCCTTATGGCTGCCACCAACCGGGCGGATGTACTGGACCCTGCATTGCTCAGACCGGGCCGGTTCGACCGGCAGGTGGTGGTGGATATGCCCGATATCAGAGGCCGTGAAGGCATCCTGCGGGTGCACATGAAAAAAACACCTCTGGACAGAGACGTGGACCCGGTGATCCTGGCCAGAGGCACCCCCGGTTTTTCCGGTGCAGACCTGGAAAACCTGGTCAATGAGGCGGCCCTGCTGGCAGCCAAACGGGACCATGAATCACTGTCCATGAAAGATTTTGAAGATGCCAAAGACAAGGTGTACATGGGACTTGAAAGAAAATCCAAGGTAATCAAAGAAGACGAGAAAAAAACAACCGCCTACCATGAAGGGGGACATGCCCTGGTGGCAAGGTTCCTTCCCAATACCGATGCCATCAACAAAATCACCATCATTCCCCGGGGCCGTGCGGCGGGTGTCACCTGGTTTCTGCCTGAGGAAGGTGATTTCAAATACAAGGACCAGCTGGAAAACGAACTGGCAATCGCCTTTGGTGGCCGGGTGGCGGAAGATCTCATTTTCAAACGGATCAGCACCGGGGCTGCCAACGACATAAAACAGGCCACCAAACTGGCCAACCGGATGATCAGAAGTTTCGGCATGAGCGACAATCTGGCCCCACTCTCCTATGAAGACCATGATGAAAATATTTTCATCGGCCGGGAAATGACCCAGGCAAAAGGGTATTCCGAGTCAACGGCCCAGCAGATTGATGCGGAAGTGGCCAAACTGGTTGATCGGGCATATAAAAAAGCCAAAAAAATCCTGGAAGAAAACATTGATATACTCCACAGGCTCACGGACCTGCTCATTGAAAAAGAAACCGTACTGGGACCGGAACTGGATGATCTGATTGCGGAACTGCGGCCTGACTATGATTTTTACGGCCGCAAAAATGTCCGCACTACCCCGGATAAATCATCATCTGCTGATTCCTCTTCCAAAAAACGGCCGGGTGCTGAACAGGCTGATGCCCAGGCAACAGGTTCTCAAGAGGTGCCTGATGATGCGCAGGAAGATGCCCCTGATGATGATGCACCTGACGATGATGCACCGGAAAACAAACCTGACAGAGAATAAAGACATGACCGATTTTCATCTGGATTTCGGCCGGTTTCACCTGGCGCTGGGCAGCCGGGCCTGTATCATGGGGGTGTTGAATGTGACACCGGACTCCTTTTCCGACGGCGGCCGGTTCGACACCTATGACAAAGCCGTGGCCCAGGGTATCCGCCTTGCGGAACAGGGTGCCCATATACTGGACATCGGAGGGGAATCCACCCGTCCTTTTTCCCTGCCTGTATCAGCGCAGGAGGAAATGGACCGGGTCATCCCGGTCATCCAGACCCTGTCTGCAAAAATTAATATCCCCATTTCCATTGATACCCTGAAATCCAGTGTTGCACAGGCTGCACTGGAAGCCGGGGCAGCTATCATCAATGATATTTCCGCTTTTGAACAGGACCCGGCCATGGCGGATGTGGCAGCCCGGCACAGGGTGCCTGTGGTGCTCATGCACATGAAAGGGACCCCTGAAACCATGCAGGTGAAGCCGGATTATAAAGACCTTATGCAGGAGATTACCGATTACCTGGCTGCCAGGGCAGCATTTGCTGTTTCCAAAGGGATTCTGCAGGAGCACATTATCCTGGACCCGGGAATCGGTTTCGGCAAAACCGTGCACCACAACCTGGTGCTGATAAACCGCCTGGAAAAACTGCAGGCCCTGGGTTTTCCCATTCTCATGGGCCCGTCCCGAAAATCTTTTATCCAGAATACCCTGGAAAAAAATTCTGCAAAAAACATCAAAAAAGACCCGGAAAAAATTGAAACCGGCACCCTGGCTGCCGTGGGAGCCTGCCTTTCTAAAGGCGCCCACATTGTCCGGGTCCATGATGTTGCCCGTGCGGTTGCCTTTACCCGGATATTTGATGCCATCAGGAATGCCTGATCTGAAAAACCATACAGCGGGTTTTGGCATCCTTTTGCTGCTGTTGCTTGTTTTCTGGGGGTGCACCACTGAGCCTGTGGAAACAAACCTGCTGCTGCCGGTACAATTTTCCAATGTGCCGGAAGGTCTGGTGCTTACACAGTTCCGTACCGATAAAATTGAAATTCGCATCAAAGCGGATCCCCGGCTGATCGAAAAAATTAATAAAAAAAATATCCAGTACCCGGCTGACCTGTATACTGATCTGGACATTGATCCGGCAGGGGACTCAGACTCCGTCGGCCCGGGCCATTATGTCCTGCCGGTGGAAAAACGCCGGATCCCCGTGGATCCAGCCATCACCATCCTGGAGATTACCCCTTCCTACCTGCGTGTACACCTGGAAAAGATAAAAACCCGGAGCTTTAAAGTTACTGTTCCCTATTCAGGCACACCTGCCCAGGGATATATTGTTCTGGAACCAGCCCCTGAACCATCCTCTGTAACATTGTCCGGTGCCCAGTCCCTGATTGACGGCATCCAGGTGCTCAAAACCAAGCCCGTTGACCTGGCCAGCGTCCAGGAGAGCTTCAAAAAAGAAGTTCCCCTGGATCTTGAAAACACCCATCTGTATTCAGCCTCAGACCCAATCATCGTTGTTTCCGTAAAGATCCAGGAAGAACAGGTGGTGAAAACCATTGAAAACATTCCCATACAGATCCAAAACTGCCCTTACACTGCCGCTATTGAACCGGCTGCCATCACCATTGTGGTCAAAGGACCTTTTGGGGCCATAGGCAGCAAAAAGGTGTTAGACCAGATTGTTGCTTTTATGGATCTCAGCGGATTGTCCCCGGGAGTGTATGCCCGGAATGCCATTCTAAACATACCTGTGGGCCTGATCATGACCCGGGCTGAACCCCGGGTATTTACCGTTACAATTCAATAAGGAGACCTTCCATGCTTCTGGTAATCGATGTGGGCAACACCAACACCGTGATCGGTGTGTATGACCAGGATGTGCTGAAACAAAACTGGCGGATCCGCACGGTTCGGGATAATACAGCCGATGAATTCAATGTGCTTGCCAGTGCACTTTTTTCCGACAAAGGTATCCCTTTGACAGCCATAACCCGGGTGGCCATATCATCGGTTGTCCCCTCTTCCGTGGGAATTCTCAACGGATTCACTGAAAAATACCTGCAGCTGAGCCCGATGTGGATCCAGCCTGCATCAGTGAAAAAACTGATGCCCATCCTCTACAGCAACCCCAACGAAGTGGGGGCGGACCGCATCGTCAATGCCGTGGCTGCCTATGATAAATACAGAACCGGTCTGATTATCATTGATTTTGGCACGGCCACCACCTTTGATGTTATTTCGCCGGCCGGGGAATACCTGGGGGGCGCCATTTGTCCGGGGGTGATGATTTCAGCAGAAGCCCTTTTTCAAAAAGCCTCCCGGCTGCCGAGAGTGGAAATTTTTTCCCCGCCTCAAAAAGTGATCGGCACAGACACCATCGGGAGTATGCAGTCCGGTATCATCCATGGCAATGCCGCCATGGTGGACGGAATGGTGGAACGGATGAAAAAAGAACTGGAAAACCCCCCTAAAATCATTGCCACAGGCGGCCTGGCCCCTCTCATTGCAGGGCTTTCAACCACCATTGAGGCCGTGGACCAGTCTTTGACCCTGGAGGGGCTGCGGATCATTGTCAGGGAACTTGACCGGCAACCATAGCATGGTGCCTGTCAGTGAAAAACCGCTGGCCCATCAACCGATTGCCGGTCATGGAATTGATTGATTCACGGTAAATGAGATCTTGTCATAATTGCCGGCCCCATCCATGACCGCCAGATCATAACTGCCTGGTTCGGGCATGGGCAATCCATCTGTTTTTGCGGTTTCCAGGGGAATCCGGTTTAAAAACCACACCAGATTACCCTGTCCGCCAATGACCTGCAAAGGAATGACAGGCGAATCTGCCTGTCCCGGTGGCCGGCGCATAATGCTGTTATCGGTAATGGAAATAATCTTCACCTGGTTTTTGGACAAGGGGGCCAGATCCGGGCAGGCTGGTGATGCTTCGGGTATCAGCGCATCGTGCCGCCAGGGTGCCGGGAGCCATGGTTCAACTCCCCCGGGCCACAAATCCACTGTTTTTTTGTAACACCCGCCGCATAAAGGACCGGCCCGATGGCCTGCATCATCAACCCAGAAAGTCCGGCGCAATGGACCCTGGTCCGGCTCCGTCAAGGTGGGGGGGATCCAGTTATTCAGGATCCAGGCCTCATGGCGCACCACACAGGAACCCGGTGTCTGGTCAGGGGCAAGCCCCATGGGCCAGCAGATGGTCTGCCTGGTAACATTTGCAGGCTGGGGCTTTCGGGCAAAAGATCCGGGAAGACTTTCCAAGACCCGGACCAGCAGCGGTAATGCAGTGACTGCCCCGTACTGGCCGGGGGACGGGGTGCCGTCAGGCCGGCCGATCCATACCCCCACCGTGTGCCTGCCCATGATTCCCAGTGCCCAGGCATCCCGGAATCCATAGCTGGTTCCGGTTTTCCAGGCTACTGGCACCCGGCCTGCCAGGCGGCTGACTCCTTCTGTGCCGGGCATTGGACGGGACAATAGTTCTTTCATGATATAGGCCGCCCCGGGGCTCATGAGAAACCGTTCCTGTATTGGTACATCCTTTGTCAACCGGGGGCGGCCGGCCAGGCCCTGTCTGGCAAGACCCGTATACAGGGTTACCAGGGATTCCAGGTCCGTGCCCACACCCCCCAGAATCATACTCAGGTTGGGTGCGCCGGAAAACAGCAATTCCGCGCCTGCGTTTTTCAACCGGTCATGGAATGTCCGGGGTCCGAAAGCCGCCAGCACCTGCACTGCCGGAACATTGAGAGACAGGTCCAAAGCCTTTGCCACACTCACCGGTCCCAGAAATCCCCCGGTAAAATTATCCGGCTGGTAGGCCTGGCCGTAACGGGGAATATCCAGCAGCAGCGAGTGGGAATGAATCAGGCCCTGATCCATGGCCATGCCGTATACAAAGGGTTTGAGTGTGGATCCCGGAGACCGCAGGGCCTGGATCATATCCACATGCCCTGCACGCAAAGGGTTCAAAAAATCCGCCGACCCGGCATAGGCCTTTACTTCGAGTGTATCATGGTCCACCACCAGCACGGCCCCGGACTGATGATCGGCAAATGATGACACATACGATTTTACCAGGGATGCCACATGGAGCTGAAGATTATAATCCAGGCAGGTATGGATCACGGCCCGGCCGGGATGTTCCCGGATCAGCCTGCGGGCGGCCAACGGCGCTGCCATGGGGGCCTGGAAGCGCAAGGCTGCCACGGGTTCCTGTCTGGCCGCCAGCACCTGGTCTCTGGACCAGACCCCAAAGGCGGCCATGCGGTCCAGCACCTTGTCCCTGGCCTGCCTGGCCCGGTTGCTGTGGCGGTCAGGCCGGTAAAAGCCGGGTGCCTGGGGCAGCACCGCCAGCAGGGCGGCCTCGGCATGTGTCAGGTCCATGGGATCCCGGGCCAGCCAGGTCTGGGAAGCCGCCCAAATCCCTTCGATATTGGCACCGAACGGGGCATGGGTCAGGTAGAGACCCAGGATCTCTTTTTTTGAAAACCGCATTTCCAGCTGAAACGCCCGGAACAGCTGCCGGAATTTGGCTGTCCAGACATCAGCATCCGGGGCGGAAAACAATATTCTGGCCACCTGCATGGTCAATGTGGATCCCCCGGACACGATCCTGCCGGCACCCAGGTTCTGGAAACATGCCCGGATCATGGCAAAAGGATTCACCCCGGGATGGTAATAAAACCATCGGTCTTCATAGGTGAGCAGGGCCTGCAGGTACAAAGGGGATACCTGGTCAGGGGTGACCGGGTAGCGCCAGGTTCCGGACGGATCGGCAAAGGCCCGCAGGGGAGTTCCGTCGGAAGCTGTAACCACCGTGGCCATGTGCCGGTGATCCAGGCGGACCGGAAACACCTTGTCCAGGCACCAGACCAGCACCATGGGCAGGAGAATCAGCAGGAAAAACCCAGCAGCACTGCACCGCAGCATGTGCAGTCCCGGGCCGGGACTTTGCTTTTTCTGTTGTGCCACTGTCTCTATGAATCCGGAATTTCCAGAATGTCACCACCGGATCCGATACCACGGATCCAGGGTTTATACATATCTTCCACCAGGGGCGGCGGCACATGAAAACGGCCCGGGCTTACCAGGCGGACCGCATAAAACCGCCGGTTTTCCAGGTTGGCCCGGATGTTCAGGGCTGCCACAAACCGGTCATCTCTGTATTCGGTATGGCGCGTGTCATGTGCGTTGTGCCATTCTGCCACCGATTTTCCATCCACCATAATGCCGTCTGTCACCGTGCTGCCCGACAAATGAGGGTCTTCCAGCTCCATGCCTGCGGGCAGAAGATCCACCACCAGACAATGGGGCATATCCTGGTCGGCCGCCACTGCCAGTTCCACCAGCATCCTGTCCCCCGTGGCAGCCTGGTCGAGGGACACAACATTCCCGTTCACATCCAGATACCGCCGGGTGATTTTTACACCCTTGAATGAGGGTTCAGGTGCCTGGTCAGGATATCCGGACAGCACCATATTCACAAACAGATCGGTCTGCCCGGTATTGATGATTTCCAGTCCCCGGTCAGCCAGGCCGCCGGCGTACACCATCTGTTTCTGGCGGGTGTGGTCCAGATCCTTGCGGATGCCGTTGGCCAGAACTGCTGCCTGCCATCTCTTCTGGGGAGTTTTTTGCCGGGCTGCCCCTGCCATGACCAGGGCATTGCGCTCCTGGGTGCTGAACCATTTCTGCCGGGAAACCAGGGGCTCCAATGCCGAAAGGAACAGATCCCGGTTAGGGTAATCCGGGGCATGCACTGAAACCAGGTAACAGGCAGCGCCCAGGTCCCGAAGATCAGACCCGAAATCTCCCGAAAACACGTTTTCCGACCGCCGGATTTGCAGGGCCCGCTCAAAGGCATATTCCGCCAGAAGCTTGTCTCCGGCCAGATGCAGGGCCAGGCCCGCATGGACAAAGGCCAGGGCCCCCTGGAACTGACCCTCGGCCGCCTGGAAAACCGCCCGGGCATCCCCCAGGGTCAAAGATTGTCCCATTGCCAGGACAAAGGCGGCATATGCCTGCACCGATGCCTTGTAAGGGCCGGGAGGATAATATCCTTCCATGGGGATTGCCCCGGGCCGCCTCACAAAAACCAGGAGCCGGTCCAATGCCTGTTTCATGGATTGTTTCGGCACTGCATACCCGGCCTGGTCGGCCAGGATCAGAAAATGAACCGCATAGGCGGTAAGCCAGGCATTTTCAGGTCCGCTGCTGTTCCACATACCAAAGCCTCCGGTGGTTTTCTGCTTTTCCCCCAGCAGCTGAATACCCCTGCGGATTTTTCCGGATGTAATATCATCGGGTGCTGATTTCACCCCCAGTTCCGCCATATCTGCACTGCCCAGGATCACATGGGGGAACAGGCTGCTGACGGTCTGTTCCAGGCAGCCATAGGGATAGGCATCCAGGGTACGGACATGTTCAGACACATTGATGGGTGGGGCAGACCCCATGCCGGCAAGCACCGCAACGGTTTGCCGGATCAGATTGGGGACAGGTTCCGGCACAAAGGATTCACCGGGAACCAGGGTCTTGTGCCATGCCATGGACAGGGCCGGATAGGCCGGCCGGGTTTCCAGAAACCAGGACCGCTCCAGGGTGCGCTGAACTCCTTCTTTCACAAGCCCCTGGATGGTGCAGGCGATGGTTGCTCTGCCCGGGGCGGTTTCTGCCGCCACCGGGATGGACACCGATTGTTTTTCATCCGGTGCCAGACGAAGATGTCTGTCCACGGATCCCTGTATTTTGAGGGGCAAATCTGCGGTAATGTCCAGGGTAATATCCTGGCTGGTGTTGGTCAGGTTGTGCAGATCCAGCACCAGCCGGGCATGGTCCCCTGCAGCCAGAAACCGGGGCATGGTCATCTGGGTTACCAGAGGGGATGCCAAGGTCAGGTCATGGTCCTCTGATCCAAAATCCGAAGTGGTATGGGCCACTGCCATGAGTCTTACACGTCCGTTAAACGCCGGGATATCCAGATGGAACATGGCCATGCCGGTATCATCTGCTGCAATGGCTGCCCGGTGCAAAGAAATGATCTGTACATCCGTGGCAGGCCGGTCCCCGCCCCGGGAAAGAGTGGGGGCATCACCGCCGAACCGATGCCTGGCCCATGCACCGTCATTGGTCTCGATCAATTTCTGGTAGATATCATGGAGCTCTGTCCCATATTGCCGGGGCCCGAAAAAATAATCAAAAGGAGAAGGGGTATCATATCCGGTGAGATTAAGAATGCCGGCATCCACGGCTGCCAGGGTCACATAAGCGCTGGAAGGAATTCGGCCGTCAACATGCCGCACCCGGACCGGCACCGCGATCCTCCGGCCCGGCTCCATTTTTGCCGGCATCTGGATATCCACAGCCAGCTGCCGGTGCAGGCGGTCCAGGGGAAGATGCACCAGCCCCACGGCCCGCTTGGGCAGATGCCCGGAACGGCTTTCCCCGGGACGCACCACCACGGCAGACACATACAGGTCATGGCGCTGCCAGGCCGGATCCATTGCAATCGTCACTTCCGCCCCTTCCGGGGGTATGGTGATAGGCCGGGTGAGCAGGTTGGTGTCAGCTTCCACAAACAGATATCCGGAACCGCCTTCCGGCGCTTTCACGGTCACCTGTATCTGATCTCCCGGTACATAGGCTTTTTTGTCCAGGATCAGATCCACCCGGTCCGGCCGGTTCAGGTCTTTGCCTTCAGATCCTCTGGGCTGCCATCCCGCCCAGATGTCATGGGAGGTGGTAAGTCCCGTGGCTGGATCATGTATCTCCAGGCGGTATCCGCCCCAGTCCACCGGGACTTCCACCAGAATACTTTCCTGGTCCGGAATATCAATCGAATACCGGTCCACGGGATAAAACCGGCTGGAGGATTTCCACTCCCAGGCCCCGTTCACCAATTCCCAGTAATATTCTCTGTGTTCTTTGATCACCGTGACTTTCAGATTCTCTGCCATGATCCGCCGGCCGGTTTTATCCACCCGCATCACCTCAAACCGGGCGAAGGCATCCTGGTCCACCTGTCCATCCTCAGCCAGGGACCGAATGCCCACCAGGGTCTGTGCCGGCCATACCTGCCAGGACCGGTTCCGCACCACCGGCCGGCCGCCGGAATCATACAGGCTGACATTGGCGGTTACCCAGTGGGGAGAAGTAACCTCCTGCCACTGGGTGTCAACGGCCAGTATCCCCTGACCCGCCGGATCAAGTGTAATCTTTTTGGTGGTAAAGGAATGGGTCACAAGCCCATGGGTCTGGCCGAAGGTATAGCCGGGCCATTTTTCCGCGAAAAGCTTTCTGGCCGGTTTGATGTGGATCACGGCATCCACTTTGCTTGCCGCAGCCGGTGCACCATACAGAAATGCTCCTGACACATTGATTTTCAGGTCCTGTTCCCTGCCCAGAATATCAGTTTGACCATTGGGATTACTGATATCACATTGCATGCGCTCAGGCAGGAACTCCGCCACCAGGAAGGGATAGGTCGTCAGCAGACTGCCGGCCTGGGAAAACCGTACCTCCCAGTTACCGGTCAGGGCATTGTCAGGCAGATGGTATTGGGTGGTATAATAATTATCTCCCCGGGGCTGCCATAAAAATTCATGGATCATCCGTCCGTCCGGGGCAAACACCCCGGCCTGGATGGGAACGGCAGGGACCATACCCCCGTCCTGGTTCCGGAGAAGGCCGTCCATGGGGACTGTTTCACCGGGCCGGTAAATATCCCTGGGACCATAGACAAACAGATCCACCGGCCGGTACATGGCGGCGGCAGTGCGAAATTCCGACAGGTCCAGGGCCGGAACATTCATGGGGAGCAGGCTGATATGGGTATCTTTGGCAGCCGTCACCAGCACAAGGTCATTGAATGTGCCGAAAACCGCCACCAGACCCTCTTCGCTGGTACGCTCCTGGAAAACGGTTGTACCGTCCTTGTTGACACCGGTCACCTGAACATTGGCCACAGGCTTTGCAGTCTCAAGGCTCTGTAAATGAAACTGCAAAGCCTGGTCATATTTTCTGGCATGGATACCCAGGTCACTGATACAAAACCAGATGGCACTGTAAGCATAGTCATATACACCAGCCCCTTTTAGTACGGCAAAATATACGCCCGGCGGTTGCAATGCCGTAATATGGGTAATGGGGATATTGACGTCCGTTCTCAAATCTTTTTTGATGTCAAGATCCCACCGGCCCGAATAGACCAGATCGGTGAATTGCTGCAATTCCGGGCTCTGGTAGTAATACAATTTGTTTTCACGGGAAAAAACCCCGAAGAATGCGGCCAGTTTATCCGGTTTGACCTTAAAAAAATCTATGTCTGCCCGGGCCCTGTTCAAAGTGACAACCGGCAGCCCCTTTGTCAGCCGGGATGCCAGGACAAATCCGCTGGTACCAAACCCGATCATGGGCTCCACCGGCCGGGTCTTCACCACAAAAGTCCGGGGATATACCAGCTGCTGTCCGGTACGGGATTTCACCCCCCCGGCTATGGATACCACATACCGGGTATCTGGTTTTACATTGGGGAAATAAACGGTTGCAGGATCTTTGGACAGAATCCATGCCCCCTCCACGGGGATATCGCCTTCCATGAAAATGTCAAAGAACAGATCCAGGTGCTGGGTGGTGTCCAGGTCCCGGGAAAATGTGACAGCAACCGCATTTTGTCCATCTACGGTCTGCTGGCCGGCAAATTGTGCATCAAATGCACTGACGATCTGCACAGATGACAGAAAACCCATCACCAGGACCAGCAAAACCAATGAGCTCCGAATCTGTTTCATGGGCATATCTCCTTTTATTTCACGTGGTGCATGCTGAGCCGGGAGGTGACATCCACCGGCTGCCGGATCAGACCCTGCTCCAGCATGATGGCTTCGGTCTGTGCCCAGGCTGCCTGCTGAATCCGGCCCACGGCGATATCAGGTCGGGGTTTGACCAGGTTCCTTGTGGCATCCAGCTGGGCTTTCTGCACATCCCCCTGGGTGCCTGTATCATATTTTTTCACGGCTGCCAGTACCTGGTCCTGGTTGGCCGGATCCATGGCAGCTTCCCAGGCCTTCAGCAGTGCCGATAAAAACCGTTCAATCTGATCCGGATGATCCGCCGCCATTTTACCGGAAGTCACCACGGAATTGGCCACAAAATCCACACCAAAGTCAGCCGGGTTGAAAAACCGAACCGATTCGCCTTCCCTGGCCAGCTGTCCTGCCAGGATCACACCCTGGGAATTTCGGTAGACCGGCCAGAGGGTCACCTGCTTCCTCAAAAAAGGGGTAAAGTCGAATCGCACACCGGTTACCTGCACATCCCTTAGGGTCAGGCCGGCCTTTGCCAGCAGGGTTTTCATGATGGTTTCATCATTTCCCCCGTATGTGATGCCCATGCGGCAGCCCTGTAAATCAGACAGCCGGGTGATCTGTATCTGACTGTCCCGGTAAATCCACTGCATGGGATTGGTCTGAAAAATCTGGGCCAGCACCACCACATCCGCCCCTTTTTCCAGGGCCCTGATCACCTGGTCTGCCGAAGCCACCCCGAAATCGGCATATCCCAGTTCCAGCTCCTTGATTGCATCTTTTTCCGGACTGCCCTCCTTGACGGTGACAACCAGTCCGGCAGCTGCAAAATACCCCTTCTCCTGAGCAAGGATATCACCGGCCACACTGGTGTTGAACAACCATTTCAGCCGATAGTTCAAAGATATCTGCTCCGCCCGACTGTCAGACAACCCGGCAATGCAGATGCAGGCAATCATAACCAGTAAGGGTCCCAAAATATTTGCATGTTTCATAACAGCTCCTCTTTGTTTTCAGATCCCCATTTGGCCTTCACCATTTCTCCCAGGGTTTCCAGGATCCCCTGGTAAATGGAAATGATGATACCGATCATGAACAGGGCCGTGAGAATAGCAGCCAGGTTGCTCTGGTACAGGGCGATGCGGATACTGTATCCGATGCCGGCATTGGCGGCAATGAATTCCGCCACAATGGTGCCGGCCATGGCCAGGGTGGCACTGCCGGCAATGACGGTAGTCAGTTTGCTCAAATTTTCAAAGGCCCGAATTTTCACCTCCAGCTGCCAGCGCATCCGGCCGGTGGCAATGTAAAAATGCTCGATATTTTCCACCGGTGCGGCCATCACCCCCAGCACAGACAACAGCAGCGGAAAATAGCAGATCATGGAAGCAATGAGCAGCCGGGACAAAAACCCGTCCCCTAATAGAATAAAGATGATGGGAGCCAGGGCCACGATGGGATAGGCCTGGATATTGTAAGCGGTCACCCGGATCATGGAGCCGGCCCAGGATGATTTGCGGCCCAGAATGCCTACAAAAAACGCCATGAAAATAGAGATGCCCTGGCCCAGGACGGTGACAGACAGGGTATCCATTACATCCCTGAGGTATCCGGCCGACATCTGTACTGCCGTCTCCAGGATCAAAGGAAGCCCCGGAATCACATAATCAGATAAGGACAACCCTTTTTTAACTGCCAGCAGGATGGCCAGAAACACCGCATACACAATCATGAACTGGTAAATCCGCCTAAAAAGCATTCATGACCTCCAGCATGATCCGGTCCAGGGATGGTTTTTCCAAGACAGGGATTCTGGTGTCATCCTGTCCTGATACTATTTTGCTGGGCTTTTTTCGGGACGGCTGTGTCAACACCAGGATATCTTTGCAGAACCGGGCCACTTCCATGAGGTTGTGGGAAATATACAAAAACATTTTGTTGGAGAACAACTCTTTTACGGCCAGCAGGATGGTCTGACGCAGTTTTTCATCCACATTTGCCAGGCTCTCGTCCAGGATCAGCAAATCAAAATCCTGGAGCAGGTACCGGATCAGGTTCATGCGGTTCTGCTGGCCCATGGACAGCTGGGAAAACCGTGCACCCAGCACCGGGTTCAGCTGGAAAATATCGATCAGCGCCTTTTTCAGATCCTGCCTGTCTGCAGGGCAGACTCGGTCCAGATGGCGGCCGGTGGAGGACCACCCGGGCAGCCGCTCCAGGTTGTAGGAATACAAGATGGTATGGATGCCCGGGGTCTGGATGGGGAGTTCCGGCCGGCTTCGGTAATTGGCCAGCAATTTTGCAAAGGATGTCTTGCCCACACCGGACGGGCCGAACACCGCGTGGAATCCAGGTCCCTCCATTGAAAACTGCAGGTCTTCAATGACCATGGTATCTGATTCAGGATAGGCAAAATTCAAACCGCTGCATTCCAGGCGCATCTGTTTCTCCCAAAAGATTACAGGCTTTGCCTTAACCTTTACAGGGGATCGCCTTAAAAATCAATGCCTGATAGATCCGGCACTATGTGACAAGAGGCCCGGCACTGGATCGCCCAATCATTTTAGAACGGTTTGACAAAAGAAAACAAGTATTCTCGTTTTCATCCATTTTTTGCTTGATTTTACGGCTTATTCCGTTTACTTTCCAGATCAAATACCCTTGGCCGGCGTAACTCAGGTGGTAGAGTAGCTGATTCGTAATCAGCAAGTCAGCAGTTCGAGTCTGCTCGCCGGCTCCAGAAAAAAAGGTTTTCACTTCACCCTTCTCAACAGGTTTGTCAAAACCAGCAGCACAAAAAAGCCGGCGGGAAATACAAGGACCCAGATCAATCGCAACATCCAGACAACAAATTCCGCATCTTCCATGGAAGCGATGAATTTGGGGGCGGGCATCACCATGGAAACGGCAAAGCCAAGTATGATCAGGCGGGGGAGCCAGTATTTGCACCTTGTCCACATGTACAGATTATAGGGCTGGAACACAGTATTTGTAAAGATTCTAAAAGATTATTGTATCCATTGAACAAAGTTGAAACGTCCGAATCTATTAATCTCGTTTATGTTATAACAAGGTTGCATGTAAAAAAATGCCTTTGTTTTGACAACCATATCCGTATCAGCGGCGCTGTGGAAAGCAGTTCTGGTATTGCGCATATTCACTATCATTGCCTTTTTCCCAAACCATGCTTATTGTTTTTTTCATAACCTTCTAAAAAAGTACATGGAAAATGAAATATCGGTATATGGCAACCCTGCTGAAATATATGATAATATCAATGTTCATGGTTTTCCCGGCTTTTTCAGCAGCCACATGTCTCAACGGGTGCCGGGTGCACCGGCACCAGGGAACTGCTTTTACATAAGACTCAACTGCTGGGACTGGATGATACCGAAAAAAGGTGCTGGAGAAACTTGTGGGCGTATAGAATTAACAAAGGGGGATAACATGCAGGAAAAGTGGACATATAAGAATTATGAGATCCAGGAAGGGTTAAAGCCCGGAAGTAAGACCTTCCGTTATTTTTTTAAAATTCTTAAAGATGGCGAGAAAAAATGTAATTACTGTGTATGGATTGCGGATGACGCGATTGAAAAATTCGATCCAGCCCGGAAATTTGATGCTGTAGTCACCTCCCAAAAAGAGGTCTGGCATGACTGGGTAAAGGGGAAAATTGATGACCAGGACTTTCGAAACCGGGCCCTGAAAGTTGAAAAACAAGGCCGGCAGGAGATCAACCTGTCCGAGATGTCCGATCATATCAGCCCTGATTGAAAAGATCAGGCCTGCCGGTTCTGCCGGACAGCCTGAATTTTTTCCTGGTAGGACCGGAGCATGTCTTGTTCAAACGCCGAATTGGAGGGGTAAGACAGGCCAAACACCGGTTCCCAAAGGTCCACATCTTCCATGCACAGATAAAAGAACACCGCGGTTTTCCAGGTGTCGGGAAATGCCTGGAAAAGGGTGGAGAACAGGGCGCATTTGATCTCAAAGGGATAGCTGAATCTGCCGGCGCATGTCTCCATGGGCATCTGGAGAATCGTGGTCTTTGCCATGCGTTCCCGGATCCGTTTGATCACCGGTTTGATGAATGTCAGGGTGCCGATGGAAACCATGACCACCTCTTCGGGGGAAAAGGTTTCTGTCAGCCGGGAGACAACAGCCCGGTAGTCGGCTTCCCATCCTTTGTACCAGACCATGGGGTGGAAGTGAAATCCCACGGGAATTCCCAGGTCCGCCAGTTTTCTGGCACTTTGTATCCGCTTTTCCAGAGAAGCGGTGCCCTTTTCCTCGGCCGTGATCACTGCATTGGTATTCACGGACCAGGTGAATACCATGTTGAACGGTGGCGGGTGTGTCAAAAAATATCCGATCCGGCTGCTTTTGGATTTCATCTCCAGAATTACCCGGGGGTGGGCTGCGGCAAACCGGGTCAGGTTGTCCAGCAGGCCGAACCGGTTCCCCCACATCAATGAATCAGAGGACTGGCCTGTTCCGATATGGACCGGGGTCTCTTTTTCCAGTGTCAGGCCCTCCAGATGGCGGGCCAGGTCACGAACAAACCGGACCTGGTTGCCGTGGTAAAAGGACTGGATGGAGCAGTAACTGCAGTCGAATCCGCACTGCTGGACCGCATCCAGGGTATTGAGGTTGCAGCACCGGGTCTTTTCCGATGCCACGGGGCATTTGCCCATGACAGCCCCCTTCAGGTCTGTCTGCACCATCTGTTCTTCAGGGAACCTGGTTTCTCCAGGTGCAAACCCCTGCCCGTCCGGGTAAGGCTTCTGGGTGTTTTTCAATGCCTCATACCCGAACTTGAGCTGGGATATTATCTTTGCGGCCCCCTGTTTTCCGGTTGCTTTTCCCAGGACGTCGGGCCGGTAAAACCGGTCAAGCCCGCCCATGTCCCAGCAGTTCAAATCCAGGCTGTATTCCACCAGAAACCGCAGCTGCTGAAGGGAAAACCCATGGGCCTGTGACAGGTCCTGCAGCCACGTCTGGCGGTCCAAAGGCAGTTTGGAAAAACCGGCGATCTGTTCAAGGCGGCTCAATGACATCAGTTCATTATAGCGGAAAAACAGCGCTGGTCAAGATGGGAAATGCCCGGCCTGATGCAGCATCTGACCGAACTCTCTAAATGAAGAGCGGTGTAAAAAATGACAGGCGTAAATTTTCTTGTTGACAGGAAACTGCCTGGCTTTTATATTCCAGGACTGAATATTCATTCCGAACAGGAAACATGATGGAGACACCCATAAAAAACAAGTCAGACCAGATCCTGGAAGCTGCTTTGCACCTTTTTGCGGAAAACGGCTTTCATTCCGCCCCCATGTCCCGCCTGGCACAGATGGCCGGGGTCGGGGTGGGCAGCATTTACCGCTACTTCAGTGACAAGGAGCATCTGGTGCACGCGGTGTTCGAACATGTGGACCAGGCTTTGACCACCATGCTGGCGGCCTCATTTGATCCGGACCTGTCTGACAGGGATCAGCTGATCCGCATGCTGACACAGCTGATATACTATCTGCATTCCCATCCCCGGGAATTTAGGTTTTTGGAACAATATTATTACTCCCCCTATGGCCTTGAAAAAAAACGGGGGGAAATGCTCCAGGAAAATAAAAAAAATCTGTCTGACCCCCTGCGCAAATTTTTCTTCGGTGAACTGGATGGGTCTGTCAAAAAGCTGCCCTGGCCGGTGTACCAGGCATTGATTTTCGGACCGGCTACTTTTCTGGTGCGCGATTCTCTGGCCGGGCTGGTCACCCTGAATGATGATATGGTGCAGTCTTTGGCCCGGGCCTGCTGGGATGCACTAACAATAAAGGAGTTTTGATCACATGCTGCAAAAAAACCTGTCTGAAAAAATCATCCCCTTCACTGTGGTACTGTGCTGCCTGTTTTTGGCCGGCAGGGTAATTGCACAGGAACCGCCTGTACCCCGGGTGCGGGTGCTTACCATCACTGAACAGGATGTTGTGCCGGCAGACGAATATGTGGGCCATGTGGAAGCGATACAAAGCGTGGATTTGCGGGCCCGGGTGGAAGGGTTTCTGGAAGAGGTGAGTTTCAAAGAAGGGGATTATGTCAAAAAAGACCAGGTCCTTTACCGCATTGAGCAGGACGGCTATGCAGCAAAAGTGGCCTTGGAAAAGGCCCGGGTGGCCCAGGCTGAGGCGGAACTGAGCAGGGCCAAAAGCCATCTGACGCGCCTGCAGTCGGTAAGCCGCCAGAGCATTTCCGCCATGGACATGGACAATGCCGTGGCAGCCGAACTGGCAGCCCGGGCAAACCTGGCAGCTGCCAATGCCGCCCTGGACACCAGTGAACTGAACCTGGCCTATACCACCATACAGGCACCGATTTCCGGCCGCATCGGCAGAACCGCCTATACCCGGGGCAACCTTGTGAATCCTTCATCCGGGGTTCTGGCAACCATTGTACAGACAGATCCTGTCCGGGTGGCCTATGCCATCAGTGAAAATGATTTCACCGCTGTGCAGAAAGCAATAAAGGAGATGGACGGACCGCACGCACGCCTGCTGGTCCCGCACCTGATCCTGCCTGGTACCGGCCTTTATGCTGAGCAGGGCAGGGTAATATTTGTTGACAACCGGGTGGATGCCGCCACCGGAACCATTACGGTCCGGGCACAGTTCAACAACCCGGATGGCTGGCTACTTCCCGGGCAGTATGTCACGGTCCAGGTCAAAGCGGCTGCATCAAGGCTGTTGCCTGTGGTGCCCCAGTCTGCCGTCCTAATCAACCAGGATGGGCGGTATGTACTGGTTGTCAAGGACGGCATTGCCACCAGACAGCCCATTGTAACCGGCCCTGCCCTGGACCAGATGTGGGCGGTGGAATCAGGGCTGGCCGCCGGCGACCGGGTGATTGTCAGCGGCATCCAGAAGGTGCAGCCCGGACAGCAGGTGGATGCGGTTCCTGCTGAACTGGAGAACTGATCCATGATTTCCAATATTTTCATCCAACGCCCCCGCCTGGCAGGGGTCATATCCATTGTCATCACCCTGGCGGGTTTTCTGGCCCTTATTTCCATTCCCGTGGCCCAGTACCCGCAGATCACCCCACCTGAAATTACGGTGTCTGCCTTTTACCCCGGCGCCAGCTCTGAAGTGCTGGCCCAGACCGTGGCCGCCCCCCTGGAAAAGGAAGTCAACGGGGTGGATAACATGCTTTACATGTCATCAACCAGTTCCAATACCGGCAGCTATACCCTGCGGGTCACCTTTGAGGTGGGCAGTGATCCGGATATCAACCAGGTGAACCTGCAGAACCGGATTCAGCTGGCCACTCCCAAACTGCCGGCAGAGGTTGTGGCCCAGGGCATTAGTGTACGCAAGCGCTCCGGTGACATGATGGCGGCCATCAGTTTTTTTTCTCCGAATAAATCCCAGGAAATGCTGTATTTAAGCAACTATATCAGCGACCAGATCAAGGATGCCCTGATCCGGATCAACGGGGTCAGTGATGCCATGATCTTTGGTGAAAAAGAATACAGCCTGCGGATATGGATGAATCCGGAACGTATGACAGCCTTGGGGCTGACCGCAAATGACATCATTTCTGCCGTGCGTACCCAGAATGTCCAGGCTTCCCTGGGGGCAGTGGGCATGGAGCCCCTTGAACACAAACAATCTGTGCAGTTTTCTTTGCGTGCCAAGGGCCGGTTGGTCCAGGTGGCGGATTTTGAAAACATCATTGTCAAGGCCAACAATCAGGGGGGGCTGGTGCGGATCAGGGATGTGGCCCGGGTGGAACTGGCAGCCCAGTCCTATGCCACCGAATCCATTCTCAACGGTAACCCTGCCGCCACCCTGGCCGTCTACCGGGCATCTGATGCCAATGCCCTGGAAACCATGGAAAATGTCCGGGCAGAACTCAAAAACCTGGAATCAGCCATGCCCGAAGATGTGGCCTATGAAATCATTCTGGACACTACCCGGTATGTGTCTGCGGCCATTGATGAAATCATTTTAACCCTGTCTCTGGTGACCCTGCTGGTAATTGCCGTAATTTTTGCTTTTCTCCAGAACTGGCGGGCCACCCTGATCCCGGCCGTGGCCATCCCGGTCTCCCTGATCGGCACCTTTGCCATACTCATGGCCCTGGGATACAATGCCAATACCATCACCCTGTTTGCCCTGATCATGGCCATCGGCCTGGTGGTGGATGATGCCATTGTGGTGGTGGAAAATGTGCACCGGGTCATGCATGAAGAAAATCTGCCCGCGCCTGCGGCCACAAAAAAAGCCATGGCCCAGGTGGTTGGTCCCATAATTTCCACTACCCTGGTGCTGTTTTCCGTGTTTGTGCCGGTGGCGTTCATGCCGGGCATCACCGGCCAGCTGTACCGACAGTTCGCCGTGACCATGTGCAGTGCTGTACTGCTTTCCGCCACCTGCGCTCTGACCCTGAGTCCGGCCCTGTGTGCGACCTTTCTCACACAGCACAAACAGTCTGCAAGAGGTCCTTTGGCCTGGTTCAACAGTCTGGTTGATGTCAGCCGCAAAGGGTATGTCGCAGGGTCCGCCTGGATGATCCGCTGGCTGGTGGTTCCCATACTGTTGTTTGCCGGGGTTATAACGGGTGCTGCCATGCTGTTTAACAGCACACCCACCAGTTTTCTTCCTTCGGAAGATCAGGGATATTTCCTTATCAATGTGCAGCTGCCCCAGTCTGCTTCCCTGTCCCGTACCGCTGCGGTGCTTGATGACATCACCAGTGAGATACGCAGCATCGACGGGGTGGCCAACATGATCGGGGTTTCCGGTTTCAGCCTGCTCAGCGGGAATGCCGATAATGTCGGATTTGCCCTGGGAATTCTCAAACCCTGGGATGAACGGCGCCTGCCGCACCAGCATCTGGATGCTGTCGTGGGCCGGGCCCAGGGAAAACTGGCAGCCTTGTCTGATGCCAATGCCTTTGCCTTTGTGCCGCCTCCCATCTCAGGACTGGGCGCCAGCAGCGGCTTCACTTTTCAATTGCTTGCCAGAGAAGGACAGGATCCCAAAGAATTGTTCGGCATGGCCCTTAACCTGATGATGGCTGCCAACCAGGACCCGGTACTGGACCAGGTATTCACCACCTACACGGCAGATACCCCCCAGATTTTTGTGGATGTGGACCGCACCAGAGCGGAATACCTCAAGGTGCCGGTGGCAAGGATTTTTTCAACCCTTCAGGCCCACCTGGGATCTGCCTATGTCAATGACTTCAATCTCGGGGGCCGGACCTACCAGGTCAAGGTCCAGGCAGACGGACCCTTCCGGGATACGGCAGAAGACATCAAGCGTCTTTATGTGCGCAGCAATGACCAGAAAATGGTTCCTCTCTCTACCCTGGTGACCCTGCGCACTGTTCTGGGACCCCAGCTTATAAAACGGTATAACCAGTTCACCAGTGCGGATTTCAACGGCAATGCCGCCCCGGGGTTTTCGTCCGGACAGGCCATGGCCGCCATGGAAGAGGTGGCTGCAAAGGAGCTTGCCCCTGGTTTTGGCTATGAATGGTCTGCCCTCTCATACCAGGAAAAACACACCGGCGGCCAGGTTGTCTGGCTCTTTGCCCTGGCCCTGGTCTTTGCCTATCTGTTCCTGGTGGCCCAGTATGAAAGCTGGAACCTTCCCCTGTCCATTGTATTGACCATACCGGTGGGAACCCTGGGGGCCCTGGGGGGCCTGTGGCTGCTTGAAATGCCCCTATCCATTTACGCCCAGATCGGTCTGGTGCTGCTGGTGGGTCTGGCAGCGAAAAATGCTATTCTTATTGTTGAATTTGCCAGGGGTCAGCG
>JAABSA010000037.1 GCA_011390635.1 Desulfotignum sp. | reverse complement strand
CAGGTATCCAGTCCCAGTTCGTCGCACACCCAGTTGACATGGGCCACGGCATGGATGTCGGAAAGTTCGCAGTTGCTGCCCACCAGGGCCAGGGTTTCATATTCCGGGCCTTCCACATATTTATTACCCAGGGCGGTTTTTGCAAGGCCGTATTTGCCGCAGGGGATGGGGCAGGAAAAACACCCCTTGTCCGTGATTTTCAGTTCATCCAGAATGGCTTTGCCGTTGATCTTATCGGCTGCATCAAAATGGGAGGTGGCAAAGTTGCGGGTGGGCAGGGCCCCCACATCATTGCACCAGTTGGTGATGCCGGCGGTGCCTTCCGGGGTCCAGCCCTTGAACCCGGGTTTTTCCCGGCAGGCGGCATAGGTTTGTTTGCCTTTTTTGAGCAGACCTTTGGGGTCGAATACCGGGATGTCTTTGGTGCCGCGCACGGCAATGGCCTTGATGTTTTTGGATCCCAGGACCGCGCCGATGCCGGTGCGGCCTGCCTGGCGCCCGAAATCATGGGAGATGCAGGCAAAGTTGACCATGCGCTCCCCAGCCTCGCCGATGGTCAAAACCTGAAATTCCTGTCCCAGATCATTTTTCAGGATCTCTTCCACGGCAGTGGAGCCTTTGCCCCACAGATGCCCTGCAGGCCGGATCTCCACTGTGTCGTTGTCAATGAAGATATAGGAAGGATCTTTGGCCTGTCCCTTTAATATGGTGACATCATACCCGGCGTATTTCATGGTCACCCCGAAATGTCCGCCCATGTTGCTGTCGCCGTATCCGCCCGTGGCAGGGGATTTTGCGGCAAAATGGGTTTTGCCGGCCGCCGGGACAAACAGGCCGCTCAACGGCCCCATGGCAATGACAAACCGGTTCTCCGGCCCTAAGGGGTCTGCGCCGGGCGGGTTTTCATCGTACAGAATTTTGGCGGTGAATCCCCGGCCCCCGATAAATTCGTCGACCCATTCCTGTTTCAAGGGTTGTTTTTCAATATTACCGCTGCTTAGATCGATCCTGAGGGTGTGTCCTGCATATCCGTATAACATGATGGTCCTCCGATTTTTCTAGTTGAAATGCAGTGCATCCCGGGGACACACCTCCACGCACTGCCGGCAGTTGATGCATTTGTAGGGCATGCCGTCATCATCCACCTGCATCACATTTTCCGGGCAGGCGGAAACACATGCCAGGCACCTGTCACATTTTTTCATGTCAATGCGCCAGGTGCCCTTGGCCAGGTGGATGGCCCCGGTGGGACAGGCTTCGGCACATGCCCCGCACTGGTTGCAGATGGCCACCTCAAAAATGCCGGGATCGGGAAACCGGGGCATGACCCGCAGCATGGCTTTGGACGGATTGATGATTTTCAGATTCTGCAATGAACACACCAGTTCACAGGCCCTGCACCCGGAACAGGTTTCATGGTTGAATGATAGTGTCATCCCTGGTTCTCCTTGGCTTGAATGGTTGACTTTTTTTGACCTTGTCCGCACCATAGCATATTTTGGACAGGGATGTATAACGCATTGTTTTCATGGCAGGATATGAACAAAATTCATATTCACTGCCGCCCTGAAAATGCAGGCATTTAGATCCTTCAGAAGGAATGGGCAGTGTCCTGGGTCAGGCCATGCCTTTTTTGCGAAAGCTGCGCATCACAGACAGATCCAGGATAAAAAACAGGCCCACAGGCAGCAGCAGAAAAATCAGGGTCAGGACAGCTGCCAGGGACCGGTTGGAGGAAGCCAAAAGCGGCATCAGCATGCCGGTGAAGGATGCCACCCTGCCGCCACCCATGAGAAATACCAGAAAATATTCTGAAAATGCCACAAGAAAGACCACACTGCCACCGGCAACTACTGCCGGCATGAGCAGGGGCAGTTCCACCTGCCACAATATCAAAAAAGGCCCTGCCCCCAGGTTGCGGGCACAGATGCGGTAGTGTTCGCCCATGGCCTGGAATCCTGCCACAAGGGCACGGAACATATAGGGATAGCTGAATATGGCCAGGATAAGCACCACCCCGGGCAGGGTGTCTGCTACAGACAGCTTGATGAAAAAATAGTGCAGTCCCATGGCAAATGTCATGGGCGGCACCAGTGCCGGGGTGAGCAGAAGCCCCTCCAGAACTGCTTTTCCCGTAAAATCGTTTCTGGCAAAAACCGCAGCCGGCACAAGGCACATGAAAAAGGTGACCCCCACCGTGAGCAGGGAAAACACAAAAGAGGAGGCCAGAGAGGAAAGGATCTGTTCTTTTTGCTGAAGGAAAAATGCAATGCCGGAAAAAGAAAACGCTGCAGGCCAGACATCCGGGAACCGCCATCCCGGTGCCAGGCTGATGAGCACCAGCACCCCTGCAGGCACAGCAAAAAACAGCACCAGAAAAAGCAGTGTAACGGTATGCTTCATAATTTTCGTACCCCGTTATCCAGGCGCTGGACAATTTTGGAATAGGCAATGATGAAGATGACGGCAAAAAAGAACATCATGGTTAAAATGGCCATGGCTTCGGGCCGCCTGGCAAGGTCATGCTTGAAATACAGATTGTACACATGGATGCTCAGCATGCCCGGCCGGCTTTCGCCCAGAACAAACGGGATGTCAAAGGCCCCGAAACCGTACAAAAACAAAATGATGAAGCTGGTGTGCATGGCAGGTGCCATCCGGGGCAGCACAATGGAAAAAAAGATGCGCACCCCTGATGCACCGAGCATGGCTGCTGTCTGGATCTGCCGGACATCGAACCGCACCAGCAGGGCCAGTACCAGCAGCATGGCAAAGGGGGTGCCTTTCAGGGTATAGGCCAGGACCATGCCCAGCCCCCATCCGGAATACAAAATATTGGGAAAATCCTGCATGGTCTGGATAAATCCCAGAGAATGGGCCATTGAAGCCAGTATGCCTGAAGGACTCCAGAAGACCAGCACCACAAACGCCACGGAAATATGGGGCAGGATCAGGGGGATTTTGTAGATCAGGGCGGCATTGGCCAGCTTTGCCGGCAACTGCCAGACCCGGTAGGCCAGAAAGGCGCCGGCTGCCACCGCGCAGAAGGCAGACACCATTGCCACCCCCAGAGAAAACCAGAAAGAGGTGAAAAATGCCGGGTCAGTCAGGATTTTGGCATAGGCATCAAAGGCCGCACCTGCATGGGGCAGGGGGGTGAAAACACCAAAGGACTGGCAGATTGTCAGCATCACCCCGCCGCAGAACAGCACCAGGTAAGGCAGCAAAAGGGGGGCAAGCCCTGAAACCAGTCTGCCTGACCTGTTATTTGTCCAGGACATGTTCCTTCCAGCCCTGTTCCAGTGCTTCCAGATAGGCAGCCGGGATTTCGGGAACCGCCACAGCTGCCAGCTGACCTGGCTGCAGGGTGGCGGATCCCAGGTCTACAGCCTGGAAACGGCTTTTCTCCTGTGCAGACAGCCGGTCCATGTCCAAAGCGGGAAAATCCCCCCAGTTTTCCGGTATGTATTTGGACAGCTGGGCATCCACGGAGATGAGAAAATCAGCCAGCACCATGGCCCCGGCCTTGTTGGGGGCGTTAAAGGGGATGGCGGTGAAATGGGTGTTGAATATGCTGCCGTCATCCAGGACAAAGGTTTTTACAGTTTCAGGATACGCTTTCTGCAGGATCAGGTTCTGGGCATGGGGCGGGTGGTAGGACATGCTGAATGCCGCCTCCCCCCTGGAAAAAAGGGTGTCTAAAAATGCACTGTCTTTGGGATAAGTCTGCCCTTTCTGCCACAAAAACGGTGCAATCTCATTGAGCCAGTCCCAGAGCAGGGGTGCTTTTTGGGCGAACAGGTCCGGATCCCACCCGGCCATGTATTGTTCATGGCCACCGGTGACAGCATAGAAAACATGGCGGATAAAGGCAGAACCGGTGAAGTCCGGGGGCTGGGGATAGGTAAAGGAACCGGGGTGTGCCATGATCCAGGCCTTGAGTTCAGCAATGGTTTTCGGCGGGTCCTGTATCCTGGCTGTGTCGTATTCAAACACAAACTGGGCCCGGCCGAAGGGGGCTTCATACCCTGCCACAGGAAACCCGAAATCATGGGTAATGCTGTCAGGATCCACATATTTTTGTACATTGGGCAGGCTGCCTGCAAAAGGGCCGAACAGCAGGTCTGCTTCTCTTGCGTTTTTAAAGTTTTCTCCATTGATCCAGAGCAGGTCTATGCTGCCTGTTTTTCTGCCGGCAGCTTTTTCGTTGAGCAGCTTGTTGATAAATACGCCGGCATCCATGGGTACCCTTACCAGGTCGATATCATGGCGCTTTTTCATCTCTTTTGCCACATAGGTGTCCACCCAGGAGTTGACATGGGCCCATCCCCCGAACATATACCACCTGACCTGAGTGCCCCGGGCCTGTTCCTGGATTTGGGCAAAAGGGGTTTTACGCAGGGTGTCACCGGGAGCCCGGGCCGGGAGGGAAAAAGTAAGCAGGAACGGTAACACTATGATCATCAGCATGGGAATAAGTGTGCATCTGCGGGGCATAATATCTCCTTTGGGTTCATGGTTATAGTCATAATGGTTCCGTCGAAACATACGGTCAAAACTTACACTTTGAATCGGCCCATCATTTTAGACAGGGGTGGCTGCCAGACTGATCACAGATTGGAAAAGCCGTGTCCATGCACCATACCACAGCAAAAATGTGAAGTAAATTTGTATCTGCACGCAAAAATGGTGACGTATGGTCACGGTCCAATGTGTAACGGTCTGCTAATAAGGGGTTATCTGCAGGGTTACCTGTTTTCCGACAGTGAAGCGGTCATCCTGGCTGTAGACGGTGTAGGTGTTGTTTTTCATGGCCACGCTGTATACGGTGTAATGGCCTGCAAAGGTTTTTTCTGTGATGCGGCCGGGCCCGTTGGCATCTTCTGTCATGACCAGGTTTTCCGGACGGGCCATAACCGGGTTGCCTGATGCCGGGGCAGCAGGATCCCTGCTGCCCCGGAAAAAAGACAGGTATTGTTCGGGAATCAGGTTCACCGGTCCCAGAAATTGTGCCACCTTTTGGGAAACAGAGTTGAAGTACACCTGTCTGGGGGTGTCGAACTGCTGCAGCCGTCTGTCCAGAAGGACCCCGATGCGGTCGGACATGGCAAAGGCCTCTTCTAAGTCATGGGTGACGCTGATGGTGGGAATGCCGAATTCCTGCTGGGTGCTGCGGATAAACCGGGCGGTCTCCATTTTCAGGTTCCTGTCCAGATTGGCAAAGGGTTCATCCAGCAAAAGCACGGCAGGGTTGACGATCATGGCCCTGGCAATGGCCACACGCTGCTTCTGCCCGGCAGACAGCTGGGCCGGATACTGGTCTGCCTGGCGGGTCAATTGAAAATAGGCCAGCATCCGGTCCACCTGTTGTGTGATCTGTCTTTTTTTCATGTGCCGGGCCTTCAGGCCGAACCCGACATTGTCTTTCACCGTCATGGAGGGAAACAGGACATAATCCTGAAAAACAATGATCACCGGATGTTTTTTGCTCAAGGGTTCGGAATATATCACCCGGCCTGTGTCAGGCGTGTCCAGGCCGGCGATGATCTTGAGCAGGGTGGTTTTGCCAACCCCTGAGGGGCCGACAATGGAGACCAGTTCTCTGGGACCCACATCAAAGCAGATCTCTTCTATTATGGTGTTGTTTTTGTAGCGCTTGCTTACGCTGCGGACTGCAAGATCCATGGAATATCAGCCAGGTATTGTTTTATTTTGGCAAAGGTGTCCGGGTTCCGGATCGGCCGGTCTGTCTGCGTATATTCATACCAGGCCATGAAGCACCAGGACAGGGCCCGCAGCAAAATGGTCTGTTCCATTACCCGGGATTTTTCCATAAGGTCGGTAAACGGTATGTCCGGGCAGGCATGCCGGTGATAGGTCTGCAGAAAGGTTTTTTTATCTGCCGGCGTTAGAAGGATGTCTGTTTTCCACAAGGTGGTGGTGGGCACCATGAAATGGCCCAGGTCCTGGTACCGGCAGGAAACCACAGCCTTTTCCCAGTCCACCAGACAGGCCCGGTCCGGGCTGATGAGAAAATTGCCTGAATTCACCTCGGTGTTCACCAGGCATAATGGTTCTGCTGCAAACAAGGGACGGGTCTCAGCAGCCAGGTCCTGGACGGTATTAAAGTAAGACAGGATCTGGTCCTGTTCTTTTTTCAGGGGATGATCGGCAAACCGGTGGAGCAGGCCGAAGCTTTCATCTGCAATGGCTGCTACCGGATCTGCCTGGACAATCAGGCTGTCCGGTACAGGAACCGTGTGGACCCGGGCAAAGATGCGGGCTGCTTTTTCCAGGTCATGGCGGTAATCCAGGGGCCTGCCCGGGATGAATTCCATGAGCAGGGCTCCCCCTCCCAGGGGATCGGGCCGGGGATGGCAGGCCAGAGGCTTTGGTGTAACCCCGGAATCCGCCAGGGCCGTGAGCACCTTGAACTCATATGCGATCTGGTCATCGCCCAGGCCCAGCTGGCTGCCGTGGTTGATTCGCAGCACGCTCCGGCCGTCTTCGGATGCAACCAGGTAGTTGGCATTGTATTCCCCGGCTGCCAGAAATGTAACAGAAAGTGGGGGGGATACCCAGCCTGTGTCTGAAAGAAACTGCTGTATCTGTTTCCGTCTGTCTGTATCCGGCATGGCTGTATTACTCCCGGGTGCTGAAAACTCCGGTTGCCAAAGGCGGCACCGGATCTGGTTTTGATTTTATTGTCCGGGTTATACCATCTTTGGGGTCACGGGTAAATTTTTTTTAAAAATTGTCTGATTCTCGGATCGCTGTCAGCGGTCAGCGCCCCAAACCTGCCAGCAAAAAGGGGGCACCGTTTTTGGGAAACAGGACCCGGGCCGGGCATAAAAAAAGCCCCTGGACAGTATATATACTATCCAGGGGCTTTGGGTCAGACTATATAAACTGGGTGATTACACCCTGGTTATCTTACAGTCACATTTGTTGCAGCGGGTCCGCGCTGGCCTTCGGTGATGTCAAAAGAAACGCTGTCCCCTTCATTGAGGGATTTGAAACCCATGGCATTGATGCCTGAGTGATGTACAAACACATCATTTCCACCGTCTTCTTGTTCAATAAATCCAAACCCTTTTGCATCGTTAAACCACTTTACTGTACCATTCGCCATGTTGGCATTCTCCTAAAAAAAATAAAATAAAATAAATTCGCTTCGTACTTTGAGGAATAAATCACAGATTGGATCTTGATAAACACCGAAAAGAATGAAACATCTTTGTATAATACAGGCTTTGAAACTTATGTCAACCATTTTTTTAAAATTTTTTCAGAATTCCAGACGGATGCCGGCGGTGATGATCAGCCCCGGGGCAATGGTACCATCCATTCGGGAACCGTGGTATTTTCCACGCCGTAATTAAGATGCCATGTAAGGCTTGATGTCGATGACCGGTCTGCAGTCAACCGCTTCCAGATCTGTGACTTTCAGGGTGTTTCCTTGACGTTCCAGAAGCGGGACTGCGGATACGAGGACCGGATTGGGGTAGCCCAGACCAAACGAGCAAGTAACTTTAAGGGAAGTTTATATGAAAGAACTGGGAAATCCATTGAATTCTTTCATGTTTTGTTGTGCCCGCCAGGGCATGGGTGTTATTTAAAAGTCAAACGATACCGTCATCATTGCCGTAAAAGGGGCGCCTACGTAATAGCTGGTGTTTCCCGCCCGGCTGTCATCCATGGCATTGATCACAGATACATATTCCTTATCAAACAGGTTGGTCAATTCCAGGGACAGCCTGATTTTGTCCACAAAAGAAAAATGGTTGAAGGTGTATCCCATTTTCAGATCAGCCATTACATAATCATCCACTTTTTCATTATGTTCGGCATCGCCATAGCGGCTGCTCATATATCGTATCATGGGAATTATCTCAAAATTCTTCCAGGTGTAGATCAAACCGGCTTTGACGGTCCACTCAGGGGTGTCCAGTACCTGTTTATCCTTTGTATCGCGGACAGCCCCCTGAAATGTCAGGTCGTCATCGTATGTCAATGCTGTATAGGAAGGGTTCAAAAAGAAGTTCAGGTGGTCATTGATCAGAAAATTGGACTCGATTTCGATCCCGCAGCCGGTGGCATCCCCGACGTTTTGGTTGTAACTCAGGTTCACTCTTGGATCATAGACAGTGGTCAACAGGTTCTGGTGCCTTGAATAAAACAGGGTCGGCACCACCTCGAACCGGTCAAACCGGAACCTCGCCCCCACCTCGAAGTTGTCTGAAATTTCCATGTCATACCCGCTGAACATATCGTCAAGCGTCACACCTGCCGCCTGAAATACGGCGCGGTTCTGGTTGTAAATGTTGACCAGCGGGACATAGGCATAGGGCCTGATCTGGTTGCGCCCGTAACTGGCGTTCAATTCCACGGTGTCCGTCAGCCGGTAGGCAATCCCCAGTGTCGGAAGAATTTCATCATAAGTCTTTTCTTCCCGGAAAAGATCCGAAGCCGCCACCAGGGTGTAGTCAGGAGCGGATGCGACATATCCCTGGCTGGAAGGATCGGTGTAGTAAAAATATTTGAGACCGGCCTGCCAGTCGAATTTTCCGATACTGCCGGCAAACTTCAGAAACGGGCTGTGAACCACACCTTCATCATCACTTTTCATGTACATGCCGTATCCTTTGAAGGCAAAGGTGACCGGGTCGAAATTCCGCTGCCGGATGATCATATCGGAAAATTCGGTCCAATATCCCAAAGAAGCTGTGCCCCATGAAAAGCGCGAATCCAGCTGGGAGATCATTCCGTACCTTTCAATGTCCCGCTGTCTTTTGATGACAATTCCGCCCTGTGCGGCAGATCCTTGCAGGATTTCAGTGTCTTCATCTATATAGTAAGGTTTGAATGTAAAACAGAATGTGTCTGAAAAAGTGACAGGAAGTTCAGCCAGAAAATCCCGGTTGACATAGTCGCCCCGGTTGTATCGGTAATAGTTGATATCATCGCTTTTATTGCCGGTCAGACTGCTGTTGTAATCTTTTTTATAAAATTCCCCCAGAGATTCAACTTCACCATAAGTCAACGGCCGGTAGAGATCCTGATTCAGATCATTGGCGTTGAACCAGAATTTGACCTCGTCACCGGTGGGTATGGGCTGGCGTAACATGACATTCACATTCTTTCTGGGTCCGAGATCACCGGGGCCTTTCCACTTTTCCGCATCTGTATGGGAAAGGGAAAGGGACAGCCCGGTCCCGGTTCGGGGCAGGCTTCCGGAATCAAGCCGGATAAAGCTTCGGCTGTAATTGCTGGTGCCGATTCCCTGGCTGACATTTACACCGAACTCCTCTTCAGGCCATTTGGGCCTGAGCGCCACAGCCCCGCCCCGGGCCCCCACGCCGGTGCCGAGATCTGCCGGCACCGCTCCCTTGTAAACCGCAATGCTGTCGAAATTTTCCGTATCATAAATATATTCCCTGGGACCCATGGGATTGCCCCCGTAGTTGGGAACGCCTGCCACGGTCATGGCACCCAGAAATCCGCGGACCCCCCGGACCCGGATATTTTTCTGCTCCGCTGCCAGCCCGTAGGGATCTATGCTTTCAACCGTCACTCCGGGAAGGATATTGATCGCCTCATAAACGCTGACCGCAGCCTTGCTTCCCAGTGCATCCAGACCATCCCGGGTGATCTCGCTTCCCGTGTAAACCGTTTCATTGGTCTGCTTGGTGGGGGTCACCAGTTTTGTACCCGTCACAACCACATCATCCAGAATCACTTTGTCTGTGCCGGATTCCCCGGCACCAGCGGAAAGAGCCGCCATCACCAGAAAAACCGCCATGAACTGCTGCATGAATTTCATTTTTCAATACTCCCGGTTTCATTCGCGCACGGGCGCGGTTTTCATTTCAAAGGGATTTTCATTGGTTTGCCACCCGGATCATTTGACGGTCAAGCCCATCTTTTGCAAAGGATCAATCCCGGGTCCGGCCCAGTCCATGGGAGACGCCCCGTCCGGCAGGGCAACGGTCTTCAATACCTTGACAAACGCTTCAGGGGTGTCGATCCGTTCCAGGTACCACAGGTCGGTGCACAATTTATCGATGATGACATTTCCGGTTTTGGCGCAGGAGGTGTCTGCCCAGTCAAATCCCAGGATGATCGCCTCCCATTTCCGGGTTTCATCATCCTGACGGTACACAATGGTGGCAGCATCCTGAATTTCCGGGAGCCGGTTGGCCCGATCTGTCTTGGAAGGATAGTTTACGGCATATTTTTTCTTGCCGGGGGTGGCGTTCAAAAGTACCATCAGGGCATCCTCCTTGCACCAGGGATCTATTCCGTGCACAAAGTACCCGGTGCTGCCGGGGGGGAAATGTGTCTGCACATAATCGGCCATGAAAATACCTGAAACAACCCCGGGGCAGTAATGGTCATGGAACTCAAACGCCCGGATCACCCGGGCAGGTGCACCGGATGCCACTGCATTGGCAATGGTGATTACCCGGAAAGCATTGTTCCCGAATATCCGGCCGGCCAGCCGGGCTTCAAGTGCTGTTGTATGCTGATAAAGATATGCGGCATCGATCCGTTCCACGGTCCGGATGCCGAACATTTCAGGGGACATGGGTTGTGGGAACAGTTTGGAATCAGATCCGTCGGACATGTCCATCTCAAGATAGGCACAGAATCCGGACTGCCGGTCATAAACGGCAAACCACAGGGGATCCCGGGCCGCAGAATGGACCTCCACCAGGGTGTTCTTTCCCCGGCTGGCTCCGGTCACCACCGTCAAGCCGTCAAGGGCGCCCTGGGTGGACATGCCGAATATTTCTGCATATCCTGCATTGGTCAGAACAATGAGATTTTCTTTGTCCGGCGCAGCAGCAGCCGTCTGGATCATTTCCAGGGACATACCGGCGGCAAACTGCCCTGCCGCCTTCCACCGGGTGTAAACAGATTCACCTGATGACGGGTCACTGTCGTTTTGTCCAAAACACATCCCGTACCAGGAGGTGATGATAACGGCCACAAAAATGGCTGTCATGACGGTGTGTTGATATTTCATAGAGGTCATGGTTTTTCTCCTTTTCATTTCAAAAGACATCTGTTTAATTGATGAATCAACCATCGGACATCAGGGTTTTTGTCCGATGGTTCCATTCAACTGCAAAGAAAAAAACAGCACATCCAAAGATGTGGGATTTTTTTCCGTCATTCTGCTTTTACAGAAAAGACATGCCTGTGCACTGGAGGGAATCCATATTCCTGATTGACCCCGCAGACACACGCTGCTATAAGAAAGGAGAAACCCCTTCTACCGGTCATGGACCGGCAGAAAAGGATTTCAGCCCGGAAGGCGGCACGGCTCTTTGACCGGACCCTGTGCCGTCTTCCTTTTTTATCTGTTATGTCATTTCCTGCATCCTGTTCAAAAACAAAAAGGCCAAGAATATCTGGACAGGCAAGTTCTCCTGTCCGACCTTCTTGGCCTTGGCTTTAACAATTTAAAAAAAAGCTTGGTTCAGTTCGCTGCAATTTCTATTGCAGAATTTTTGTCAATCTATGTAAAAAATAAATCCCTGTCAAGGGCAAAAAATTATTTTCAATGTGTCATCCCTCTTCTCCAATGAAATGGCGTTCTGACGTAACAACAGGCCGCGGAAATCTTTGGAATGCCGCAACCCAAATTATCTCATCTGTTACGCGGCCATTTCCGGGGCATAAGTGAAGCAAAAATGATTGCATGTCTGAATTATCTTGGCCGCGATGTGGATATTGTTGCAATTATGTAGCGGGTCGTCAGGCCAGCATGGCTATATCCGGGTTATCTTTTCCGGCAAGCCGTTCCGCCAGCACCATGCCGATCATGGCCAGGCATTCCATGTCAAGGTATCGGGCCGCCTGTTTTTCAAACAACAGGGAGCAGTCCGCCGGAAAATCCTCGTCCGCATCATTGAAAATCAGGTAGATCCGCACCCTGGGCAGGGCCTCGAACATATAAGACAGATCACAGGAGATCCCCAGGTCACCCGGTATTCCCCCCAGATGACGGCAGCCGGTTTCCAGCGCGGCAAGGCGGCCTGCAAAGGCCCTGGAAACCGGTTTTTGGGCGGTGTTGTCAAACCCCTGAACATAAGGGGCCGCATCCTTGAAATCCCGGTATGTCTTCAGCTGCCTGTCTTCATCCGGGGCATCCGGGCCCAGCAGCAGATACTGGCACAAAATGACACACACGGAATGAGGGGGCCGGCGGCCCTGGTGATCTTCAATTTTCCGGGGAAAGACCGAAAAGGTCTCATTGAAAAAGGGAATGGTGATGGTCTGTCCCTCTACCCGGATACCCAGTATGTCCTGTTTATTTGTCAGGTCCAGGCCGGCCACCCGGGCCAGATAGTCCTGATAGATTTTTTCAAAAACCGGTGCTTTGGATGTCATGGTTTGTGAAACTCCTTCTTTGCTTTTAATCGTTATTTTGCCACAGGCAGATTATTTTCCTGCCGTCTCTCATTTCAGCCCGTAATTTTTCCATATGACGGAGTGCCGCTATGTCCCGTTCAAAAGTCTCTAGGGGGAGTTCAAGCTGTTCCGAAAGCTCCTGAATGCTGATACCGCCTGTTTCTTTCAGGATTTGCAGAATTTTTACCTGCACCGGGTTCAGATCCGGCCGTGAACCGGTTTTTTCCGAAAAAGATATTGCGCAGTAGGCGGCCCAGGGGTCACACGCCTTGGGCGGTGAAAGTAAGATCATATAGCAATCTTCGCAAATCACCTTTCCATTGAATTCTCGCTCATCGTTTTCAGGGATGTCCGCTTTGCACCGTTGACATTGAATGGGATGTTTTTTTTTCATCAGATTTCACCTGTCCTTTCTATATCAAGCAATTTCATGAGGATCTTGACGGCTTTCATGGCATGCCGGTGGATTTTTTCCCGGGGCGGAGAGGCATGTAAACCGATAAGCACCGGCATGCGCATGGAAAGGAGAATGGCAAGAAAAATGTTGATCTCGTCTTCAGCGTTATCAATGTTGAATCTATCCTTGAAAAACCGGGCAAGGCAGGTTTTCGTCCGCCGGGGTCCCATTGCATAAAAGGCGCGGGTTATTTCCGGCACCTTGGGTCCTTCGGATACCAGCAACCGGATATTGGCCAGATGTTCTTCGGATAAATGTCTTTCAAGAAATCCGACGGCAAATGTTTCTAAGGCCTGCGTCGGGTCTTCCAGGGTCAGTGGCTTTAAGAAATTACTGCTCCCCTCCAGCTGTTGTGCTTCCAGGGCCGCCCGGAAAAGCGATTCCTTGGACTCAAAATAACGGTAAACCGTTTGCTTGGTGACATGGGCCTCTTCGGCAATTTTATCCATGCTGGTATTGATGAAACCGTTGGATTGAAATAACTCCAGTGCAGCTTTAAGTATGTTTTCAATCTTGTGTTTTTTGTTCTGAGCAAGTTTTTTCATCAGCTGTTCAGCTTTTAAAATGCCACAAAAATCAAACTTTATAGTATGATTTTTGATTGACAAAACGGTTACAAACCTTATCGTGTACAGAACATACCAAATGGTATGATTTTTATCAAGGAGGCAAACATGCATGACAGGAAATTCAATCCCCAAAAATTGCAGAAGCTGAATAGCCCGGACAGGCTGAAGGACATCCCGCCTGATTACATCATGGGCAAGCTGAATCTGAAAAAATCGGAGGTGTTGGTCGAGATTGGTGCTGGCACCGCGTTTTTCAGCAAAGCGTTTCTCCGGCAGTTGGATGCAAAAACCGTTTATGCCTGTGATTTATCCGAAACCATGCTCCAATGGATCAAGGATAATGTAACGCCGAAGTATCCCAATATCATTCCCGTAAAGACCGGAGAATCTACCATTCCGCTTGAAGACCGCCTGGCAGACATGGTGTTTACCATTAATCTTCACCATGAACTGGAAAATCCCGGGCTAATGCTCCTTGAAGCCTACCGTCTGTTAAAGCCCGGCGGGAAAATATGCATCGTTGACTGGCTGAAAAAGGAAATGGCGGAAGGGCCGCCCGCAGAGATCAGGTGTTTTCTCGGGGATGTGAAGGCGCAGGTGGTACAGGCCGGTTTTGGCAATGTCAAGGACTATGAGGACCTGGCAAAACACTTTTTCGTTGTCGGGGAAAAGGGGCATTAGGCATCTGACGATTTTCTATTGACAGGCAGCTGCCGGATATTGTAATCAGGCAGGAACGTAACGCAGCCAAGAAGGATTTAATAAAACCACGAAGGTTTTTCCCAGGTGTGAGAGGGATACCTTTGTGGTTTTTTTGTTTTTGGATGATTCAGAGCGGGAGATGCAGATATGAGGATGGGAAGGAAAAGGGGGATGGCCGCGTGGAAGGTATTGCCGGCCATGGTGGTGGTGCTGATGTGGTTCTTTGTTTTAGGACCGGCGATGGCGGACACTGCCGCGGTCGTGGAAAAGCATGTGGCAACATCCATCGATGTGCGCCAGGCATCCCAGAGGGAGCAGGAAAAATGGGATGCCCAAAGGGCAGAACTGGCGGCCGAGTATGACCGGCTCAAGGCGGAAAATGAGATGTTGGAAAATGAAAACAAACGAATGTCAGACACATCAACCGCACTCGGGCAGGTGATTGACCAGCTGGAACTGGAAAAAGCGCAGACCCGGCAGGTCCGGGATGAACTGCTGCCGTTTTTGGGAGAGGTGCAGGCGGATCTGACCCGGTTTGTGGCTGATGATATCCCGTTTTTGCCGGAGGAGCGAAACATGCGCCTGGAAAAACTGGCCGTCCTCATGGATGATCCCGGGGTGGCGGTGGCGGAAAAATTCCGCAAAACCATGGAGGCATTAGGCATCGAAGCGGAGTACGGCAATACCATCGAGGTGTATCATGACCGGATCCTGCTGGGGGATAACCAGGTGTCCGGGCAGATTTTCAGGCTGGGCCGCATCAGCCTGTATTATCTGTCCCTGGATGGCCGGGAGGCGGCTGTGTTCGATGTGGGGGAGCAGCAGTGGCGCGGTCTGGATGACCGGTTTGTCCCGGAGGTGTCCGCAGCGGTGGAGATCGCTTTGAAACGGCGGACCGCCGGCGTTCTGGATCTGCCTTTGGGCCGGCTGGCAACCCCGTGAAGGAGGTGGACATGAACCCCATGAACCCAAGGATACCATTGATACAAAAGATATGTTTTAGAAATTCGGCGATGTTGCCTTCCGGCCGGGTGAAGGAATCCGCTCAGAGAACAGCGCTGTGGATGAGGTGGATGAAACAGATGCCAATGATACCGCAGATATCACGGATACTTGGGATGCTCCTGATCTGTCTGATTTGCCCGGGCCCTGCCCCGGTGCTGGCAAAGGATATGCGCCAATCCTTTGCCGTTCAAGAGGAAAAACGCACCCGGATGCAGGAAAAAGCCCGGCAGGAACTGGCCCGGGCCAGGGATGAGGCACAGGAGCGGACCCGGCAGATCAAACAGGATAAAGAGGCCCTGACCGCAGCCATCCAGGATCTCAAAAACCGGAACAAGGCCCTGGAAAAAGATAACAAGGAACTGGCACAGCTGATCCAGGACCGGCAGGTGCTCAGAGAGACCCTGCTGGAAGAACTGGCCCTGTCCCGGGCAGAGAACCGGGAACTGTCCGGATTTATCCGCAGCGCGGCCAAAGACCTGGAAGGGCTGCTGATACAGAGTCCCCAGAGCGCCCTGTCCGAGAACCGCCACAGGTTCCTGGCCCCGGTGATCCATGAGGACCGGTTTCCCTCCATGGCAGATATCCGTGCCATGGCCGATGCCTGGTTTCATGAAATCTTTGCCTCAGGTCAGGTCAGGACCGTGACCGGCACCATCATTGATCGTCAGGGCCTGGAACAGGAGGCCCGGATTCTTATGCTGGGCAATTTTACCGGGATCTATGTGCTGGAATCCGACGATGCCCGGGAGCCGGAGGTTGGATTTTTGCTGTATTCCGATGCCAGCCAGCGGTTTTTTGTCCTGTCCCGGCTGCCGGAAGCCGGCGCCGTGGGTCTGATCCAGGCGTATCTGGCCGGACAGCGGCCGGATGTGCCGGTGGACATCTCCAGGGGCACAGCCCTGCGCCAATACACCCTGGAGCTGGACCTGGCGGCCCAGATCCCCAAGGGCGGTCCCATTGTATGGCCCATCCTGGGCATCCTGGGCCTGGCCCTGCTCATCCTGGTGGAGAGGCTGGTGTTTTTTTTCCGTAAACAGATGAAATCGGAACCGTTCATGGACAAGCTCCGGGGGTTGGTGGCTGCCGGGGACTGGGAGGGGTGCGAGGCCCTGTGCCGGTTCCGGAAAAACAAATGGATCCCCGGGATTCTGCTCACGGCCCTGGCATTCCGGGACCACACCCGCCAGGATATGGAAAACGCCCTTCAGGAAGCGATACTCGGGGAGATTCCAGCCATCGAGCGGTTTGTGTCCACCCTGGGCATGCTGGCGGCCATCGCCCCGCTGCTGGGGCTGCTGGGAACGGTTACCGGCATGATCAACACCTTTCATGTGATCACCTACTACGGGGCCGGGGATCCAAAGATGATGTCCGGCGGGATTTCCGAGGCCCTGGTCACCACCATGCTGGGGCTGACCGTGGCCATCCCCATCATGCTGTTCCATACCCTTCTGTCCCGGCGGGTGGAAACCCAGATCGGTCAGATGGAGGAGAAGGCAGTGGCGTTCGTGAACATGGTGTTCAAGGCCAGAAACGATTGCAGGCCGTAACCCATGCTGAACCATGAGTTTCTTGCAGGGCTGCTGCCGCTGGTTGACAACCTGGCCGCCTATATCCGGTCCGGGGGGATCGTCATGATGCCTATCCTGGCGGTGTCCCTGGTGATGTGGGTGCTGATTTTCAACCGGGTCTGGTTCATGCGCACCCTGTATGTGAAAAATATTTCCCGAACCCGGGCCGGGGAGCTGGTGCGGTTGAACCAACGGCCGGCAGACCGGTACAAAGGGGCCAACAGCCTTCTGGTCCGGGAGTTTCTGGCCAGGCGTACCCGGGACAGTGATCTGGACGGGTATATTCTGGATGAGACCGTGATGGGGATATGCACTTCTCTGGACCGGTACCTGGCCGCCATCCGGGTGTTGTCGGCGGTGGCACCTCTTCTGGGGCTGCTGGGTACGGTGGTGGGCATGATGCACACCTTTGAGGTGATCACGGTGTTCGGCACCGGCAATGCCCGTGCCATGGCCGGCGGGATTTCCGTGGCCCTGATCACCACCCAGACCGGGCTGATGGTTGCCATTCCCGGCCTTTACATGGCCGGATGGCTCACCCGGCGGTCCCGGAACCTGAAAAACCGTATCGCTGCCACAGGCATGTATCTGCGGCGGTTCATATAACTGCCATGCCCGGGCGGGCATAATATAACGTGAGAGAACCCCATGCGTTATCCGGTTCTTTCATAAAAAAAATTACCGGTTCCGGCCGGTACAGTACAGGAAATCACAATGCTCAATATATCTGCAGCCAGGCGGGCCCAGAAACAGACACTGGAATTGAATATTGCCCCGCTCATCGACATGGTGTTCATTCTGCTGATTTTTTTCCTGGTGACCACTTCGTTCGTCAAGGAAACCGGGGTGGATATTACCCGGCCCGCGGCTACCACGGCCGTGACCACGGCCCCCAACACCATCCTCATCGGTGTGACAAAAGAGGGAACCATCCACCTGGACCGCCGGGAGATCGATGTGCGGGCTGTGCGGGCCAATGTGGAACGGGCCATGGCAGAGAATCCCGAGGCTGCCGTGGTGATTGTGGCGGACAAAGACAGCACCACCGGGCTGGTGATCGAGGTCATGGATGCCTGCAACCTGGCCGGGGCTGAAAATGTGGCCATTGCCGCCGGCCTGCCCGGAGGGGAATAGGGAAGTGGCCTGGAAAGATTCCATACCGGCCCGGGAGCCGGATTCATCTCCTTTTATGCAGGGGGTGCCCGCTGTTGGGTCGGATGCATACCCTGACAGGCTGAATGCGAACCCTGCTGGGCCGGATGCATCCCGGGCAGAGCCGGCCGGGGCCAGGGCAGGGGCGGGTGGTGCAACCATGCCCGGCGGGTTGAAACACCGGTCCGGTCCGGGGATTTGGGCCGGCTGGATCCTGGCAATGGTGCTGTCCGCAGCATTGAACCTGTTTCTGTTTGCCGTGATGCCCGAGATGATCCGGGCCGTGCCCGACAATCTGGAAAAGCACGAACCGGTTCAGGCAATTCAGGTGGTGCGGGTCAAGCGGCCCGAACCCCCGCCCGAAAAACAGAAATCCCCAGAACCGGAGCCGCCGAAACCGGAGAAAACTGCGGCCCCCAAACCGGTGCAGAAAAAGATGCCCAGGCCGCCGGCCCCGAAACCTTCCCTTCCCTTTGCCCTGAACCCGAAGCTGCCCCCCATGGCCCATTCCCTGGAGATGCCGTCTTTGGAATCCTTTGCCATGGCTACGCCGCAGCTCAAGGACCGGTACCTGGCCCAAGAGCTGGATGCCGGCCTGATCCCTTTGGCCAAGGTGGCGCCGGTGTATCCGCTGCATGCGGCCCGGCGGGGTATTGAAGGAAAGGTGCGGATACAGTTTCTGGTCACTGCCGAAGGGACGGTGCAGGATATCAAAATTCTGGCGGCTGAGCCTGAAAAAGTGTTCGACCAGAGTGTCATCGACTGTGTTTCCCGGTGGCGGTTCCAGCCCGGCCGGGTGCAGGGCATCCCGGTGGCGGCCCTGGCACAGACCACCATCAAATTTGAACTGGAGTAGGCATGGCCCGATACATCAAGCAGGGGAATCGAATCATCAGGCGCCGCGGCTGCCATCCACAGCTGGAGCATTCTGCTCCGGGGTATGGACCGGTCCGTTCAAAAGGGTGGTTCATGACGGTTCTGGTTCACGGGCTGTTTCTTTTGAGTCGGCCGTTGCAGCCGGTTATGTATTTTCATGGAGGCCGGCAGGTGTGGGCGGTGCTGTTGCTGCTGCTGATGGTTTTTTCAGGCCCGCTCCAGACCGCGGCAGCCAAAGCGGGTAAAGAAAACATGTCCCTGGCAGCCGGTATGGCGGTGAACAAGGCCCAGTCCCTGATGGCGGAAGAAAAACCGGACCAGGCCCTGGCAGTGTTGACCCGGTATTCAAAAAAGCAGGGAGAAAAAGTTCACCATTATATCGATTTTCTGTCCGGCATCTGCCACACCGAAATGGGACAGACCGGCCCTGCTGCAGCGGCATTTCAGCAGGCAGTGGAAAAACAGCCGGACCTGTCTGCGGCCTGGCTCAACCTGGCCCGGTGCCGGTATGAACTGGGGCAGATGGCCGAGGCGGCCCGGGCATTTGAAACAGGGTATGACACCAGTGAAAAGAAACAGGCCTTACACCTGTTTTATGCGGCAGCCTGTCATTTCCAGGCCGGCACCCCGGGTGCGGCCCTGACGGTTTTTGAGCGCCTGATGGCGGCCCATCCTGAAGCGGTGACCCTGGAGTGGAAGCAGACTCTGGTCAATATCCTGTTTGCCCTGAAAAAATTTCAAAAGGCCCTGCCGTGGCTGGAGGAGCTGGCCGCAGAGACCAAAGGGGACACCCGGCGGCAGTGGCAGGAGATGCTGCTGTACCAGTATCTGTCTTTAAAAATGAAAAACAAAGCCCTGGCATATGCCCGGTATCTCACCCGGACCCATCCGGAAGACCCGGCCTGGTGGAAGGCCCTGGCCCATGTGCACCTGACGGACAACCGGTTTGAAAAAGCCCTGGCTGCCATGCTGGGCTACTCATATCTGACCCCTTTGACCCGGGAAGAATCCCGGCTTGTGGCAGACCTGTACCTGTCCTGCAACATCCCGCTGTCCGCGGCCCTCCAGTATCAAACCTGGCTGGCAGAGCATGGGGACACCCTGTCGGAAAAACAGGTCCTGGAAAGGATCAGGATCATCTCCCGGGCCTGGTTGTCTGCAGGAAATCCGGATCAGGCCCTTGCCTGGGTGCAGAAAGGATTGAAAAAATCATCTGATCCGGATCTTTTGCGCATCAAAGAGTATGTGCTGAGGAACCAAAAAAAGCAGCTCTCACACAACTAAAATTCAGAAAAATTTGTCCGTCGGTACGGTATTCCCGGGTTAAGGGGATACAGACAGCAGAAGAATTTATTTCGGGGGAAAAGGATTTTCCTGTTTTGTTGCGGAATACACTGTCACAAGGCCGTTGGAAAGCCGCTGAAAGGTCACCCGGATAAATCCTGCGGATTCAAGTAACCCCTGCACCTTTTCCGGCGGAGAAAAACACCGGATGGATTCGGCAAGGTATATAAATGGGGCTTTTTCACCGGTGATCACCTTGCCGAAGGTCGGCATGATTTTGAAAGAATACCAGTGGTAGAGGGTTCTGAGCCAACGGTTTTGCGGGATGGAGAACTCCATGATGACAAGTGTACCACCGGGAATCAACACCCGGTGCATCTCCTGCAATCCTTGCCGGAGATCTTCCAGGTTTCGGATGCCGTATCCCACGATAACGGCATCGAAAGCGTTATCTGCAAACCCGAGCTGTTCTGCGTCTGACTGGACCCATTGGATTCGGTTTTGCGGTGCATGTCCGGTGCTTTTGTTTTTCCCGGCTGCCAGCATGGCACGGCTCAAATCGCAGACCACGGGCAGTCCTTTTGTTCCGGTGCCGGCTATCCGGCGGGCGAACTCTCCGGCCCCGCCGCAAAGATCAAGGATGCGGTATCCTGCCTTGATGTCCAGTTGCCTCAGGCTGTTTTTGCGCCAGGAAAAATGAAGACCAAAGCTCATGAGGGTGTCTGCAAGGTCATATCGTTGACCGATGGCATCAAAGTATTGTGTGATTTTCTTTTTTTTACCGGGTGCCGTGGTTTCCAGTGTTCGATTTTGGTTTTGTTTTCTCATTTACGCAGGATTTCCCCAGTTTGCCGCCTCAGCATATTGCATGCATGTGGAAAAGATGCGGTAATCAAACACCGGGCAGGATATGCCGGTTGCTTTTAGAATGGCTGTGGCTTTGCCATTGTCGAAAATGCGTTCGTCTTTCATGTAAGGCCTGTAGATCTGGGTGTAGCGGCCAAACAGGATCTCCAGGCTGTTTCGTGATTCAGATGGAAAATCCTCCGGCCGCACGGCCTGTATCCCTTTTATATGAAAATACCGCTGGGTGTAGTTTATGATTTCTGAAACCGGTGTGATTTTGTCATTGGTGATGTGGAATACATCCCCGTCAATGGCTGATTCCATGATGGCAAAAAACGCTGCGGTAAAAAAATCCACAGGGATTACATTGATTCCCCGGGAAGCTGCGGCTTCGATTCTGATGGGCATATGGGCCGTGCCGTCGGGGGCAAAAGAGATCCCCATTTTTTCGGCGCCGTCAGATGTCTGTTCTTCTGTATTCTTGTGATACAGATTTTTTAAAAACACCAGCATTTTCACGGGATAATACATGGCGTTGAATCGCAGTGTCTTGCCGGTGCAGGAATTGCCGTACACGATGGACGGCCGATAAATATTCAGGCGCATGCCTTCTTCACGGCAACGTTTTGCAGCTGTTTTTTCAGCCCGGTACTTGGTTTCTTCATACACATTGAAAAATGTTTGGGTTTCTACCAGTGCTTCAGGGCATGATCCGCGTCTTTTTCCTGCCACGTAGGCAGTACTGATAAAATGAAAAAAACAGCACCTGCTGTTTGCTGCAAAGTCAAGCAGGTGATGGAGATTCTCAACATTTGCTTTTTCAATCTGCGGGCGTTTTCGTTCTGAAAAAGAAGTGTCAGAAGCACAATGGATAATTTCGTCCACTGAAGAGGCAAGCTGGTGATAATCGGCCGGGCACAGGCCAATATCGGAGCAGTTCAGGTCTCCGGATACAATGTGAACACGGGACTGATTCCAGTCCGGGTCCAGCCAGTCCAACAATTTATAGACCCGCTCTTCGGGTGAACACTCGTCCATGGGTCTGGCCAGTATAAAGAGGGTATACCCTTTTTTGATAAACAGCTGGGCCAGATGGATACCCAGAAAACCCGTGGCCCCGGTCAGCAGAATGCGGGTGCTTTTTGACTGACGTTTGCCGGATATGTCACCAATTGTCGCTCTGATATGTCCTCCATTCAAAAAAAGGGGTACCCAAAAAAATGAATCCTGATTTTGGTATTGTTTTCAGGTATACAGGAAATTTTCTTTTCTGGCACATCCCTGGGAGAAAATATATTTGAGAAATTTTACCCCCTTGGTTGCTGCGCTCAGTTTGTCAATCATGGGTTCGATGTCTTTCATGGCCTGTTGGATTTTTTCTGATTCACGGCTATCGGTGTGGTCGATGTAATAGTCGTATTCCAGAATCCCGCGTTTGCCAAAATCGATGGGGGTGATAAATCCTAAGTCATGGTCGATGGTATGGGTTTCGGCAATGTCTGCAAAAGAGGCAATAAGGTCATGGATCACATCCACCCGGTCCAGCGGGACATAAATAAGAAAGGCAAACATGTGCTTGTGTCTGGACATCCGGGCACTGACGATTCTGAACATGGCCAGCCACACCATGTCGGTCATGTGGGGTCGGCTGTATAGTTTTGTATAAAACTTTCGGAGTTCTTCATCTACCGCAGCGGCAAGGGTTTCAGGAGACGGGGCAAGCACTTGTTCCAGCAGCGGAAGCATTTCTTCGCTGAAAACAGCCTCATACGCCGGCCGGTCACTTTCCAGTCCTGTGACAATATCCGTCCACCCGGATCCGGCCAGCCGCGGCAGTCCGAGCATGAGCATTTTAAGGGTGTTGCTTTCTATTACACAGGGAACCATCTGCTTGATGCTGTTGCGGGCATATTTGTCGCCTATGACGGATACCACGTGGGTCATCTCGAGAATGCCGCTGAAAATATCCCGGGTTTTTTCTGCAAGCGATTCAGTGGGCGAAATGAAAGTGGACAGGTAATGTCCGCCCAGTATTCCGACGGCAAGCCCGATGCGGCGGCGGCTGATATCCCGGGCAAAAAAGAGGGCATCGGCAAGAGAGGTAAACGGCACCAGAATGCCTTCTTCGTCATCCGTGACCGGATGCATCCGCACCCGGGCCTCGGTGCAGATGCCCGGAGACGGAAGCACGGCCTGTTCAAACCCGAACACGTTGGGCGCATTTTTGTCATTGATGCGGAAAACGGTGCCGTGCCTGTCCACGAACGTCATATCCACTATGTGGTCGGCTCCCACGCCATAGGCGTTGGCCCATGTGGAAAACAATCCCGTACATACGATGTTTGCGCATACCGTTGCCGCCGGCTCCGCCGTATTTACCCGATATCCCTGCTGTGTCACCGCTTTCTGCAGTTCAAAAGAGGTCACTCCGGGTTCGATAACAGCACTCCAGTTGTCCGGATCCAGCTGGATTTTTTTCATCCGGTTCACATCAATGACGATACCCCGGGTAAAGACAAACCCGAAAACACTGCCCCCGTTGCCCCGGGCCACTATCGGAATATGCGATCGGTCCGCATACCTGACGATTTCCACCAGTTCATCTGCATTGCCGGGAAGTACCACATATCCGGGCATCTGTCTTTCGGCCAGGGGAAATGGGTCGTTGGCATAGGCAATGAGATGTGCGGGATCATTGGTGGCCCATTTTTCTCCCACAATCCCTTTCAAGGTTTTCAGCGGCTTGTCTTCCGCAATGACAGCAACTTTTTTCCCTTTTTTTTGAAAATCGGAAAGAAACGCTTTGAGTGCCTGCATGACGGGCATGGGCCGCATGCCCGTCACAAAATGGCATTGCCGGTCGCATGATCCGCAAAGGGTACACGAAGAAATGATATCCACGGCAGCCTCGGTGACAGGAATCAGGCCTTTGGCAAGGGCATCGCACAGATCCATCCGGCCCTGGGGAAAATAGCCGACGTAGGGTGTTTTTTTTGCCGGCGGGCAAAGTCCGGTATCAAGATAGTCGATTTTACACATGGCATAATGGCGGCAACGGGCGGCTGTAAGGCGGATCTCTTCGGGGATATGGTCCAGGGGGTTCATCAAGCGGTCATCCTTTCGGTCTCAGGTCATTTCCGCTCAGGGTAAGGGACAGAATCTTTCATACCTGAACGTTATGGTTCTGTTTTTTTACTATAGTAAAATTGTACTTTCCGGTCAAAATAAACTTTTTTTGCATACCGGCGGTTCTTTCTGCCTGTGTTGTGAACAGCCGCAAAATAACGCCAGCCCGGTCCGCAGGACCGGGCTGGCATACCCTGTATTCCTTACTCATGGTGAATATGGCTTACAGGCACCGCATGAATGCCACCAGGGATTTTTTTTCTTCATCTGTCAGTTTCAGTTCGGTAACCAGATTAAAGAACTCCACGGTGTCGTCCAGAGTCAACAACCGTCCGTCATGCATATACGGAGGCGAGTCTTTGATACCCCGCAGGGTGAAGGATTTGATGGGTCCCACAGGGGTAACCCATTTTCCATTGCTTTCTCTGGGTTCATAAAAGCGTCCCACCTTCAGGTCATGCATCTTGTCATCCGTATAAAACGGTGCCGGATGGCAGACACTGCATTGTCCTTTTCCGAAGAAGACCTCCTGTCCAAGCATTTCCTGCTCCGTAGCCATATCCGGGTCCAGTTTGCCGAACACATTCAGCTTTGGTGCCGGAGGAAAGTCAAACAGATTCTGCATCTGGGCCATCATGGCCACCTGGCTGGCCCGGTCCGGCAGATTGACCCCTTTTTTTGCAGCAATCACGTGATCTCCGTCAAAGTAGGCAGTGCGCTGTTCAAACTCCGTAAAATCTTCTATGGACCGCAGGGAACGTTTTGAGCCGTGGATCTGCTGGTTGAACAGACCCCGCAGACTCACCGTATCCAGCCGGAACCGGGCCGCCTGGGGCCGTGTATCCGGATTTAAGTGAAAGGCCGCGTTGGTATGGCCATTGGAATGACAGTCCAGGCAGGATACCCCGAGGCTGGGATTTTTCACTTTCCGATCCTCTGTCTGGTTGAACTGCTGCTGCGGAAAAGGCGTGAGCAGGAGCCTCAAGCCTTCCATCTGAACCGGCGTGAGAATACCCTTCATCATTGCATAGTAATTATCAATACTCAGCAATTTTCCCTGGGAAACATCTCCCAGATCCGGCCGGGTGGTCAAAAAGATGGGAGGAGGAAATTCCGGTATAAAATGTTTCGGAATATCAAATGCCACATCGAATCGTTCCAGGGATCGTTTTTCCAGCTTTTCGATCTCCGTGATCTGGTCCTCGGGAAATACCTGTCCTCCGGTGGCATGCTTGGTATGGGGAAGCGGCAGAAATCCTTCCGGAAACAGGTCTGATTTTTTTATTTCAGCAGGTTTCATGTTGTTTAGCTTATCCCAGGTCATTCCTTCCGGAAGTTTTACCCGCACCCCTTTCTGGATAGGTTTTCGTCCTCCGGACATCATCACATCCGCAGGGCGGTCACCAAGATCATAACGCCTTTCCAAAAGTTTCTTTTGCCGTTCCATAACGTTCGGCTTGTCCTTCACATCCTGTTCCATGGTGGTCTGGAAGTCTTCCTCAATAACTACCGGCATGTAGGTTTTCGGTTTCGGGTCCACTTCTGCAGGGACCTGCGCATTGACCGGGCAGACCATGCACGCGGTCAGCAACAGCGAGCACAGAATTCCAGTGGTTTTTAAGATCCTCTTTCTCCCAGTCTTTTCCATCTTTGTCCTCCTTATTATAAAGGGTTTCATGTTCCCGATTCACCTCGGGCAGGCCTATTTAAGGCTCGACGTCCTTTTTGTCAAAGAAGCAGAGCAGTAAACTTTTGTTTTTCAGACAAAAATTTTCATCTTTTCAGGAGCAACCTTCAATAAGGAGAAACATGTATTTTCCCCGGTGGTATCATGTAAAATGATTTCACATCTGCAATATCCGCCGGTAAAGTAATAAATTTCGGATAGGTTTTTTGCAGGTGGTATGATATTCTGAGATGAAAGAGATACAGACAAGGAGTATTTTCATGAAAATTATCGACCAGGGCCATGAGATCATCAGTTTGCCTGATAATCTGCTTCAGGTCATTGAAACCGCCGGCCGCACCTGTTACAAATCAGAAGACAAGATCACACCGGATTCAGCTGCCGGATTTGTGCAGCGCATGCGGGACCGAGGCCATCATGCCATGATCGAATTTGCGGATATTATTGTGCGGTTCACCACCAACCGGGGGGTGACCCATGAACTGGTGCGGCACCGGTTGTTTTCCTTTGCCCAGGAATCCACCCGGTATGTGCGGTATGACGGAAAAATGGAATTTATTCGGCCCTGCTGGTGGGAGGACAGCTCCCATGAACAGCGGGCCATCTGGGAGACGGCCATGGGTGAGACGGAAACCCGGTATCTGGAGCTGCTCAAAAGCGGATGGCGTCCGGAACAGGCACGGGAGGTGCTGCCCAATTCCCTGAAAACCGAAATTGTGGTCAAGGGCAATATCAGAGAATGGCGCCATATGTTTGCCCTGCGGTGCTCCAAAAAGGCCCATCCCCAGATCCGGGCGTTGATGCTGCCGTTGCTGGCAAAGTTGCAGAAGCGGCTGCCGGTAGTGTTTGATGACCTGGTTTTTTAAAACAGCAGATCCATTCGCAGTAGAGGCCGCCGATGGAGCTGCTGTTGTTGCGCTATGAAATGTTGCCGATCATCACGATGACATACACCCGTCATCCTCTTTAACCACCTTGGTGTAACATTCATCACGTTCCTGGTCATTATCGGATGATGTGTCGCAGTCGCTCATTTTATCAACGACCTTTTTCTGGTCCTCTGCATCACAATGATCTTTTTTTTTAGTGTCTTTGGCCATTATTTTTCTCCTTTGTGTGTTAAAATAGCAGTCCTTTATATGCATTTTCTGTATATGGACATAGTGTAACGTTCTGTGGAAAAATGTCAACCAGGTTCATGACAATCTGGATATTTGCCAAGGGTTCACACCAGGTGATTGGTGATCCGGTATCTGCACAAAGCTGCTTAATGGATTATTCCTTGACAATTAATTGCTTATGGGAATAATGTCTGAGCATGAAAAAAATGGCGTGCAATGTGTGTATCACGTTTAAGTAACTCATTTGGGTTGCTGGTCGGTTTGTTGCCGGGCATTGCCAGGCAGATGCTCTATCAAATTATAATCGAAATCAAGACGGCAGGCAGGCAATTTGGAGGACTACAGTAAGATAAAAATTCTGACCATTGATGATGAAGTTTGTATCCGTCAGAGTATCCGTACATTTCTGGAAGATTACGGCTTTGTTGTGCTGGAGGCGGAAAACGGAAAAACAGGACTTGACCTGTTTTATAAAGAATTGCCGGATCTTGTGCTGCTGGATCTGCGCATGCCGGAAATGGGGGGCCTGGAGGTTTTGGAGACACTGAACGGGAACTTTCCGGAGATTCCCGTGGTGGTTGCTTCCGGCACCGGCAATATTGATTCTCTTGTGCAGGCGCTTCATCTGGGGGCCCGGGACTATGTTCTCAAGCCCATATTGGATATGGAGGTGCTGTATCATTCTGTTACAAAATGTGTCAAAGAAAGCCGGATAAAAAAAGAAAACAAGGCATACCAGGAGCGTTTGGAAGAACTTGTCAAAGAACGGACCTGTGCCCTTGAACAGAGTGAGCAGCAGTATAAAGCGGTATTTGAATATACCGGTACCGCTACCATTATCCTGGAATCCGATGGGACTATCTCAATGGCCAACTCAAGGTTTGTCCTGCTGGCCGGCATGGACCGGCACGATATCCAGGGCAAAAAAAAGTGGACTGAATTTATCGCACCCCGGGATGTGACAGCCTTGAAAAATGTCATTCAACCAGGTGATGGTATGCATGTCGTTTCAGGCTCCCCGGTCCAGTATGAATGCAATTTTCTGGATAAAGCCGGCCGGCAAAAACATGTTTATGTCAGTTTGGGCAAAATTTTAGGTACTGACCGCCAGGTCATGTCCCTGCTGGATGTGACCGAGAACAAAAAGGCGGAAAAGCGGTGGCAGGGACTTGAGAACCAATTGAGAAAATCCCAGAAAATGGAAGCCATTGCCACGCTGGCAGGTGGTATTGCCCATGATCTGAACAATATTTTGAGTCCGATTCTGGGATATGCCGACATGATCATGCGATCGGCAGATCCTTGTGACAGCGTGTACCGGCGCAGTGAAAAGATTCGCAAAGCAGCGCTGCGGGCAGCAGATTTGGTGAGCCAGGTGTTGTTTTTCAATCGTGGAGAATCTGAAAAAAAACACATCTTTCAACTGCATCCCCTCATCGGGGAAGTGGTCAAGCTTCTGCAGGGATCCATCCCCTCCACCATTCAAATTATCGATCAGGTGGACAAAAACTGCGGATCGGTCCGGGCTGACCCCAGTCAGATCCACCAGGTTCTCATGAATCTGTGCACCAATGCCTACCATGCCATGGAAAAAACCGGCGGCAGACTTACTGTGGGACTGCGGCAGAAAATGCTGACTTTCGCTGATATGATTGAATATCCAAATCTGCCCAGGGGACCCGGGGATTACCTTGTCATCGAGGTCAGTGATACAGGCTGCGGTATGACCAAAGATATTCTGGATCGTATTTTCGATCCCTATTTTACCACCAAGGAAGACGGCAAAGGCACAGGTCTTGGGCTTGCCATGGCCTACAGCATTGTCCAGTCTCTGCATGGGGATATACTGGTTAACTCCCGGCCGAAAAAAGGAAGCAGTTTTTCTGTGATCCTGCCGGCGGCGGCAGACCAGGTCTATATACAGGAAGATGATGTCTGCCGGGCGCAAAGCCTTGAAGGATGTGGAGAGCGCCTCCTGCTGGTGGATGATGAACCGGATGTGGTGGATATGTGGCAGGAGGGACTTGCATTTCTTGGATATGAACCCAAGGCGTTCACATCCAGCCAAAAAGCCCTGGATTATTTCAAAACCTGCCATGACCAGGTGGATCTAGTTGTGACCGATCAAACCATGCCGGAAAAGACAGGTGTTGAACTGGCAAAGCAGATGATCGCCATTAAAAAGGATCTGCCGATCATCTTGTGTTCAGGGTATGCCGGACCTGCCACCAGACAGATGGTGGCTGATGCCGGAATTCGAAAATTCATCATGAAACCGGTAACCGTTGACGTATTGTCAGGGGAAATACAAAAAATGTTGGTGTAAACATGATCAGTATATGGTCGCAATCCACATGAGGAAATCACTATGTCTCAGGTTCCGAAAAAATTTTTAATCCTGGATGATGAAGAAAGTATCCGTCAGAGTATTGCCGCGTTTATGGAGGATGAAGGATACAACGTTTTCCAGGCGGAAACCAGTGAAGATGCCCTTGAAATTATAAAAATTCACCACATTGATCAGGCAGTTGTGGATATTCGTCTGCCCGGGATTGACGGCAACCTGTTTATGGTGGAAGCGGCAAAAATCAATCCCGGCATGACGTTCGTTGTCCACACCGGATCTGCCGACTATATCCCGCCCGAAGCTGTCAAGGCCCTGGGGGTGACTGCTGAATCTGTGTTGATCAAGCCGACGTCTGATCTAATGGCTTTGATTGCGGCCCTGAACAGACAGGAGGAATCCCTCTGATCCATGCAGATCCTGAACCCATCCCGGTGGTATCTTCATCCGGTATTTATATTTGCCTGTTCCATTTTCGCCCTGGCCACCTTTCTGGTGCTCACGGTGAGTCTGTATATGGAAATCAGGTCTGCCCTCGAAGTGGTTATTTTAAAATTTCACATCGACCCCCAGATGATTTTTCCCTCCAAGACCGGCATGACCATCCTGGTTCTCAGTCTGCTTATAACCGTGGTCCTGGCCGGTATTCTGCTGGCATTCATCTATTACCAGAAGACAGTGAACCTGTTCCGGCTTCAGCACAATTTTATCTACAATTTCACCCATGAACTCAAAACGCCGGTGACCTCTTTGCGGCTCTATCTGGAAACATTTATCCGCCATCCCCTGGAACCCCATGATATCAAACATTATAGTGAAAACATGCTGGAAGATATCAACCGGCTCACCGACAATATCAACCGGATCTTGAACCTGGCCCGTATTGAAAGCCAGAATTTCGGCTCTGAGGTGACCAGAGACAGTCTGGTTGATCTTGTGCAGCAATTTATCAAAAAAAATGATTCCCTGTTCCGGGAATGTGATATTCAGATATTAAATCCGTCCAAGGCCACGTTTGAATTTCCGGTCAACCTGTTTTTATTTGAGATGCTGCTCATGAATATCGTGTCCAATGCCATCAAGTACAATGAATCAGACCGTCCGGTATTGAAAATCGTATTTAGATCCCATATCCAGAAGGTGACAATGGATTTCATCGACAACGGTATCGGTGTCGACCGGCAGGAGGCAAAAAAGATTTTCCGCAAATTTTACCAGTCCAGCCGGGAAAACAGGCAGCGGGTATCCGGCTCCGGCTTAGGACTGTATCTGGTGTCCAGCATTGCCCGGATTCACGGATGGCGGGCGTCGGTTCACAGTGAGGGAAAAGGATGCGGTGCCCGGTTCACCATTACCATACCCCGGGCCGGTATCGCCAATGTCAGGGAGAAGAACATATGGAAGCGGCTGAAAAAAAGCGTATTCTGGTCATAGAAGATGAGGCCCGCATCGCAGAGGGTCTGCGGCTGAATCTGTCCCTTGCCGGTTATGCCGTGTCAGTGGCTGGTGACGGCATTGACGGCCTGGACAAGTGGCGCGCCTGGCATCCTGATCTCATTATCCTGGATATCATGCTGCCCATGATCGACGGATTTTCCATTTTAAAGACCATCCGCCAGGAGGATGAAAAAATACCGGTGCTGATCCTGTCCGCCAGGGGGGACACCCGGGACAAGGTCAAAGGTCTGCGGTACGGGGTGGACGATTACCTGGCCAAACCCTTTGATCTGGAGGAGTTTTTACTGCGGGTGGAGCGGCTTATCCAAAAAAGCACCTGGTATAAACCCGCTGCATCCGGCTTGGACGCCAATCAATGCATGTTCCAGGGCGATCAGTACCGTTTTGGTGACAACCACGTGGATTTTATCACGTTTAAGGCCTGTTGCGCAGCCGGAGAAATCATTCTGACGGAACAGGAGATTACCCTGCTGAAAATTTTCATCGCCAACAGGGGCAGGCCCCTGTCCCGGGAGATGCTGCTCAACGCCGGATGGGGATATGCCAGTGACACCTCCACCCGCACGGTGGACAATTTTATGGTAAGATTCAGAAAATATTTTGAAAAAAATCCCAAAGATCCCCAGTTTTTTAAAAGCCGGCGGTCTGTGGGCTATATTTTTGATCACGCCTGATCCTCTTTCACCATGAAATGGATGGTCATATGCTGCCCCGGCATACCATACTGGTCTAAGAATACCGTGGCCTTGTGTCCCTGTCTGATATCCGGCGGAAAATGAATGATGATGGGGATATCAGCGGACAGCAGACCTTCCTGGTCACACTGCCAGCACGGATAAGGGCCTGTCCACCCCCGGCCGCTGCACTGGTGGCATACCGGCCGGGCCGGAATGGTGATCCGTATCTGCCCCCCTGTCCGGGCCTGTTCCCGGGTCAGTGCCGCCATGAAGCGCAGATCTTTTGTCCCCTGCCGGTTCCCGGTTCTTTGGCTGGAAAAAATCGGCCGGGAAAAAAATTCTGAAATGGGCCGGTATGGCTGAAACTCTCTGGTGGGTGTGTGCCGGAAAAATGTTTTTTGTGAAGATTCCGGAACAAGGGGTTCCACCGGCCTGGAAAAGGTGTACGCCTGTCTGGGGGCGGGTTTTCTTTCCAGAGCCCGGGAATCATGGTGCCTGCGCAGGGCAGGATCGGAAAGGACGGCATAAGCTTCCTGAATGGCCTGGAATGGCCGGTGATTTCCTTGGTAATGATCAGGATGGTATTCTTTTGCAAGTCTGCGGTAGGCATCTTTGATGTCTGCCTGGCTGGCATCGGATGCAATGCCTAAAACAAGGTAATAATCCTGTGGCATGATATCACCTCCTGGCGGAAATATCTCTTACCAGTTCTTTTTATCCGGTTCCTACACGAACCATGGTTTCTGCAGTGTTTTTCTTTATGCGCGGGACTAACGTAGGGCAATCTCATTACTTTGTCAATAAAAAACTATTAGTAATGAAAATTTTCCTTGACATGAAACCGGCCTGTTTTATTTTGGTGCCATACAAGAAAAATGTGGGTGGCACTCCCGGAATGTAAATTAAAAACAATATGTTGCACCCGGGTACTGTGTGACCTTAACCCTGTAAAAGGCAAGGAGGTGCATATGGATATGAAAAAACTTGCGCCATGGAACTGGTTTAAAAAAGAAAACGAAAATATGGGAAAAACCGTGCCTGTCAAGCGCAGTGACGGTGCGCCTGAAGAACGGCGTATGGGAAATCCGCTGCAGGCGTTTCACCAGGAATTGGACCGGTTGTTTGCAGATATGTTTCAGGGATTTGGCATGCCTTCTGCTTCTGGAAGAAAAGACCTGTGGACACCCATGGAAAACACGCTGCTTAAACCCCATCTGGATCTGGGTGCTGCTGAGGATGCCTATACCATTTCAGTGGAAATCCCCGGGGTGGATGAAAAGGATGTCCGGATCGATATTGCCAACGATACCCTGACCATCCAGGGAGAGAAAAAACAGCACAAGGAAGAAAAAGACAAACATTATTACAGTCTGGAGAGATCTTATGGTCATTTCCAGCGGGTTCTGTCTCTGCCTGAGGATGCGGACCAGGACAATGTGAGTGCCAGGTTTAAAAACGGCATTCTCCAGGTGAAGATTCCAAGGAAATCTCTGCCTGCCCCTGAGGTCCGGCAGATTGAAATCCAGTCACAGTGATAGATGGAACAAAAAATTATATTACTAATTCTGATTTTTTAAAAAAATAATAGAAAGGTATTGACATGGACTCTTTGATAACTAAATTTTGCTCAAAGAGTTCAGAAAGTGAAAGCAGCGGCAGATCTAACGAACACCGCGCCAGCCGACAGGCCTTCATGACAGTGTCGCATACAGTGCAGTCACATGCCGGCTTTCACAAATAACAAACAAGCAAATGCAATAAAGGAGGATGTGTTATGTTTACAAGATTGAGCGATATCGACAGATTGTTCGGAACCATGGACCTGCTCCGGCAGCGGCTGGACAATTTTAACATCGACTATGGCCGGCCCTATGGAACCAGATGGCTTATGGATGAAGGTTTTCTCCGGGCCAATCTGTACCAGACCGGCGATGGCTTTGAAATGCGGCTGGAAGTTCCCGGCATGGAAAAAGAATCTCTGGACATCAAAATTCAAGGGAATTATCTGGAAATTTCCGGTTCCCGAGAACAGAAACTGCCCGAGGGATACAAGGTGCACAAGACGGAAAGGGGAGCCGGTACTTTCTCCCGCAGCTTCACCCTGCCCGATGATGTGGACAGCAACCGGGTGGAAGCCACCTTGAAGAACGGCATACTCTATTTGACGCTGCCCAAGTCCGAGGCGGCAAAACCCAGGCAGATCACCATCAACTAAATCTAAAATGTTTCATTACCTATGGAACTTAAGACCATCGTATATATGGAGGCGTATCATGGATAAAAAAACTGAAATCGCAAAAAGAGACGATCAGAATATCGAAAAAACACGGGAATTGTACGAAGTCGCACCGGCTGTGGATATCTATGAAAATGAAGATGAAATCCTTTTGTATGCAGACATGCCCGGTGTGGTTAAGGATGAACTTTCCGTGAACATAGACAACGGCAGGCTTTCCCTGTCAGGTGTGAGAAAACTGGAAACCAGCGGGGCAGCTTCCTGGGAAGAGTTCGGAAATGTGGAGTTTGTGCGCAATTTCTCCGTGCCCCAGACCATTGATGTGGAAAAGGTAGAAGCAGAATTGAAAAACGGGGTGCTCGCCCTGCACATGCCCAAGTCAGAGGAAGCCAAACCCCGGCAGATTGAGATCAAAACTGCATAATGTGTGTTTGTAAAAACAAAACCCGGAGATGTTGATCCT
>JAABSA010000036.1 GCA_011390635.1 Desulfotignum sp. | reverse complement strand
GCACCGCAATATCTGGTCCTCTCTGGCTTGTTTTGTCACCATTGCCATGGGGGTATTTTTGATCTGCCTGATCCCCCAGGTGCAAAAGGGGTTACAGACAGAGATCCAGCGGCCGGAAGGATTGAAAATACCGGTTTTTTTTCTTATGGATATCCAGGAAAACCAGACCCGGGACCTGGAAGCGTTCATGGAAGCACAGCCCGGGGTCCTGGAAAATCTGTCCCCCATGGTCAGGGGCAGAATTCTCACCGTTAACGGCACCCCCTTTCACACCCGTGAAAACAATCGGGAAGCGCAGGGACGGCCCCGGCGCATGGAGCATAATTTTTCCTTCCGCAGAGACCTGGACCCCTCTGAAACCATTGTTCAGGGAGATCCTCTGTCAGTTACTCCCTGGGATTTCGGATCTGGAACACCTTTTGAGATTTCCGTGGCCCAGTCCTTTGCAGGGGACCATGATCTGGCCATCAATGATGTGATGGGATTCGATATTCAGGGCATGGTGCTGGAAGGCCGGATCAAAAACATCCGCAAGGTGCGGTGGAACAGTTTCCAGCCCAATTTCTTTTTGCTGTTCCAGCAGGGGGTGCTGGATGATGCCCCCAAAACCTGGCTGGGAGCGGTGTCCCAGGTGCCCCCGGAACTGCGGCAGCCCCTGAAAAAAAAGATTGTGGAAAACTTTCCCAATATTTCCATCATCGATGTCACCCAGATGATCACCACGTTGACCTTTATTGCGGACCGGCTGTCGGTGTCTGTGCGGTTCATGGCCTGGCTGGCCATTGCAGCCGGCCTTGTCTCCATTTTTTCCATTGCCCGGCACCAGGCCCGGAGCCAGGCGGTCCAGACCAATTTGCTCAAGGTGCTGGGGGCTGGATTCAGCGATATTAAAAAAATATCTTTGGTGGAATTCGGCAGCCTGGGATTTGCCGCAGCCTTTGTTGCCGTGCTGCTGAGCATCGGGTTTTCCCGGGCTGTGTCCTGGTATTTTTTTGACAGCCTCTGGCAGCTGGACCTGTTGTATCTTACGGGCATCCTGGTGCTGACCACCCTGATCTGCATGGCAACGGCAGTGGCTGCCGCAGGAAAAATTTTACAGACCCGGCCCATGATGCTGCTGAAAAAAACATGACCGGACCGTTTTTTTCATATGCGGTCCGGGACGAGGTGTGATATGTCATGGACAAAACTTGTGACGGGAAAAGGAGCATTGCCCATGAGGCGCAAAGAAAAACAGATCACCAAGACAGCAGATATTGAACAGATACTCAAACAGGGACAGATATGCCGTCTGGGTTTTGTGGACAACAATGTGCCCTATATCGTTCCCCTGAACTATGGGTATCAGGACCAGGCCCTGTATTTTCACAGTGCAAAACAGGGCCGGAAAATTGATCTGATCCGCGCCAATCCTCTGGTGTGTTTTGAGGTGGATGAACTGATAAAAATAAAGAAAGCAGCCAATGCCTGCGACTGGGGATTGTCGTTCAAAAGCGTCATCGGAACAGGCACGGCTCATCTGCTCACCACCCTGGAAGAAAAGAAAACCGGCCTGGATATCATCATGGCCCATTATTCGGATCGATCATTTGACTATCCACTTGAAATGATTGAAAAAACCGCTGTGATCAAGGTGACAATTCAGGAGATGACCGGCAAACAGGGATGATCATCCTTATTTTATAGGCTTTTAGATGAACTTGAAATCCCCTTTTCCCTGTTTATCTTGTTTCTATAAAGCGCATCTGTTGAAAGGGGGTATCATGCCGTTTGTTTCCATATCCGGGATGCCGGGAAAATTATATGTACCTGAAAAGCGGCTTGACTGCTCCAAAAAATTTCCCTGCAAAGACTGTTTTTCCTGTGAATGCTGCTCGGATGACCGGTGCCGGGTATGCAGAGATAAAAACAGGTCCCAAAAAGAAAAATAACATTCATAACTATCCGGATTTCCAGTCATCGCGCCTGCGCACCATAGTACCTTCTATGTCTGTTCAAAAATAATGATGCATCCACTCGGTCCCCCAAAATCAAACCAATAATCCTGCACCTTTTCAGGCAGTTTTCTTTTGGTGCCGGTAGAAGGAGGCGGTTGACGGCGGCTCCATGGTATTGCCCAAAATCAGGTCGCAGGCCTTTTCCGCCACCATCATGGTGGGGGCGTAGATGTTGCCGTTGGTGACACTCGGCATGACCGATGCATCCACCACCCGCAGGTTTTCCACGCCGTGGACCTTCATGGAGGAGGGGTCCACCACAGCCATGTCATCTATGCCCATTTTGCAGGTGCAGGAGGGATGCAGGGCGGTTTCCGCATCCTTTGCCACCCAGTCCAGGATATCCTCATCGGTCTGGACATGGTTGCCCGGAGAGGTTTCGCCGGCATTGAATTCTTTGAACGCCGGCTGGTTCATGATTTTTCTGGCACATCGGATCGCTTCCACCCATTCTCTGCGGTCCTGGTCAGTGGACAGGTAATTGAACCGCAGGGCCGGGTGCTTGCGGGGATCGGTGGAGGTGATTTTCACGGATCCCACGGCATTGGAGTACATGGGGCCCACATGAACCTGGTACCCGTGGTCCTGGCTGGGCCGGGAGCCGTCATACCGGATGGCCAGTGGCAGAAAATGAAACTGGATATTGGGATAATCCACATCCTGGTTGCTCCGGATGAATCCGCCCGCCTCAAAATGGTTGGTGGCCGCGGCACCGGATCTGTGAAACAGCCATTTGTATCCGATGAACGGTTTTTTCCACCATTTCAGGGCCGGATTCATGGACACCGGTTTTTTGCTGGCATACTGGACATAGACCTCCAGGTGGTCCTGCATGTTTTCTCCCACCCCGGGCAGGTCATGGACCACGGGGATGCCAAGGGTTTTGAGGTCATCTGCATTGCCCACCCCGGACAACTGCAGGATCTGGGGGGAGTTGATGGCCCCGCCGCAGCAGATGACTTCCCCTGCCTGGACCGTTTTGGTCCGGCTGCCTTTGCCTTTGACAAACTCCACGCCCGTGGCTTTTTTGCCGTTGAAAATGATTTTTGTGGTCAGGGCCCGGCAGACCAGATCCAGATTGGACCGCTGTTTGAGCACCGGATGCAGATAGGCCCGGGCCGCGGACAGCCGCCGTCCCCTGTGGATGTTTCTGTCAAAGGCCCCGAACCCTTCCTGCTGATACCCGTTCACATCATCGGTCAGAGGATATCCGGCCTGTTTTGCGGATTCCAGAAATGCCTGGAACAATGGGTTTTTACACGGTCCGATTTCCAGGATCAACGGGCCGTCGGTGCCGTGGTACTGGTCCGGACCTTTGAGCCGGTTTTCCGCCCGGATGAAATAGGGCAGGTTGTGTGCGTAATCCCAGTGTTCCATGCCCGGGTTTTTGGCCCATTTTTCATAATCCATGGCATTGCCCCGGATATAGATCATGCCGTTGATGGAGGATGAGCCCCCCAGCACCTTGCCCCGGCCATGGAAGATTTTGCGCTGAAGCATGAAGGGTTCGGGTTCGCTTTCATAACACCAGTCATAGAATTTGTTGCCAAGAGGAAAGGTCAGGCCGGCAGGCATGTGGATGAACACATCCCAGATATAGTCGGGCCGGCCTGCCTCCAGCACCAGCACACTGCATGACGGGTCCTGGCTGAGCCGGTTGGCCAGCACACATCCGGCAGATCCCCCGCCGATAATAATATAGTCATAGGATGTTTTCATGGGGTAACGTTCCTTTCTATTGTTTTGTTCCAAATGGTGTGTTTTGTATCATTCCGTGTCTGCTTCAGTTGGGCAGCAATTTTTTCTAATCAATCTGCTCGTTCCGGTTGTGGATTACCAGGCTGAGAAATCCTCGGACCAGGTCATCTACTTCAATTTCCCCATCCCTGACCAGGGCCTGGAGCGCCAGGCCCTGGAGAGCGGAGATGAAGCAGATGGCAGCGGCCCGGTTGGTTGGTTTTGCGCATATCCGGTCCAGGGCCGCTTCAAAGGCATCCACAAACCGGTCATAGGCTGCCTGGACTTTGATGATCACAGGCCCCCTGATCCCGCTGAATTCCGCTGCCAGGGATGCCAGGGCAATGATGGTGTCGGGCTGGTTGTAAAACCGGTCCATAAAGATATCCATTATCCCGTGGATCATGGTGTTGTAATCGGCATGGGGGTTGTCCAAAAACCGGGTATACTGTTCAAAACTGTGGTCCAGTTCCGTCACCACATCATCCAGTATGTCGTTTTTGGAGTTGTAGTGGTGAAAGACTGCGCCCGTGGTCATACCGATGTGATAGGCGATATCCTGGATCGTGGTTTTGTGGTATCCCAGCCGGGCGAACAGGTGGGTGGCTGCCTCCAGAATCCGTTTGCGGGTCTCGATGCGCTTGGCTTCTTTTTTATTGACCGGTAACGTCATGGTTCGATTCCCAGGCGCCGCAGGGTTTTTGTGGTGGGCTTTCCCATGTTGTCCCAGCCCCGGGCCGTGTAATAGGCCTTTCGCATAATCGCCATATCACTTTCAGAAATTTTATGTCCTTTTGCCGGACCATCCGGGAGCGGTTCCTGCACAAACCGGCGGGGCAGGGTGTCGGAGCAGGGATCCATGCCCTGGGCCAGGTTGAACTGCCGGGTGAGATTCCAGATACGTTCCCCGGTTTGGCTGAAGCAATCGGCATTTTTTTGTCTTCCCGTGGCAGCGGCCAAAAGATCCGCATAGGTATCGGCTTTGATGCCAAATGTGCCGAAATCACATTTCACCAGGGTATCGGTGCCGGCGGAATAGTTCTGCAGGGCAATCACCATGTCAGCCTTGCCTTGCGGAGATAACGGATCGATTTTTTTGCCCTCCCACTCCTCGGCCAGCTCATAGGGAACGGTGAATCCCCGCTGGTGGCAGCCGCCTCTGTCACCCGTCATATAGGCAAGTCCCATGCCGGACACTCCCCTGGGTCCCCAGGCAGGGGTTTCCAGGCCTTTGGTGTGCAGGGCCAGGTCAGGGGCACTGCCGCCGATTTCTTCGGCAGCCGCCCGCACCCCTTTGGCCAAAAGTGCGCCCGGGCCATCTTTGCGAAAGGCAATGGCCTGGATCAGATGTTGTGCCGCCGCCACATTGCCAAAGTTCAGGTCAATGCCGGGGGGAGAAGCGATCAATCCCTTTTGGCAGGCTTCCATGGCAAATCCGATGAGGCTGCCGCAGGACATGGAATCCAGTCCCAACAGATCGCATAACTTCACCAGATGGGCCACGGCCCGGACATCGGATATCCCCAGGTTGGACCCCATGAGGGCTGCGGATTCATATTCCACAATATCAGTGACCATGCCTTTGTATTTCCCGGTACGAACCGCCCCGATTTTGGCACACCCGATGGGGCATCCCATGCAGGCATTGGTGCCCAGCCACAGGTGTTTTGCCTGGCCTTTGTCCCCGAGTTTTGCCGCTTTGTCAAAGGTGCTGTACGTAAAATTTTTGTGGGGCAACAGCCCGGTTTCACTGGCAAATTCAACAGATGCAGCCGTGCCTGCAAGGGCCAGTGCCCTGATATCCGGGCTTTGGGACAGTTCGGAAAGTGCTGTGGCACAGGCTCGTGCAAACCCTTTTGGGTCATTCACCCGCACCAGCCGGGTGCCCCGTACGGCTACTGCTTTCAGGTTTTTGGATCCCATGACCGCCCCTGCCCCTGCCCGGCCTGCCTGTCGGTTGAATTCACAGCCGATGAGGGCAAAGGGCACCAGGTTTTCCCCGGCCGGTCCGATATCGGCGATCTTAATGGTGTCATCCGCAAGTTCCGCTTTGATGCGAAGATTGGTTTCCAGGATATCGGCGCCCCACAGATCGGATGCATCACGGATTTCCACCCGGTCGTCATCAATCCAGACATACACCGGTCTATCTGCCCGGCCGGTGATGATAATGCCGTCATATCCGGCATATTTGATTTCCGCAGCAAAGCTGCCCCCGAAATAGGAATCTAAAAACAGATGGGTGAGCGGGCTTTTGGTTACCACGCAGCCCCGCATGGCAGGCGCTGATGTACCGGTCAAAGGTCCTGTCATGAACAGGAGCATGTTTTGGGGACCAAGCGGGTCTGTGCCCGATGGCACTCCATCGGTCAGCAGCTTTGCGCCAAACCCTTTGCCGCCGATATAACGGTTTTTCAATTCATCACATACCGGCAGGATGCTGACGCTGCCATTGGACAGGTCAATGGTCAAAAATTTATTTGCATACGCATCAGTCATGGGTAATCGGCTCCTTGACGGGTCCTGTAATAAATTCCAGCGCCCCGTTGGGGCAGGCGGCAACACAGGCCGGATTGCCCCGGCACAGTTCACATTTCACCGCCTTTTGGGTATCTATGTCCAGGTGTATCATGTCCACGGGGCAGTATTGGACACACAGGGCGCACCCGATGCATTTTTCAGCATCAATCTTTACAATGCCGTGTGTATCCCTTGCAATGGCATTGACCGGGCATACCTGCATGCAATAGGCATTTTCACACTGGCTGCACACCACGGGCATATGAAAAAGGTGCTCGTTTTTATGGCGGATATCCAGCCGGGAGCGCCGGGGATTGTATCCCCCGGTCAAATCCATGCTGCATGCCAGCTGACAGATGCTGCACCCGGTGCATTTGTCAAAATGGGTATGGATAAACGGATTGATGGCCGCCTCCTTGTCTATGGTAATTTTATGACAGGTAAATATCACATATTATGTACTATGTAAAGATTTTTTTGCGGCCGGCCATGTGAGATCGTCAACAGGGCACCAAAAGCGATCCTGCCGGGACGATACACGTCACCAAATCTGCTGTTTGGTGGGTCTCTATGTGTCTTACTCCACCGTTCCTGTCAAAAAGACAAGAAAATGAGAAGGGGCTCTTGGATTGCAGGTTACCCGCGTTAGAAAGTATAACCGATGGAAAAATGGATTTTTCCGGAATCTTCACCGGTGTCAGGATTCAGCCGGTACCCGTACAGCAGTCCTACAGGACCCACAGGGGTCATGTACCGAAGGCCTGATCCCAGGGTGAATTTGAAATCTTCATTGCCTTCCGGTGATGTGGTATCCCGCAGGGAACCGGCATCCAGAAATATGGGCAACTCAAGATTTTTGCCGATATCGATGCGTGCTTCAATGGTTCCGGCAATCTGGGTCATGCCCCCGGCAGGATCACCAAAGGCATCCTGCATCAGTTCATTTTCTCCAAATCCCCTTACATCTGAAATGCCGCCTAAAAAGAACAACTGGTCATCGGGCAGATCAACATCATCTGAAAAATTCTGGATGGTGCCGTACATGGCCTGGAATGCAAGTACCAGCCGGGAAAATGGCTGGGTATAGTATTTGGCCCTTACCTCGTATTTCATGAAATTGTCCAGGTCTTCGAGAATATCCCGGCTGTAGCCTGCAGATGCGGTAACAGAAAATCCGCTGGTGGGTTTGGCATAGGAATTCACCGAAGACCAGGTAACAAAAGGAGTGGCCGATATAATCCCTCTGGGTTCGTACACGTCCGGATTGATATCGCCGGTTGTTTTGGTTGCATACTGCTCCCGGGATTCCAGATTGAAATTGGAACCCAGTTTCAGGTTTTCGGTCAACTGTTTTTCAAACAAAACAGAAGATCCATATTTACGGGTGCCGAAATTCTGATTTTTGAGCTCTTCTTCAGAAGCGTACACAGTAAAATCGGAATATACCCGTTGGGATAGAAAATCAAAATCCGTGATTCCAAAAATGGCCTCATATCCGATGCCTGAAATCTGGGCATCCAGATAAAGCCTGCGGTTTGTCCCCCATAGATTTCTATTGCCTGCTGAAACAGCAAGATAGGCATCTTTGGCTGTGTCATATCCAATGCTTGTTTCCAGAAAATAGGGTTTTTTTTCTTCCACATCGGCAAAGAAAAAAACCTGGTCGAGATTTTGCTGAATACCAACGGCTGTAAAATCCGCCCGTTCAATACACTGGATATTTCTGATATCTTTTTGCAGCGAAATAAAACTGTTCAAAGAAACCGGCTCACCCTGTTCAAGGGTGTTGTGCCGCAGGATGACGGAATCTTTGGTATCAAAATTGCCGGACACCCATACTCCCCCTACGAAGGCCCGGGTTTTGGGGTCCACCTGGAAGACGACACGATAATCTTTTCCATCCGGTTCAATGCGGGTCTGGATATCTGCGTAGATATATCCTTTTTCGGCAAAAAATGAGACAATTGCCATGCGGTCATCCGTCACCTGTGATGGTAGGTAGGGGGCACCTTTTCGGGTCTGTACCATCTGCCGGATCTCCTCATCAAACATATCCGGCACACCCTGAAATACGACCCGGGTAATATGTCGGCGATACCCTTCCGTCACGTCAAATGCTACATCACCAAATCGAATGTTTTTTTCATCAGCCTCCTCCCATGAAATATCAGCTGCAACCTGTGTTTGTGCAAACCCTAAGCTGTCATAATAATTCTCCAGAATTTGTGTGTCATCAGATACCATGTTCCGGGCAAAAGGCCCGTCATACAGAAATCCTTTTTCTTTGGTATTGAGCAGGGCTTTGAGATCCTGTGTATTCCGGGAGTCGGCTCCTTTGATGGTAGCGGATCTGACGATATAGCGGGTGTTTTCATCGATGTGTATCTGGATATCCCGGATCGGTTTTCCGTCTTTCATCCGGATGTCGGATGTAAAATACACTTCGCTGTCCCTGTAGCCTGCTTTCTGGTACCTGGTTGCGATATTCTTGATGCTGCGCTTCAGTCCGAAGTCGTTGCGGTTTCCCTTTGTCCAGATGGTTATGTCTTTTTTCAACGTATAGGCCATGAATTCTTTGTTCCCGGAAAAAGAAACCTTATACAAGGGGCCTTCCTCTATGTGGATGGTTACGCTGCTGGTCTTCTGGTCCATATCAGTGTGAACCTCATGGGTGATGGCAGCCTCGGCAAATCCTTTTTTACGGTAATAGGCCGCAAGGTTGTCAATATCTGTTTCCAGCTCCTTTTGTATGGCTCTTTTGCCGTCACTCCAGAAAAACAAAGGAAGCTGATAAGATTTCATGCGCATTTTAAGGCGGGTGTCTGAAAACACCGAGTTGCCGACAAATGCAATATCTGTGATCCTGAGGGGAACATTTTTTGTAATATCGATCACGATGTCCATGTGAAGGCCCGTATCAGATACAGCCCCGATATCAACATTGGTATCCACATATCCGTTGTCCTTCATCAGGGTTTTGACCGCTGTGGCGTTTTTTTCTACAAAGTCTGGATTAAAAGCACTGCCGACCCTGTAATCAGTAGCCTTGATGACAGCATCGCTGAAAATCGGAAAAGCTCCGTTCACGGTGATTTTACGCACCAGCATCACCGGGGTGAGCCGGAAAACAAGGGGAATTGACGGGGCATCCAGGTCCTGGTCGGGCACATCAATTTTGCTGAACTGACCAGTCTGCTTCAATAAGGTAATCGTGGTATCCAGATCCCCGGCAGTGAACCGGTCTCCCGGCTGAAACCGGACGATCTTCATCGCCATGGCGTGCAGTTCTGCCTGTCTGGTTTCTGAACCACCGAGAATGTCAACACGCACCTCTTTGATGACCGGGGCTGTGTCTTCTGCCCGGGCCTGGGCGGCAGGCACGGTCGGCCACAGGATCACAAGAAGAAAAAACATAACCATCGACGGGTTGATTACCAGAGAAAATCCCTGGTATGACATCAGATCTGTTTTCATGGGTGTCACCTGAATTCCAGTGTAAGGGTTACTTCCGTGCCGAAATCACCTTTTGAATCATTGAACGCCCTGAGCAGGACATTTTCCAGCATTTTGTATTCCGCAGCATTGGTATGGATCGTCTCCTCTTCTTTGGTCCTCATGGAATAGATGACTTTGAGCCGTTCCGACAATTGCTTGCCCATGGTAACACTCACGTTGGACCCCTCTTTGCCCGAATCGTCATACCCGAGCTTGAAGCTGTCCAGGGGTGTGGATGATTCCACACCCTGGCTGAACATTTCAGATGCTTTGTCTGTGAAAAAACCGGCATAAGACCCGCCTCCTTGCCCCAGTTCATTTGTGGTCTGGCCGAGCACAAGCAAAGACAGGATATCTTCGTGGGTTTCGGCCGGATTTGAATAGAGCCTGAATCTGAGGTTGTCTGTTTTTCCGCTGATATCCATATGGATCGTCCATTTTCGTATACTGGTAGTTGCATGTAAAGTGATTTCCGGGTCGATTTTGAATGGATCCACAAAATCGATGATCCCTGTTTCAATCTCAAACTCCCTTTTCTGATAGACCACAGTACCTTGCACAATCCGGGCACGTCCGGTAACCACCGGATGCTTAATCGTTCCCGAGATTTTGATATCGGGTTCCACCATGATAAGGGCCAGGTTATTGTCCAGCACAAACGGGTCTTTGTAATCCACATCAATATCAAGGATCGTATTTTCAATTATGGGAATACCGGATTCGGTGGTTGTGTCTTTCGCTGCTGTGGTCATTTTCCGGCTTTCCAGGGCCTCGGCCAGGCCAAAGGCAAAATCCTTGTAATATTCTCCTTTGACCAACAATACCGTACCAAGAATCACAGATTCTTCCCGGGTTCCGGAAAAGGTCAGATCTGTGTTGAATACTATTTCTGCTGTATCTTCCAGAGAAATGGCGATGTTCCGGGCAATGACTTTTGCCTGACCGGATACGGGAGTAAAATTTTCCAGGGCCAGGTCACCGGATATTTCCATTCCTCCCTGGCCAAGATCAGCTTTCAGGTTTTCAATAATAACATGGTCATTGGACAGATGCACCGATCCGTTAAGGTTTGACACCGTAAGGTTGACCTCGGGAACAGGATAGTGCAGCCCGGCCAGAAAAATTCTGGTATCAAGTTCCGGTCGGGAAAAGGTCCCGCCGATATCCGCATCCAGCCGGAGACTGCCTGCTGCCGGTTTCAACTGCTCACTGATCCGGGGGGGCAGGATCATATCCATCCGGCCCCGGGTCAGCACATGGCCGTCGACCCTGGCTGTGATTCCGTATATACCTGCGGTTTCAAGGAACCGGTCCAGCTGTGTGTCGGTGAATGTCAGGTCCAGATCAAAGACAGATGTGTCCGGAAAAAAGGATGCTGCAAGATCGGTTGTACGGTCCAGTGTTACAGACAGATCCACTCCTTTGTGTCCTGCATCATTGGACTGGTTCAGATCCAGTAAAGCCTGGATGGTTTTTACCGGAATGGTGCCGGCAGGTTCTGCAGACGGTGCCCCGGACGAATCAGCGGCGGTAACAGAGGATGCCTTTGCATAATGGAGACGTATATCAAGAGAAGATTCCAGGTTTTCCAGCGACAGGTTTTCACTGTTTTCCGGTGTGGATGAAACCGGCAGGGTGATGCCTTTGCCCGAAAGAGTCAGGTCCATATCAATCTGATCCGGATTTTTTTTCCTGTCCGTTTGTATGCCGGCGGTAATGGAAAGTATTCCTTCTGCCTGTTTGGCTGTTTCGCGGATATCTGTGGTGACAAGGGCGCCAATATTACCCCTGGATGTCACATGTCCTGTCAGGGTTCCAGCGGTCCCGGTAAAACCGGCTGCAAGTAAAAATGGTGCCACCAGGGTGTTGTCAAAGGACAGATCCAGTTCATAATCTGAATTTTTCAGATCCAGACCGGATCTGAGGTTTATGGTGTCGCCGGCAAGCAGTTCAATCCGGGTTTTTCCCAAATCAATCAGTGCGCTCATCTGTTCCACCGGAAAGGACAGGCCATGGCTGCCCGGATTTTTTTGCAGGTCCAGTCCCGGAGGTTGCAGTGAAAGGGCCAGATCTGATTCCAGATGGAAAATGCGCACCTGTTCTGTTTTTTTTGATCCGGATGGCACTGGAATATCCAGATTTTGCGCCTGCAATGCCAACCGGCAGCTCTGCAGGGTATTGCGGTCAAAATCAGCCTCACCGTTCACAGACACATAGCCGTCATTCACCCGGGTTTTGAGGTCCGTAATGCCGATATGGTCAGGAGAAACAGTGATCCGGCCGGTAAGGTCTGAAACCGCTATTTTGGGTGACGGCAGATCCCAGGCCAGGTCTGACAGGTCCATGACAGCGTTGAAAACCGGAGTGTCAATCGTGCCCCCCACGTCCGCATCAACCGTCAGGCTGCCGCGTAATGTATCCAGCTGATCTGCAGCTGATGGCGGCAGATCGGCCGGCAGGCTGCCTGCAGTACGGATGTATCCGTCAATACTTCCATGAATGCCGGTGATGCCGGCTGCAGACAAAAGCGGCCCGAAATCACTGCGGCTGAAATCAAGATCAGCCTTGTAACTGCCTTTTGCCATATCCAGGGAAGCGAATATCCTGGCCATGTTTTCAAGAGATACCGATATGTTTTTTTCGTCCAGGTCAATCCGGACGTCAATTTTTTGTGCTGGAATGGTCATGGTCTGGATCCCGGCAGTGTCAAGCGTGCTTCCCATGGTATAGTCCAGGCGCGTATCCAGATCAAATTCGATTGTTGTGTCCAGATAGTCGAGATCAATGCCAAGATCTGCGCGGTCAAGAAATTTTTTTGGGTGCATCCGCCCGCTGGTTTTTACGGATGTGCTGAACCTGTTTTTCAGGATGAATCCGTCATCAAAAATATCAGCTGTACCCGAAGCCGTAAAATCCATTCCCGGGGCCTGCACCAGCAGTCGGGTTATCTCGGTTTGTCCGCTGCGGGTCATGCTGCCTTCAAAATCAACCGTATCCAGAAAGATCCCTTCGGCTTCAAGGTTTTTGCCTGTCAGTGTTGCTGTGATCTCAGGACCGGCCACCGGCCCTGCTGCATGGACCAAAACCGTCACACTGCCTTTGACCGGAGAAATGCCAAATGACCGGGTAACTGCATGCAGTTCTTCTGAAAGGATTTCAAGATCAGCATCCAGGGTGTTTTCTTTGATCTTGTATTGACCGGAAACCTTTGCTGATAAGGTTTTTGTGTCAGCGGTGAATGTTTCTATGAACCAGGTGCTGTTGTGTATATTTCCCGAAACATGGGTATCAATATCCACGGCATCTATGTCACTCTGGTTCTGTTTGATATGTGTAAAAGAAGCATCCACAGCATAATCGGTAGAAAGAGAATCCAGGGTGATCCCCCTGCCTGCAACCCTGCCGCCGGAGGAAAACTGTCCTGAAAATCCAGGTATCCATGGGTGTAGATTTGTAAAATCTCCGCCCTGCTGGTTGAAGGTTACTTCATAGGTCAGGGTGTCGGGATCCCGGGCAGAGTGTAAAAACCCTTCTGGGAAAAGCGATTTCAGGTCTGTTGATCCTGTCAGATCAATGCGCATTCCCAGCAGATTCACCTGCCCCTTTTCAATGGAAAAAACCTGGTTGTCAAGTTCGGCTGACAATGACAGGTCACTGTTTTGTATGGCTTGATCCATCCTGAGGTCCTGCCCCGTGATTCGGATCTGAACCAAGGGGTTGTTGACAAGTCCCTGACCTTTTATGGTTACATCCACTGTGCCGCCAAGATCTGAAATATCCGGTGAAAACTGTGAAACTGCTGCCAGGTGGGTTTCTGCCTCAAGTTCAAAAAGCATTTTCGGGGCCTGAAAAAGTTCATCCACCGATCCTGTGGCCTTGAGGACAATCAGATCCGAATCCAGGTCAATGGTGAAGTCGGCCTCATTTTTTTCCTGGATGGTTCCGGAAAGGGCAAGGGTTCTGATATCAATTGCTTTTCCGGCAGCCGATATGTCCACACCACTGATTCGGGCGGACAGGTTTGCAGACTGCCGGGCAAGGTCAGCATCAGAAACCGCAACATTTATGGATTCTATCGAAATGGTATTGTCAGGATCTGTAAATGTCAGTGAACCGTCTGTAATCTGTGCCTTTGTGATCTTTATATTAAAGGGAATGCCGGGTCCGGGTCTGTCGTCATCGGTCTTTGTTTCTGCTGCTGTATCATCCGGAATGCCAAGGGCATCCAGAATATTGATACGGCCGGCATCATCTGCAACCATATGCACCCTGGGCCGGTCAATATGAAAATTGCGAATTTCCAGCATTTTTTGAAACAAAGCACTGAATCTGATATCAAGCACAAGGCTGTCAAATGCCAGGCAGGTATTGTTGTTAAGATCCTCAAGCTGCACGTCCTTCAACCGGACAAATGCACCGGGGGTCAGTATATCTATGCTCTGGGCGGTAAGTGTGCCGGGAATGGCGGCATTGATTTTTTTTTCCAGGAGATTTTTTGCATGATCTGTGCGGCTGTATCCATACAGCCCAAGCAGCAGCAGAGCAAAAAAGCCCAGGACGGCAGCAGCACCGATGAGTATCTTTTTTTTCATTTTCAGGTCAGTTATCCATTATTCCATATAGATTGTCCAAATTATAGCACCCTCACTATGGTCTTATTATAACATACCAGTTAGCATTTTCCCAATTACAAGTTTCAGGTATCCTTATTTACAGTCCGCTTGACTTCCAGCTGTAAATTGCATACGACATGCAACATTATCCGTGTTAATCATATATGTGGGGATGCCTGTGACAAAAATTCTGGTAATAGATGACGAATCATCCATTCTTGAGACCCTGCGCATGTTTTTTGAAGAAAAAGGAATGACGGTATTTACCGCTGACACCGGAACAAAGGGAATATCCCTGTTTGAAAAAGAGCGTCCCCGGGTGGTGATCCTTGATATTCGGCTGCCGGACACAAATGGTCTGGATATCCTCAAATCCATGGTGCAACAGGATATGCCTGCCAAGATTATCATGATCACCGCTTTCCAGGACATGGAAACCACCATTGTGGCCATGAAAACCGGCGCATTTGACTATATCCACAAACCATTGGATATCGACCAGGTGGAACAGGCAGTGGACAGGGCTGCCCGCATTATTGAAATTGACGAAAAAACTCCGTCGTTACAGACGTTTACAGATGCAGCCAATCCCCTGGCGATTATCGGCAGAAGTGAAAAAATGCGGCATGTCTTTAAAATGATGGGCCTGGTGTGCACCCGGCAGGTGAATGTGCTGCTCCAGGGCGATACCGGCACAGGCAAAGAACTCACTGCCCGGGCGATCCACATGAACTGTGCCGGCAAGGAGGAACCGTTCATCGTATTTGACTGCTCGGCCGTGGTGGATACCATCATTGAAAGCGAACTGTTCGGCCATGAAAAAGGATCGTTCACCGGCGCAGACCATACCACCAAAGGAAAAATTGAACTGGCCGGCAACGGCATTCTTTTTCTGGATGAAATTTCCCAGCTTCCTTTGAAAATACAGGGGAAACTGCTGGGATTTCTCCAGCGGAAAGAATATACAAGGGTGGGAGGCACCCATCTTCTGAAATCCAATTGCCGCATCGTGGCCGCCTGCAACCAGGATCTGTCAAAACTGGTGGACAAGGGGCTGTTCAAGCAGGATCTGTATTATCGTCTCAAGGTGTTTACCATCTTTTTGCCGTCCCTGGAAGAACGGCTGTCTGATATGCCTTTCCTGGTGGAACATTTTTTAAACAAAATCAACCGGGAACTGGGCACCACCGTGATCAAAATCCAGGACGGGGTCATGGAACGGCTTCGCAGACACCGCTGGAAAGGCAATGTCAGGGAGCTGGAAAATACCATTGTGCAGGCACTGGTGGGGTGTCGGGGCAATGTGCTGCTCAAGGACGATATTGACAGAATTTTGAACCAGCACCGGTCAGAACCGGTTGCGGGCCTGGAATCATTCTCTCTTGCCCATGTGGAAAAAAAACATATTGCCAGAACCCTTTCCCAGCTTGACTGGAATAAATCCCGGGCCGCAAGGCTTTTGCAGATCACCCTGCCCACACTGCGCAGCAAAATTAAAAAATACAATCTCCACCCCAATTGAGGCTGCATGCAAAAAAAATTGCCATGCACATGGAAATTTTTTTTCTATCAAGACCTGCCGGCAGACAAAGATATCTCACCTGATTGTGCAACAGAAAATGGCCGGGCTCCTTGTGTATGAAGGAAATTTATTTTATTTGATTTCTTCAACCAATTGCGGCATATTATTTGCTAAAGTAAAAACATATTGCACAACACATTTTGCCATTGCATGCGACGATTGATTACAATTGGAACGTTGCTTCCTGCTGATCTTCCCCCATTGTGCATGGAAAATAGGGGCCAGAAAAAACGTATCAATCATGATACTGTTTTAAGCATAAGGAGAAAAAGGTATGAAACGTAACAGCTTAGGTGTCTGGTTTGCCCTTCTCGTAACAGTGGGGATGTTTTTGTGGTCCGGTAATGCTATTGCTGCCAAACCCATTATCCTGGGAGCTCCGTTGTCCACTGCCTACCTGTACGGCTGGGATGCGGAACGGGGTATCCGGCTGGCAGTGGATGAAATCAATGCCAAAGGGGGTGTAGCAGTGGGAAGTGAAAAACGCCCCTTTGCCGTGGAAGTGATCGACACCCGGGATCTGGAACCCGGTGTGCCGGTGAGCGAGGCCCTCATGGCCGTGGAACGGCTGATTCTCAACAAAAAAGCGGATTTCATCGTGGGTGGTCCCAACCGGTCCGAAGCGGCCCTGGCTGCTCTGTCCCTTCTGTCCAAGCACAAAAAGGTCTCCATTGTCACCTCCGGGGTCCTCACCCCCAAATACCATCAGACTGTGGAAGCCAATTACGACAAATTCAAATACGCTTTCCGGATTCATGGGGAGGCGGTGAATCTCATTGGTGAAATCATTGCCAATTTCGCAGATCTCAAGGAAAAATACGGCCTGACCAAGGTGTTCATCATGGCCCAGGACGTGTCCCATGCCAGGGGAGCGGCAGAGGTTATGGGAAAAGTGGCCGCTTCCAAAGGATTTGAAGTCACGGGCACGGAAATTTTCCCCACCGGTGCCACCGATTTTTCCATGGCATTGCTGAAAGTAAAATCCACGGGATCTGAAATCATCAATATCTGGATGGATATGCCGGAAAGCGCCATCCTGCTTAAGCAGTGGTATGATCTGAAAATCCCGGCCCTGCCCTTCGGCTCTACCCTGGCGGCCGCAGAACAGCCCGGATTCTGGGATGCCACCGAAGGCAAGGGCGAATATACATTGTGCAACGTGGTAAATGCCGGTAACGCTCCGTCAGAAGCCACTCCCTGGACCATGAAATTTTATGATGCCTATACCGAAAAATGGGGGGTGGAACCCGAAGGGTTAGGATCTTCCTCTTCCTATATGGCGGTGTATGCCCTCAAGGATGCCATTGAACGGGCCGGCACCATCGATTCAGACAAGGTAGTGACCGCCCTGGAACAGATCGATATGGTGGGGGTATACGGCAGGCTCAGGTTTGATCCCAAAACCCACCAGGTGATCCCGTCAACAGATCCCAAAGAAGGGGCTGTGGGCTCCATTCTCCAGTGGCAGGACGGCAAGCGGGTGGTGGTGTATCCCAAAAGCATTGCCATGGGCGAAATCCTGCTGCCGCCCTGGATGGAAAAATAGCCGCTTTATTTGTTTTCACTTTTGAATTCGGGATCTTTATCTTATGGAAATTCTTGTTTACGGAACCATCAACTCCGTGTCCCTGGCCCTCATGGGACTAGGCTTTGCCATGGTCTACGGCATCAGCCGGGTGCCCAATTTCGCCCATGGTGCCCTGTATATCATCTGCGGATTTGTCACCTGGACCATACTCCAGAAATTGGGGCTGCCCTATGTGGTGGCTATTTTTCTCTCCCTTGCGGTCAACGGTATCCTGGGCATCCTCATGTACCGGTTTATTTTGATCCGGGTCCGGGGGATGAATATTTCTGAGATCATCAGTTCCTATGCCATCGGTCTGGCCATCCTGGAAGGTCTTCGGTACGGCGGTTTTCGGGGGATGACCTATACCCTTCCCGTGTTCATGGAAGGCATGGTGTTCATTGGCGGGGTGCCTGTGGATTATCACCGGATCATCATGGTGATCGTGGGCATTCTGCTGGTGGGCGGGCTGTGGCTGTTTACCCATTACACCAGACTGGGGCTGGCACTCCAGGGCATGGCCCAGGATGAACGGGCCGCCCTGATGCTGGGCATTGATTCGGATTTCATGGCCATGCTGGCCATGGGGTTCGGCGCGGTCCTGGCAGGTGTGGCAGCCACCATGATCCTGCCGCTGGGCAACATTGTGGTGGAATCCGGATATCATGTGCTGATCATGTCCATTGCCGTCTGCATTGTGGGGGGGCTGGGATCCTGGATAGGGGCTTTTTTTGCCGCCTTCATCATCGGGTTTGCCCAGATCCTGACAGTTGTCTTCATCGGGTCGCATTTTCAGATGGTGGTGGCCCTTCTTGCCATTATCCTGACCCTGATCCTGAAACCATCGGGCCTGTTCGGCCAGCAAAAAGAACTGGAAGATAGGGTATGAGTTCACAAACGAGAAGAAAAGAACGGATTGACCGCGGAATAAAGGTGCGCTCCGAAGGCCTGTATGCGTTGATGTCATGGCGGGAAATGGCCTACCTGATCCTGCCCCGGTTTATGTTAATAGCAGGCCTGTTGTGTCTGCCCTTTCTCATGCCCGGCATGTACTGGCAGCGGGTCATCTCCATTGTCTGCATTTACGCCATTGTGGCCATCAGTTTTGATTTTCTGGCCCATTACGTGGGACTGGTCTGCCTGGGCGGGGCGTTTTTCATCGGCACCGGGGGATATATTGCCGGCATTTTCAATGCGTATTTCGGTATGCCCCCGGTGCTGACCATTCCTTTGGCCGCCATTGCAGGCGGGGCTTTCTGCACCCTTTTGCTGTTGCCCTGCCTGCCTTTGCGCGGGGTGTATTTTGCCATTGTCACATTGATGTATCCCTTGTTCATGGCACGGATCATTGAGGCCTTTGACATATTCGGCGGCACCGACGGCATCCTGGGAATAGACAGTTTTCCTTCTGCTTTTGTGGAGCAGTATTTTGTGGTGGGCATCCTGCTGGTTTTTGTCTTCGGGCTCCGGCGGCTGGTGACCACGGACATGGGACTGATCTTCACGGCTGTCATGGACAATGACCAGGCCGTGCGGGCATCAGGCATCAATATCACCTATTACAAAGCCATGGCCGTATTTATTGCCTCGGCCATGGGATGCCTGGCCGGAGCCTGTCTGACCCATATCTACATGTGGTCGGGTATCTCCCAGTTTGCCCTGGATTTTTCCATCCTGCCAATAGCCGCAACCGTCATCGGCGGGGCCGGTACCCTGGTGGGGCCGGTGATCGGGTGTCTCATCCTGGTACCGGTGTCTGAACTGCTGCGGGATTTCGGCACCCTGCGCATTGTATTTTACGCCACCATCCTGGTGGCGTTCATCCTGTTCCGAAGTGACGGCATCATGGCATTTGCAAAAAGAAAATATGAACAGATTGAAAGGTGGACCCAGATATGAATACGAATCAGGACCAGCCCATTTTACGCATGGAAAATGTTTCCAAAGTCTTTGGCGGTGTCACCGCATTACGGGAGGTGAACCTGGATGTATTTCAAGGCGATGTTCTGGGTATCATCGGTCCCAACGGATCGGGTAAAACCACCATTGTCAATTCCATTACCGGGTTTATCTCCCTGACATCCGGTCGGATTTATTTTAAGGGAAAAAACATCACTGGTAAGAAACCCCATAAAATTGCGGATATGGGGGTGACCAGAACATTTCAGATCATGCGGCCCTATTACAGCCTGCCGGCCTATAAAAACCTGGTGATCCCGCTGTTTTCCCCACGGGCCAAACGCACTGGGGGATGGCGCGGCGGCGGCCGCCTGGGTGACCGCAAGACCATTGCCATTGATATTTTGGAGGAAATCGGGTTTGAAAGAGATTCCTATATCCCCTTTAAAACCACTTCCACGCTGCCCACAGGTTATCTGAAACGCCTGGAACTTGCCCGGTGCCTTGCGCTTCAGCCGGAAGTCATCATCTGTGATGAGATTTTTTCAGGACTCTCCATGAGCGAAATCGCTTCCATGGTGCCGTTGATAGAGCGGATCCAGGATGACGGGATCACCATTGTCATGATTGAACACCGGCTGCGGGAATTGTTTCAGGTGGCCAACCGGGTCATGGTGCTCAATTTCGGGGAAAAACTGGTGGAAGGGACCCCGGATGAGGTCATGGCAAATGAACAGGTCAAGGAAGCCTATTTCGGATCTGAAAAAATCGAGGAGGTCATGACCTATGCTTGAAGCCACGGACCTGATGGTGTTTTACGAAAATATGCTGGCTTTGAACAACATCAGCATTTCCTGCCGGGACAACCAGATAGTGGGGGTTTTCGGAGCCAATTCCGCGGGTAAATCCACGTTGATGTATTCACTTTCCGGCATCATGCTGGACATTCGCAAAAAAGAAAAAATGGCCGGTGGCGAACGGATCACCCTCACCGGACAACTCACCTTCCAGGGCAAAGATATCATGGACATGAAGCCCAGCGACCGGGCCCGGGCCGGCATTGTATTGTGTCCTGAGCGCAGGCGGCTGTTCAAGGAAAGCTCGGTCATGGAAAACCTGCGCATCGGCGGGTATCTGGCCACCAAAGCCCAGGCCCGGGAAAGCCTGGACTATGTCATGACATTGTTCCCTGCATTGCAGAAAATGACAAAACGTCTGGCTGGATTTTTAAGCGGGGGAGAGCAGCAGATGGTGGCCATCGGCCGGGCCCTGATGGCCCAGCCCAAAATCCTGCTCCTGGATGAGCCCCTGATGGGCCTCAGTCCGCTGATGCAGGCCACCCTGATCCGGGCCGTGAAAAAGATCCAGGAACAAAGTGATATTTCCATCATCGTATCCGAGCAATATGCCAGGCCGGTGTTTCCCATTGTGGATTATGCCTATATCCTGGAAAACGGGGCAGCGGTCATGGAAGGCACCCGAGAGGAACTCATGGACAATCCGGACGTTAAATCCGCCTATTTCGGCATGTCATAAAAGGAGCCCACCCATGGTCGATGCAATACCCCTTGAAAAAGAACTGTCCTATTCACGATTTGATCTCATGGCACGGACCTACCCGGAAAAAACAGCCGTGGTATACCTGGGCGAGCGGTTTTCCTACCATCGGCTGTATGACTTGAGCGAGCGGTTTGCCGGCGGGCTTGTGGAACAGGGAATTACCAGGGGAGAAAAAGTGCTGCTGTACATCCCCAACTGCATCCAGTGGATTGTCGCTTTTCTGGGCATCCAGAAGGCCGGGGCGGTCATGGTGCCTGTGTCGCCCATCTACACCTCCCATGAAATTGCCTATATGATCAAGGATTCCGGCGCCCGGACCATCATCTGCATGGACACCAATTTCGGGTATGTCCAGGAAACCTTTGCCGCAACCGATCTGAAAAGAGCCATCGTCACCAACCTCACAGATCTTTTGCCGGTGTGGAAGCGGGCCATGGGGGTCATCCTGGACAAGGTGCCTTCAGGCAAAGTCTCCTATGATCACAGGATTCTGCCTTTCACTTCTCTGACCAAGGCATCCCCCATAGCAGACAAGCCAATGCTCGATCCCAGAGAGGATCTGTCCTATATCCTTTATACCGGCGGCACCACAGGATTTCCCAAGGGGGTGCCGGGCAACCATATCGGGGCCACCTCCTATATCAATGATGTGACCTTTGATGTGGCAGGAGACCATTTAAAAGAAGGGGAAGATGTGTATATTGCCATCAACCCGCTGTTCCATATCATGGCCCTGGGGTTTTTCATGGCCATCGGCCTGAACAAGGGCAATATGGTGGTGCTCATGCCCCAGCCCCAGGTGGATGCCATCCTGGAATCCATTCACCGGTACAGACCCCGTTGGTTTTTGGGGGTCCCGGCGTTGTATCGGATGATCCTGGAAAATGACCGGCTGGACCAATATGACCTGTCATCGCTGAAATACTGCTTCTGCGGAGGGGATGTGCTGCCCGGCAAGGTGATGAACCGGTTCAAGGAGGCCTATGGTCTGCCCATTTACCAGGTGTACGGATCCACGGAAGTGGGCCATGTGACCTACAGCAGAATCGGAACCGAACCTTCTTCCGGTTCCATCGGGTATCCATTGCAGAGCCGTGAGTGCATGGTGGTGGACCCGGTGACCCTGGAATGTGTGGAAGACGGAGAAAGCGGTGAACTCTTTGTGTCTTCGCCCTATGCCATGAAAGAATATTACGGTAAGCCCGATGAAACCCGAAAAACCTATATCAAGGTCAATGACAAGGTGTACTGCCGCATGGGGGATTATGTGTCCTGCCGGCCGGACGGAGAACTGGTCTACATGGAACGGTCGGCAGACATCATCAAGCACAAGGGCTACCGGGTGTCGGCATCGGAAATCGAGGCGGTTCTCCAGGACCATCCCACGGTGATCAATGCCTGTGTCATCGGGGTGCCGGATGAAAAAACAGGGGAGCGCATCAAGGCCATTGTGGTGCTCAAGGAAGATGCCCGGGGTGTTGGCGGAGTGGAGCTGATCAAATGGTGTGCCGACCGGCTGGCTTCCTACAAGGTGCCGGGATACGTGGAGTTTCGGGACATGCTGCCCAAATCAAAGGTGGGCAAGCTGCTCCGCCGGGAGGTCAGAGACAGTGAGGTGCGCAAGATCACGGAAAAAAAACAGGCATGATGTCATGGTGTGCTGCCTGAAGCCCGGCAGGGTGCCATGACCGGCCCGGCCTTTTCCTGGGATACTTTTCTGGACCGGCACCGGAAAATGATCCTGGAGGAATGGCAGGACCGTCTCCATGCAAGGGTTTCCACCCGGTATGCAGCCCGGCCCAGACAGGAACTGGTCCAGACCACATCCGATGCCTGCGATGCCTTCTGCCGGGTTCTGGCGGATAACGACTACACCCGGATCAATCATTTTATCAGCGAAATCACCCGGATCCGTTTGGAGGCTGGGTTCCCTCTGGCAGACGTGCAAAAGGCGTTTGAGTTGTTCAGAGAAATCCTGATCCCCATCCTGGTGGCGGAATCCCCGGGATTGCTGCTGTGCCAAAACATCGAGGCGGTCAACCAGGGTCTGGCCTACACCATCCACCGGTTTTCCAGCCATTTTCAGAAAATGCACGAGACCTATCTCAAGGATTACGCCCGGCGCCTGGAAAAGGATGTGGCGGCCCGGACCGCGGAACTCAAAGAATCGGAGCAGCAGTACCGGCGCCTGGTGGAGGAGATCCAGGACGGGTACCTGGTGCTGAGCAAAGAAAGAATCGAGTATGTGAACCCGGCCTTTTGCAAACTCCACGGCATCACCCCGGACCAGGCATTGCAGCAGTCGTTTCTTACCTTTGTGGCAGCGGAAAACCGGGACCGGGTCAAACAGATCATCACCGGCCAGGCCGCTGACAGCGGCGGGGATCCCATAGAAGCCGAAGCGTTTGAATATCTGCGCAGGACCCGTAACGGTACCTGCCTGCCCACGGAAATCAATTTCAGGCCCTCCTGGTTCAAGGGCCGGGCCCACCATCTGTGCATTGTCAGAGACATCACCCGCCGGGTGGAGATGGAGAAAAAAAGCCGGAAAATGGAGCGCATGGCCTATATCGGCCATTTGACCGCATCTTTGTCCCACGAAATCCGTAACCCTTTGTCATCGGTAAAGATGAACCTGCAGATCCTGGGCAAGAACCGGGCGTTCACCGGGAATGACAAGCGGCGCCTGGCCATATCCGAGCGGGAGATCCAGCGCCTGGAAACCATCCTGCAGCAGCTGCTGGATTTTGCCAAGCCCATGGCCCTGGACCTGACCGAAACCGATCTCAACCAGGTGATCCGCCGGTGCACCGAACTGCTGGAGGTCAAGCTCACCCAGCAGAGCACCTGCTGCACCCTCCATACAGACGTCACCCTGCCGCACCTCATGGCGGACCGGTCCAAGCTGGAACAGCTGGTGATCAACCTGCTGCTCAATGCCCTGGATTCAGCAGGAGACAGCGGCACCATCGTCATCACCACCACGACCCGGCACCTGGACACCGGCCCGTTTGCCGTCCTCCGGGTCCAGGACGACGGCAAAGGCATTTCCGGAGAAGCCCTGCCCTATATCTTCGAACCCTTCTTCACCACCAAAACCGTCGGCACCGGCCTGGGCCTGGCCAATGTCAAACAGATTGCCACGGCCCACCAGGGCCGGGTGGAGGTGATGGACATCAAACCCCGGGGCACCGCCTTTGAAGTGCTTCTGCCGGTGAAATCCTGAGTGCGGACCGGCAACCAGCACCACCGGCGTATCTGACATACTTTCGACGACGCGGGCTTCCGCCTGTCTTGGATATCGGTACGCGGTATCATTCATGATGCCATACCTTATCTGGCAATCCGGAAAATATCAACGGGCAATCTGGATTTTATTAACGGATAATATGGATTATATCGTCGGGACAAGAAGCCGTGTCTTGCGTTACCTTGATTCTGACAACCTCTTTCATGGCCCCGTTCACCTCGACCGTTTCCAGGCCCTGCTTGACCGCTTTGAGTTTATGAACCGTCAGGGTGTCGGACCGGATGGTCCAGAACTCTTTTTCCAGGGTCCATGTGACCTCTTTGCCAGGTCATCCGATGTGCGGATTCAGGGTCCACTTGATGTACCAGCCGTTCTCATCCCGGTCCAGGCACACAATGCCGGAATTCTGGAACCGGATGACGTGCAGGTCCGGGTTCCCGGCCGTCAGAAACGACACCAGACGCTCCATATACGGCAGATGCCCCACGATCATCATGCTGGATTCCGGATCGATCCGGTTCCCCAGGTCCGTGACATCGTCGATCGGACCGATACCGTCCAGTTTCTCCAGGGGGGCATCCTTTTTCAACACCTCCCTGAAGATCTGGGCCGTCTGTTCGGCCCGGGCCTTGCCGCTGTGCCCGATCCTCGATACCGGCACCTGGTACATCTTTGCCACATCGGCAATTTTCAATGTTTCCTGCCGGCCGGTGTCAGACAATCCCTTGGCCGGATCCTTTTCCTTTGGCAGACTTTTTCCATGCTGCACCAGATACACCGCCATGAGATCCTCCTTTTTTCAATTTTTGTTTCACTATCGATCTTACCGGGTTGCCGGTAGTTTGGCAAGTATTGCCCGTCATGCAGAATTCGGAAATGTTGAATCAATCCGGTTTATGATACCAGGCTATCTTCGTCTTGCCATACACATAAATCATGATACAATGTGTATAAAATATGTTCAAGGAGGAAGCTGTGATGAAGCGCACCAATGTCATACTGGACGAAAAATTGATCGACGACTGTATGAAAGCTACCGGCATTACCACTCAAAAAGCCCTGATCGATCATGCATTGCCGGAATTGCTCAGGCATGAAAGACTGAGTGACACAGACGAAATAAGGATTCGATGAACAATGGATCAAAAAGACAGGGATCAGCTGCTGATCAAAAAAGAGTTCTCCCGGTCCTGCAGGTATGACACGGACTGGATGCTGGACAACCAGATGGGACCCAACGCGGTATGGCTGGCGGAATGGCTGTGTGAGGCCCTGCCCCTGGAACCGGGCATGCGGGTTCTGGACCTGGGGTGCGGCCGGGCCATGACCAGTATTTTTCTGGCAAAGGAGTTTGACGTCCAGGTGTGGGCCACAGACCTGTGGATCACCCCGGATCACAACTGGCAGCGGGTAGTCCGGGCCGGGGTGGCCGGCAAGGTGTTCCCGCTGCGGTCGGAGGCCCATGCACTGCCCTTTCCGGCAGGGTTTTTCGATGCTGTGGTGTCCATCGATGCGTACCAGTATTTTGGCACGGATGTGCTGTACCTGGGATACCTGAGCCGGTTTCTTGCGCCCGGCGGGGTGCTGGGTGTGGTGATGCCGGCACTGATGCAGGAGATGGGGGATGTCATACCCGATCATCTGGCCCGGCCCCAGGCCAACGGCAAGGTGTTCTGGGAGGATGGGTGCCGCAGCTTCAAAACCGCTGACTGGTGGCAGGAACTGTGGGCCGAAGACAGCAGTGTCACCGATGTCAGAATGGAGATCCTGCCCGATGGCTGGCGGCACTGGCGGGACTTTGAAACCGCCCTGGAGATGGCCGGCAAAAGCATTTTCCCGTCCGATGCCCAGGCACTGGATCTGGACCGGGGGCGGTATATCGGGTTTGTCCGGGGGACGGCCCGGCGGACCCGGACCGAATCCATGAATCTGTATGACTCTGGCATCGGCGCCCGTGTAGGAGTGGATCAGTAAACGGACCGAAACCAGGACATCAAAGGAGGCAAACGGCACTGACGCGCGGAATGTCAACCTGAAAAACACCCAGATTCGAATCTGCTGTTCCATTTGATTTTTCATGCATGTTTCATTATTTTTTATGCATCAGGAAGTGTCGGATGAGAACCACGCTGGATTTACCTGAAGACTTGTTGAACGAAGCGATGCAGGTCACAAATATCAGGACAAAAACGAAAGTCATTACCGTGGCCCTGGAGGAACTTGTGAGGAGATCAAAAATTGCCGCATTGAAACAATACAAGGGCAAGGTGGATGTAGATATTGATCTGAGTGTCTTGAGAGATCGAAAATGAAGGTATTGATCGATTCATCGGTAGCGTTGATCTCGTCTATCACCATTTGCTGGAATGTTTTTTCTTCCGAAAATTCAGTAATGATTGTAATCCTGGGGCTGAACAGCACAGCCGCCGGCTGAAAGAACAGAAGCCAGACCATAACAATAGACACAAAACAAATGCATCTCATAAATTATGCATCTCACTTATGATAAGGGGGGTGCTTTATGAAAAAACGCTTAAACTTTATCATGCCAGATTGGTCAAGGCAATAGCGTACAATCAAATTTTTTATCTCTTCTGCAGGCATATTTCAATCTCCGTGCAACCTCCCTTATTCTGATAGTATTTGAAGGGATACCGGTATAAAATATTGCGCACTGGAGCAGAATCAGCAGATAATCACCAGGTTTTTCTATACTTGAATAAAATAAGTTTTGACTTATTTTATCTTAATTAATTAAAATATACGGGCTGCAGGAAGCCGCCGCCGGCAGTCGAATGATTTTGATATACCTTATATCTACGGCGTGGTAAGGAGGTTTTTATGAACCAATTGAACAAAATTTCAGCTTCAGATGCCAAGTGTGCAGTGGAAGAAGGAATGGCCCTGCTGGTGTGCATTTATGATGATGACAAATTCAGGGATACGGCCCACCTTGAAGGGGCGATCCCCATGAGCGAGTTTCTCAAACTCAAACCGGACCTGGCAACAGATACCCGTATCATATTTTACTGAGGGTGACCAGGCGACAGCTCTGCGGCAAGGCTTGCCGCACAATACATGGCAGACGGCTACACACAAATTCAGGTGCTGGATAAGGGTATTGCCGGCTGGAAGGAAGCCGGTTTCAATATGCTTTAATCAGGTGAAAAAGATCCTTATAATATTATTGGTTTTTTCACCTGATTATGACCTAATTTGGCTGTACTATTTGGTTCTGTAAAGATATCAATAGCCCCTTTTTGCTGATTCTCCATAAAAACAGTGAAGATTGAACACGTTATGCAGGACATGGGTAGTCTTATTGTTCGTTCGGCCGGTTTCCCAAAAGCTTTATGCCGTTTCGGGCTTCTATGGCCAGGCGGTCCCGGTTTTTCTGGATTTCAGATTGCTGCTGGATGATTTTTATCTTTGTCTTGTATGATAAAAATGCCTTGATGATCAAATAAAATCCGCCAAGAAGCACCAGGGCCAGCAGGACCCATTTGAGCTGTGAAATGGTCTGATAGCTGATTTTCCCGATATATACCAGCAGGTCCGGAACCATCCAGAAAAGAAAGGCCGCAACAATGATGAAGGCGCCCAAAGCGTAAATATTGAGCCGTCCCAGGGTTGAAAAGACTTTTTCAAATTTTGTTTCTTCAAAAGTAAACTCCATGCTGTCTTTGGCGCCGTGTTCGGGCGGTTTTTTTTTCAGGTGAAACAAATCCTCATAGACCCTGACCACAAAGACGACAAACAATATAAGCATCATGGGGATGCATATGGATAACGCGATCCATGTTCTTGTGGGAAATTTTTTTTCAACCAGGACCCGGGAGATGGTAAAGCCCTCGTCTTTGAAGTTTTGTATCCCGTATACCCGTTTGAATTCAGCCAGTGCTTCGGCATTGTACATATCTTGATATACAATGGTTTTTTTGGGGTCATACACTTTCACTAGGGTCTGATTTGCCGCAGATACCACACAGACCATCAGAATGCCGAATTCAACCATTGCAAAGATGAATATAATATAAAACAAACCGGGAATCCGTTTCTCAACCAGTTTCCGTAGGTTATGCTCACTCATGGGAAAATCATCCTTGTTTCATACAGTTATTGGATTATTTTCCCATATTTTTTGATTATTTAAAAGATGAATTTTGACATCCGGGAATCGTTTTGTCATCCAGCACCTCCCGTATCTTTTCGGCGAGCACTTCCATGGGAAAAGGTTTCTGAATGAAATGCACCCCCTGGTCAAGCACTCCCTGGTGGGCAATGACATTGGCTGAATACCCGGACATAAAAAGAATTTTCAGATCAAAAAAGGTTTCTGAAAGTGTTTTTGCCAGATCCCTGCCGTTCATTTGAGGCATGACCACATCTGTCAGAAGAAGATGGATGCTGCCTTGATGTGTCCGGGCAATGTGAATGGCCTGTCCGGGCGTGGCTGCTGACAGCGTCTTGTAGTCCAGGGTTTGCAGGATGGTTTCAAGCATTTCCAGGATATTGGGTTCATCTTCCACAATCAGGATGGTCTCTCCCCTGCCTGCGGGCATGGGGGAAATACTCCGCTCCGGCATCTTGCGGGGCATAGCGGCATGGCGGGGCAGATAAATTTTGAAAATGGTTCCCTGGCCTGGTTCGCTGTAAACATTGATAAAACCGTTGTTCTGCTTGACAATGCCGTACACGGTGGCAAGCCCGAGTCCGGTTCCCCGACCTCTTTTTTTGGTGGTAAAAAATGGCTCGAACACATTTTTCAGGGTGTCTTGGGTCATGCCGGTGCCATTGTCGCTGACGGCCAGCAGGACAAATTCACCCGGGGTGAATCCAACATGGATGTCACAATAGGGCTGATCAAAAAAGACCATGCCTGTTTCAATGGTGATCTTGCCCACACCGCTAATGGCATCTCTGGCATTGATACACAGGTTGGCCAGAATCTGATCGATCTGGGATGGATCAATTTTTACAGACCACAGGTCCCCTGCCGGTTTCCAGAGCAGGTCGATTTCTTCACCAATGAGCCGGCCCAGCATTTTGAGCATTGTCCCAACGCTATCATTCAGATCGATCACTTTCGGCGATATGGTCTGTTTTCTGGCAAAGGCAAGCAGTTGCCGGGTGATATCAGCAGACCGGTTCGCCGCATGGAGAATCTGCGTCACATCATTATGCACGGGAGAGTCCGGGCCGGCCTTTTTCAGTGCAAGTTCCGCACGACCGCCAATAATACTCAACATATTGTTGAAATCATGGGCAACGCCCCCGGCAAGGGTCCCTATCGCTTCCATCTTCTGGGCCTGACGGAGTTGTTCCTCCATATTTTTGTGATCTGTTATGTCAAAGGCTACCTGCAGCTTTACAAACCGGCCGTCAGTCCATTTGATGGCCCGGTCATGGTTGACGTAAAATTTTTCAGTGATGGGATTTCGGCCCTCCCAGGCGCAAACCCCGGTGGGATTTCCCTTTTCATCAAGCAATTGATCATTGGTGCAATGGGGACAGGGATCTGATTGTTTCCTGAACGCCTCCCAGCAGATTTCACCGGTACAGTCCCGGCCAAAATCTTGTATCATGTGCTGGTTCATGAAAATAATTTCATGGGTATTCATGTCTGCCACATAGATGGAAGCATCAATACTGTTTAAAATGGCGATCAGCCGTTCATGGGATTCATGCAATCGGATCTCAGTTTTCTTTTCCCTGCTGATATCCCGGATATGTTCGATGATTTGAAGGATTTCCCCGTTATCATCAAAAACTGGATACGCCCTGACATCAATCCATTTGTCCATCTCATCCACATATTTTTCAACCCGTTCGGCTTTCTTTGTTTTATACACTTGTGTGGTGGCACAAACACGGCAGGGGGATGATCGACCGATCAGTTCATAACATTTCTGGCCAACGGTGTTTTCCGGTGTACGCCCCAGAAAACGGTACCCGGCCGCATTGTAGCGTATTATCCGGTGATTTAGATCCTGGATTCCGATGACATCAGGAATGCTGTCAAGCACGGCTTCGGTAAAATTAACCGAGGTTGCCAATACCTGCTCGACAAGTTTTTTTTCGTGCATCTCCCGGGCTATTGTTTCTGTCTGTCCGTGAATCAGCCTGTAATACAAAGCGTTTTGAAGTCCTGCGGCAATCTGATTGGCCGCTGTTTCCAGGAGTGCAGCATGTTTGCTAAAGTCATACATGTCAGCCGATGCAATGCCCAGCACACCGACAATGGTATCTTCAGTGCGCAGAGGTATGGCGGCAAAGGATGTCAGGCCGGCTTTTTTACATTCTTCCCAGGTGCACCTGATGTCCGTATGAATATCTGTGACATAAATGGCCTGTCTGGTTTTCACTGCCAGGCCGCAAAGGCAATGCCCCACTTTGTGGGGGCCTTTGACCTGGTGCCGGAACTGCTGGTCTGTATATTTCTGGGCAACCAGGATAAGGTGCTCCTCTTTTCTGGAAAAAAGGAGCACCAGGTCTGCGGTCATGATATCAAAGAGGCTTTCAACCGCAGATTGGGCGACTTTGTTAAAAGAAACGTTTCTGCTGATCTGATCCCCAAGGGTTTTAAGCACAGACATTTCACGCAGTTTCTGCTGCAGCTTCTCTTTCATGCGCTCGAGTTGGCCGGTCTGGTTTTCCAATGCCTTGCACCGGACCATCAATGCTTCGTAGGTGGGCTTTTCAGCCATGCATCATCCTTGGTATGATCATTTTGCAGCCTAAATCCTGCAAGCAGCCAGCATCGCTGTTCCAGGTGGAACCAGAGCAGCCTTTTTCTTCTTCAGTCAGAAATATCATTATCAACTGGTTTGTCAAGATCTTTGTTCTCATCTTTTCATTATCAGTTGCCGGGATTACCTTATAAATCTGCCGGCCAGGAGATGATTTGATGCTTGAAATATCTGGAAAAAGATGCTAAAAGATCTCATTCTTTTTCCGAGAATTTACAAAAATACACAACTGAAACAGGAGATCAGCCGGATGCGAGTGGTTCTTGTGTTCCCTCCCAGGGCCAGCGCCACTTATGTGCCTCTTGGTATCGCTTCCCTGGCACCTTTTATTGAATCATCGGTGCCCGGCACTTCGGTCCGGCTTTTAGATCTGAATATTGCCACCTGGATCAGGATCGCGGGTGTCGAGCCGCGGGGACAGGATCTGATGGATTTTGTCCGGGGGAAAAGTGGCGGCTTCCTGGATCCAGGCCAGACACTTTTTTTCAAAACCGTGTGGGACCGTCTCAGAAAAGAAATGGCTGCGCTCTGCCGTCAGGCTGAAACCTTTCTTGCCACAGGGGAGGCAGACCTGGCCTTTTTATCGGTGCTTGGCAGCCAGACAGGGCAGGTCCTTGCGTTTGATCCCGAATTGGTCGGGATTTCCGTGCTTTTCCCGGAGCAGATGCCGTTTGCTGCAGCCCTGGCCCGTACCGTGAGGCAGGCCTTGACCGGGAAACCCGGCAGCAGATGCCGGGTGGTGCTGGGCGGGGCCATGATGTCGGCCCTGCAGGTGCATGATTTATTGACAGCAGTGCCTGAAATCGATGCCGTGGTCTGCGGCGAAGGAGAAGATGCTGCTGCCGCGTTGTGTGCCGGTGTGGCATGGCCGGATATTGCGGGACTGGTTTTCAGGCAGGGGGATACGATCAGAACCAACCCCAGATCCCGGACGATTTCCCTGAAAGATCTGCCGGCTCCTGATTTTTCAAGGCTGCCTCTGGAGGCGTATTTCAATCCGGTGCCGGTGCTGCCAGTGTTGTTTTCCCGGGGATGTGCCTGGCGAAAATGCCGGTTCTGTTCCCACAACTTTTCATTTGGGGGGTACCGCAGAAAATCTGCGGAGGTATTTGTATCCGAACTGGCCGAATACTGCAAAAATATGGGGGTCCGCCATTTTTATGCGGCAGATGAATATATTCTGCCACGTGATATGGATGCCATCTGTGAAGAGATCCTGGCCAAAGGGTTGTCCATATCCTTTCATATCCTGGGCAAACCCACTGCGGACTGTACCTCCGGCCGCCTGGCTCTGTGGTCCGCCGCCGGATGCCGCTGGATCGGCTGGGGCATTGAAACCGGTTCCCAGCGCCTGCTGGATCTTGTCAATAAAGGCACCTGCATCAGTGACATTAAAACTGTTCTAAGAGACTCGGCGGCAGCCAATATCTCCAATCTGGGACTGATGATTTTCGGGCTTCCCACCTCAACCGACCCGGATCTGGAGCAGACCCTTACATTTTTGAACGATGTTTATAATGATCTTGAAGGCTTGACCACCAGCACCTTTGTTCTGTTTGACAATACCCATTTTGCCAGAAATACCTGTCAATACGGCCTGCACAGTGATGGAAACACAACGGTGATTCACAGTAATCAGATCTCTGTCAGAACCAGTCGCCTGGTATTCAGGGAACGGGCTTTTGACGGATCACTCCGGGTACCCAGGGGGGCGATGGAAGTTTCCCGGTGGCAGCAATACCGCAAGTGGCTGGGGGAAGCTCCCCTGGTGGAGCAGCTTCCCCCTGAGCACGGCCTGATCCATGTGTCGGGCCAATGGTCCCCTGTTGCCCTGCCGCTGCCTTTTTCATCAGATTCTGAAACCGCTTAGCAATATATAAAGGAACACCTGTGGTGCAACCCGTCACCCTCCGACTGCAGCCGGCACTTTCTCAAAACGAGGATGCCCAGATCAGGTCGGCCGCCCAGGCCTTGAAATGTGATCCTGGCGATATCACCGGCATCCGGATTATAAGGCGGTCTCTGGATGCCAGGGGAAAATCTCCGGTTGTTGTGCTGCAGGCTGAGGTTTTTTGCGGTGAATCTGCACCCGGGCTGTTTGCACCGGTCGTTTTCAATCAGGTGACCGGTAAAAAAAGCGCGGTTATCGTGGGCTCTGGCCCTGCCGGGTTGTTTGCCGCCCTGGAACTGATCCGCCACAATATCCGTCCCATTGTGCTGGAACGTGGCAAAGATGTCACCACCCGGCGGTATGATCTGAAAATCATCAACCAGGAGGGCATCTGCAACCCGGATTCCAATTACTGTTTTGGCGAGGGCGGGGCAGGTACCTACAGTGACGGAAAGCTTTACACCCGGGCCACCAAACGGGGCAATGTCCGGGACATTCTTTCTCTTCTGGTGCAGCACGGTGCAACTCCTGACATCCTGATCGACGCCCATCCCCATATCGGTTCCAACCGGCTGCCCAAAATCATCGCCGCTATCCGCCGGACCATCTTGTCGTGCGGCGGCGAAATCCATTTTAACACCCGGGTTACCGGGCTGGTTCTGACCGGTAACCAGATCCGGGGAGTCACCACCCGAACCCGGGAATTTGCTGCCCCTGCCGTTATCCTGGCCACGGGCCACTCGGCCCGGGATATCTATTTTCTCCTGGATGGCCTCGGAATCCGTCTGACAGCCAAACCCTATGCCATGGGGGTGCGGGTGGAACATCCCCAAACCATGATCAATGCCATCCAGTATGGCCGGCATGCCGGCGATCCGCTGCTGCCGGCCGCCAGTTACACCCTGTCCGGCCAGTTCGGCGGGGCCGGAGTGTATTCCTTCTGCATGTGCCCCGGGGGCATGCTGGTACCGGCTGCCACTGCACCGGGCGAGCTGGTGCTCAACGGCATGTCCAATGCCGCAAGGAACCTTTCCTGTGCCAATGCCGGTATGGTGGTCACCGTGGATGAGGCCCTGTGGCAGCACCATCAGCGCAGACGTCATTTTGCCGGACTGGCCTTTCAGCAGGAGATCGAAGCAAAGGCCTTTGCCGCCGGCGGGAACACCCTGGCGGCCCCGGCCCAGCGGCTCACCGATTTTCTGGCAGACCGGGTCTCGCCCACCCTGCCGGCCACCTCATATATCCCCGGTGCGGTCAGCTATCCGGTCAGGGATGTTCTGGGACCGGGCATCACCCAGGCCCTGAAACAGGGATTTACCGCGTTTGGAAAAAAGATGAGGGGATATGTCACAGACCAGGCCCAGGTGCTGGCTGTGGAGAGCCGCACCAGTTCGCCGGTGAGAATACCCAGGGATCCCGTCACCCGGATGCATCCGGATATCGAGGGCCTGTTTCCGGCTGGAGAAGGGGCTGGGTACAGCGGCGGCATCATCTCTTCCGCACTGGACGGTCAGATCACCGCCAGGGCTGCGGCATGCCTGCCCGTATCGACCCCCGGCAATATCAGCAGGAAACCATTGGGAATCAACCGAACCGGCCGGTGATATAATCCTGGGTCAACTGGTGCAGCGGATTGAGAAAAATCTGCTCCGTGGGGCCGATTTCGATTAGATCTCCCAGATGGAAATAGGCGGTGCGCTGGGACACCCGGGAAGCCTGCTGCATGGAGTGGGTGACAATGGCAATGGAGTATTCCTGCCGGAGCTCGTCAATCAAGTCTTCAATGATTGCAGTGGCAATGGGGTCCAGTGCGGAGCAGGGCTCATCCATGAGAATCACCTCGGGGTTGACGGCAATGGTCCTGGCGATGCACAGCCGCTGCTGCTGACCCCCGGACAGGCCGGTACCGGGCTGGTCCAGCCGGTCCTTTACCTCGTTCCATAATCCTGCCCGTACCAGGGATTTTTCCACCAGCTCCTCTGTCTGGCTTTGGTTGGCGACCAGTCCATGAATCCGGGGGCCGTAGGCCACATTGTCAAAAATGGATTTGGGAAAGGGATTGGGCTTCTGGAACACCATTCCCACCCGGGCTCTCAGGGGCACCACGTCGACATCTTTGTCATAAATATTTTTGCCTTCCAGATAGATGCTGCCTTCCACTTTACACCCATCAATGGTGTCATTCATGCGGTTCAGACATCGGATAAAAGTGGATTTGCCGCAGCCTGATGGGCCAATCATGGCGATGACCTCATTGGAACCGATGTCCAGGGAGACGGCATTGATGGCCTTGGTGGCGCCGTTGTCATAGAAAACGCTCACCTCTTCACACCGCATCTTGGGATTTTCAACACTTTTTTCTCCCACGGTGCTGCGGTTTTCCTTGTCCACCAGACGATGACTGCGCTTTCTGTTTGGTTCGTTTTCCAATCCGGTCCGGTCTGCCGTATTGACAGTCTTTGCCGCAGCAGTTGTGTTGTCAGTATTCATTAAAGGCTTCTTTGTGGTTTATTACATTTCAGGGTTATCGGGCAGCCTCACAGGTGTGCCAAGGCCTTCACAATCTCATAATATAGTGTATCTGTATTAGCAAATCTTTACTATTGTGTTAAAAAAATGTTAGGATGGCTTTATGCTGCTTTTTTGGACTGTGTGGTCTGCCCATTGATTCCTGCTGTGGGATATGGTGTATCATTGTCTTTTCTGGCCGCGGTTTCAGGAGCATCAGAAACCTTGTTCTCATGGCCTGCCTGTATGCTTACCCTGGATAATTTTTCCATGGTTTCCGCA
>JAABSA010000035.1 GCA_011390635.1 Desulfotignum sp. | reverse complement strand
GCCGTACTTGTCGTTAAAGGAGTTCCAGAAGGTTTTGTCCTTGTCCTGCCAGCCTGTGCCGAAGGATTTGTCGAAGAATGGTTTGAGTTTGGAGAACCAGGCGCCGTAGCCCTGGTTGCCCTGGATTCTTGTGCGGATCACGTCTGCCACGTGGGTTTGCAGGTTGGCCAGTTCATCTTTGGGGATGTAGGCGTCGGCCCCTTTTTTGATGGATTCCTTGAGGTTTTCCGGGGTGAGGGCATGGGCGGTGAGCATGAGGGCGGGCAGGTCTTTTTCTTTGGCCAGGGCCAGGATTTCATAGCCGTTGACGCCCATGATGTCCAGGATGGCCAGGTCGTAGGCGGTTTCATCCAGTTTTTTTCTGGCAGCTTCAAAGGAGCCGGCTGTGTCAAGGATGCACATGTCCATGAGTTCTTCAATGGTTTCCAGGATATCGGGTTCATCATCCACCACCAGGATGCGGCGGTCCTTGAGCAGGTCCTGGGTGGAGATGGTGTCCAGGTCGAATTTTACCGTTGTCACGGGGCAGGGGGCCTTGAGGATCACGAACCGGGCAGTGGAGCCCAGGATGGCTTTCTGGGCCCGGGATTTTTTGCGGATGCCCAGAAAGATGTGGCTGATATCGTTTTCCTGGGCAAATTTCACCAGGTCTTCGCCTGCGGACATGCCCCGGACGCTCTGCTGGCAGTCACACGGGATGCCGGAGTTTTCCAGAAGGGTTTTTGCAAATGCAAGGTCTTTTTCCGCTTTCTGGATATCCGCCTGTTTTTCTGCGCTGCCCCCTTCCATGGAGGTGATCACATGGACAAACGCTTTGTGGAAAACCGCAGTATCCCGGGCCAGTGCCAGTGCCAGCCGTCCTTCTTCTCCGCCATCATATCCCACCAGTATATTCATGTTGTGCTCCTAAAATTGTTGGTCTTACATCCAGCGTTTGCGCCGTTTATAGGATTTTACATCTTTAAAGGATTTGCGTCCACCCCCTTTGGTGATGCCCATGTAAAATTCCTTGACATCCGGGTTTTTCTGCAGCTCTTTTGAGGGGCCTTCCAGCACGATTTTGCCCGTTTCCATGATATAGGCATAGTCCGACACCGCCAGGGCCACCTTGGCATTCTGCTCCACCACCAGAATCGTGGTGGACAGTTCCTTGTTGATGCGCTGGATATTGTCAAAAATTTCCTTTACCAGCAGCGGGGCAAGGCCCAGGGAGGGTTCGTCCAGCATGAGCATTTTCGGGGCCGCCATCAGGGCCCTGGCAATGGCGATCATCTGCTGTTCCCCGCCGGAACTGTATCCTGCCATGCGGTTGGTGACATTGGACAGCCGGGGAAAGTGCTTGTACATAAGCTCATTGTCTTTTTTAATGGCAGCAGCCCCGTCTTTTCTTGTGATGGAGCCCACAATGATGTTTTCATTCACGGTCAGGTGCTTGAACACCCGCCGGCCTTCCGGTACCATCACGGCCCCGAGTTTGACCACAGCGGTTCCCAGCATCTGGGTGGTGTCTGTGCCTTCAAAGGTGATACGTCCTTCCCGGATGGCCCCGTTTTCCGGTTTCAGCAATCCTGATATGGCCCGCAAAGTGGTTGTCTTTCCGGCGCCGTTGGTACCAAGAAGGGCGACAATGCTGCCTTTGGGTACATGGAGGCTGACCCCCCGCAAAACCTGGATGATATCATTGTAGACCACTTCAATGTTGTTGACTTCCAGCAGATTTGTTTCCATATGCGCTTTCTCTGGCTTGGTGGTTGACCTTCCCGGAAACAGGAACCTGTTCCCGGGAAGGCGGGGTTACCTTGTGTATGCAGTGTTATGCTTGATACAGATCACGTTACCGGTCGGCCCGGACTTTCTGGATGTACTGGGATTCAAAGGACTGGATCTTTTTGAATACGCCGCCTTCAGCCACGTAAATGTTCTGCACATCCACCCCGATCCGTTCGGTGGGAGAATAGGTCACCGGTCCGGCCGCAGCAAAGGACTGAAAATTCAATGTCTGCATGGTTTTGTAGATATTTTCCCGGTTGACTTTCAGTCCGGCTTTCTTGGTTTCTTTGATGGCTTCGGTGGCAATCTGGGCCGCCAGGATGCCGGCACCGTAATTGTGTGAGTTGGCGGCCTTGTCATCCCGGCCGTACCGTTCTGCCAGTTCCAGCTGTTTTTTGGCCCCTTCATTGTTTTCCGAGGTCAGGTTGTAGGAGTCGGCCCAGATGTACCCCTCTGTGGCGGTGCCGGCCAGGGCGATCAGATCGGATCCGCCGGTATAGTGGGCACCCAGAAAGGTGAGCTTGCCTTTTTCACCAAAAGTGGCGGCCGTCACCCCTAAGCGCTGGGCATCGGTGAGCATGGTGGCCACCGGGGTCTGCACCGTGTGACAGATCACATACTGGACCCCCTTGCTCTCCAGGCGCTGGAGCATGGCGGTGTTGTCCAGGTCTGTGCCGTGTTCCACCACTTCAACAATGTCGATTCCCAGGCCCAGGGAAACGGCTTTCTGGGTATCTTCCAGCGGTCCCCTGCCGAATGCGGATGGATGGATAAAGAAAGCGACCTTGGGGGTATCCGTCCCTTCGTGTTTGCCCACCACATACTCGGCCAGACTTACGGCGTTTTCCGAATAGGTGGCCACGGGCATGAAGGTGTAGTTGGCATCCACGATCAGGCCTTCATGGTAGGAGGCGGGAATAACCGGGATCTGTACCTCTTCAAAATCGCGTTTCAATGCCAGGTTGCCGCCGGTGGCATAGCTTAAGAAAATCAGGATACCGTCATCCAGAAATTCTTCAAAAAAACGCTTGGTGGTGTCATTTTTGTACTGGTCATCCCGGATGGGGCAGTCGATTATGTCTCCGTCTCCCAGATAATCGGTTTCATTGACAAACTTGAACCAGTCTTCCGCCCCTTTGGCATAGGGGTTCCCGGCATCGGATGTGGGACCTGTTATGGCCAGGGACATCCCCAGTTTGTATGTGGTGCCGGCAGATGCCGGCAGAGTGAATGCAAACACGAACACAATAACCAGTAATGCGTTGAAAATTAATGCGGTTTTGCTTTTCATGATACGTGCCTCCTCGGTTTGGGTTATGACCTGTGATATGGTTAAAGCTGCCGCAGTCCCGCCATGGGTCAGTAGCGGAACGGCCACAGCTTGGTGTAGGATTTGGCAATACGCCACCAGTTGGCAATGCCCCGGGGTTCATACATCAGAAACAATACAATAACCAGACCAAAGCTCAGGGGTTTCAAGGCCGTGGCCACGTTCGGGGCATAGGTCAGGTAGTGCCCGGCCAGTTCCGAGAACTGCTCCACCTGCAGATCCAGGTATTTGATGGCCACCGGGCCCCAGAAGATGCCGTTCAGGGTGCCCAGTCCGCCCACAATGGCCATGGCCAGATAGGCCACCGAGTGATGCAGGGTAAAAGAGTCAAACCCCACCCCCCGGTAGAGATAGGCATGCAGAGCCCCGGCCACGCCGGCAAAAAAGCCGGCCAGGGCAAAGGCATACACCTTGGTGAGCCCCGGGTTCATGCCCATGGCATCGGCGGCCCGGTCATTGTCCCGCACCGCCACCAGGCACCGGCCGTATTTGGTTTTCAGCAGATTTCTGACACCGAACCCCAGGACCACCACAATGGTCAGAATGATATAGTACCAGAACAGGTAATGGTCGTTTCTGCCCACCTGGCCGGTGAACCAGTGGGCCCGTCCCACATAGATGGTCTGGCCCTGGTTGAAAAAGCTCATGAACTGGATGAACCATTCAAAGATCATCTGGAAGGACAGGGTGGCAATGGCCAGGTACAGATGTTTGAGCCGCAGGGCCGGCAGCCCCACAAACGCACCGAAAATTGCCCCCATGATGCCGGCAACCACAATGAGCACCGGCCAGAAATGGGTGACGATCACGTGGTTTTCCCCGATGACCTGACACACGGATGCCACGGTATAGGCCCCGATGCCCACGAAGGCGGCATGGCCGATGGAGATGAGCCCGGCAAATCCCAGCAGAAGATTCAGGCCCATGACCGCCACAATGGCAATCAGGATATTGTCCAGTACCAGCATGTACTTGTTACTGATCTCGAATACCAGGGGCCACCCGAACAGAATGACCAGAAAACAGGTGAATATGGTCCGGTCCAGGTGGGTGAAAAAGGTTCGCTGTTCTTGTTTGTAGGAGGTGAAAAAATTTCCCGTCGCTAACCACCGATTCTGTGACATAGGTTACACCCGCTCGATTTCATGGATACCGAACAATCCATGTGGTTTGAAAAGAAGGATGATCAACAAAATAATATAGGGCATGACATCGCCTGTGCCGTTGAGCCCGAAATTGCCGTCCAGGTATCCTGAGGCAAACTGCTGGATCAGGCCCATGATGATGCCGGCCACCACCGCCCCTAAAATGGAATCCAGGCCCCCCAGGATCACCACGGGAAACACCACGATGCCGAAGGCATGCAGGGTCTCGAAATTCAGGCCCGTGATGTTGCCGATGATACACCCGGCAGCGGCCGCGGACAACCCGGCCGTGGCCCAGGCCAGTGCGAACACCCGGGGAACCGAAATGCCCACGGACATGGCACCGAACTGGTCGTCCGACACGGCCCGCATGGAGATCCCCACCGTGGATTTTTTAAAAAACCAGGAAAAGCACCCGATGAGCACAAAGGTGATGATCACCCCCACCAGCTGTGTCCAGGAAATGGATACCCCGCCCACTACGATGGATTCGGTGGGAAGAAATGTGGGAAATGAAAAATTCTCGGAGCCGAAGGGGGTCAGGTAGATCAGGCCGTCAAAAATGGATGCCAGCCCGATGGTGACCATGATCACCGAAATGATGGGCTCCCCGATGAGCCGTCTTAAAAAGATTCTTTCCACACTCATGGCCAGGAAAAAGGTGATGAGCATGGAGGCCAGAAATGAGAAAAAGATGGGTACCCCCAGCCGGACGGTGAGGAAAAAGGTGATAAACGCACCGGCGGCAATGATCTGGCCGTGGGCGAAATTGGCCACCCGGCTGGATTTGTAGACCAGTACCAGTCCCAGGGCGGCCAGGGCATAGATGGAGCCCACCACGATACCACTGACTACAATTTGAAAAAAATAACTCATCAGACTCCTTTCACCGTGTAAAATGCGATCCGGGTTTTCACCAGTGTCGACTGCCCGTCCTGGTACTGGAAGGACGCTTCGACCTCTTTTGTGTCAACAGTTTCATCATACAGGGCCTCATACAGGTTCTGATAGCGCTCCTGTACAAATTTGCGGCGGATTTTTCCGGTTTTGGTCAACTCGCCGTCATCCACATCCAGCAGCTTATACAGCAGGGCAAACCGCTTGATTTTGAAATGTTCTTTTTCCGCTCTGGAATTGACATCCAGCACCTGTTCCATGATCAGGTCCGCCACCTCTTTTTTCTTTGACAGGTCCATGTAGGTGGTGTAGGACAGGCCTCTGTCTTCGGCCCATTTGCCCACTACAATGGGATCGATGTTGATGAGGGCCGCCACAAAATCCTTTTTGTTGCCGAAAATAACAGCTTCCTTTATATAGGGGCTGAATTTGAGGGCGTTTTCCAGGAACATGGGCGAGAACATCTCCCCCTTGTTGTTGTGCATCACATCAGACACCCGGTCAATGACCACCAGGTGTCCGTGTTCATCTATGAATCCGGCATCTCCGGAGTGCAGCCATCCGCCTTCCAGCAGCTCTTTGGTTTTTTCCGGCAGTTCAAAATACCCGGGTGATACCGAGGGGGACCTGGACAGGATCTCCCCGTCATCGGCAATTTTGCACTCTGTGCCGGGCAATGGCTTGCCAACGGTTTCCGGCCGGATATCCCCGTCTCTGTGCATGTATGCGATACCGGTGATTTCTGTCTGGCCGTAAATCTGTTTGAGGTTGACCCCGATGGCCTGGTAAAAGGTGAACAGTTCCGGTCCCAGGGCGGCCCCGCCGGTATAGGCCCGCCGCAGCCGGAGCAGTCCGATCTGGTTCACCAGGGGCCGGAAGATGAACTGTCTGCCCAGCCAGGCTTTGAACCGGAGCATCGCCGGCATGGGTTTGCCGGTCATGCGGTACCCTGCCGCCGCAATCCCCACTTTGATGAAATAGTTGTACATCAGTTTGTTGAACCAGTAGGACTGGTCGATTTTCAGCCAGATTTCCGACCGGATGCCTTCATAGATCCTGGGGGCCCCGAACATGAAATGGGGGCCGATCTCCTTTAAATCCGACATGGCGGTTTCAACGGATTCCGGAAAATTGATGGTGATGCCTGTTGCCATGGCCACGCCGAAGGAGTTCATCTGTTCCCCGATCCAGGCAAAGGGCAGAAACGAGACATATTCATCGGTTTCTTCCAGGGGATCCACCTGGGTGATTCTGACACCCATGTTGATATAGTTCTGGTGGGTCATCATGGTGCCCTTGGGCAGTCCTGTGGTGCCGGAGGTCAGGCACAGGTGGCACACATCATCTGGTTTGCCCTGGTCCACCAAAGTTTCGAACAGGTCCGGGTCTTTTGCATGGGCTGCATCCCCCATCTCAAACAGGTCCCGGATGTTGATGAACCAGTCATCGGACATATAATCGCGCATGCCCCGGGGGTCTTCGAAAATGACCTTTTTTACATCGGGGATCTGGTCCCGGACCTCCAGAACCTTGTCCACCTGTTCCTGGTTGTCGCAGAATACGACAGAGATTTTCAGGTACTGGATGATCTGGGCGATTTCAGCGGGCATGGTGGTCTGGTATATGCCGGCGGATATGGCGCCGATGGCATGGCCCCCGATGGCCATGAACAAAAGCTCCGGAATATTGTCTGAGATAATGGCAATGGTATCTCCCTTGCCCAGGCCGAGGGCCCGCAATCCCATGCCGGTTTTTCTCACATAATCATAATATTCTTCCCAGGTGTAGGCATTCCAGATGCCGTAATCCTTTTCCCGCAGGGCGGTGCGTTTGGGGGATTCAGCCACCCGCCACCGCAGCAGCTGGGGGATGGAGAAATTCAGCAGGTGTTCATTGTTGCTCATGGTGATCAGTCCTCCCCGATATAGGCTTCAATTACTTTGGGATTATTGGCGACTTCCTCCGGGGTTCCTGATCCGATGACCTGTCCGAAATCCAGTACATAGATCCGGTCGGAAATATCCATGACCACCCCCAGGTCATGTTCCACCAGAACCACGGTGATATTGCGCTCTTTCTGGATATCCATGACAAACCGGACAATATCTTCTTTTTCCTGGATGTTCATGCCGGCCATGGGTTCGTCCAGCAGCAGAATCTCAGGATCCATGGTCAGGGCCCGGGCCACCTCCACTTTTTTTTGAAACCCGTAGCTCAGACTCCCCACCATGTGCTTGCGCACCGGCTCCAGTTCCATGAAATCAATGACATCTTCCACGGCTGCCCTGTTTTCCGCTTCGATCCGGGAGGCTTTTCCATAAAATATGGCGGCCTGGAAAAACGAATAGGTCAGGTTCTGGTGCCGGGCCAGCAGCAGGTTGTCTAAAACCGACAGCCCGGAGAACAGTTCCAGGTTCTGGAAGGCCCGGGCGATGCCCATGGTGGAAACCTGGTGGGGGGATGCATGGGTCAGGTCTTTGTCCTTGTAAAGGATTTTGCCTTTGGTGGGGTGGTAAAATCCGGAGATGCAGTTGAGCATGCTTGTTTTACCCGCCCCGTTGGGACCGATGATGGATGTGATCAACCCCGGTTCAATGGCCATATCCACATGGGACAGGGCCTTGAGCCCGCCAAAAGAAAGGGTCACGTCTGAAACTCTTAAATGCGCCATAAAGAATCCAAATGTTTTGCGTTAACTGGAAAAATATCTGCTCCTGCCGCATGTGGCAGTCCCCCCTGCCGGTTTGGTTACAAAAAATGATACTGTTCAACAGCTGAAAAATCTTCAGTCAGGTACCCTACCGATTCCCCTTGATAAACGACCGGTTCGGTGTCAACCCCGAAACCGTGTTTACCATCAACCCGTTAGATGATTGTCAAGCAAACATCTGCTTTATTGCCGTGCGGTCAATGGCTCCGTCTTCGGTTTTGGGCAGATCCGGGACAAATTCCACATACCGGGGTTTTTTGTAACCGGCAATAACGGATCCGGTGAACTGGATCAATTCCTCTTTTGTCAGGTTTTCTCCTGGGTGCAGGCTGCAGACAGCTTTGATGCCTTCACCGAATTTCGGATCCGGCACGCCGAACACACACACCTCTCTGACTGACCCGTGCTGCATGATCGCTTTTTCCACTTCAGCGGGGAAGACATTTTCTCCGCCGGGCTTGATCAGTTCCCTTTCTGCTTTTCTGCCCTTGAAAAACAAAAACCCGTCCGGATCGATCATGCCCAGATCTCCCGTATGGTGCCAGCCCTGTCGGAAGGTATGGGCATTGAGCTCAGGGGCATTCCAGTACCCTTGAAATACCAGGGGGCCTTTGACAAGGATTTCACCGGTTTCACCGGTTGCCAGAAAACGGTCAAGGTCATCGGCTATTTTCACATGGGCCAAAGGGGATATGGAGCCTGCAGATCCCGGGTGCTCAAAGTACGGGGCAAAGGTGATCAAACCGGAAGTTTCGGTCTGTCCGTACATGGTCCAGAAGGTGGTGCCGGTGGCAGTCTCCCATTTTTTGACCGTGTCCGGGGCATCCAGGCCTGCTGTGATCGTAAGGCTTGTCAGGTCATAATCGCCTTTTTCAATGGTGTCTGCAAGGGTGGTTAATATGGGGGGAAAGGAACCCAAAAGGGTGACTTTTTGTTCCTGGATAAGATGAAGGGTCTGTTGGGGGTCGAATTTTTCCATGATAACGTTTTTGCCCCCGGCCTGGAGGGTTGCCAGGGCCATGTTCAGGCCCATGATATGGAAAAGCGGCAGAATATTGGCATGGCATGCGGCCTGGTCCAGGCCGTAATAATGAATCACCTGCATGTTGGACAGCAAAATGTTTTCCTGGCTCAACACCGCTCCCCTGGGTTTGCCCTGGACTGCTGCGGTGTGGATGATGACAAAGGGGTCATCTTTTTGAAAGGGTACCGGGATCATATTGCTGCTGTCCCGGTACAGGGGCGACAGATTTTCATTCGGACCGTCCACCACAATGCAGTGATCCAGAAAGGAAAATGCAGCAGTCAGTTCTGATGCCTTCTCTGCCATGTCATTGTCGCAAAATATCATGGAAGGGGTGGTATCTTCTATAATATGGCGGATTTCACTGTCAGACAGCCGCCGGTTGATCAACACCAGGGTCAGGTTCAACGCTGCGGCAGCCCCGAACAGGTGAAAAAATACCGGAAGGTTTTTGCACAGCACAGCGATCCTGGTTTCGGGTGTGAGAAAAGCCAGGCCCGCTGCCAGTTGCGCGGTTTGATCAAACAGGTCGGCATGGGAGGTGTCCTGATGGTTCCAGTGAAGGGCACAGGCGTTTTTCAGATTCCGGGCATTTTTTTCATAGATGTCAAAAAAGCTTAGGTGCCGCACACTGTTGTTCATGGACCCGTACCCTCCTTACCATAAAGATGTATGATGACATACTGCTTTCCAATGCCTGTGTCAATATCTGTATCACTGCAAGAGCCGGAACAACCGCATCAAATCAGAACGAGCGCTCAGTCTCAACACAACTTTAGTTGTAATGCAATTGATTCTGGTTTGTCAAAGACTTTTTGTAATTTTTTTTTCATGGGGAAAGAATACCGTAAATATGGAATATCCCGAATTACGGCAGTCTGAAGGATCAGTGCAGAACCGGCATCGGGAAATGTTTCCCGGACAGATCTCACCCGGGTTGTCATGCAGAAAACAGCAGCGTTTGGATTCCATGTGAATGGAGAACCCTAAGCGGTCGGCAAACAGTTTCATGCGCAAAAGGTCCACGCCTTTGCCGCCGGCATTGAAATCAAAAGGGGTTTTGGTGGAATAATCAGCCGTTTTCTGGGTGGAGAAAAATCCTTCAAATATGCGTTTCTGGTCTTCCGTTTCAATGCCCACCCCGAAATCATGCACACCAAAAAGGATACCGTTGTCTTTGCTGCGGGCAAAGATATCGATACGTCCATGGTCCGGGGTGTTTTCAATGCTGTTTTTCATCAGGCCGGTTATGGTCTTTTCCAGCACATCTTTGGGCAGGCGGATTTTGGGGAGGTTTTAATCCATGGTAATGCGGATGTCCAGGTTCCTAAAATCAAAAGCAGGTTTCAGGCTGTCAAACAGGGTGTCAAAGGCCTGTGAAAAAGTGATGTCCCTGTAGTTGAGCTCGGGGCTACCGAACTCTTTTTCAATGACCGCCTGCACCACCTCCATGGGGTTTTCTTCGTCCAGGTGCTGTTCAATCACCGTTTCCAGCTCGTCTTTGCAGGTCTGGAGCATGACCAGGAGAAAGTCTTTGGCCCCGTATATTTTTTTATCCATGATGTCAGCGGTTTCTTCCTGGATCTGTACGATTCGGTTCAGGTTCCGCTGGATCCGGTTCAGGGTGGAGGCGGTCTTGACCTGGGGCAGGTCTGCCAGTTTTTTTTCCAGGATCTGCAGTGATCCGGTGAGCACCGCCACCGGGGTTTTGAGTTCATGGGACAAATGGTTGATGGCTTTGTCCTTGGCCCGGTTCATGGAAGCCACATCCAGGTAGGCTTCTTTCAGGGCCTGGGCAAACCGGGCGTTTTCAATGGAGATGCCCACGGTGCCGGCAATCATGGTCATCAATTCCATGTCATTGTCGTCAAAGGGGTTTTGTTTTTTGTTGATGGCGCACAGGATGCCTGTGATGCGGCTGTCACTTCTGATGGGTACACACAGGATACTTCTGGTTTTGTACCCGAGTTTGCGTTCCCTTTCCGGATAGGATTCCAGGTCTTTATCCGCCTGGTTGTCCACCGCCGGTCGTCCGGTTTGCAGTACTTTTCCGGCAAGCACTTCATCCAGGGCAAACCGGATTTTCCGGGCCCGCTGTTCCGTATCAGAGTCATCATAGGATGCGCCCAAAAAAAACAGATCGTTTTTGATCTCATCATAGAGCAGCACCACCGCACCTTCTGTATGCAGAAGTTCCTTGATTTCCCGGGTAATATAATCCATGAGGTCTTCCAGTTCCGGGTATTCAGGCAGGGCCGCACTGATGCGCATGATGGAGCGGTTGTTGGCTGCCAGGCGTTTTTCTTCGGTGATGTCGCGTAAAATCACAAAGTGTTCACCCGGCCGTCCCTTGTACCAGGTGTGGGACGCGGCCCAGATGACCACATCCCTGCGCCTGCCGTCTTTGGTAAGGCGCTGGGTCTCATACCGGGTGAGCCGCTGCTCTTCCTTGAACCGGTCCAGCATCTGGGTGGTTTCTTCCTTCAAATTTTCCGGTACAAACGGCAGTATTGCGCCTTTGATTTCCTCCAGGGTCCACCCGAAAACCGTTGAAAAAGCGGGATTGACATAGGTAACAAACCCGTTTGCATCATACAGGATGATGGGATAGGGAATGAATTCCAGGACCTTTTGATAGGTCTGATAAAGCTCAAAAACCTCCTGCTCTCTTGTCTTCTCAGTCGTAACATCCTGGAGGGTTTCCACGGCTCCGGCAATCTCTCCTCTGGTGTCGGTTACGGCTGCTGCGGTAAAGAACAGCCATTTGCCATGGGGGGGAAGGTCCGGGAAAAAATCGGTGGCTGCGGATAATTTTCTGTCGGAAAACGCTTTTTTGTATTTGGGACCGTACAGGGCAATGATCTGCTCATCCGGTGCATCATCAATGATCAGATCTGCCATGACCGGCCGTTTTTGGCCATAAAATGCTTTCCACTGAAAATCGGTGCCGATCATATCTGCTGCGCGAAACCCGCTCAGTTTTTCCAAAGCCTCATTGAAATGGGATATTCGATGGGATCTGTCCAGAACAAATATGGGGATCGGGGCTTTGTGAATGATGTTTTTGAGCAGCTGGTTTTCTTCTTCCAGTGCGGCAATCTTCTTTTCCAGGGCAGTGCTGACATTGCGGCTGTTGTCCATAAAAACTCCAAAAGACTTTACAAGATTCAACTATCCCCGTATAACCATTGTGATTTGATATTGCCACTATATAAAATCATTGAATCAAATTGCAAGGATTTTAGGGGTGAACAACAAGATGCCTGACACCAATATCAAGACCGAAATTCTCATCCATGATTTAAAAGTGCCGATTTCCGTGATCAATGCCGGGGCCAGATCCCTGCTGGAACGACAGGATGCCTATGGTCCGCTCACGGAAAAACAGATCAAGGTGCTCAAGCGGATTGTGCGCAACACCCTGGCCACCCAGCACCTGGTCAATGATGTCCTGGAGCTGGGACGTTCCAGGGAAGGGGTGAAAATATGTTCACAATTCACCGTGGCATCCCTGGTGGTGGGTGTACTGGTGGAAGTGTTCGACCTGGCCGACCCCAATGTGGCGGATGCCATCCGGAATGCCGCATCATATCCCCGACTCCAGGCGGCTATTGGGACAGCCGGGGTGACCCTTGATTTTGCGCAGCAGACCTGGGAAACCTGTGTCTGTCTGGATGCGGCAAAAGTCCGCCAGATTCTGCGAAACCTTGTTACCAACGCGTTCAAACACCGGGCCGACCGGGTGGATATCCGGGGCGTGATACGTGAAAACCGGCTGACGTTGTGGGTGAAGGATGACGGCCGGGGCATTCCCAGATCAGACCAGCAGCGGATATTTGAAACCTATTTCACCACGGGCGGTTCCATTGAAGATGCCATCCAGAGCCATGGCCTGGGACTGGCAGGTGTCATGGTGCTGCTCAGGGACATGGGGGGAAAACTGGTACTTGATTCAGATTCCGGCCGGGGGGCTGAATTCAAGGTGGTAATTCCGCTGTAGGGGTCAAAAGATACCTTCTGGCCCCTATTCCTTCCGCTGTTTGTCAAAGGCATCCCAGAAATCCTGGTCGCTTTTCCGCCATCCCGACCCGAACAATCTGTCGAACACGGGTCTCACAAAGGAAAACCAGTCAGCATTGGCCTGCTTTCCCTGCTTCCGTGCGGTCAAAACATCTGCCGCAAACATGGTGATATCCACCAGTTTGTCTTTGGGAACATAGGCGTCTGCCCCTTTTTCAATGGCAGTCTTCAGGTTTTCCGGTGTCAGCGCGTGGGCCGTGAGCATAAGGGTGGGGATGTTCAACCGGCGGGTGATTTCCAGCAGCTGGTACCCCTGGACCCCCATGATATCAAATATGGCGGCATCATAGGTGTTGGTTTTCAAAAGATCCACAGCTGCTTCAAAAGATCCTGCTGTATGGACCCGGCACATATAAAGCAGCTCTTCCAGTGTTTCCAGGATATCGGGTTCATCATCCACCACCAGGATGAGCTTGTCTTCCAGTATCCGGCGGTCATCCATTGCATTTGCCTTTCTTTTTTGTAACGCTGTGGGTTACAGGTCCACCCAGGCTTCCGCTTCATTGCCGCAGCTGGTGCAGGTGCCGGTGCCTTTTACCTTATGGGGTTTGTGATCGGCCTGCTGTTTTTCCCGGGCTTCTTCCACTTCAACCCACTTGCAGGTGACAACCATTTCCGCTTCATTGCCGCAGTTTTCACAGGTACATACCTGTTTGAATTTTTTTTCAGCCATGATTTTTCTCCTCCAAAACACAACGTTTGAGGATCAACTTTACTATTGTCAGTCCAAATAGTTGTGATAAAAATGTGTCATGCTTTCATCATAATATGGAAACAGCTTGTTGGCCAGCAAAAATTTTGGAGGACACTTCCAAGAGGGGTTGCGGATACAGCGCACTGCACAGATCTGGTCGAAAACCCGGCATGCTGACGGCAAATATCCCGGCCGGGCAAAATATACTTGACAAAGCACATGTGAAACGTTCTTATACGAAAAGTTTTAACCTAAATTGTAACGTGCAAGGGGTAATCTGATTGCATTTTCAGGAGGAAAGAATGGAAATTACAGTAACCCGGGTGTCCGAGACCGGTACCCGGCCAAAGGATGAAGACCTGGGATTTGGGACGGTGTTCACTGACCATATGTTTGTGATGGAGTATGCAAATGAAAAAGGGTGGCATGATCCGCGCATTGTGCCGTTTGCTCCCTTTTCCCTGTCACCGGCTGCCATGGTGTATCACTACGGCCAGGCGATTTTTGAGGGCCTCAAAGCCTACAAAACACCGGATAAAAAAATTCAGCTGTTCCGGGCCCGGGATAATTTTGCCCGGTTGAACCGTTCGGCAAGGGGGCTGTGCATTCCTGAGATAGATGTGGATTTTGTCATGGATGCCTTGAAACAGCTGCTTACACTGGAAAAAAACTGGATTCCCGAAACCCTGGGTACATCCTTGTATATCCGGCCCTTTATCATTGCCACGGATCCCTTCTTAGGGGTCAGGTCTTCTTTTACCTTTACGTTTTTTATTATTCTGTCCTCGGTGGGTGCCTATTATGCCGGCGGGCTGGCACCGGTAAAAATCTGGGTGTCCAAAGACCATGTCAGGGCAGTGCCCGGCGGGGTGGGAGAATTCAAGACCGCAGGCAATTATGCAGCCAGCCTGAATGCCGGTGAAATCGCCAAAAAAAAGGGGTATGCCCAGGTGTTGTGGCTGGATGCCCTGGAACGAAAATACATTGAAGAAGTGGGGGCCATGAACATCTTTTTTCTCATGGGAGATGAACTGGTAACCCCCAATCTCACAGGCAGCATCCTGCCTGGTATCACCCGGTTTTCGGTCATTGATCTTGCAAAAAAATGGGGTATGCAGGTGTCGGAACGTAAAATCAGCATTGATGAGGTCTTTGATGCCCATGCCAAAGGCACCCTCACCGAAGTATTCGGATCAGGCACCGCCGCCGTGATCTCACCGGTGGGGGAAATCTGTTATGGCGATCAGGTGATCCACATGGGAGACGGCAAGCCCGGCAAGGTAGCCATGAAATTTTATGATGCCCTGACATCTATCCAGTATGGCACTGCGGAAGATACCCAAAACTGGATTGAAAAGGTTGATTAACAGTGCTTTGCCGTAAATCCTGCCCCGGCAGGTATGATCTGGCAATGACCTTCAGACTATTGGAGATGCAATGGTTGTAAATAAAAAAACCACCCCTATCGGAAAACGGATCAAGCGGGCCAGGCTGGACAGAAAAATCACCCTGGACACCATGGCCAATGAGACCGGGTTGTCCAAGGATGCTATCAAACAGATAGAAAGTGGTGCAAAACGGCCTTCTGTGGGTACGTTGCTCCAGATGTCGAAAGTGCTGCAGCTGGATTCCGATTTTTTGCTCAAGGACACGGAAGAAGCCCGGGAAAAACGGTCTGATGCCTACACCAAAAGAACCGATAAATATGCCTACACCCCCCTGACACCAGGGGCGCAAAACAAACATTTAAAGGCGTTTCGTATTGTGGTGGAAGCCGGTACCCGCCATGAGGGGGTAGGGTTCCAGCACGAGGGTGAGGAATTTGTCCATGTGCTGGAAGGACAGGTGGAAGTCCAGGTGGGGGACCATGTCAATGTTCTGGCTGCCGGGGATTCTCTTCATTTTAATTCAGGGATCAAACATGACCTGCGCAATACAGCAGATACAGATGCCGTGTTGATCGTGGTTGTGTATGTACCCTAAATATGGAGGTGTCCGGCGATGTTGTGTAAACTGACAGATGAACAGAAAATGATCCAGAACATGGTCAGGGAGTTTTCCAGAAAAGTCGTTGCAGCAAAGGCGGCGGAACGGGACCAGACCAAGGAATTTCCGGCGGATAATTTCAAACAGATGGGGGAACTCGGCCTGATGGGCATGATGATTCCCGAAGCATACGGCGGAGAGTCTGCAGATACGGTTTCCTATGTACTGGCACTGTCGGAAATCGCCTATTCCTGTGCCTCGACATCCGTGGTCATGTCTGTCCAGAACTCTATTGTATGTGAAAGCCTGTACAAGTTCGGTACCGAAGACCAGAAACAGCGGTTTTTACAACCGTTGGCTTCCGGAGAAATCATCGGGGCTTTCGGGCTCACCGAGCCAGATGCGGGATCGGATCCGGTTTCCCAGGCCGCTACTGCTGTCCGGGACAAGGACCATTTTGTCATCAACGGCACCAAGCGGTTTATCACTTCAGGCAGTAATGCAAAAGTGGTGCTGGTGACGGCCAAAACCGATCCCGATGCCGGCCACAAAGGGATTTCCTGCTTTATTGTGCCCAAGGGAACAAAGGGTTTGATAGTGGGCCATGAAGAAGACAAGATGGGATTGCGGGCCTCGGATACCACGGACCTGATTTTTGAAGACTGCCGGGTCCCTGTGTCCCAGATGCTGGGAAAAGAAGGAGATGGATTCAAAATCGCCATGTCCGGTCTGGACAGCGGCCGCATCGGCATTGCAGCCCAGTCCCTGGGCGTGGCCCAGGCCGCCTTTGATGCGGCGGTGAAATATGCAACAAAAAGACGGCAGTTCGGGGTGCCCATCATCAAGCACCAGGCCATCCGCTTCCAGATCGCAGATATGGCCACCCAGATTGAAGCAGCCAGGCAGCTGGTGTTTTCCGCCGCCTCCATGAAGGACCGAAAAGAACCCTATACCAAAGAAGCCTCCATTGCCAAACTGTTTGCCTCGGAAATGGTCAATGAAGTTACGGCCAGGGCCATTCAGATCCACGGGGGATACGGGTTTACCAAAGATTATGTGGTGGAGCGGCTGTACCGGGATGCCCGGGTGTTCACCATTTACGAGGGCACCTCGGAGATACAGCGCATCGTGATATCCAACAATATACTGAAAGACAAGCGCAAGCCCTGATATCTTATACTCAGGGACGTCACATGTAACCACAACCTGTTCAGCTTGATTGATACCCCGCCCCCTGTGGGTGCCGTTTGACCGGCCCGAGATTGTCATCTGACGGTCCTGTCACACGGCATCCCCAGGGGGCTCTGTCAAAATTTGTCAGACGGGGTCAAGGTTCCAGGATATTCAGATCTTCTCTGGACCTGTCGCCTGCTATCGCTAGTAGGTGCCGTCTTTGAAAATGGATTCGGCAAAGGCTACATCTTCCGGGCAGAACACAAACAGGCATTTGCCGTCGGCATCGGACACGGATCCATACACATAATTGATATTGATCTGTTCTTCACCGAATTTTTTGGTGATTTTGGCAAACTCACCGGGTTTGTTGGTAATATCCACCGCGATCACTTCTTTGGTATCAAACAGATAATCGTTTTCTTTCAGCAGGGCCACCGATGCCTCGGGGTTGTCCGTGAGCAGGCGCACCAGGGCAAATTCGGCAGAATCCCTGCGCATGGAGCTGTAACTGGCAGACGATGCCAGCCGCTTCAAGGATTTTCCCCTGGCTTCAAACAGGTTCTGGACATAGGAGGACGCATCCTGGATGGTGATGGCATCAATATTGATGCCGGCCTCTCCAAACAGGGCCGTAAGATGTGCCAGTTCACCGGGCACGTTCTTGAGAAACAACGATATTTCGATTCTGATCATAGCTTTTGCCCCCTTTATGTGCATGGGTTGTTTGTTGCATTCACAAAAATCTCAGGCTGTCTGAGCGCTCTTTACCCCCTGGTCAAACGCTTCCATGTTCAAGGGAATGATTTTGGCCTTGGCGGCAAATTCTTCCTTCACACATTCCTTGAGCAGATCCAGGTCCACCAGTTTGCTTTTGGCGGCAAACGCACTCAATGCCACTATATTGGCAGCCCGGACAGAGCCGGCTTTCATGGCGATATCATTGACCGGTACCACCAGCTGGGTCACGTCGGTGCGCTTGCTTGTCACGGGGATCAAAGAAGAATTGATGAAAATGATACCGCCTGGTTTGACATCATTTTCAAATTTTTCCAAAGAAGGCAGGTTCATGGCCACCAGATGGGTGGGGTTTTTGATAATGGGAGAGCCGATGAGTTTGTCACTGATCACCACCGTGCAATAGGCTGTTCCCCCGCGCATTTCAGGGCCGTAGGATGGCACCCAGGCTACAAAGTATCCCTGTTTCATTGCTGCATAGGCCAGAAGCTTTGCGCTGAGCAGGATCCCCTGGCCGCCGAATCCTGCGAATTTTATTTCCGTCTGCATTGGTTTCTCCAAACATATTAGGGTAAAGGAAGCATATGGGATGTCTGCCTATTCAGGGACTTTAAAATCACCCAGTTCATAATAGGGAAGCAGGGTGTCTTCGGCCCATTTCAGGGCATCCAGCGGTGTCAGGCCCCAGTTGGTGGGACAGGTGGAAACCACTTCTACAAAACTGAAGCACCGGTTTTCCATCTGGTATTGAAACGCCTGTTTGATGGCTTTTTTTGTCTTGTTCACCTGCTGGGGCTTGAGCACGGCCTGTCGTGTGATATACCCGGGGGTGACCAGTTCTGCCAGCAGGTTGGCCATGCGGATGGGCATGCCGGTGTCGGCGGTGTCTCTTCCTGCGGGGGCGGTGGTGGCCCGCTGGCCGCCCATGGTGGTGGGGGCCATCTGGCCGCCGGTCATGCCGTAGATGGCATTGTTGATGAAGATGGTGGTGAATTTTTCTCCCCGGTTGGCTGCATGGATGATTTCTCCCATGCCGATGGAGGCCAGATCCCCGTCTCCCTGGTAGGTGAAGACCATCAGATCCGGCCGCACCCGCTTGATGCCCGTGGCCATGGCAGGTGCCCGGCCGTGGGCTGCTTCCTGAAAGTCGCAGTCAAAATAATTATACGCCAGAACCGCACACCCCACCGGGGCGATGCCCACGGTTTTTCCCTGGATGCCCAGGTCATCTATGGCCTCTGCCACCAGGCGGTGGACAATGCCGTGGGTACAGCCCGGGCAGTAGTGGGTGTGGTTTTTGCTGAGCGCTTTCGGTGTGGTAAATGTTTTTCCCATGCTGAGCTCCTATAACAGTCCTTTGATAATGTCGATAATTTTTTCCGGTGACGGGATGTCCCCTCCGCATTCACCATAGAATTCCACAGGGCGTTTGCCTTTGACGCAGCGCTCCACATCTTCCACCATCTGGCCCATGCTCATTTCAATGCTGATCACCGCCTTGCAGCTGTCTTTGCATGCAGCTTCAAACACGGCTTTTTCCGGAAAGGGGAACAGGGTTTTGGGCCGGAGCATTGCCACCTCAATGCCCTCTTCCTTGAGCATGTCAATGGCGGTTCTGCACACCCGGCTCATGGTGCCGTAGGAGGTGATCAACACCCGGTAGTCGGTGTCACCGTTGTACAGTTCAAACCGCACCTCCTCTTCTTTCATCTGCTGGTACTTGGCTTTGAGGGCCAGGTTGTTGTCATTGAGGGCCGTGGGATCCAGAAACAGGGATTTCACCAGATTGCGCTTTTTGCTTTTTCGAAAATCCATGCCGCTGGTGGCCCACTCATCCTTGTTGGTGGGTTCGGTTTTCAAATCATCGGGAAATTCCACCGGCTCCATCATCTGTCCGATGAGACCGTCTCCCATGATCATGACCGGGCCTCTGTATTTTTCCGCCAGGGTGAACGCCAGCATGGTCATTTCCACGGCTTCCTGCACCCCGTCCGGCGCCATGACCAGCAGGTGGTAATCCCCGTGACCCCCGCCTTTGGTGGCCTGGAAATAATCCCCCTGGGAGGGCAGAATTCCGCCCAGACCCGGCCCGCCCCGGACGATATTGACAAATACCGCCGGACAATGGGCCGCCGCAATATAGGAGATGGCTTCACTCATCAGGCTGATGCCCGGAGAAGAGGAGGTGGTCATGACCCGTTCGCCGGCACCGGCAGCCCCGAAAATCATATACCCCACCGCCACTTCACTTTCTCCCTGGAGAAACACCCCGCCTTCTTCCGGCAGCCGTTTCACCAGGTATTCCGCCACCTCGGACTGGGGGGTGATGGGATATGCAAAATAATTTTTACAGCCTGCCCGTATGGCAGCCTCACCGATGGCCTCATTTCCTTTCATTAGCACTTTTGCCATTATCTTTTTTCCTTGGGGTCAGAAGTTAATTTTTTTACCTTTTTTTTTCAGGCAGTCCGGGTTTCGACAATATTGATGGCCACATCCGGGCACATGATACAGCAGATGGTGCAGTGGATACAATCTTCGGGCCTTGCCTGATACGCGGGAAAATGCCCTTTGGCATTTACCCTGTCAGTGATCTCCAGAACATTTTTGGGGCAGAAATTGACACAAAGTCCGCAGCCTTTGCAGCGCTCGTCATCAATTATGTGTTGAAATGCCATACGTCTTACTCCTTGTAGGTGTCTGTCTTTTTAGTATTTTTATGCATATCTATGTTTTTATGTAATATTTTGTCTTGCCGTCCTGTTATCAGATGCGCTTCCAGGGCGGCAGCAGTTTTCTGTCAATGGGCAGCACCGGACATGAAAACCGGTGCATGTCAAGTAACGGCAGAACCTTTTGGCCGGCGGTTATAAAATCCACCGGCAGCCCGGTTTCGGCCGACACTTTTTCAACCAGGTCATATCCCTGGTATATGTGGTCGGGTGTGGTCTCATCCAGAAGATTGGCATTGGAAACCAGTCCGGTGATGGGTAATTTGGCCGATGCTTCGATTTCCTGTTGTATTTTAATGCACCCGGCCACATCATTGGTAAAGGGCCTGAACACATTAATGACCTGGAGCATGCGCACAGGTCTGTCTTGTAAAACAGATGCCAGGGCCGCCAGTACGGTTACCCCCACATCATCTCCGCCGGCATCCAGAATGGTCAAATCGGATTGCTGCCGGATAATGTCCGCCACTGCCGGGGACAAAATGGGCAGATCGGCAAAAAGATATTGCCGGTCGGGCAGGATGACCTTTATGCCCAGTGCTTCCAGGGGTATTCTGGCTTCCCTGGTCCGAAAATAGGGATTGACCAGATCCAGGTCCGCAATATTCACAGCCATGCCGGTTTTTCGGCAGGCGGCAGCCAGGTTGATGGCGGTTTCGGTTTTTCCGCTTCCGTAATTGCCCGCCACCACCACGATGCCTGTGAAATCCATGTTCACGGTGTTTCCTTTGTCTCTTTTGTAAAAAATCAGCTAAACCGCTATTAAATCAGATACGCCTTTTTTTTGCAATTTTTTTTTCGAAGAATTTCAAGGAACTGGATATTTGGCACAGGGATCGACATCTCAGGGCAGGGATGCGGCAATTTCCTGGATTTCCGTTTTTTCCAGGCGCCGGCATTTTTGTATGCTCGCATTTTTTATTGCCCGGGTGATGTCATCCAGTTGCGCCGGGTTGTATGCGATGGCATGCAGCGCCAGATATTTTTGCACCATGCGCCTGCCGCACAGCAGGTTCAAATGAAACTCCGGGGTGGATGAAATGCCGAATGCACCGTCGGCATGGGTGCCGGCCACGTGGGTGTGCACGGCCTGGCCGAACACCGGGGTTGCGGGAGAAATCAGGCCCTGTCCGGTCTGTTCTTTGACGATGGCATCCACAAATGCATAATAGGCGGTAATTGCCGCCATGTTTTCATGATCAAAACCACAGTGTATTCCCTGGTCAGCCAGAAGTTTTGTAACGGTATATAGATCACCGATGCCGTTGCGTTCCCCGATCCCTAAAACGGAGACTTCCAGAACCTTTGCACCGGCCACAATTCCCATTATTGAATTGGCCGAGGCCATACCGAAATCATTGTGGCAGTGGATGGAAATGGCGGTGTCTTCTGCAAGGCAGGCCGCATTTTTGATGCGCTCCGCCACCTGATTGGGGGCCATGATGCCCGAGGTGTCGGGCAAAGACAATATATCAATTTTCAGGTCCCGGCACAGAAACCGGATGCATGAGTCCAAAAGTGCAGGCCCTGTTCTGCCCATGTCCAGCATGGCCACGGAAATGGCCGCATCCGGACAGGTGTTACGGATATGATCAACGACAGTGCCAAGGCCGGCATATGTTTTTTCCACTTGGGCATGTGCGGCGGTATCTTTTATATGCAAGTGCAGGTGTACATCATGTATCCCGGTGTTCAACAGAATGTCTGCATCCTGCATAAAGGCCCTTCCCAGGGCCGCCACCCGGATCCGGTATCCATTTTTTCGGGCATGGTCTGCCATGTGGCGGACCATGGCAGCTTCCCGGGGGTGGGCGGAAGGATATCCGGCCTGGCAGACATCCACACCCAGCTGTTCCTGGAATGCAAGGAGCTTCATGCGCTGGTCCAGGGAAAATACAAGACCCTGGTATTGCATGCCCTCTCTGATGGTCTGATCAATCACTGCAATTTTCATCATCACTCCCCACCAAGGTAGGGGTTGAAATAGCCGTGGACCAGAGAGGGAAACGCCTTCGTCATGGCATCGATCAGGCGGGCCATCCCCATGGGCGGACCCCCGGGTTCCACGGCCTCCATGGCTGCAATATATGCCCGGGGATCATAATTGAGATTGCGCCACTGGATCATGTTTATGTCATGGTCCCGGACAAAATCAAACAATGCATCCACCTCTTTTTGTGCATCTGTAACCCCGGGGCAGTTGAGGTAGTTGATTGCCACAAACCGGCCCTGTTCCCTGGCAGTATCAATACTTCTGCAGACATCTTCCCAGCCATAGGATGCGGGTCTGAAATAGGCGGTATAGATTTTTTTGCGCACGGAATTCATGGACACCCGCATGCTGTCCAGGCCGGTTTTGCACAGATTTTTCACATGGCCGGGCATACTGGCATTGGTGTTAAGGTTGATGGTGCCTTTGTCCGTGGCGTGCCTGATCATCTCAATGGCCGGCCGGATGACATCGTATGCCGTCAGGGGCTCGCCTTCGCATCCCTGGCCAAAACTGACAACGGCCCGGGGCACATGGCTGATATGCTCCAGGCCGACCTGGAAAATTTCTGTGGCAGTGGGCGTAAAGGCAATGCGGTCCTGGCAGGCGCATAATCCGGGGTCCGGCTGCAGGGAAATACACCCCAGGCACCGGGCATTGCAGACCCTGGAGGTGGGTAAAGGGGCTTCATACCGCTGGAGGAAAAAATTTTTTCCTGCCGGACACCCGTATTGCAGGGCGCAGGTTTCCAGGTGGCGCATCAGCCGGTTGTCCGGATATTTTTTGCGCAGCCTGCCCACACCCCGAACTATTTTCTTTTGGGGCATCAGCCGCAGATCCTGTCGTGGTTCAGTATCCACCTGCAGGGCAGCGGACCGGAATCCGTTTTTGCCGAAACCCACAGCTCCATATGAAAAAAGAGGAAGGGTGCCGGCATTTTTTTCACAGGTATAGGCACAAAAATGCCGGTTTACATATCCAGGTGAGTTGAAGACCGCCACCGGAAAAATTTTTTCATCCGGGGCAAAGGGATTTCTGGACAGGGTCTCAAAACGGTCTGCCGCAACATCGTATATCATGGGGGAACGGCCCGGCAGCATCATCAGCTCGCTGCCGTGGGGCATGGCAATGGTATCGGTTCTGGTAAGCACCACAGGGCGGTCGCCGGCATACCCGGCTGCGCCAAAGCCTTCCAGTTCAAATATTTCACCATTTTCAGCGGCCACAACCGCGGTAAGGATCTGTTTGTTGATATGGGCGATGGCAGCCTCCGCTGGTGTATTGTTTTTGTATCAAGCCAATCAGACTGGACAAACTCTAATTATATTGCAGGCTCTCTGTCAAGTGTTTCCTGACGGATCTGGACAATTGCCATATATGTGCCGGCTTTTTGATCTTTCCCGGCAGTGGTTTGGTCAAATCCCCTTTCCTGGCGGTGTCCTGTGCCCGGACCGCCCACCAGCGTATCCACAGAGCACAATCCATTATTGCAAATATTGGGTGGTTGAACCTGATGGAAATTGACGGCTGACACGTCAAAAGAGTGACAAAATCAGCAGTCCCAGCCGGTTTTCCCAGCCGGAATGCCCAGCCGGAATGCCCAAAAAAAAGCCCCCGGGATCTTGTTCCGGGCACAGGATACCGGCATGGGCGGCTTCTGTGGCCCAGGTTGCCTGTTTTTTTACGTGTCCGACTGCACAAAAAATCCGTCACTGTGTAGATCAGACAGCATCATATTGGATTTCCGGCATATAAATTGCATCTCTTTGGTTATCGTGGGTGCTGTATGCAAAGGTAATTGAAAATGGAACTTGATGGAGAAAGAAAAATGGGAGATTCACGGATATTCGGCTATACATCAAAAATGATTGAAAAGGCATTGGATGTTTCAGCCAGACGTCATAACCTGATTACCGGCAACATCGCAAATATGGATACCATTGGCTACAAACCCAGGGATCTTGATTTCAACGACACCCTCAATCGGGCAATGGCGGGGAAAGAACCCGATTATATTGCCAAAACCCATCCGAAACATCTGCCGGTCCAGGGGGAAGATTCCTTTGCCATGCCCGGTGAAAACAGCGAAGACGTTGATATTTATCACCTGGATTCCGTGAATATTGATACCGAAATGATGCATCTTATGGAAAATAACATCAAATATCGGACAGTAGTAGAGTTGAGATCGCGAAAATCCACCATAACAAATTATGCCATAGATGAAGGCGGCAAATAAAATCACCGATAGCGGTTGTATCGATGTAAAATAAGTATTGCCCAATCCCTGCCCTCCCGGTATAGTAAGTGGTTAACTGTTATTAATGCATAAAAGGGATGGGATGTATGTGTTTGGCCGTACCCTCAAAAATAATTGAAATCCAGGACAGTCTTGCCAGGGTGGAGGTGGACGGGGTGGTCAGAGAAGCCAGTCTGCTGCTTCTGGATGATATGAAAATCGGTGATTATGTCATCGTACATGCCGGTTTTGCCATCAGCAAACTGGATGAACAGTCTGCACTCCAGACCCTGGAGGACATGCGCAGCATTCTGGCGGCCGACGGGACCCGGGACGGGGCTTCTGCCGCAGATGTATGAATTCGCCCTGCATCGCAAAACAGCTTGATATCAGCGGCGTCGTCCAGGGCGTTGGTTTCAGGCCCTTTTTGTTCGCCCTTGCACAAAAGTATTGCATAAAAGGAGAGGTTTCCAATGCCGCCGGCGGAGTCCTGGCCCGGGTGGAAGGTCCCGCTTGCAGCCTGGATCGGTTTGTGTCGGACATCACAGGGACACCGCCGCCTCTGGCCCGGGTGGACCGGGTTCAGACTACCCGGATACCAGTCACAGGGTTTACAGACTTTCACATCATCCCCAGCCGTGCATCCCGCAGCCGGGCCACCCTGATATCACCGGATGTGTGTGTGTGCAGCGACTGCCTGGCGGAAATGCATGATCCCGAAAACCGGCGGCATGCATATCCGTTCATCAACTGCACCAATTGCGGCCCCAGATTCACCATCATCAATGATATCCCCTATGACCGGCCCAAAACCTCCATGAAGGACTTTGTCATGTGTGCAAACTGCCGGGCCGAATACGAAGATCCCGCAAACCGCAGGTTTCATGCCCAGCCCAATGCCTGTCCGGAATGCGGTCCCAGGGTGTTTTTAACGGACAACCAGGGCAGACAGATGGCCGGGGCTGACAATGCCATTGCCATGGCTGCAGACCTGCTCAAAACAGGCCAAATCCTGGCAATCAAAGGGCTGGGCGGGTTTCATCTGGCTGCTGATGCCGCCAATGACCGGGCAGTCCGTTTGCTGCGGCAGCGAAAACACCGCCCCAGCAAACCCTTTGCCCTCATGGCCGGATCTGTGGCTGTGCTGCTGGACCATGTGCAATTATCCGATGATGAAAAAGAGCTGCTCCAGTGTTATCACCGGCCCATTGTCCTGGCAGAGAAAAAAGCAGATGGACTTTGTGCCGGACTTTCTCCGGCCCTGGCACCCTGCAACACCTGCCTTGGCATCATGCTTGCCTATACCCCTTTGCATTGTCTGCTTTTGGAACACGGACCCGATATCCTGGTGATGACATCGGGAAACCGGTCCGGGGAGCCTTTGTCCATTGACAACCAGGATGCCCTGGATGCATTTTCCCATATTGCGGACTTTTTTCTCCTGCACAACCGCGATATTTATTTTCGGGCGGATGATTCCATTGTCCGGATCCAGGCAGAAAAGACCCGGTTTGTCCGTCGTTCCCGGGGATATGCCCCGCTGCCGATTCAGCTGGCAGCCCCTCTGCCTTCTGTGCTTGGATGCGGGGCAGGTCTGAAAAGCACCATCTGCCTGACCCGGGGCAGCCAGGCCTTTGTAAGCCAGCATATCGGGGACCTGGAAAATGACAGAACCTATGCATTTTATACCCACACCATCGCCCATTTTACCAAAATTCTGGATGCTGCACCACAGGCGGCGGCCCATGATCTGCATCCCGGATATATGAGCACAGCCTATGCTGCCGCAGCCGGTATCCCCCTGGTGGCGGTGCAGCATCACCATGCCCACGCCGTGTCCTGCATGGCGGAAAACCATCTGGACGGGCCGGTGATCGCCATCACCCTGGACGGCACCGGGTACGGGACTGACGGCCATATCTGGGGCGGGGAAATCCTGGCTGCCACACAAAAAACCTTCCTGCGCAAGGCCCATCTGGGCTATGTGCCCATGCCCGGAGGGGATGCCGCTGTTCTGGAACCCTGGCGCATGGCTGCCTCTGTTTTGTATACAGCCATGGGCAGATCTTTTCTGGACCTGGACATTCCTTTTATCCGGCAGAGGGATAAAGAAAAACTGGCATTTATCTGTCAGATGATGGAAAAACAGATCAACACGCCAATGACATCCAGCTGCGGCCGGCTGTTTGATGCAGTGTCCTCTTTGCTGTGCATTTGCCATGTCATCTCCCATGAAAGCCAGGCTGCCATGGAACTGGAGACAGTGGCAGCACAGGATTTCGGCAAAGAAACGGTGGCGCCTTATGCCTTTTGTCTGGACCGGCAGCCCGAGCCCTTGGATGAAACCGCTGAACCCGCGTTTATCATTGACATGATGCCCTGTGTCCTGGACATTGTGGCAGAAATTAAAACACAGGTGCCGGCACCGCGCATCAGCAGACGGTTTCACCAGACCATTGTGGCTGCATTTGTCCGGGCAGCAGAAAAGATTGCCGGAACGACGGGCCTTGACAAGGTGGTGTTGTCCGGCGGGGTGTTTCACAATGAGTATATCCTGACCCGCATGATCCAGGCACTGGAACAAAAGGGCCTGGCGGTGTATACCCATACCTGTGTGCCTTCGGGTGACGGGGGCATTTCCCTGGGCCAGGTGGTGGTGGCCGGGGCCAGGCTTGCAGATTCACCAAACAATGATTTTCCCGCAAAAGGAGGCTGATCCATGGGCCTGAAATATATTGAAGAGTTCCGGGATGCATCCCTGGCAAAGGATCTGGCAGCAAGCATCCGGCAGAAGAGCAAAAAACCGTTGCGCCTCATGGAGGTGTGCGGCACACATACCATGGCCATTTTCCGCCATGGCATCAGGAGTGTGCTGCCGGACAATATCACGTTGTTGTCCGGCCCGGGATGTCCTGTCTGTGTCACGGCCCAGAAGGACATTGATGCATTTGTGGCATTTTCCCGGCTGGATGATGTGATTGTCACCACATTCGGGGATTTGATGAAGGTACCGGGTTCCGGCACGACCCTGTCAAGGCAGAAAGCTGCCGGTGCGGATGTGCGCATTGTGTATTCGGTTTTTGATGCGGTCACCATGGCCAAAGAAAATCCGGATAAACAGGTGGTGTTCTGTGCGGTGGGGTTTGAAACCACCATTCCCACCATTGCCGCAGGCATTCTTATGGCAGCGGCACAGGATCTGGATAATTTTTTCATCCATTCGGCCAACAAGCTTACCCCGCCGGCTCTGGCTGCCCTCATGGAAACAGAAGGTGTGGAAATTGACGGGTTTATTCTTCCCGGCCATGTTTCTGTGATCACGGGTATCGATGCATATCGGCCGGTCTTTGAGACATATAACATCCCCTCGGTTATTGCCGGGTTTGAGCCCATTGACATTTTACAGGCGATCCACCTGCTGGTGCTGCAGAATGAGACCGGAAAACCTGCCCTGGAAAACGCCTATACCCGTGCGGTGAGTACCCGGGGAAACCCCAAGGCAAAGGCTGTTATGCACCAGGTGTTTGACGTCTGTGGTGCTGCCTGGCGGGGTATCGGCTTTATTGCCGGCAGCGGCATGAAACTGAACCAGGTCTTCAGTTCCTTTGACGCGGGTGCCGGATTCAACCTGGATCTGCCTGAAGTGCCGGAACCAAAAGGATGCGCCTGCGGTGACATCCTCATGGGGTTGAAAACCCCTGAAGCCTGTGCCCTTTACAAGAAAAAATGCACCCCCATGACACCGGTGGGTCCCTGCATGGTGTCCAGCGAAGGGGCATGCGCAGCGTATTATAAATACACATAGTGGGGTCAGGCTTCTTGACCCCGCCTTTTACTTTCCGCTTTTACAGCTTTCAAGAAGGCAGATAAAATGAAACCAGATGATACTGTTTTACTGGACCACGGTGCAGGGGGAAAGGCCTCCCATGCCATGTTTTCCGAAATGATTCTTCCGTTGTTCCACAATGATCAGCTGGCACTGCAGGATGACGGCGCAATCTGTGAAATGCCGGCGGGCCGCATGGCTTTTTCAACAGATTCCTATGTGGTGGATCCCATTTTTTTTAACGGGGGAAACATCGGGGATCTGGCAGTCAACGGCACGGTGAATGATATTGCCATGTGCGGGGCCCAGCCATTGTATATCAGTGCGGGGCTGATTATTGAAGAAGGCCTGCCCATAAAGGATCTCCGGATTATCCTGGAAACCATGGCACAGGCGGCAAAAAATGCAGGGGTGAAAATCGTCACCGGTGATACCAAGGTGGTGCCCCGGGGAAAGGCAGACAAGATTTTCATCAATACATCCGGGGTGGGCATCATTTTTGAGGGAGTGAATGTGTCCGGCAGCCGGGCCGTTCCCGGTGATAAAATCATTCTCAGCGGCACCATTGCGGATCATGGTATTGCCATTCTCAGCGCCAGGGAGGGTTTGAAATTCGAGTCGGATCTGAAAACAGATTCTGCGCCTTTGAACCATATGGTGAAATCCATTCTGGATGCAGGGTGCGATATCCATGTGCTGCGGGATCCCACCCGCGGGGGACTGGGCACCACCCTCAATGAGATTGCTGCAGGCTCCCATGCAGGCATTACCCTGTTTGAATCTGCCCTGCCAGTGAAAGGGGCGGTCAAAGGGGTATGTGAGCTGCTGGGGTTTGATCCGCTGTATATCGCCAATGAAGGCAAACTGGTTGCCCTGGTACCCGAAAATCATGCCGCCCGGGTGCTGGAAATTATCCAGGCCGACCAGTTCGGCAAAGATGCCGCCATCATCGGGGAAGTCACTGACCGGCATCCGGGAAAGGTGTTTCTGGAAACCGCCATAGGCGGCCGGCGCATGGTGGACATGCTTACAGGCGAACAGCTGCCCCGCATATGCTGATGCCGGGCAGCCCCGGCATAAATTCCGCGGCACAGCCGGTGCCCTCAGTCGGCACTGAATCCAGTTTCAAACAGCTGCAGATGCAGCCATTGCATTATGTTGCTGCCAGGATGTCTGTGATATGTTTTCGGGCTGTATCCAGGAAGGCGGGCAGGGCACGGGCAAGGGTCGGGGTAAGTTCCGTGCCCCAGTCGATTTTTTCAGGCTGAATTCCGATCACCCGCAGATAGGGCCGGTGGCCCCGCATCTGGGCCATGCCTAAAGAATCCAGCAGATCGATGTCATGCAGAGACAGCATCTGTTTTTCATCTTTGCGCAGATCATTTTCCTCCAGGCAGAAGATGGTTCCGGGGGGATGACCGGCCCGGACAATATCCAGAACCAGAATGTTCTCATATGATTCAAACAGGTAAAAAATATCCTGGGTAAAGGTACCCCCGTCAATAAAATCCACCTGGTCCCAGCTTTCTTTTTCCTTCAGCAGTTCATGCACTGCGTGCACGCCAATGCCTTCGTCCATGAGAAGGGTGTTGCCCACCCCCAGTACCAGCAGTTTTTTCATAGGTGTAATAAGCCGGGGTCAGAATTCCGGGGTCAGGCTTGCGTTATTGTCGTTATTGGAACAAAAACTATATATTATTTACATCGGCAATCAATAACGACAATAACGCAAGCCTGACCCCAAGAGTTGCTTCTGACCCCAAGAAAGGTTAGAGGGGTACTTCCACTTTAATGGTCCGACCGGTATCTGCGTCCAGCACGTGGACGGCGCAGCCCAGTCAGGGGTCGAAGGAGCGTATGAGCCGCCCCACATTCACCGGGTTTGCAGCATCCGGGACCGGCACGCCGATGAGGGCCTCTTCAATGGGGCCTCTCTGCCCCATGTCATCCCTGGGGTTGGCGTTCCAGATAGTGGCGGATGTCACCTGGTAGTTGGCAATTTTCTGGTCCTTGATATTGATGTAATGGAGCAGGGCACCCCTGGGGGCTTCTGTCAGGCCAAGGCCCTCTGCGGACTGGGGAATGGGTGTCGGAACAAAGGTTTCCTTGCCCGGCTGGGCCTGGGAGATCCATTCTTCCAAAGCCGTTGCAACCAGCGCGGTTTCTTCCGCCCGTGCCACATGGCGGCCCAGGATGGAGAAACAGGCATCGCCGATATCCCGCAGTTTTGTAACACCGAGTTTTTCCCGGCCGGTTTTGGACAGCTCCGGATTTGTGGCCCACATCCTGGCCAGAGGACCGCCTTCATGGGGTTTGCCATTGTACCGGGGCGCCTTGATAAAGCTGTAGGCCCCGGGTTTGTTTGGATTGGGCAGGGTTTTGCCCTGTGTGGGGTTGAGCCCTGTGGTGGAATCTTCAAACCAGGAATATTTCACATATTCCTTGATCATGGCCGGATCCACTGCATAGTCTTTGCCGTCGGTGTAAACACCCGGCTTGAGCAGGGTGTTGCCCTTGTTGTCCAAGGGGAAGACACCCCAGGAAACCAGGTTTTTGTGGCCCACACCAGTCTTTAGCAGGTCGCCGTACGGGCCGGCCAGCAGGTAGACAAGCGGAACATATTTTTCAACGATAAATTGTCTGACTTTTTGAAAGCGCACTGCATAGGCATCCAAAGCTTCCCTTGTGGGTATCTCAGTGGAACCGCCCACCACGATACCCTGTACATGGGGCATTTTGCCGCCCAGAAGCGCCACCATTTCATGGCATATTTTGCGGATCTCCAGGGCTTCCAGGTACTGACCCACGGCCACGTCATTGAGTTCTTTGGGAAGCCGTACGTCATTTTTGGCATACCTGGGAATAAACGGGGCCGTGTCCGGACCATTGACATAGTCCAGGGCTGCCAGATGGTAAAAATGCAGGATGTGGGACTGCAGATAATTGGCGCCCAGGATCAGGTTCCTGGCAATCCGTCCGTTGTCCGTCAGTTCCACGCCGAATGCATCGTCCAGCGCCAGAGCAGATGCCGTGGCATGGGCTGTGGGGCACACCCCGCAGATTCTCTGGGTGATCTGGGTGGCATCCCTGGGATCTCTTCCGATCAGGATCTGCTCGAATCCTCTGTACATGCCGCCGGACACATGGGCATCAACAACCCTGCCTCCGGCAACTTCAACTTCTGCCTTCAGGTGGCCTTCAATCCGGGTCACCGGATCAATGGGGATTTTTATTTTTTTACCAGCCTGGGCTGGTTCGGTTTGTGGATTACAGCCTGCCATGTTACAACCTCCTTGGTTTCAGAATATAGAATACAACACCTAAAATATATTAATAAGCGGGTTCATAAAAAGGTGACATTGCATCGGGAAAACCCCGTTCCACGCAGCCGATACACACGGCATTGTCAACACACCAGTTCAGGCCTGAGTTCCATTTCCGCTTGTAGCAGTCTGCATAGGTATCCGGACCTTTGCACCCCACATCCATTCTGCACCCATTGGGGTCGGACAGGCTCATGGACATAAACGCTTCGTCATAGTCGTCCAGTCTGGGGCAGTTGTCATGGATATTATTGCCGAAAAACAGTTTGGGCCGGCCGTCATAATCCAGTTCCGGAATACCGCTTTCCAGCAGGTGAACAATGGAACCTACAATCCAGTCCGGATGGGGCGGACATCCCGGGATATTCACCACAGGAGTGGTGATGCTTTTGGTTTTGAAAAAATCCATTACACCGGTGGCACCGGTGACATTGCCTTTTGCCGCAGGAATACCGCCATATGCGGCGCAGGTGCCGACGGCCAGAACAGAGCCTGCCATGGGGGCCAGTTCCTGGACCATATCCACCATGGTTATTTCCCGGTGGTCCATTTCACCTAAAATGCAGTATTTGCCATTTTCTGCCACCGGTATCGCCCCTTCAATGGCAAAAGAAAACCGGCCTTCATATTCTTTGGCAACTGCATATACATGTTCCATTGCCAGTTGACCCTCACAGGTCCCCACTGTGGGGTGGAACTGGAGACTGATCACTTTGAGCAGGATGTCGGCAATGGATGGATCCACACTGTTCAACAACGATACGGAACAACCGGTGCACCCCTGTCCCTGGATCCAGATGACCGGGTGGCGTGTCAGGCCTTTTTCCAGGGCCTGGATCAGGGCCGGGTTGAACACCTGAGAAATACCGATACCGGCGGCTGTTCCTGTAAGGGTCTTCAGAAAATTCCGCCTGGAAATTCCTGTTTTTTCCGGTTGCACCTCCGGCAAGGTTTGTTTGTCTTTCACGGGCACCTCCTTGATGCTGTTAAAAACATGGTTCATGTTTTGTACCTATGTCAGGTTTCCTGCAGGGCCGGAAACCTTTGTGGCAGAAATGTACACCTGATTATCCAAATCAATATGCATAAGAATAAACAGGTATAAATACATAAGGGTAAGTAGGTAGGTATAATGATACACCTGCCTTGTCAATGGAAAAAAGAAAATATCAATGGCAGGATAAATCTGTATTGAAAATAGTGATACAGCAGATGCCTCGGGTCCCGGCTTTTGTATCAGAAGATTTCCAGGTCCGGGATGGGCAGCAGGCGCTTTTGGGGTCCCAGGCATACCAGTTCCAGGTTGCAGGTGACCGCCGGTTTTTTCCCTTCCGGCCGCCAGGCTTCATGGAAGAAGACCACCCGGTAGTCTCCCTGTTTTTCCCACCTGGTCCTGATTTCCAGCAGGTCCCCGAAAACCGCGCCATCCTGATACCGCAGGTCGGCCGTGTACACGGCAAACCCGATCCCGTCATTGTACCACATGTCAGACAGGCGCTGTATGCCGATAATGTCTTCTCTGGCCCGTTCAAAGAATTTCAGGTAATTGGCGTGATAGACCACACCGGAATGGTCCGTGTCTTCATAATAGATTTGGGTCTTAAAAATATGGGGGCTGGACAGGGGCATCTGTTTCCTTGTGTGTTTGTTAACCACCCCATATAAAACAGCCGGAAAAAAAAAGCAAGAAGATGCGGGCAAATCGGCAGGCATGATTTTTTTGCCCACCCCCCACCTTCGGGTACAGGCCTGAACCCCGCAAATACCGTTTTCCACAGCCCTGAAACCAACAGGAATCCCTGAACGGTTACCCGTGTCAACCCTGCCCATCTCCCCTTTTTTGTTTACAAGAAACAACGCCCATGGCATAGTCACCCTTGATATAATACCCAACTGCCATCACCCAACTCATCAAGGAGATTTTCCATGAACGACCATACCCCTAAGCTGCTGGATGCTTTGGATGCGTTTGAAGACGGCATCTATATTGTCAGCGAGGATTTTACGGTGGAGTACATGAACCGGTTCATGAAGAATCTGTTCGGAGAAGGGATTGGTGAAAAATGTCACAAGGTGCTGCTGGGGTATGACAAACCTTGTGAATGGTGCAATTACAGGGAAATATTTGAACAAAATGAGACCCGCCATTCTGAGATTTTTCTGGAATCGGTGGGAAAAACCTTTGCCTTGTCGGAAATACCGGTGACCAACCGGGACGGCACCCGGTCCAAGCTTTCCATTTACAGGGATATTACCCGGCGCAAAGTACAGGCAGCCAAGCTCAAGTCTTCCAGGGAAAGTTACCAGCGCCTGTTCACGCATGTGGGGTGCGGGGTGTTTATTTCCAGCAAACAGGGACGGTTTCTGGATGTAAATCCCACATTGCTCAAAATCCTGGGATATCAGGATAAGGATGAATTTTTGTCCTTGGATCTGGCCCGGGATGTGTACCTTACCCCGGAAGACCGGGAAAAATACCAGAAGGTGATAGAAAAAAAAGGCCGGGTGGTGGATTATGAGCTGAAATGGCGGCGCAGGGACGGTCATGTTATCCATATTTTGTTGACGTCCAATGTACGGTATGATGACAAGGGTCAGATTCTGGGTTATGAAGGCATTGTGGTGGATGTCACCGAACGTAAAAAGAGCGAAAACAAGCTCAAGGAAGCCCATGATTTTCTGGACAATATCATCTCCTGTTCGCCCAATGCCATTATGTCCATGGACATGACCGGCAAAATTATCCTCTGGAACCAGGGAGCCGAGGAGGTGTTCGGGCTGCCTGCCGAGGAAGTGGTGGGACGTATGACGGTCCAGCAGATTTATTCCAAAGAGGTGGCGGCGGAAGTCACACAGATGATGCGGGATCCAAAATACGGGGGAGTGGGCAAGCTCAATTCCTATCCCCTTAGGTTTGAACGCAGGGACGGCCAGGTGGTGGAAGGCAACCTGTCTGCTTCGTTTCTCTATGATGAAAAAGGCAGGGAAACAGCCACTGTAGCTCTTTTTGTGGATCTGCGGGAACTGCTTAAAACCGAGCGGGAATTGTCCGATGCCCGGCAGCACCTGCTGCAGTCGGAAAAACTGGCTGCCATGGGACGGCTTACCTCCCAGATCGCCCATGAACTGAACAATCCGTTGTTCGGCATCATGAATACCCTTGAGCTGATGAAAACCGAGATCCCCCCCACCAACAAGCGGCGAAAACTGCTGGACATGTCTCTGTCTGAAACCATCCGCCTGGCGGACATGCTCAAAAAAATGCTCTCTTTTTCAAAGCCCGATGAGGTGGAACGTTCCGAACTCGATATCAATGCGGTCATTGAAGAACTCATGGTCCTGTATGAAAAACGTTTCCGGGAAAACAGCATCAAACTGATTCTGGAGCTTGCCCGAAACCCGGGCCGGATCATGGCATCCAGGGACCAGCTGCGCCAGGTGTTCATCAACATGTTTTCCAATGCCATGTATGCCATGCCTGACGGCGGCAACCTGACAATCACCACAAAACCCAATGGAAAGATGCTGCATATTGTTGTGGAAGACACCGGCACAGGCATCAAACCCGAGTATCTCAAAAAAGTGTTCGACTCCTTTTTCACCACCAAGACCGACAGTATCAAGGGGGTCGGCCTGGGGTTGTCGGTCTGTTATGGCTTCATCAAGGACCATGACGGAGATATCACCGTGGAGTCACAATACGGTGAGTGGACCCGGTTCACCATAAAACTGCCCCTGGTCCAGGGATTGAGAGTATAAGCAGTCAGCCGTCGGGTATTGGTGCTTTACTCCCCGGTTTCTGATTTGAATTACCGGGTGATTCAGACTGATCGGCAGGATGCCGCCCCTGGTGGGGGTAACGCTGTGCGAATCATTTTTGTCCCCCCCGCTTCTCTATTCAGGGTTTTCGTTGTACAAGTGATTTCCGGTTCCACTCCTCTTTTCAGGTTCCCCTGTGTAAGGAGGAACCAGGCCCGGGACTTCACCTCCGCTCACCTCTGCCATCAGCGGCTAGTGCCGGGGGGTCCCTGTGGGTTGAATCCCATTCTGACGCGGTTGTTACATGGAGTTGGGCATGGCGGAGCGGTAAGAACGGCAAACTGTCTGAGGACACACCTGCCCGCAGTTTTTGCCGTTCAGCGCAGCCATGCCCTACGCCATGTCAAACGCGGCAGAGGGTGAGACCCGCAGGGACCCCCCGGCACGGGTCTTTTGATACGCCGGTACGGGCAGGAATGGATCTTTTGTTCCGCCGAAACCACCAGGCACAGGTCCGGAATCCACAGGAAAACAGCATTGCCTTGCCTGCATCTGAATAGTATAGTTAATATAGTTATTATATTTATTATTTTTTACTTGACAGTCTGAATTTAATGTAATAACAATAAAAACTATAAACCAATAATGCAAAGGAGGCATTATGGAAGACACATTGACTGTATTCACGGCCAGCAAGTACTGCAATGTTTCGTCAAAAACCATTATCAACTGGGTGGAGGCCGGTCATATCAAGGCCTACCGAACCGTGGGCGGCCATCGCCGCATCAAGAAGGCTGATCTGGAAACCTTTATGCGCGATCAGGGAATCCCCATTCCCGAGGTGGAGGATGACAGCACCCGAAAAAAAATTTTGGTGGTGGATGATGACGAAATCATTGTGGAGTCCATTGTCCAGTCCCTGGAAGAAGATGAATTTGACTATGAGGTCATTTCCGCTTCCGACGGATTCGAGGCCGGGCTCCAGGTCAATCATTTCAAGCCGGATCTGTTGATCCTGGATATCATGATGCCGGACATCAAAGGGTATGATGTCTGCAAAAAGATTAAAACCAACGAAGAAACAAAACACACAAAAATCATTGTGCTGTCAGCCTATCTGGATGATGAAAAATTCGCCCGGATGAAGGAAAATGGTGCGGATGTCTGTTTTTCCAAGCCCCTGCCGCTGCACCAGCTCAAAGAAGAAGTCGCAAAATTGCTTGGACTAAAATAACAAGGAGGCGGATCATGAATTTAAAAGAATCTTTGGAAAAAAAGAGATTTGTTGTGACCTCTGAAGTTCAGGCACCCCTTGGCGATGATGAGCCCGAAGCCCTGGTGACGAGCCTGAGCAAGATCAGAGGAAGGGTGGACGGGGTGTCTGTCTCTGATGTGGAACTGGAAGGCGTGGTGGGAGACAGCATTCTGACCTGTGATTTGCTGCGCAAAAACCGGTTCAATGCCATCTACCAGACCACCACCAGGGACAAGAACCGGTATCAGCTCCAGAAGGATTTGACCAATGCCCATGACGTGGGGGTGGATAACCTGCTGGTGTTCACCGAGGATTACCGGATTTCCGGGGACAGCCTCCAGGAGTCCATGTTTTTTCACGTGGATTCCGGCAAACTGGGATCGGTCCTGGATCATCTGCGCAAAGGCGTTACCATCGAAGGCAATGAACTGGGGAAAAATCTGGATTTCACCCTGGGATCGGGTGTGGAAACCCCCTGGGGAAAACAGATGCCCAAACGGGGCATGGAGGAGATGGAAGATATGCTCAACGTGGGGGCCGGTTATTTTCTCACCACCCCCATCTTTGATGTGGACCAGTTTGAAAAGTTTATGAAACAGGTACAGCCGTTCCGGGTACCGGTGATTGCAGAGGTGATGATCCTGCGCACCGCCGGCATGGGCAAATTTTTAAACCGCCATTTTAAATCCGGACTGGTGCCCGAGTGGGTGATCCAGAAGCTGCTGAATGCACCGGACAAAACAAAGGCAAGCATCGAGCTGTTTGCGGATACGGTCAAAAGTTTGAAAGATATCTGCCAGGGAGTGCATATCGTCACCATCGGCGGGGAAGACAAGCTGGCCCGGTACCTGAATGCAGCCAAACTGAGATAATATCAAGTCAAGCAAAATAACATCAAGATTCAAACAGGGGGGCGCGCAACATGGCAGAGGCAATAAAGATCGACACCCTGGATTATGAACTCAAAGAAGCGGTGCTGGACAAGGTGCCGGATGCAAATTTTGATTTGTGTCTGACCTGCGGCACCTGCACCGGCGGGTGTCCGGCATCGGAGCAGTTCGGCATGGATCCCAGAAAACTGATCCGCATGCTCAATTTCGGCATGGATGAAGAGATCATGAAATCGGACTGGAAATGGGTATGTTCCATGTGTGGGCGGTGCCAGCTGGCCTGTCCCATGAATATCAACATACCAAAGCTCATCTTCAACATCCGGGCAAGGGTGGCCCGGGAAAAACGGCCCAAGGGCATCCTGGGGTCCTGCGACCAGCATATCCGCACCGGGTCGGCCATGGGCGCGGCCAAGGAGGATTTTAAATTCACGGTCCTGGATGTGGCCGAGGAAATCCGAGAAGACCACCCCGGGTTTGAAGACCTGGAAGTGACCGTGGACCGGGTGGGCGCCCGGATGGTACTCAACCAGAATTCCAGGGAACCGGTCACCGAGCCCGAGGAGATGGGACCTTTGTGGAAGATCCTGCACACCGTGGGCGCTGACTGGACC
>JAABSA010000034.1 GCA_011390635.1 Desulfotignum sp. | reverse complement strand
AATCCCATATTGCATCTGAAACCGAATCAAGAGCCAGCTTTAGTCGTTCTTCACTTTTTTTAAGTGTTTCTTCCATACACTTGCGCTCGGTGATGTCCTGAAAAGAGCCCTGCACTTTGATGATCTTGTCTTTTTCATTTTTCACTGCCTTACCGGTTGCTCTCACCCAGACACGTTTTCCTTTTTGGGTGATGATTTCCATTTCTTCATCGTAGGAAATGCCTTCTTCGGCACAGGCACTGAAAATCTGTGTGATCTTTCCCTGCCATTCCGGAGCATAGAAGTTTATGGCTTCCTGCACAGGCGGTGAATAACCGTGGGGCATATCATGAATATCTGCCACAGCATCCGACCAGGTACAGATATTCTTTTCCAAATCGACGCTCCAACCGCCAAACCTGGCCGTTTCACCGGCAATCTGAAGCAGCGCATAATTTGATTCCAGTACCTTTTCCGCAAGCTTTTTATCAGTGATATCCCGGATGGCTGAAATGTGAACCGCCCTGTCGGCAAGATAGAAATGTTCAGAGGTGATATCTACTGATATCAAACCCCCATCTTTTTTCCGGTAAACTCGTTCATTTTTTGATACATTTTCCTGACACGCCCGGCGGGTCGCTTCAGGTGTTGTGGACAGATCAGTCATTTTCATGGATAACAGTTCTTGGGATGAATAACCGAATAACTGGGAAGCTTTATTATTACACTCCAAAATCTGGGTGGTATTGTTGTCTACCAAAAACATGGCATTCACACCCATATTAAAAAGCAGGCGGTATTTTTCCTCTCTTTCCTTTAGCTGATCCTCCGCTTTTTTCCGTTTGGTAATATCTGACATAAAATTCAAAGTGGCAGGCTTTCCGTTCCACTGGATCACCACAGCGTTGAGTTGGACCCACAGGATGGTTCCGCTGCTGTGGATAATGCGAAACGAATAACGCTCCGGCGGAGTCTCACCCCTGATCCGGCGGATGTGACGATCCATGACCTTTCGCCGGTCATCCTCATGAATGAAATTGACAAACGGCTTGGATTGCAATTCTTCGACAGAGTAACCCGATAATTCCGTGGTTCTGGGGTTAGGAAAAATAATGTTGCCGTTTTGCGCAACAAACAAGGCTTCGTTGGTATGCTCAAACAGAATGCGATACTGTTCTTCACTCTCCTGGAGGTTTTTTTCTGCCTTTTTGTGTTCTGTGATGTTTCGGGCTGAACCAACAATTCCGATCATTTTTCCATTGTCATCGATGAACGGCGCTTTGTGAACATCCAAAAAAAGAAACTGACCTTGAACATTCCCGAATTCATCAAACTGCATCGGTATGCCGGCGTCCATGGTAATCTGGTCCGAATCCCGGCAGATCTCTCCAAAGGTGTGCCAGTCAGGATTGTCCAGAAAACGGCTGCGCTCACGTTCCGCAAAGAACAGGTCTGTTTTTCCAATGGGTTCATGGGTATCGGCTGCATTCAACAGATGTCTGCAAATGGCCTTGTTGGCAAAAGTGTACCTTTTTTCCAGATCTTTTGCCCAGATCATGTCCGGCACATTGTCGCACATCAGGCGTAACATGCCTGAGAGTTTCTGGTATTTATGTTCGCTCTCTCGGAGATGGACTTCTTTTTCCCTGAATTCAGCCTCTTTTTTTTTCAGCTGCTCAATTTGTTTTTTCAAGTCCTCATAGGAATGTTTTTCAATCATATTAGGCCTTTTTTAAATGTCTAATAGATGCATTTTTTGATGTGCCTGATATTTCTGGTTGAGAAAACTGCTTAGAGTTCAATCCAGCATTTACCGAATCATGAAAGCCATATCAACGAAATATCTTTATGTCAATTAGAAAAAATACCTAATTGAGGAGCTAAAAAATTTAAAGTTTAGGATTTTACAGTGCCTTGAATACTTACCTTTCTGATAATTATTGTTGAAATTTATATGAGAATTTATCACCAGCCTTATGTCAGTGTGTGCATCCGTCGAATTTGATTGCTCCGACTTCTTAACTCGCTACCGTTGATCCAGTCAATCTGATGACACCTGTCTTTCTATCCTCTTAATTTGTAGCTCTAATCGTGATAATTCGGCCTTTGCATGGATTGTCTGAAAGATTGCTTTGGCCTTTTGCAGATGGGTGATGTCATTTAAAAATCTGCCCATTTCAAAGCAGGTAAGGCCTTCTTCAAAATTTGCGCCCAAATTTTGGGCAACCGATATACTCTGCTGCCAGAATTTTTCTGCTTTTCTGGGTTTTCCAGCAAGACTGTAATACCAGCCGTTCAGGCGGCAGGCTTTTGGCAGCCCGCATTTGAAACGATGGCCATGGCGCATGGCCCGGTCAGCATATTTTTTAATTTTTCGCAATGTAACTTTTTTTTCTATCTGGATGGATCTTTCAAACACCGTTAAAAAAAACTCGCAGGCCCCATTGAAAAAAATGCTCAAAATAAATCCTTTTAGGTGTTTTTTTCTAATAATATTTTCGGCAATTTTGATCGCCTCATGGGCTCTGGTGTAATTTCCCATATGCAGATAAGAAACCATTAGATCCACGTGATTGGCAATCAAAGCATAATAGTCAGGAATGGATTCAAGAAGAATTCTTGACTGCTCCAAATCTCTGGCTGCTTCTTCAAATTTTCCCGTTCGTATCTCAAGAATTGCTTTCGCACCCAATCCCCATCCCTGCAGTTGGCGGTCTCCTGATTCCACACCGATTTTTTCCAGTTCCTGGGCATACTCTCTGATCTTTTCAAACTCTCCGCGGTGGTTATGAATAAAAACCATCAATGAAACAGGGCTTCCCCATTTTTTTATATGACCGATATTTTCAAACAGGGCTGCCGCTTTTTTATAAAGTATCATGGCCTGGTCCCAATGTCCTGTATAGTCCAGATGTGCGGCCATACAAAGGTTGGCATAAGCCAGGGTATGGTCTTCTGTATCAGGCGTGATGAACCGGTCAGATAAGTTGAGATAATATCCGGCAATGGAAAACAACCCAAGCGTATCCAGCAAAAATCCTAACCCGGCATAAGTCTGGATCATTTTATCAGTATTATGAATTTTTTCCGCAAAGTTCAGCGCGAATATGATATCCAGTGCCATCCGTTCCTGATTAATGAATAAATCTATCCAGGCCATGGATTCAAATATTCTGGCAATTTCTCTGTCAAAATCACTTGATTTAGTCGATACTGCTTGATTTTTATAGAAAAAAAACGCCATCCTGTGAAAGCATTGCCGGCAGACCTGTCTTAGAATAACCGCCCGTGTCTTCCAGCGGGTGAAAGGATATGCAATGCCCAGCAGGCTGAACGCTTTTTTAAATGCCTCCAGGGCCTTGTCATGTTCCCCCCGCCGAAAATAGATCTCCCCCAGTTTGCGTGAATACACGGCCTTATCAAAATCATTGATCTGATCACCAAAAATTTCTTCATGTGCAGAAAGCGCTTTTTTATAGTGGGCCAGGGCCTCGGAATCCCCGGCTATTTTATTGGCCTGGTCTCCAGCCAGAGCAAAATACCTGCGCGCACTGTTCCATTCTGATGCCTTTGCAAAATGATAGGAAAGCAGGCTGTAAAATTTTTCAATCTGGTCTTTGAAAAGCGTCTCTATGGCCTCAGCCACCTTTTTGTGCAGCTCTTTGCGCTCTTTGAGCAGAATGGTATCATACACTGCATCCTTGATCAGATCATGGTAAAAATAATACTCAAGTTCCGGATTCGCCGTTTTTTCTTTGATCAAATTTTCATTGATTAGTACAGAAAGGTGACTGTCCAGCACATCACTTTGATTTTCAATGCTTTTGAGCAGCCGGTAAAAAAAACTTCTGCCGATGATAGAGGCTTTTTTCAACACTTCTACAATCTGCTTATCCAGTTTGTCAACACTGGATGTAACCAACCCCCTCAGGGTATCCGGGATCTGTATTTTTCCGGATACTGGTTTCAAGGTGTACTGTCCGGTGACGGGATTTTTTTCCAACAGGTCTTGACTGATAAGGGTTCGGAGCAGTTCTTCCATATATAATGGATTGCCTTCGCTTTTCCTGTGGATCAAACCTATTAACTGTGAAGATACCGATTCATGGTTCAACTGCTGCCTTGTAAAATCAAGCACGTTTTTTTTGGAAAGGGGTTGCAGCGCTATATGCAGATAGCATCTGCTGAAGGTTTCATTGAACATGTTTTTCAGATGATATATGGGACTTTCTTTTGTTTGCCGACTGACAAAAATAAATAACAATGGTGCCTGTTCAATCAGGGGCAGCAAATGAATGAGAAGCGCAACCGTAGATTCATCTGTCCAGTGAAAATCTTCAAATTCAAGAACCAGGGGTCTTTTTTTTATAAGGGTGTTTACCAGCAGATAAAATGCCCTGAAGATCTGGCTTTTCAATGCTTCAGCATCCAAAAATTCCACCTTGTGATCAAGGCCTCTTTGGACCTGGATGGACAACAACGTGGCAAGATACGGCAGCGTGTTGGCCAACTCTTCCGGCATCAACTGGTGTAATCTGGCCTCCAGTTTTTCCCAGCTTTTCACATCATCATCGGTTTCTCTGATTCCGGCAAAATTTTTCAACAGATCCAGAAATGTACCATAACCGGTCTTCTGACCGAATATGCTGGACTGGCTTGAGATCCATAACAGATCCAGGTCCTGACAATGTTTTTTGTATTCCAAAACGATTCTGGATTTACCGATACCCGGCTCCCCGGTGATAGCGATAACCTGGCCGGTCCCTTTTTTTACAAGGTTATTCAATGCAGTCAACAACTGCTGCATCTGCTCCTCTCTTCCCACAAATACAGGCTCTGTCAAGCAAGGTTCTCTAGAAACCGGCGCAATCGGTTTTTTGGACAACACTTTAAATATCCGCAGAAGCTCAGATCTGCCTTTTACCTTAACAGGCTTATATTCCTCAAATTCAAACAGGTGCCTGGTCAGCTCATATGTCGAAAGACCCACAATTATTTCATCATCCCTGGCAATGCCCTCCAGCCGTGCCGCAATATTAAGATCTAGTCCGGTCAGGCCGTGGGACCCATTTTCTCGATTGACTTTTCCTGTTAAAACAAGGCCGGTATTGATGCCGGTATGCATGCATACGGCACACCCGGTTCTCTGCCTGATCCATTCATTCATCCGGTTAACGGCAGCATGAATCTGCATGGAGGCAAGGATCGCCCTTACCGGGTCATCTTCATGGGTATTGGGAATGCCAAAAACCGCCATCACGCTGTCGCCGATATACCGTTCAATAAAACCGTCAAAATCCATGATGATACGGGCAATCTTTTTAAAAACACTTTCTAAAACCGAGCGGACATCCTCCGGGTCCAGTATTTCGGTCATTTTTGTGTATCCTGAAAGATCCGTGAAAATTATGGTAACATACTTTCTTTCACTTTTGGTTTCATTTTGATGCTCCTGCAGGTGGGTACCGCATGCACCGCAGAAATTGGTTCCTTCCGGATTTTGAAATTTGCATTTCAAGCATTTCATGTAATATCTTTCCGATACTCAGCTGATTGTGACATATCAGGTGTTTTGATCAAAATTTGTGTTTTGATTTACATATGACTTATAGGGTGGTTTCCATTCAATGGAAAATACTTTAGAATGCGTATCCAAAGCTAATCCCGCTCATGTGTGCATACCCTTCATACTCCCCGCTTAGAATCTCATTGTGCACAGTTCTGTTCTCGTATATTACAGCAACGTAGAATACGTCCAAAACCAGTTTACCATGCCGAAATCCAAATCCAATGCTTATCTTGTGTTGGTTGGAATCTGGATTTCCAGGTCCTAACCTAAACTCAGGCACAGGATTTTGACTGTAATTGTATCCGGTTCTCAGTGAGAAGGCTTCGAATATCTTGTAGTCCATTCCAATTTTATATGACCAGGTATCCCTAAAATCAAAATGCAGGATTGAATCCGTTAAGCCTGCTATTGGGACTTCCCTGTATAAATCAAGATACATTTTGTCATATGTTGACCAGCCGATCCATTCAATGTCGCAGGTAAATGTCCAAGAATTATTTGGCCTGTAGGCCACACCAAAACTCACGCATGGAGGGGAGCTGAAGGTTCCGGATGCATCAGTTTCGAAATTTTTATCCCCAATAAAAGCCTGGATGGCAGGGGCGATATCCTCTAATGACAGATTCAGATCTTGATCGATGTTTGATCCACTGGCATAATTCACGCCAAAGCTTAGTTTTTCATCAGGAAAAAAAAGAAATCCCATGCCATATCCCCATCCTCTGCCATTCCCATCAATTTTAAGGCTGGCATCTGATGCGCCAAAAGCTGCCTGACTGATTTTTTTTTCTTCTGTAATTGAAGAAAAGGTGTGTCTTACTGCAGCCCCGATAGATAACCAGGGAAAAATCCGCCAACCTATTGCCGGACTTACGGCGATTGTCGATAAGAGACTCTCAGTGGAGGCGTATCTCGTTAATCCTTGGTTATCCCATTTCGTGCCACCAATCCCGAGGGGGGAAAAAATGCCCAAGCCAAACCCCAAATTATCAAAACCGAAATCTGAGGTCATATAAAGGTGGGGAGGAAAAAAAACTTGATCTTTTGTGTCTTCCGATTCACCTGAAGGGTTGGTGTACTCAGTGAAAGGAATGATCGCAGTCACTCCGCCGTAAATGTTTTTACCTTTCAGGGTGACGATACCAGCAGGATTGTTCGTAATCGCTGAGGGATCATCCGCAACTGCAGTAAAGGCAGTTCCCATAGCTGCCGATTTTGCGCCATGAATTTGGCCCCCTGCGGTAGACAAAGCAGGCAAACAATATAAAAGGCATATGATACAACTTGTATAACACAGGACTTTATTGTTTACTGTAAGCTTCAACATAAAAACCTCAATAAATGAACTCAATGTTTGGATAACTGCTGGACCCAAAGCTCTCATTGAGACCTGAAGTACGGTCTTGGAAACGTATAAAAAAATAATAAGTCTATCATGTCGCCAAGCTTGCCCCCTTTGGCAGGTTCGTTTATTGCTATGTTTTGCCTTTTATACCTCCTGAAATATTATTTAAACGAAAAGCACTTTATCTGCACCAGGCTCAATACCATACAAGAACAATAGATGTAGAATGTTTTTCAAGAGCAGAAAAATAGAACCTGAAGATGTTTTGGAAAGTCTTGGAGTTTTTTTTTATCAGTTTCACTTCTAAGTAACTCATTTGAGTTGCATGTAGGCTTGGTGCCGGGCAATGCCCCGGCGGGTGAGCTATTGAAAAGTTTTTTCACAAATAAAACAAATTTTATTGGCGAAAATTAATCCTTTTTAATAAAAATCAGATCACCCTATTAGCAATCAGGATATCATAATGACCCGCGGCATTCTGTTCCTGTCTCTCAGCAGGTTTCTATTTTTATTTCAGATACTAAGGGTGGAACGGATTGTCAATAGGTAAAAACCTCTAATTTTTGATGCATAGGCTACTTTTTTCAAATCTCAACCATCTTGCAATCAAACTTGGCTTTCTAAAACCTCAATAATAGTCTCGATATCATTAATTCTTTCATAACTCAACCATTGCAGAAAAAAATATCCGAAGAAGATTTGTCCAACTTTATTGCAATTACCGGGGATGAAAATCCGCTTCATGTAGATGCATCATTTGCCGAACAAACTTTTTTTGGTCAAAGAATTGCCCATGACATGTTGTCAGCATCATTGTTTTCAACTCTGGTAGGTATGCATATTCCTGGCATCGGGGCCATCTATAAATCACAGACCTTAGAATTTTTACGTCCAGTTTTTATAGGGGATACACTTGTGGCCTGGTTTGAAATCATTGCAATAGATCCTGAAAAAGAGCTGAAAGCCCCTTTTTTTATGGTGCCTGTCCTTACGAACCGTCAACTCCCCAAAAACCTCTGGATAATTCCGATTAGCGGCATTGATAATGGACATTAAAGGGATCATGGTCCATCTCAAGGACCTGGATGTGTCTGAACCCTGCTTGGGTGAGCAGGGATACTGCCTGATCTCTTCCCCACATCATGCCAAGTCCCCTGCCCTTATCGAACAGGCCCACAGGCATGCAGTGCATGAGACTGACCGTATATAAAAAAGGACCCATGGGATGGTTCAGATTTTCAGCCGGATTGCTGGCGGCATCGATGTCGATCATGGAGAACATGCCGCCCGGGGCCATCATATGGCGGACGGCTTTCAGGGCATCCAGGGGCCGGCTCTGGTCGTGGATGGCGTCAAATGCAGTGATATAGTCATATGCCTGGAAAAAATCCGGATCATCCTGAACCGATGCAGCATCTTTTGCCAGGAATGTGATATTTTTCAGCCCCCGTTCTGCTGCCCCGCTCCTGGCTTCCGCAATGGCTGGTTCGTCATTGTCAATACCGGTAAATGATGAGGCTGGAAACGTTTCAGCCATCAGGTGAAGGGCAATCCCCTGGCCGCACCCAATGTCACAGACCCGAATCCCCTTTTCCAGACGGGCCATGAGACGTCCCTCATCCACCCCGGGCAGAAAATGCGGGATCAGCACCTGTCTGTGTTTGGCATGGGAAAGCTGTGCCATAAATTCCTGGAACCTGGGATAGGCTTTATAGGGTATGCCTTCCCCTTTGAAGAAATCTGCTGCCACCCTGGCCATGACAGTCTGTGTGAGCAAAGGAATCTCCTGGGTATACACTCCCATGTTACCACTGCCGGCTTTTCGGATCAGCAGGGCCGCATGCTCCGGCGGCAGAAAATAGGTACTCGCTTCCGAGGTGTCCCCATGGATTTCAATAATGTGTCCGGTGCACATGATGCCCAGCCATTCCTGAACATACCGCGGATGAAGCCCGGCAGCCCTGGCCAGATCCTTACAGGATAACGGCTTGTCCATATCTGCCATCACATCAAAAATTTTCAGTTGATACCCCAAAGCCAGCGCCAGGTTCAACGCCCCGTGATTGAGAATATCAGTTAATCTGCTGCCAAACGCATCCTGCTTTGCCTGATCCATTCTTTTTTTCTCCCCCTTTGCTGAATTTTTCATTCAAGCACTATACCCCATTGTCCCTGAAATTCAACTCCTTGATGTGGTATCCCTGGTCCAATCCTCACACCCGACGTTACCTGCACCGGAACAAGATACGTTGACCCGCAAGAACCGCTGGCGGTGAACAGCAGCCCCTCCTGGTGATCAACAACGCTATCGACTGGCAGTAAACAGCGGTAGCCCCTGGTGGTGTCCTGTGACCGGACCGTCAGAGCCGGAGGGGCCGGGCAGATATGCCAGGATGTCAGATGCGTACCAGACTGATAGGTTCTTTTCCCTAAAATTATCATGGCAAACAGCCCCGGAGGATCTCGGGCCGGGCACAGGACACCACCAGGGGCGGGTCCGGACCTGACCATTCAATACTGCCCGGCATATCCGGACCTTGATCCGCCCTTGATCTCTTCCTGATCCGCCCTTGATCTCTTCCTGATCCGCTATTGATCTATCTTTGATTCATCCTTAATCCGCCGTTGATTCATCCCTTTGTGATCAATGGCCCTGCTGCATGCACCAGCGCCGGCATCAGGCATAAATTTCCTTGATTTTTCCATGTGTTTCAGGTAGGTTATGCCTCTTATTTTCATGTGGAGGAATTGAGGTCATGGCGGTGGTACGTCTGCAAAATATTTCAAAATCATTTGACCGCCAGATGGTGATCAACAACCTGTGCCTGGATATTGTCAAAGGGGAATTTTTGACCCTGCTGGGCCCGTCAGGATGCGGCAAAACCACTGTTTTGCGCCTGATTGCCGGACTTGAAACCTGTGACTCCGGCACCATCCTCATCAACGGCCGTGACCAGACCCGGATGCCTGCCTGCGACCGGGATGTGAATACCGTTTTCCAAAGCTATGCATTATTTCCCCACATGAATGTGTTTGACAATATTGCCTTTGGATTAAAGCTCAAAAAAATTGCCGGAACCCGGATTCGTGACCGGGTCAAAGAAGCCCTGGAACTGGTAAAACTGGAGGGGCTGGAAACCCGCCCCATCCACCAGTTGTCCGGAGGCCAGCAGCAGCGGGTGGCCATTGCCAGGGCCATTGTCAACCGTCCCCTGATTCTCCTGCTGGACGAACCCTTGAGTGCCCTGGATTACAAACTGCGCAAACAGATGCGTCTGGACCTGCGCCATCTCCACAGAAAGCTGGGCATCACCTTTGTGTTTGTGACCCATGACCAGGAAGAGGCGCTGACACTTTCCGACCGGGTGGTGGTGATGCACAACGGATGCATCCAGCAGACAGGCACCCCCAAAGACATTTATGAAACACCGGTGAACCTGTTTGTGGCTGATTTTGTGGGAGAAAGCAATATATTCGACGCACAGGTAACCCGGACCCTGGACAAAGACATGGAAATCCAGATCCAGGGCATCACCAAAATGGTACAGAACCGACGTAATTTCACAAAAGGCCAGACGGTCAAAATACTGCTGCGGCCCGAAGACATGACAGTGGAACGTACCCGGCACCAGTGTCCCCCGGGATTTTTACCGGGCCAGGTAAAAGAGATGATCTACAAGGGTACCACCGTGGACCTGCTCATCCGCCTGGACAGCGGCCATGACATTTTTGCAACCGAATTTTTCAATGAAGATGACCAGGATATCTTCTATGATGTCAATGAAAGGGTGTGTGTATCCTGGATCAAGGGGTGGGAGGTAACCCTGCCCCATGAATGAACGACAGGGATTCAAATTTTTCGCCGTTTTTATAAATATGGCCTGGTTTGCCCTCTTTGTGCTGGTTCCCGGTCTCATGGTGGTGGGGATCAGTTTTCTGACCCGGGATATGGGTTCTTTTTTCGCATGGCCCCCCACCCTGGTGCATTACAAAGAACTTGTGGACCCGGTGTATGCAAAAGTGCTGGGCAATTCCCTGGTCTATTCTCTGAATACCACCCTTTTGTGCCTGGGAATCGGATATCCCTTTGCCTGGTTCCTGTCCCGTGCCCCTGCATACCGGCGGCCTTTGCTGCTCATGATGGTGATCATCCCCTTTTGGACATCTTCTTTGATCCGAACCTATGCCCTGGTGATCTTACTGAAAGCCAACGGCATTATCAACGCCGTACTCATGGGTTCGGGCATCGTGTCGGAACCGGTTTCCATGCTGTACACCGATGTTGCGGTGTATGTGGGACTGGTGTATTCTCTTTTGCCGTTCATGATTCTGCCCTTGTATGCGGTGCTGGAAAAAATGGACCTCAGGCTGGTGGAGGCGGCACGTGATCTGGGTGCCAACGGGCTCCAGGTTTTTGTCCATGTGGTACTGCCCCTGTCTTTGCCCGGGATAATGGCCGGCTGCATCATGGTATTTTTACCGGCCATGGGATTGTTCTATATCCCGGATCTTCTGGGGGGGGCCAAAACCATGCTGGTGGGCAATTTTATCAAGAATCAGTTTCTCACCACCAGCAACTGGCCTTTTGGATCTGCTGCCAGTGTGTTTTTACTGTTGCTCATGGTTTTGATGCTGGGCATCTATTTTCTGCTGTCCAACCGGTTTAACAGGAACCAGACCTTATGAAACGCTGGATGGGCATATCCTGGGTATCACTGGTGTTTGCCTTTCTTTACGGCCCCCTGCTGGTGCTGATGGTATTTTCCTTTAACCAGGCCAGATACACCACTGCCTGGCAGGGATTTTCCTTTACATGGTATACCAGTCTTTTTGAAAACCAGCACCTGCTGGATGCCTTTGTCAATTCTTTGATTGTGGCATTTGTTTCCAGCCTTGCGGCCACCGCCATGGGCACTTTGGGCGCATTTGCCGTCTCCTGGTACCGGTTTGCCGGCAGAAAAATTTTTTTCGGCCTGGTGTATTCCGTGATGATGAGCCCGGACATTGTCATGGGCATCAGCCTGCTCATGCTCTTTGTGCTGGCAGGCATCCACCCCGGATTTTTAACCCTGCTCACGGCCCATATCACCTTTTGTCTGCCCTTTGTCATCGTGCTGGTCCATGCCCGGATTTCCGGATTTGACCCCTCTGTTGTGGATGCGGCCCGGGACCTGGGCGCAAAGGAGTATGATGTGTTTTTCAAAATCATCCTGCCCATGATCCTGCCGGCAGTGCTGGCGGGATGGCTGCTGAGCTTTACCTTGTCACTGGATGATGTCATCATCAGTTTTTTTGTCACAGGCCCCGGGTTTGAAATCCTTCCCTTGAAGATCTATTCCATGGTAAAACTGGGGGTAACACCCGAGGTAAATGCCCTGTGTACTATTTTGTTTTTACTAACCCTGGCAGCAGTTATGACTGCCCATTTTCTGATAAAGGAGAAAAAAAAATGAAAAAATGGACCATCATTTTATGTCTGCTCCTGGCTCCGGCCCTGGTATGTGCCGGGGACAAAACCCTTTTTGTATACAACTGGACCGAATATATGCCCGACGAGGTGCTGACCGCTTTCCAGGAAAAAACCGGCATCAAGGTGATCTATTCCACCTATGACAGCAATGAATCCATGTATGCAAAGGTAAAGCTCACCCGGGGCAAAGGTTATGATGTGGTATTTCCCTCCACCTACTTTGTACACAAAATGCGCAAAGAAGGGCTGCTCAGCCCCATTGACCACGCCGGCCTTTCCAATTTCAGGCACCTGGACCCCATACTTTTGGACAAGCCCTATGATCCAAAAAACACATACTCCATTCCCTATGTGTGGGGATCAACCGCCCTGGCCTATAACAGCGACCAGGTAGACCCGAAAAACATGACCTCATGGAAAGATCTGTGGCGGCCTGAATTCAAAAACCGCCTGGTGATGAATGATGATGTGCGGGAAGTGCTGGGGATCGGCCTGATCATCAATGGATTTTCCGTAAACGACACTGATCCCGACCACATCAGGATGGCATATGAATCCATCCAGGCGCTGATGCCAAACATCCGGGTATTTTCAGGAGATTCTCCCAAGCAGCCCCTGCTGAACCTGGAAGCCTGGGCCGGTATGGTGTGGAACGGGGAAGCCTATATGGCGGCCCGGGAATTTGATGCCATAAAATATGTCTATCCCGAAGAAGGGGCTATTTTCTGGGTGGATTCCATGGTGATTCCCAAAGGTGCGGAGAACAAAAAAGAAGCCCTTGCATTCATTGATTTCATACTGGAACCTGAAAATGCCCTGCTGGTGTGTGAATACATCGGCTATGCCCCTGCCAATCGCACGGCAATTGAGATGATGCCCGAAGAACTCAAAAATAATCCCACCATTTTTCCAGACCCAACAGATGTAACAAAAGGAGAGTTCCAGACCGATGTGGGAGAGGCCATCCTGGTATATGAACGGTATTGGGAGCGTCTTAAAACCGGGTTATAAAAACATTGGCACCATAACAGACCATAATAACAGGGACCGGCAGAGCCGGTCCCGATCCCCCGCCTGCATGTGTCCGGCCTGCCGGATTGCCGGAGCCGGATGGTTTACTCCCGTTTAAACGCAAGGGTGTGGGGAATCAGCAGCTTTTCAGGTTCATAGGACATTTTGGCCTGTCGCAGCCCCTTGATTCCCAGGTCCTGTTCCCGGTTGATATAGCGGCACCTGTCCTGTAAAAACAGGGCGGTCTGCTGGTTGATAACCTGGGCTGCACCTTTGTAGGTAAAATCGGATTTTTCAAACTGCACATTATAGGTGTCATGGTTCAAGGGGCTGAAAACGGAAAAAGCCGCCATCCGGCTGCCCACCATGAGGGCCAGTCCCTCAAGCCCCAACTCTTCAAAATGATCAAAGGCCTTTTCCATGGCCATGAATTCCGCCTCAAGGGTAGGAGACAATCCACCCTGGCCGTACAAAAGTTCCCGGGAAAAATGTCGTGCAACAGTCTGAATTTCTGGGGAAAGGACCTTGATCTCATAGTCGGGATAGCGCCGTTCAAACTGTGAAACCAGATTTTTTTTCTTGTGAAGCTTTGCACTGTTCAACAGGGAAAGACTTTCCACACAATAGATATATTCCGCATAATCGCGCTCGGATGCGATGGAAAAATACCGTTCACACTGGGGAAAGGCCTCCAGATAAGTGTCGGGCACAAGTCCGATACAGGGTTCCAGGCCATTGCCCAGAAGCTCTCTGCACAGGCCGGCAAGTTCATCCGGAGGCAGCGGTTCTCCCAGGGGCATGAACGCGCACTGGTTCACCCCGTCATAGATCACCAGACGTCCTTTGTACAGGCGCCAGGAATACTGGTATGCCTCCTGCCAGCAGAAAAGATTGGCAAAATTATATTCACATGACCCAGGGGCATATTTATCAATATAGATCTGCACCATCCGCCGATCCGACAGTGCAAACATGCCGGCCGTGGGAAAGCTGATGGTCTGGTTGAGGTCCAGAGGATAGGTGTCACACCTGGTATACATATATTAATCCTTTAATCTGTATGGGATATGGCCTGTCAACCTGGTAAATCCCATGTTTTCATAAAAACTTCCGGTGCCGGGTTCCGCTATCAGTCCGATCCAGTCAACACCGCGGTCCTGAAGACCCATGATCAGTTTTTCAATAATCTTTTTGCCGATGCCTTTGCCCCGGTATTGTTTTAAAACAGTAACATCCTGAATATAAGCATCACTTACCAGATCCGAAAGGGCCCTTCCCATGCCGATCATCTTTTTTCCCAAAAATGCCCCTGCAAACAGGGCGGAATTTTGCACCACATGAGACAAAAACTCAGGATGCTGCTCACATGCTTTGTCCCACCACCCGGCATCCCTGTAAAGTGCCATCAAATCATTTGTTCTGGCGGTGTGCACGAAACTAAAAAGAACCGGCAAATCAGGATCATCCATGTTAAAACGCTTCCATCAGTGATATGAACCGTTCTTTTTCAGTGGTGCAGGGAAAATTCCGCTGGGTAAGTTTTGCAGTCATTGCTTGGGAATTGTAGCGCAGAAATGGGTTTACCAGCAGTTCATCGGCAAGGGTGGACACCACAAGCAAAGGATCATACTTTTCAAGATAACCGGCAATATCCGGATTGTCAGGATCAAGGGCCGCAGCGATTTCCAATGATTCTCTGACATAATCATGACCGGCAAAAATCCGGGTGTGGCCGGGAAACCCCACCAGTTTTTTTATGGAATGAAAAAATGCCTCCAGGTCCCCTGAAAAACAATTTCCCACAGTGCCGTTGAACAGGGTATCTCCTGTCACCAGAAAATCATCCCCTGCAAAGCACACGCTGTCACGGGTGTGGCCCGGGGTAAGAATTACCCTAAGGGCCTCCTTGTCCAGAAGGATCTGCTGATCTTGCGCAAAGGTTGTGCAGTCCAGAAAAGCAGCCCCGGTTTTTTCCAGCATGCGGGCATTGCTGCCGGTATGATCCGGGTGAAGATGGGTATTGGTCACACAGGCTATTGTTACTTTGTGTTTTTCGGCAAAGTCTGTCATGTCTGCAACCGCACCGGCATCAATGGCGATGGCACGGGTTTCGTCAAACACAAGGTATCCCAGGTTGTCTGCACCATATCGGAACTGCTTAATCTGCATCATCCTCCTCCGGGTCGTCATCAAACGATTCCAGATCCACCCTGCTCTGTTTTATGCCGTCATCGAATTTGTCTTCATAGATATCGGTGAGATCATCTTCATCCACGGCCGATTCATCAAAGTCCTCTTCGGGCAGATCACCCAAGTTGTATTCTTCAAAAATGAATCCCACCGCATCCCGCAGATTGCGTTCAAAACTTTCTGCATAATCACCGTCCGGGTCTGCAACGAATTCATATTCTTCTTCATGCTCTTCCAGCAGTTCAATCAATTCAGATGCAATGGAATCCGGATCATCCATTTCCAGACTGTATGAATCAACGATTTCACTGAAAAGGTCATAGAGGTCGAACGCGTCCACGGCATCAGTAATTGTCATCCATTGTGCCATCAAAACCCCCTTCCGTAAAAAAGCGCCCATCAGTGAAGTTGTAGTGCAACCACCAATGGTCAGAAACAATTGATCAATTTTTCAATAATCATAAGAATAAAACGTTTTGTGTCAAATGTCAGTTGTTTTTTTTGGAGAAAATGCCTGCCGGCCCCTTACGGCTTTCAGCTGCCGCAATTCGCCGCAAGGGTTCACACAGGCCACAGGACAGGATGAGCAAAGCACCACGCATGCAGACATGGAATGGGGTGTATCCTGCATGCCCTGGCTGACTAAGTGTGTAACACCTCTTTGACCTTTTCCAGCACCGCATTTGCATCAAAGGGCTTGGCAAAAAACCCTTCGGCTTTGGGTATGGAATGCTTGCGGCCGGACAGACCGGATATGACTATCACCGGAGTGGTATATCCTTTTTTTGAAATTTTCCTGAAAAACCGGGGTCCCCATTCTTCGGGCATTTCCAGATCCAGGGTGATCAGGTCCGGTTTCTGTGCCAGAAATACATCCATGGCCTGCTTTCCATCATCAGCAATACAGGTGTCATAACCGTTGTCAGTGAAAAGGGCATCCAGATAACGGGTAATGGCAGGATCATCATCCACGATCATAATTTTTTTTGTCATGGTCCCTCCTTATTCTTTTATATGGCATTCACCACACAGAACCGGACCCTGGCCTTCGTCAAAATGGCAGTCCCTGCACAATTTATGATAGGCCGCCTCCAGGGGCATGCTGTTATCAGGCGCAGGCTTCAGGCCGTGGCAGTCGGAACAGTAATAGTCCTCACTGCTTTCACCCGGCACCAGTTTGCCGTCTTCATATACATGGTGGCAGATGCTGCAGTCATCATCCAGATCCATGATATGATCATCATGACTGAACACCGCCCCCGGCCTTCTGGGTGATTCAAAAGCCCAGTTGTCCAGCCGTTCCAGATACTGGCTGTCCTGGCCGGAAAAAGCCGTCCATCCCGCAGCAAGGACAAGCACCAGGGCAATCCCGGTTATGAAAGATTTTCTCATGTTACGCTCCCGGCTTATATATTTTTTTTTCCATGGTTTCATACATCAGATCCCCCAGGAACTTGATCTCCATTTTCAGGTCATAGTGCTGGATAATATCCTCCAGTCCGCTGTGGCAGTTGTGGCAGGGGGCGATGAGCACTTCAGCGCCTGTGGCTGCCAGCTGCTCCGCCTTATTCCTGTTGTTCACCATACGTTCCCCTTTATAGGGAGGACCGCAGTTGATGACACCACCACCGGCACCGCAGCAAAAATTGTGCTCCCGGTTGGGAACCATGTCCACAAAGTCTTCACACACCATGTTCACCACTTCTCTGGCCTTGTCATGCAGGCCCCTGCCCCTGGACACATTGCAGGGGTCATGCAGGGTGACTTTTTTCTTGTATTTTTCTGCAATGGTGATTCTGCCTTCGGTGAGCAGTTCATGGTAAAACGCCAGGGCATGGACCACCTCAAAGGGCGGCATGACCCAGGAGTTCCAGCGGTTGCCCATGTCATAGACAGACCGGAACGCATGGCCGCACTCTCCCATGACAATGCGCTTGACCCGCAGTTTTGCCGCAGTTTCAAAAAAAGCTTTGGCAATGCGGCCGGAAATTTCATTGTCCCCTGTGTACATGGCCATGTTGCTGTTGTCCCAGCCGGGTGTGGACGGCATGGTCCAGTCTATGCCGGCGGCATGCATCATAGCGGCGGTCTGATAAATCAGACCTGCCTGGAATTTTGGTTCCGGTGCAATCACCGAATACATGATATCCGCCCCCATCTTGTCCAGAGGTATCTGCAGGTCTTCAAACTCTTCTCTGGCATCTTCTTCCTGCCATTGCAGGGTGTCGATCCATTCATCATCTTTTACCCACATCTGGTTCAAGGTGACGGAATGGGAATTCACCGTGTCCTGGATATACTGGGGGGTAATCTCCAGTTTGTGACAAATGCGCCGCACCAGCAGCATCATATAGGCAATGTCAATGCCGAATGGGCAGTACATGGCGCACCGCTTGCACACATTGCATTCCAGATGGGAAATCCGCACCGCCTCCCGCAGAAAATCTCTGGATACTTCCCCTTTTTTCACCAGCATCTCCCAGATGGTGTTTTTCACCTTGGCTGCCGGCATGAACCGGGGATCCCGGTCATTGGATAAAAAATAGCTGCACGCTTCCGCACACAGGCCGCAGCGCATGCAGGTCTCCACATAGGCCTTGAACCTGGGACCGGTTTCTTTTTCCAGCACCTGGTTGATGGTTTTTTTTATCCGTTCCGGGGTAAGCCTTTCCAGGCCTGCTTCAATGGCCGGGTCTGTGGCTTTTTGTTTTGCTTTTTCCGCTTGTTTTGTTTCGTTGGATGGGTCTGTCATGGTGTTGTCCTGTGATTGCATTACATTCTCCTCCTACCAGTCCCGGGCATGTCTGACATTGCCGAATTCCGATCCCATGTAGGCCCGGGTCAAAGGTGCGGTGAGCATATGGGAAAACCGGGAAAACGGAATCATGATGAGCATCAGCTCCCCGGACAGCACATGTGCCACCACCATCCACCGGTAGGCAAACCACTGGTGATAGGCCAGATACCCCGTGATAAAGGGCAGGGCCACCAGAAAAATCAGCAGATAATCGCTGCCCGACGTCAGGTATTTGACCTCGGGAACCATCTGCCTGCGGATGGCAAAAAAGACCAGGGCTGCAATGACAGCCAGACTCAGCCAGTCTGCCACACCGTCATTCAGTGCCGGCCAGGAAATCTGAAACGCCTCATTGAACAGCACGATATGGGATGCCAGAAACAAAGGGATCACAAACAAAAAAATGTGAAACACATAGGAAATACCATAATACACGGGACTTAGCCGGGTGCTTTTGGGAAAAAACGGAATCAGCCATGCCCCGATGGACCGCAGGCTGTGTTTGACGGTCAAATAGGAAAAAACATAGGGTTCTTTGCTGCGCACCGACTGGATGATGCCAATGAATTTGAATAACAGGCCCCCCAGGAAGATAATGGCCGATATCCAGACCATGGGCCCCATGATAAAGGCGATAAAGCTGTTCATTTCACGCTCCTTTGCAATTTTTTTTTCTTTTGTGCAAGGGTGGTTACAGACCAATAATTTTGCGTTTGTAAATGCCGTTTTCAATGCCCTTGAGCATCACCTTTGTGCCGTCGGGACTGATCACAGGCTCTGCCATGAAACGGTAACCAGACGCCACCACCCGTTTGTTGACCACCAGTTGATACTGCCCCTGTTTTTCCACCACCACGGCCACCACGCTGCCGTCCTTGCTGATCCGGGGAACAAAAACCATGTCCGCCGCCATGTGCCAGGGAGTTTCATCGACTGCCAGGTCCCAGAATTCCTTGTGCTTATAAACAGCTGCCAGACACGATCCGTCTGCGGAAAAATGAATATCCGCAACCATGGTATCCCAGGACTGCTGCCACACCCGGTCATTCACTGCCACGGTCCAGCGCCCGAAAGGGCTGGATACAATGGCAGCCACCTGGCTGCCGTCCGGGGATATTGTCAGATGCCACAGCTGATCATATGCATTGGCCCAGAAAGGGGCATCGTTTTTATACAGGTGCCATTTGCCGCCGGACCGCACCGGTGCCAGCAGGGTATCGGCATCCAGAAACGCTGGTTTCCATACCGATTCAAACCGGTTGTCCCAGACGCTGTTGTTCTGGACAATGCCGTAGGTCTCCCGGTCCGTGCGCACGCCACAGGCAATATTGCGGGCATCGGCATCAAAACTGATATCCCAGATATTCAAAAACCGCCGGTCCATGGCTTTGCCGTTGCGGGCCACACAAAAAACCCCTTTTTTGAATGCATCCACATCTGCCGCAGCCATTGACTCCACCTGAACCACGGCCGCAGAGGTGCCGTCAGGTGCCATTACCGCACCGGTCATATTTTCATACCGGTCTTCCCATGGCACATCATCAACGATCACCCCATATTCAGAATCGGTTTGAAATGCCGCTCCCAGGCGGGTGCCGTCAGGGCTGACCATCATGTTCCAGATAAAATCACACCAGTTGGACCATTCGGTTCCATTTACATTCATTGTCCACTCTTCATCCCTGGCAGCAAATGCGGCAAAACCGTTCTCTGAAACAGGGGTCAGACTCCAGACCTTTTCATATTCACCTTCCCAGACATCCCCGTTCACACAGACAGTAAAGGCCATCTCATCCAGATTCACCACAGCTGCAATGCGTTCTCCGTCCATACTCACCCGGGGGGCCTGGACCCAGTTAAACCGGGTTTTCCACTCTTCAAACGCAATTTCTGTAAGTTCCGTATGCCAGTCCCATGATCTTTTTTCTTCCATTTTCCGGTTCATGCTGTTTTTCCTTGTTTGTGTGCACCTGCCTGGAAATCCGACAACGCCAGATAAAGCCCTCCCACAGCCAGCTGGGCACAATGTTCGTGGTCTTTGGGCAGGGTCTGAAGATAGTTCACCACATCATCGGGTGTGATCTCCCAGGCCTGGTCAATGGTTTTGCCCCGGGTCAGCTTCACCACCGTGTTACAGCAGGCAGTGGTATTCAAACATCCATGGGTGGTAAAAGACACCTGATCAAGCCTGCCCGCCCTTACCCTGATATAAAATTCCACCGTATCTCCGCAATCCCCGGTTCTTTTTCCATATCCGTCCGGATGATGAAGCACCTCTTTGTGCCCGGATTCAAACGCCATCTCCAGATATTCAACGGAATGGCAGTTCCAAAAATCAGTATCGTTCATTTCTTTATTATTCTCCATTCTGATATTCCTTCTTATCTTCCACGCTTTATATACCCATGCCGTCCGAGGGTCAAGTACCCTGAAGCTACTCTGGATATTTGTCATAAGCGCAACAGTTTTTGCATCATCCCATGCAGTGTCCTGGTGCCGGGGCCGCCCCTGGATGTATGCTGCGCCCGGCCCGAGATCCTGCGTGGGCCCGGTTGCATGAAAACAATAAAGTTCATCGACCCGCCTTCTGGCTGAAATCTATCCCGGCATATTTTACCAGGCCCCCTCCGGCTCTGACGGTCCGGTCACAGCATACATCCAGGGGCTCCTGCCGAGGAACTGCTATAGTTCTTCTCAGATGACTTGATACCACCTTAATAATTAAGGGTATAAGGGTATCATTTACCTGCTATGATCTATAATACACAATCAATTATAGCAAATATTCAAAAATCTCTAAAGGAGAGAATTAACGGACCGTCGTATAGCCAAAAGGCCAGGCACAGGATTTCTCCCCAGGTGGATACGTGCCGGAAGGGCTATTCATAATCTGCAGGCCCTTCGCTTCCCGAACAAGGCAATCGCACGATGATAAACCTCCCGGATAAATTGACCAAGCCCCCTGCGGGTGCCTTGTGACAGGACCGTCAGATTCCATCTCGGGCCGGTCACAAGGCACCCGCAGGGGGCGGGCTTCGATAAACCGAACAAAATTTTCTCCCATGCGACTGCCCTGTAATTACCGCAAACATGCCTTGATTTTCCCCACCCCCGATACTATCATGACCAGACATACATCCGGACTGACAGACAGGCAGGCAATCAAGCAGACAGGAAGGCAGATAGATAGATAGACGGACAAGAACCAAGCAAGCCAACCAGGCATCCGCAGCACAGGGAGAATATGGTGACACACTATGACATGGCGGTTATCGGCGGCGGCATCGTGGGCGTTTCAACCGCCCTGGCCCTCAAACAAAAATTTTGCAACGCCGCCATACTGCTGGTGGAAAAAGAAGACCGGTTTGCCGCCCACCAGACCGGCCACAATTCCGGGGTGATCCATGCCGGGGTATATTACCAGCCCGGCAGCCTCAAGGCCGATTTCTGCCGGAAGGGATCCCTGGCCACCATAGATTTTTGCAAAGAACACAACCTGCCCTTCAGACAATGCGGTAAACTCCTGGTGGCCGCCACTGCTGTGGAATATGAACGCATGCAGGCCTTGGAACAGCGCTGCATGCAAAACAACATTGCAGTGCATCAGATAGACCGCCGGGAACTGATCAGGATGGAACCCCACATCCAGGGGATTGGCGCCCTTCTGGTACCGGCCACCGGCATCTGTGATTTTGTAAAAATCACCCAAAAAATGGCGGCCCTGTTCCGGTCTTCGGGAGGTGACATCCAAACCGGATCTGCGGTCACCAATCTGACAGAAACCCGGGACCAGGTGGTTCTGCATACCCAAAACCACTCTTTTTCCACCCGGTATCTTGTGGTGTGCGGCGGACTGATGGCGGACCGCCTGGCAAAAATGATGCACATTGATATCGATTTTTCCATCATCCCGTTCCGGGGAGAATATTACCGTCTGCCCGGGCACAGATCAGGCATTGTTTCCCATCTTATCTATCCCGTCCCGGACCCGGACCTGCCCTTTTTGGGGGTGCATCTGACCCCCATGATTGACAACAGCATCACAGTGGGTCCCAACGCGGTCCTGGGATTCAAGCGGGAAGGCTATGGCCGGGTGAACCTGGATTTTGCCGATATAGCGGCAATGGCTGGATTCAGCGGTTTCTGGAAAGTGATGGCCCGGCACCTGGGATCCGGTATCAAAGAACAGATGGATTCGTTGTGGAAACCGGGGTATCTGGCACGCGTCCGCAAATACTGCCCTTCGCTGACGGCAAAAGACCTGCTGCCCTTTCCCGCCGGAATCCGTGCCCAGGCGGTCATGGGGGACGGCAGCCTGGTCCATGATTTTCTGTTTGCCCGCACACCACGGTCCCTGCATGTATGCAATGCCCCCTCGCCTGCTGCCACATCCGCCATTCCCATAGGCCGATACCTGCGGGACCAGGCGATTTCCCTGTTTGACCTGGACCATTGACAAACCACCAGCAGGTAAACAGGTTCTGTGATACCCTGCCCCGGGGGATTCCGGTGCAGCAGCCCTGCCGCAGGTGCATCAGACTTTGTACTGGGATCTGGGCAGGCAGACCGTGAAATGGCTGCCACTGCCCTCTTGTGATTCCACACGGATGGTGCCGTGGTGCGATTCCACAATGCTTTTGACGATGGCAAGCCCTAAACCGGTACCATTGATATACCGTGTTTTTTCATTTTTCACCCGGAAAAACCGGTCAAAGATATGGTCCCTGTATTCTTCGGGGATGCCGAGTCCGGTATCTGCCACATGGATATTGACACAGTCATCATCTGCATCGCACCACACGGTTATTTTACCGTTGGCAGGGGTATACCGGATGGCATTGGAGATCAGGTTTGCCAGTACTTCATCTATATTGTTGCGGTTGCCCATGACAAAAAGTTCTTCCGGACAGGGTTTTGTACCCAGTTGCAGGGATTTGGCATCTGCCTGGTCCCGGTAAAACTGCACCTGGTCATGTATCAATCGCGTCAGGTTGAGTTCTTCACGCTCCTGGTTGATGAGCCCTGATTCAATCTTGGACAGATCCAGCAGTTCAGATGCCAGTTCTGCAAGGGAAGTGATCTTATCCGCAGCCCTGGAGAGCATTTGCGTCTGCTTTTCGGTCAGATCCCCTGCCAGGCCGTCCAGGACCACTTTGAGCTGCATGAGAATGGAATTGAGCGGGCTTTTTATTTCATGGGCCACCATGGACACAAAATCCGATTTGAGCTGGTCCATTTTTTTTACGGCCGTGATATCATGGAAAACCGTCACCGCCCCCAGGTTCCGGTTGAGCCGGTCCCGGAAGGGAATGCAGCGTACACCGATGATCCGTTCTTCTGTGCCCTCTTTTGCGGCCACACTGATCTCATCGGTGATTTCAGAAAACCTGTCCGGGGGCTGGACAATTGCCTGGTCTATCATTTCCAGTATCTGAAGGTCATCGACAATCTCGTTTACATGCCGGCCGATGACCGAGCGGCTGGCTGAACCGATCATTTTCAAAAAGGCCGGGTTTGCCAGGACAATGTGCTTCTGGTGATCCGTGGTCAACACCCCTTCTCTCAGGGTATTTACCATGACCCGCATGCGTGATTTTTCACTGGAAATATCCTGCAGTGTCCGGATAAATTCAATGGCTTTGGATATCACCAGCCGCAGTTCCTGGGGAGAAAAGGGTTTGGATAAAAAATCAAACGCCCCTTTTTTCATGGTTTCGATGGAATGCTCCAGCGTGGCATATCCGGTGATGACAATGATCACCGTATCCGGATGCCGGGCCTTGATTCCGGTGAGCACATCCATGCCGGACATGCCCGGCATCATCAGATCCAGCAGCACGATATCAAAATGGGTATCATCAATCATCTTGAGTCCCTTGATGCCGTTATCTGCCACAGCCACATCGCACCCTTCCTGGGAAAGCAGACGCTGGCAGGCCTTTTGTATCCGTTCTTCATCATCAACCACCAGTACCCTGGGCTTGAAAAATACATCTTTCACGGTCTGCTGCAACGCGGATTCAGAGGCAGATACCTTTTTTTCATTGTTTTCTACATCAGACATATCGGCATTCTTCCTGCATTATTTATATTATATGCATTATGGTACAACCCCTTCAGGGGGTGCTGTTTTTTATTCAATCCCTTCGGGATTACAAAAATGGGGTCCGTTTTCCGCAGGCACGTATAAGGGAAATTCAATGATAAATGTGGTTCCCTTGGACCCGGTTTCCTTGACTGAGATGCTGCCACCGTGCTCTTCAATAATCCCGTACACAATACTCAAACCCAGACCCGTGCTTTTTCCCACCTCCTTGGTGGTGAAAAACGGGTCGAAAATTTTGGACAGGTTTTCCCTGGGAATTCCCTCTCCGGTATCCTTGATTTCCAAAAATACCTTTTTATGGGGTTTGTCCTTGTAGGTGTGAAGGGTTATCTTACCGTTACCCTGCATGGCATCCGCCGCATTGATGACCAGATTGATGATCACCTGGTTCAGTTTGCTGGTATCGGCATTGATAAGCATCATTTCCTGGGAAAGGTACCGCCGAACCTGGATGTTGCGAAATTTTTTCTGGTCCCGGATCAGTTTGAGGCTCTGTTCCACAATTTCATTGATCTGGACAATGCGCTTGTTGGAATCGGTGCTTCTGCTGTAGACCAGAAGGCTTTTGACAATATTTTTGCACCGGTTGGCATCTTCCACAATATAGTGCAAATCATCTTTGGCATTTTCATCCAGATCAGGCCGCTCCAGCAGGAGGCTGGCATAAAACAATACCCCGGTCAACGGGTTGTTAATTTCATGGGCCACCCCGGCGGCCAGCTGTCCCAGGGATGCCATTTTTTCAGACTGGGCCAGCTGCTTCTGGGTCAGCTTTAATTCCTTCTCAACCTTGATTTTGTCCTTGAGATCATTATAAATGGCCATGGTGGCCGATTCATTGCCATGTTCATCATAGATAATGGCGGCGGACATCTCCACTTCGATCTCTTCACCCTTTGCATTGACAATGGTGGTCCGGGGAATGATCAGTTTGCCTTTGCCCCCGATTTTTTCATCCCGCAGCATTTTCATGATTTCCTTGGCCTTTCCCGGGGGATACAGCTGCTCCGTATGGGTGATGGTGCCTTCACCCCCGTTATAGGCCCCGAACAACTCCTTTGCAACCGAATTCATCAATTCGATTTTGCCGGATCTGTCCGCCGCCACAATGGCACTGGCAGAGGCATAGATCACCCGTGTGATAAATTCCTTGACCCCGATGAGCTGGTTTTCCAGGGATTTGGTACGGGTGATATCCCTGATGCTGGCAAGCACGAACGCCACCTCCCCGTTATCATCAAAAATAGGGGAAAATACCCGTTCTTCCCATTTGTACTGGCGCTTGAGGGTATAGGTGTGGACTTCTCTGTTTTTTATCACCCGGGAGATGGGACAATCATCTGAGTTGCAGGGCGTATCCCTGTACAAGAAAGAATGAAAACATTTTTTACCGATGATGTCTTCAGGGGTCAGGTCGTATGTATCATAAAATTTATTGTTGGCCCCTACCACGGATTTTTCCGGTGTAACAATGACAGACGGATAGGACAGAGAATCAAAAATCCGGGTCCGCCAGAACGCTTCGTCAGGGCTGAAATCTGCGTCAGGGGTCATGGGGCTTCAAATCCTCGGGCAAGGGCGTTCCGGGCGGCCCGGCCCTGCCCATCAGGCACCGCCAGACTGATGCTCGCACCGGTACAGCCTGCCACAAGGACCGGCACATGGTCCTCTGTCAAACAATCCATGGCGGTCCAGAAAATTTTATACCGGTCCCCGAAATGGGGACCGTGAAAACTGATCAAATCGACAGTTCTGAAAGGTGTGCGGTCAAAAACCGACTCCCGGCCGCCGGGGTCCATATCTGCCCGGCCAAAAGCCATCCGGCCGGCATCCATACCCATACGGCCTGGGTCCATATCCGTACGGCCCGACTCCATATCCTTGCGGCCTGGGTCCATATCCCTGCGGCCGGCATCCATATCCGGGGTACCCGCTCCGGGATCGGTCACCACAAACAGATCATACCCCTGTTCGGGTCCGGGCATGGCCGACACAAGATGAAATTTTTTGTCCGACCGGGCCGTATGAAACATCTGTTCTCCTGCATCCGCCGCTGCAGCCTGTGTAAAGGTTGTCTGGTACAGTTCCAGGCCCGCGCGCACCTGGATACCATAGGTCTTGATTTTTTCTTCCACATAAAAAGCACGGGTTTCCGGATATTTTTGCAGAAACCGGCTGATATCTTCATCAATCTCCTGGCAGTAGGGGGTATGGGATGGCGGCAGGTCAAAAGCGGATTCAAGAAGGGAAATCACCGCATCCTGGTCATTGGTTTCAACAACCACACACACAACGGCATGGGATGACACAAGATGAAAAAACCGGATCCCGGCCCGTCCCAGCAGCTGCATCAAAAGCCCCGGCACCTGGATGTTGCCATGATGGGGATAGATTGACACCATGCATACGCCGGGCAGATCTGCTGAACACCCCAGAATCTGTGCCGCATGGTCTTTGTGCTTTGCTTCCAGGCAGCAGGAAAAAAAAGAGGTTGCGCCGCAATGATGCAGTCCCGCGCAGACCATGTTGATCCGGTGACGGGAGAATGTCTCATAAACAGGGACAGCCGCTTGTCCCGGTGCCGGGGCCTGGTCCACCCGGACCATTTTTCTGCCCAGACGGATGCCGTTGATGGATATCTGCTTCATGGTCAGGTGCACCATATTATGAAAAAACAGGTGCCATGGCGGGAAAACCGATGTGTCCTCCCGCCATGGCCACAGCTATCGTTGTACAGGGATAATGTACAGAACATGCAGCCTAGCTGCAATGATCAGTCACGATCTCCATCAGTTCATCCAAATCGATGGGTTTGGGAATATAATCGTCTGCCAGGGTGGTTTTGCCGTCATGGTGGGTGTAGCTGGTGGTTTTCACCGAATCAGCCACTGCTGTGAGCAATACCACGGCAATATCCTTGAGACCGGCATCATTTTTGATTTCTTCACACACATCCCATCCGTTTTTCCGGGGCATCATGACATCCAGTATCACCAGGGCCGGTTTTTCTTCTTTGATACGATCCATGGCTTCCACACCATCATAGGCTTTGGCCACCCTGAAATTTTTGGTTTCCAGCTTCATGGAAACAGCCTCCACCAGATCCGGATCATCATCTACAACCAGAATGAGTTTTTGTTCGCTCATGTTACGATCTCCTTAAAATTTTTGTCCTGACAAGACCTGCTTTTCATCTGTCGGTAAGTTGTCTATACCTTCGGCCTGGGATACAGACCCGCCTGCTCCACAATCTGCGGCACTTTTTCTTCCCATTCAATGGCCATGATATGAAACCCGTGAACCCCTTTGATCTGTTTTATGCGTTCAATGGATTCAATGGCCATCTTGATACCTTCTTCGGGCTGCTGTTCTTTTGATACACCTTCCAGCCGTTTGATAACCGCATCAGGAATATCCATTCCCGGCACCTTGTTTTTCATATACCTGGCCATGCCAACCGATTTCATGGGGGTGATGCCGGCCAGGATATGCACTTTTTCATCCAGTCCCCGGTCTGTCACCCCTTTCATCCATTGTTCAAATTTATCAAGGTTAAAAATACACTGCGTCTGGATAAAGTCAACACCTGCTTTTACTTTTTTGGCCAGGCGCATGACCCGCAGCTCAAAGGGATCGGCAAAGGGGTTGGCAGCCGCACCGATGAACATTTTGGGTGCCCCGTCAATCTTGGCACCGCCCTGGAACACTTCCTCGTCGCGCATCCGTCTGACCATGTTGATCATCTGCACCGAGTCGATGTCAAACACGCCCTGGGCCATGGGGTGGTCACCGAACTTGGCATGGTCACCGGACAGGCACAGCATGGTATTGATGCCAAAGGCATAGGCACCGATGATATCGCTCTGCATGGCCAGCCGGTTTCTGTCCCTGGCCACCATCTGTATGATGGGATCCAGCCCCATCTGCTTGATGATGACACCGGCCGCAAAAGAAGACATCCTGACCATGGCGGTCTGGTTGTCGGTAACATTGATGCCGTCCACATGGTCCTTGAGCAGGGCGGCTTTTTCCCTGACCTTTTCCGGCCGGGCACCCCGGGGCGGACCACACTCGGAGGTTACTGCCAGTTCACCGGATGCCAATATTTTCTCAAGTCTGCTTTCTGTGTTCATTATGCCAAATCCTCCCTGATTATTTTCCCGGGTCCGCCGGCGCCACCAGGTCTCCAGTCCTTTGCATTCATCAAATCTTCGTACCGGTCTTCCATTCCCAGTTCTTTTAAGCGTTCCCAGATCAGGCGCCAGGCGCAGTCTACATCAGGATCGATTTCACACTGGCCGTTGGAGGTACCGCCGCAGGGTCCGTTGAACAGGTGCTTGGAACATCTGGCCACAGGACAGATCCCGCCGGTGATGCCCAGCACACAGTCACCGCAGCCTTTGCACCGCTCCGCCCATACACCCTGGCCCAAAGATGCCCCCATGAACCGGGTATTCACCGCCGGAAACACAGGGGTTTTTTTGTACCGGCCGGCAATGGTCTGAACACCGCAGCCGCAGGCCATGGAGACAACGGCATCCACCCCGTCGATGTAAGGGGTCAGCTCTTCCACATATTCAGGATCACATTGACGTTCCAGGGTGATTTCCTTGATATCGATGGTTTTACCCTGTTTCATGCTGTTCAGGTGAAGCGCGGATGCCAGCAGGCCGACTTCTTTTCTGCCGCCTGCTGCACAGACAGTCACACATTCATTGCAGCCCACCAGAAGGATTTTGCCATAGGGTGCAATATATTGAATGATTTCGGGTATGGGTTTTTGTTCTGCTGTAATCATGTATTTTCTCCGAAGAAATATGTAAAAATCAACTGGCAGCCTTGTCATTGGTCCCGGCGAATTTCCCGGGGCCGGGGCCCAGTTTTCTTATGGTTTCAGTAAATTCCCGGGCGGTCTGGGCAAAGTATTCGCCCATTCCGGCGGACATATTGACCATGGCCACCCGTTCCGGTTCCCAGCCCAGTTCCGTTAGTATTTTTTTCACACGATTCACCCGTGCTTCCGCCCGGACATTGCCGTTCTTAAAATGGCAGTCCCCTGCCAGGCATCCGGCCACATACACCCCGTCAGCACCTTTTTCAAGGGCTTTCATCAGGTGAATGGCATCCACCTTGCCGGTGCAGGGAACCCGGATGATCTTGACGTTGGAAGGATAGGATATGCGTTTGCTGCCGGCCATGTCTGCAGCAGTGTATGCACAGTAATGGCAGCAGAATGCGACAATTTCAGGTTCAAAATTTTCCATACGTATTTTACCTCTCAAATAAGCCGTCTAATTTCGCCAGAATCTGATCATCTTCATAGGCCAGCAGCTGGATGGCCTTGGCCGGGCACTCTCCTGCACACACACCGCATCCATGGCATTTGTCCGCATCGATCTGGGAAACGCCTTCTGCATTGATAAACGGCACATCAAAGGGGCAGGCCCGCACACATATCAGGCAGGAGGCACATTTTTTGTCATCCACTTTGGCCACGCACGCCCCCAGATTGATCTCTTTTTTGGCCAGCATGGTCTGGGCACGGCCGGCCGCGGCACGGGCCTGGGTGATACTTTCTCTGATGGTCCTGGGGGAATGGGCCGTACCGGCCAGAAAAAATCCCCTCTGGGCCATGTCCACGGGCCGCAGTTTCACATGGTCTTCCAGAAAATAATGATCAATGGTCCTGGGAAGATGAAACAGCAGGGCCAGGTCTTCGGTGGTTTCATCATCGGCAATAAGACCGGTGCTCAGAACCACGCAGTCTGCTGCAATCTCAATGTCGCATCCCAGAATGAAATCATGTGTGGTAACGGACAGGCTGCCGTCGGCTTCCACCACTTCGGGCCTTTGGTCCAGGGAAAACCGAATGAATTTCACCCCGAGATCCCGGGCCTTGCGGTAATACTCCTCCTGGAACCCATAGGTGCGCATATCCCGGTACAATACAAAAATCTGGGTGTCCGGACTGATCTCTTTGATGCGCAGCGCATTCTTCATGGCTGCCTGGCAGCAGATCCGCGAGCAGTTGGGGTTTTCCTTTTCCCTGGAGCCCACACACTGGATCATCACCACCTGTTCCATGGCCTGGATCTTATCTGCTTCATCTTCCAGCATGGAGTCCATCTCCAGCTGGGTCATGATATTGGTATGGGTGCCCAGGCCGTATTGGGCCGGCCGGCCGGCCAGGGCCCCGGTGGCCAGAATCGTCACCCCGTGGTCAATCTGCATATAATTCATGCGCACCCCGGTCTGGATACCGGTGGTAAACAATCCCGGCATGCCGGAGTGATCCACGATAATGGACCGGGTCAGCACCTGGATGTTGCCATGGGCCGTAACCTGCTGCACCAGGTCCTGGACAAAAGCCCCCACATCTTCGCCTTCAATGGTTTTGCGCAGGGACCGGGCCAGACCCCCCAGGGCAGGTGCCCGTTCCACGATATAGGTTTTAATGCCCTGATCCGCCAGTGTAAGGGCGGATGTCATGCCGGTGACACCGCCGCCCACCACCAGGGCGTTCTGGCTCATGGGCAGGGTATGGTCGATGAGGGGACGGTTTTTGCGGACCCCGGCAATGCCCGCCTGAAGCAGTCTGGCAGCCTTGGCCTGTGCCTTTTCCGGCTCATTCATGTGGGTCCAGGTGGTCTGGTCCCGTAAATTGACGATCTCCACCAGGTATTTGTTGAGTCCCACCCGCCGAAGCAGGTCCTGGAATTTGGTCTCATGGGTCCTGGGAGAACACCCGCCGATGACCACCCTGTTCAGATGGTTCTCCTGTATCATGGTTTCGATGGCTGCCATGGATTCAGAGGAACACCCGTATCCCACGGCTTTGGCCACAGCCACATCCGTGTTGGCGCAAACATCCGCAAGCAGCTTGTCCACCTTGACAATCCCGCCGATTTCAAATCCGCAGTCACAGACAAACACACCGATTCTGGGATCCTGGCCCCGCACATCTCTTTCCGGGGCAAACAAATCCTCTGTCTGCAGGTCAACGGGAACAACCGGCAGGTCGGTGACTGCCATGGCTGCGGCAGCAGATGCCTGGACCATGGTTTCGGGAATATCTTTGGGACTTTCTGAAACACCGCACACATACACCCCGGGTTTTGAGGTCAGTACCGGGTTGAAGGGATGGGTGGCTGCAAAATCATACTGGTTGCAGTCAATGCCTAAAACACCGGCCAGGTTCTTTGCATCCTCTCCCACCCGGAACCCTGTGGACAACACCACCATGTCGAATTCTTCTGTTTCCTGGACCGGCTTGTCCTCCAGGGCATAGGTGATGGACAGGTTTTGTGTGGCGCTGTTTTCCACAACAGAATGGGGCCGGCTTCGGATCATCCTGATCTTGTACTCGTCTCGGGCCCGGTTGAAATACAGCTCATAATCCTTGCCATAGGTGCGCATGTCCATGAAAAAGATGGTGGTGTCTATATCATCGCCAAACCGTTCCCTTGTGACCATGGCTTCTTTGAGGGCATACATGCAGCACACCCCGGAACAATAGGGTACATCCCCTTTGTTGATGCCCCGGGAGCCCACACACTGGATCCATGCCACTTTCTTGGGCCGTCTGCCGTCCGATTTCCGCACAAGATTGCCCTGGAAAGGACCGGAGGCTGACATGATCCGCTCATATTCAAGGCCTGTGACCACATTGTCAAATTTGCCGCCGCCAAAATTGTCCAGCACAGCCGGGTCAAACAGGTCCGCCCCCACACTCAGCACCACGGATGCCACATCCACGACGCTTTCACGCCGTGTATCGTCATCACGAATGGCATCTGCCCGGCACACTTTTTTAAGGGCTGCCATGTCAGCAACTTTTGTGATGTCAATAGAAAAGGCAAAAGGGGTTGCCTGGGGATAGCGCATACAGGTGGGGGCCCGGGGATCGAGTCCCGGGGTGACCCGCACAGCGTCCGGAAACAGTTTGGCACATTCACCGCAGGCCGTGCATTTGTCTGTATCGATATACCGGGGTTCGGTAACCAGGGTGGCGGTGAATGCCCCGGCTTCACCTTCCAGTCTGGTGAGCGTGGTCATGGGTTTGATTTCCAGGTGGCGTTCCCTGGCCCCCTGGGACAGGTAGGGCGATACCGTACACAGATCACAGTTGTTGGTGGGAAAGGTTCTGTCCAGCTGCGTCATCAATCCGCCGATGGCATAGGCTTTGTCGATGAGCAGGACATCACGCCGGGATTCCGCCAGATCCAGGGCCGCCCGGATTCCGCCGACACCGCCCCCGATAACCAGCACACGCCTGTCAGGGGACAGCGTATTTTCTGAACTATTATTGTTTTGCATGAGGTACCTATTTTTATTTACGGATATCCGTCAGACATCAGGCCCGGCACAAACAGACCCATACATGCAGGACGGATCTTCGCGGGTTAAGTTTGCTTTCTACAGGCCTGCACTGTCCAGGATAGCCGGCAGCCGGTCTTCCCAGCCCAGGGCGGAAATCTTTATTCCCCGGGAAATACCCTTGAGGGCACGGATCATTTCACCTGCTATGGCAATGCACTCGGTGTCACGGTCCCTGGCTTTGCGGATCCGCCTGATCAGGTCCTCGGAAAGACGGGAGCAAGGGTCATTTATGGAAATATACCGGGCCATACCCACGTTCTTCAGCAGAAAAACAGACGGAATGACCGGCACATTCAGGGAGGTAAACGCTTCAATAATCTGCGTATAAAAGGTCAGGTCGAACACCGGCTGGAGCACAATATAACGGGCACCGGCAGCCACTTTTTCGCCGGCCGCAGCCGCCTGCACTTTGAGCTGCTCAGTATCGGCAATGGGGGGAATGGCAATACCCGGTGTAAGCACAGGTTTGCCCCGCAGCTCAAATCCGGCCATGTCCGTGCCGGAGGTCAGCGACCGGATCATGTTGAGAATGCCTGTGTCATCCAGATCATCCACGGTTTTTGCATCCGGGTGATCACCGTTGATCATCTCTTCAGCCTTGACCACCATGATATTGTGAATGCCCAGGACATGGGCGGCCAGCAGATCCCCCTGCAGGGCCATGCGGTTTTTATCACGGCCGCACACATGAATCAGAGGTTCCATACCCTGCTGGCGCATGATGGAGCCGCCTGCCAGCGCACCCAGGTGCATCACCCCGTTGTCCAGGTCCGGAATCACCACGGCATCCACCCGTGATTTCAGATATCTTACATTGGTAACCAGATCGGATATATCAACGCCCTTGGGGGTATCCATTTCAGCAAGAACCACAAACTCCCCGGAGGTCAGTTTTGCCTGAAAACTCATATACACATCCTTATAATATAGTCATCAAAAAGTTAGTTGCATCAACACCTTGCCATCGCCTGTGCAAGCGCTGCGCAATATCGCTGCACCAGACACGGGAAAGCATAGTAGCAGAAATCATGCCACAATTCAACTGAATTGACATTCAGTCATGCATCCATGCTTTTACAAAGGTGTATACGGCTTTTGGGACAAATGCACAAGCAAAAAATCTGGAACGATTTCAATTTTCAGGGTCGCATTTTTACAAAAATTTGCAAAAATGCGACCCTGACATGCTAAAACCCCACGGCATAGGGCCGGCCGATCTTCGGACATTCTTTTTTCTGCGCCATAGCCCTTTCGGCCATGGGCTTTGGCCGGCAATATTGTGAAGGGCACCCTGTTTGATCTGCCGCATCCAGCCGGGCCGACAATCTGGCCAGCACCAGGCTGGCACCTGCAAAAACAAGGGCTCCCAGCCCATTGACCCAGGGCATGAAAGGGCCGTCAGAGCCGGCAAGGAGCAGACCCGCCACCCAGACGCACACCACCGGCACAAACGCAATTCCCATGGGTGGCTGTCTGCCGGCGGATTTCCAGGTGCCTGCAGATCGCTGCATCGGCGTAGCTCTTTTCCGGTCTGCAGCAGCCTGCTTATATACAGTTCGCTGCATGTGTACAGTAGATTGCATGTGTACAGTTCGTTGCATTTTCCCGGATGGCCGAATGCCTGTCGGTGAAATCGAGGAAATTTTATGAATCCGTTGCATTGGTGCATCTCCTTTCCTGAATGTTATTGCATTTTTTCATCATTTGTTTAAAAAACTAAACAACGCCGGCAAAAAAAAGCCCGGGCAATGCCCCGGGCCTGAAACCGTCTATCGGTATTCCCGGCAGCTCCAGATCACCTTGCCCAGGATACGGACTTTTTCGCAGTCATCTTTCAGCAGATAGATGGGGGCAAAATCTGTATTGTCACTGCACAGCACCAGTTTGTCCGGATGCTTTTCCAGGCGCTTCACAAGGATGGTGTCATCCACTCCCACCGCATAGATGGCACCGGCCAGAATCTGTGTCCGGGACTGGTCGATGAGCACGGTGTCTCCTTCCTGGATAACCGGTTCCATGGAATGGCCGAACACCTCCATGGCCACCATGCTCCGGTAAGATCCTTTTTCAGCCAGCCAGGCAGCAGGAAAAGCCAGGTATTCAGACACCGCCGCATCAACTTCAAAAGACCCGGTACCGGCAGACAGCCGGGCCGCCACCTTGGGCACATGCCTGAACCCGTCATCATCGGCACGGTCTGCATGCAAAAACACCTTGCCGGTTCCGGAATCTATCCACCCGGGATTCAGGCCGAACCGCCGGTACAGCTTTACCACCCATTTTTCCGGTATCTGGTTCTTGTTTCTGGCATGGGTGATGCCCGAACGGTTGATGCCCAGCTCCCTGGCCAGGTCGGACTGGGAGCCGATGCCCGTGACATGCGCGATGCGCGCAATCAGATCGTCCACTTTATTGTCAGCCATGGATCTTTCCCTGTGAATCATGTTGTGCTGCAGAATTGCTCATATGCTGTTGTTGCACTTTTGTTTATAAAATGCAACAATTTTTTACATCACTGCGATCTATCCCCGGCTGTATTTTTGATTTCTATCTCCACCCGCCGGTTCATCATTCGGCCCCAGGAAGTGTCATTGCTTTCAATGGGATTTTCACTGCCCATCCCCCTGATCTCCATCTGGTGCGGCCCAATCCCTTTTCCCAGCAGAAAGCTGCCCACAATGTTGGCCCGAAACTCTGACAGTTTCTGGTTGTATGATGTGTTGCCTTCTGAATCTGTGTAGCCTGACACCACAATTTCCAGATCCGGGTGCATGGCCAGGATATCGGCATATGCAAACAGCTCGTCATATCCTGTTTGTGTAAAATCATTGGAGTTGTATTTAAACCGGATCACCAGCTTGTCATCGGGCAGCGGCGGTATCTTTTCACGGGGGTTAGTGGCTTCAGGGATTTTAGTGGCTTCAGGGGCTTGTGTATTGACATTTGTCTTCAGCGCTGCCTGGTGCAACTCTCTTTTTCCAGGTGCTGGTGCCGGTTCCCACGGCGCCACTGTTTCGGCCATGAACCATGCATCTGTTCCCGCTGGTTGAGATGCTTTCTTTTTCTGGGATGCAGCCGCCTGCTGTGCTGGAACATCTGACCGGGCGATTGCATCTGCCTGACCCGTGGGCAGTGATTGTGAAACGTCATTATTTTTTGGAATCTCAAACGTAGGCGCATTTTGATTGCGGGCGTTCTGTCCATTTTTTTCCGGTGGTGCCAAAGCGTTTTCCCCATCGGAAAGTAATGCGGCATCCCGGTCCGGCATCAATTCCATCGTGCGGTGTTTCAGGGCTGCAAACTGTCTGGTGACAAAATCTGCCGCTCCTCCGTATGCATCAGGAAACACATAAAATCCCGCCCCGAAAAGCACCAGCAGAAAAACAATGATGCTGATCCCGGTCAAACCCTTTTTTTTCTCAGGTTGTTTTCCGGGCAGAGGATGGGTCTTGGCTTTTACAGCAGGCTTTTCTCCTTCTAATGAACCTGTAAAGTCATCAATGTCCCGGTGCCTGATATACGCTGGAATTTTCAATTCTTTTGCACATTCTCTTACAATCGCACTGTCTATGATTTTTTGTTCCTTGACATACCCGGACAGCAGGCAGTGGTCGCACAGCACATTGATTCGTCTGGGAAATCCCCCGGAAAAAATAAAAATCTCTCTGGTTGCCGCATCCTCAAAAATCGTATGGCCGGCGCCAGCCACCTGCAGCCGGTATGTTATATAATCAGCGGTTTCATCCGGCGTCAGAGGATCAATATTATAATTGAGTGTCAATCTCTGCCTGACAGCCCGGTTCTGCTCCCGGTTCAGAATTTCATTGAACTCATTCTGCCCCACAAAAAAGATATTGATCAGTTTGGCATCGCTTTTTTCGATATTGGACAGCAGCCGGATTTCTTCAAGCATTTCCTGGGTTAACAGCTGGGCCTCATCAATGATCAGCAGCACCTTTTTGCCGGCTTCACTGGCCTGGAGCAGGAATCTTTTAAAATAGGCCAGAAACACCCCTTTGGTCTGAAATTCCCTGTCAATACCAAAGCCTGCGGCAATAAAATTGAAAAAATCCATTTTTCCCAGTCCGGGATCAGGAACAGTGGTACAGATAACATCCTGGCCCAGGCGCTGCAGCAATGTATTGATCAATGTGGTTTTGCCGGTACCCACATCACCGGTGAGCAGCAAAAACCCCTTGTTGTCCAAAATCCCATATTCCAGTGTTGCCAGAGCTTCTTTGTGTTTCTCGCCAAACCACATGAAAGCCGGATCTGAACTGATCTGAAATGGTTTTTTATCCAGGTTGTAAAATGATGTATACACAGTAGCGTTCCGACCTCTGCTTTTCTGTTTTTACATCAGTGTAATGGGCTGTATGCAAATTGTCAAGAATGCTGTCAATCAATGTCAAATGCATTCAATCATGGGTCGGCGATAGTATAATGTCTTGAAAAAACATGCCATACCGATTATATTGATTAGTAAGCATGCCATTCAAGGAGACAGTAACAATGCCCATAGCCCGGGAAGACATGGATTTCATCAAAGCCCAGTTTGAAGCCTGGCTGACGGAAATGCTGCCGGAACAGAAACCCGGGGTTTATGATCTGGAACTGCGCACCCGCATGCGCAAAGTGGAAGAAGAACTCAGACACCAGCGGGAACTGATGCAGCAGGGCTTTGCCATGATGGAAAAGCGGTTCGAGCAGGTAGATAAGCGGTTTGAAAGCAATAAACTCCGGGCTTCCGAAAAATATCTACCCCTTCAGTCTGCTCCAGGGAGACTCGCCCCCGGAAAGACCATCTTCAACAAAACTGCGATACCTTTCCTGTGCAGCCGGCCTTTTTGTTGAAAACTGCCCCGGTATCCAATCCGTCGTCAACCAGTCAGGCGGCTGATTTCCAAATGCAGTCGCACAATAGCTGCTCCATATACAGTCCCCTGGATGTTGTCCATCAAACAGAATCCATGGCACAGCCAGTTATATCTTGCTTTTGTATCGGACAGTATTTCCAGAAATTTTTCTCAGTCCTTGTCCTGCAGGAAAATGGATTGCCTGGCATTCCCACGGGAAGTAATGTGGTAGACTGCACCGGGATATTCTATTCTCAAGGGACAGGCCATGATAAGGCTTATATACCAAAGTAAACCTTATATTTCAAGACCTGACCCCAATTTTGAACGGTTTATTTTATGCGGCTTTCAGAGCCGGATCAGGCAAAAATTTCGGCATATTTATGCTCGATTGCCTGAATTTCACGGTCAGTCAACTTTTCAAATTCTCTTTCCCGTGCACGTTTTGAAAGCGCACCACCATTTTGGACAAGAAACCGTATCAGCAGATCCACAAGTTTATCCGGCATATCAATATAATTTTTGATGAAGTTGTTGAGAAGATCGTACTTTTTTAAATATTCAACCTCCTCAGGCAGTGTTTTATTCACTGTTTCCTCAACACATTCAAAGAAAAATTCAGCCTGTTTTGTTGCATCAAAATAGCGATACAAGTCTATGGTTTGGTTCAGCACCTCAACATTATTCTTTTCAGTAGGTCTCCATTCGATCAAATCAAGCCGCGGTTTTGAATAATGCGCCAATATTTTTTTATATTCTTCGATCCTCTCCAAAATGACTGCTGATACTGGAAAAATCAATCCTTTTGGAACAAAGCCTTTTTCAGCAAGAATGTGATGAAACAAATAACGGTGAATCCGGCCGTTACCGTCCTCAAAAGGGTGAATAAACACAAAACCAAAGCCAAGCACAGTGGCCAGCAAAACAGCATCAAAGTCATCCTCACAAAGCAGATTGTACGTCTCCATAAACCCAGAAAGCAGAATATTCAGATCTTCCGTACGCAGAAATATGAACAGGCATTGGCATTCCCGTGCTGCGGTCATGTTCTCCTACAAAACCGCCTTCTTTGCGTAACCCTGCTTTTATAAACCGATTATCTTCAATAACGATTTGCTGCAGATAAGCCAGTTCTGAAATGCTGAGTTTTCGCTGTCCTGCCTCACCTATAGCCCTTCCCCATCTCTCTATCCTTTTATGAGGAGGCGTTTCCCCTTCAATTGTGTAAGAGGCTTTTGAGTCCTTAAGCAACAGAAAGGCAGCAGCCCTGCTTAAAAGATCGGGATGGGTGTGGCCGATATT
>JAABSA010000033.1 GCA_011390635.1 Desulfotignum sp. | reverse complement strand
CAATCATAAACTTGGCAAAACATTAAAATTCCAAAACAAAACTACTGGTATCATCAATCTGAAACTGGATTCTTATTTAGAAAGCAAAATTCTTATTCCATCAATTGAAGAACAAACCCGCATCGCCACACTGTTGTCCAAAATCGAATCCCTGATTGCCAGACGCAAAAAGAGCATCGCAGAGCTGGATGAGTTGTTGAAAAGCACTTTTCTGGAGATGTTTGGGCCGGTCAACCCGGAATTTGAGAAATGGCCTATAGTCAAAATTAAAGATTTGGCTGCGGATCATATAGGTGCGATGCGAACAGGTCCATTCGGGTCTAATCTCCTGCATAGTGAATTCACAAAAACGGGTGATGTTGCTGTTCTTGGTATTGACAATGCGGTACAAAACCATTTTTCATGGGGAGCGCTTAGGTTTATTACTCAAGAAAAATATGAAAAACTTAAAAACTACAGAATTTTTCCTGAAGACGTTATTGTTACCATCATGGGAACTGTGGGGAGATCTGCTGTTATCCCAAAAGATATTCCTTTAGCCATAAACACAAAGCATTTGGCAGCCATCACATTCGATAAGAAAAAAGCGAATCCAATATTCATGTCTTATGCGATTCATTCAAATCCCTATATTATTAACCAATTTATAAACAGGAATAGGGGAGCAATAATGAGTGGATTGAATTTGGGCATCATTAAAGACACCCAAATAAATAAACCCCCAGTAGGACTACAAAACCAATTCGCCACCATCGTCGAAAAAGTCGAAGCCCTCAAAGAAAAATACCAGAACAGTCTCAATGACCTCGAAACCCTGTATGGCGCATTGAGTCAGAAAGCCTTCAAGGGAGAGCTGGATCTCAGCCGGATTCCAATCACGGTGGAGTTGAAACCAAAGGATATTACAATGGATGCGCCTCAAGTCGAAAAACCGGATCTCACTGTTCATGGCGAACCGGTGAAAACGCAGGAAACCCGGGAGCAGATCCTGCAGCGCCTGTTTAACGGGTTTATTTTCGATGCCAGAAACGGTGCGCTGTCCCTGGATGATTTCTGGCGAACAGCTGAAGAAGCATTCACGGAACTTCTGGATGAAGATGCCTCCCCTCTGGGAGTGGGCGATTATGACCGGGTCCGGGACTGGCTTTTTGACCTGTTGGCCGAAGGCTCGGTGGCCCAGGCGTTTAACGAGGAAAAAAACCGCATGGAGATCCGGTCTGTCTCATGATTCTGTTGCGGTTGAAAATAAACGAGCCGTTCCGGTGCTTGCAAGAGGGGTTTGAACTAGTTTTCCAGAACGAGTGGGATCGAAGCGAAAACCGGGGAGGTTTTGCCCCGTATGTGCTGGCCGGGCCCAACGGCAGCGGGAAATCCAATGCCCTGGAAGCTCTGGCTGCCATCTTTTTCCATTTGGAGTGCCAGTATCTGACCATCCGCCCGGCCGGGTTCGATTATGATGAAGAGGAAAACCCGCAGGGATTCCGGGATGAAAAATCCGTGCCCGATGCCTTTGAGCTGGAATATCTGACCTTCCCCCCGCTCTCACCGGAATACGGGGATGAAAACGGTCTGGTTCACATCAAGATCGTCAAGGTTCCCGGCAGCAGCGCCAGGGTGTGCCTGCTCGATCATCCGGATGTGGATGCGGGCAAACCCCTTCCCAGAACAGAGGCCGCCCAAATGCTGCCCGGGTATGTTCTGGCCTATTCCTCCGGGGAGAATGAGATTTTAAGCCTTCCGTTTTTTAAGATGCGCTTCATCAATTACGACGGCTACCTTTATCATCTCACCCGGCAGTCTGATTATCCCGGTATTGAAGGCTGCATGGCCTTTCTGGACACCGAGATGAGCCAGGCCATCCTGATTTGCAATTTCCTGTTTCAGGATGAAAAGACGCTGGTGCCGTTCAAGCAGGATGTGGGGGTGGAAGGTCTGAAACAATTTCGAATCATCATCCGGCAGCATCATCGCGTGGCATTTGATGATGAGATCCTTTCTGAAATCAGGGACTCAATATCAGAAGACAGGTCCGAAGCCATGGCGGAATTAACTGCCGGGTTAAAGAAGATAACGTATCGTAAAGACGGGTCCGGTTGGAAAACCGGTATCATTGACCGGTTGACCCACTGTGCGACCTGTTCCTTTTTTGATGATGAGACCGATTCTCTGGTCCTGGATTACTGGGTCACGCCGGAAACCAGAAAAGCATTCCAAAATCATTTTTCCGGCATACTGGATCTGTTCCAGAGTTTTCAGGCCCTGATTTTCCTGAACCTGTATTCGGTCAATGACGCGCTGAAAAAAGACCTGTACAGATCTCAAAGCCTTTATGTGAATGAGACAGTGCCGGTGCTGCCATCGGATGAGCGAATCGTACAGTTTAAAGATCTGGTTTTATATAAACAGGGGGTGACCGACCCGGTTTATGCCAAATCCCTGTCTGATGGAGAACATCAATTTCTGCACACCCTTGGGTTGTGTCTGCTTTTCAAAAATAAAAACGCGCTGTTCCTGCTGGATGAGCCGGAAACCCACTTCAATCCCGACTGGCGTTCCAAATTGATTTCACGGATCAGGGACTGTTTCAGCACGTCTGATCCAGAGATCATCCGGGAAATGCTGATCACCACCCATACCCCGTTTCTGATATCCGACAGTGAGCCACAAAGAGTGATGGTATTCAAAAAAGAAAACGACACCGTTACCGTCACAAGACCGGATTACAATACATTTGGCGCATCCATCAACAAGATCACGATGAAAACCTTTGAGAAAAAAGAAACCATTGGCGGCCATGCCGAAGCGATTTTGAATAAACTAAAGGAACGGTTTAAAGCCGGAGAAGACAAAGAAATTCTGCTTGAAGAAGTTAATCAAAGACTCGGGGATTCAATCGAGAAAGTGCTTTTTACCAAAACCCTTCTTGACAGCATGGAAAAGGATGAGAACTGATGCTGTTTCCATACGTGTATGTTCCTCACCCGATGGAAATACTGAAGCACTTTTTGGATTTTATTTTTTATGAAGTCTGGTGTAAGGCGCCTGTGTCCGGCTCCTATAGGTTTGCCCTTTTTGATGATCTGCCGGAATTAAAAGAGCTGATGGAAACGTTTCATTATTCTGATACAAAAGGTGCCGATTTTTTTAATGGGCATGTTGAACGCATTTATGAGATTTTTTCAAACCTTACCCAGGAGCAGATTGCACTGCTTGCCTCATGGTATGGGGCGAATAATGAAGTTGAAAAAATATGTTGTAATGATCCATCTATTGAAACGGTCCGTTACAGTGATCTGGAAGATTTTCATCCAGAGCTTGCCGGGCAGTTCTCTAAATTTTTTAAAGGGCTTTATTCACTGCTGGGCCTGTCTGATTTAAAGGCAAAAACTGGGAACATTGATGATCACTATCAGGCTTTTATGACGAAAAATATAAGCGGCAAATGCCCCTTCTGCGGCATTCATGATGTTAAAGGCGTGTATCATAGAAACCGGGAAGCATATGATCATTACCTGCCCAAAGGCGTCTATCCGTTTAATTCGATCAATTTTAAAAATCTGGCACCGGCCTGCCATGAGTGCAACAGCTCTTATAAGCTTACCAAAGATCCGGCGTATAATCCGAAAGATCCACTATTGACCCAGACAAATGGAAAGCGGAAGGCGTTTTACCCTTACGCGGCCAATTCCCATAAAATTGAACTGAATCTTAAATTGAAGTGTAGAGATTGGACCGACATCAATCCACTGGATATCGAAATGACTTTTGGACCGGAGGAATTAAAGGAACAGATCACCACCTGGGATGACGTTTATGGAATCCAGGAACGCTATAAAGCAAAATGCTGCGGGGAGAATGATGGCAAGTACTGGATTGAGCAGGTTCTTGATGAATGGCGGGAAGATGACAGAAAACCGGACGATTTTTTAAAAGCACTTTCCAGAAACACTGAGAAAAAACCATACGCCGAAGCCAATTTTTTAAAAGTGCCTTTTCTGAATGCTTGTAAAAAGGCTGGATTATTCGATAACCTATAGCTCAATTCATCAACAAGTTGAGTATAAGCAGTTAAACCCCAACTGGGTAATACAAAAAATTTCGGAGAACTGGAGGCGGACATGAGATGCCAAAAGAAATTTGGGTCAAGTAACTGAAATCAAAATGTTTTAAATAGTGACCCCGCCGGGAATTGAACCCGGGTTCCCGGTGGGAATAGCCATGATCATAGCCGTTGACTACTATCCATTTGGGTTTCTAAAACATCGTTCCGAAATACTGTGGACTTTCTGTCAGTCCGATTTGTTGAATTGCCATATATTGTGACCGGCTTGCTGCCGATTCAATCGAGTTCAAAGCACAAACCGGAACCAATATTTGATCAAAATTTTTCATTCAGGGGATGGCCGGCCAGAAGGTTCTGTGCAGATCCATGGCTTTTTTCAGTTCCGGTACGCTACCGGGTTTTTCCGGGATCATCCGGCGGATTTTTTCCGGGCTCAGGGTAGGAAGATCCACCAGTTCCTGGAACACCCGCAGCCCGCATTCGCGGATGCCCCTGATACTGTATCCGCCTTCCAGCACAAAGATGATCCGTCCGCTGCAGACCTTTTTTGCCAGCTGTTTGAGCATGCGGGTTATCAGGGCATATCCGTCCGGGGTCACGTTCATCTGTCCCAGGGGATCCCGGGCATAGAGATCAAACCCTAAGGCCACCAGGATCATTTCCGGCTGAAACTGTGTGGCCACAGGGTTCAAAAGAAAATGGAGGACAGCAGCATAGTCCTTGTCTCCCTTGCCTTTTGGCAGGGGTACATTGATGGTGTAACCTTTTCCGGCACCGTTTCCGATATCCGCCAGTTTTCCGGTGCCCGGGTAACAGGGAAACTGGTGGGCGGAAAAATACAGCACTTCCGGACTGTCATAAAATGCTTTCTGGATGCCGTTGCCATGGTGGATATCTATATCCACGATCAAAATCTTTTTTGCGCCGTACCGGTGTTTGAGGTAAGCTGCCCCTAACGCCACGTTGTTGAACAGGCAGAAACCCATGGCCCGGTCAGGTTCCGCATGATGGCCCGGGGGACGGATGCAGGCGATGCCGCTGCGGTGCAAAGGATCGTTGTACACCGCATCGATGAGGCTGAACACACTGCCGGCGGCCAGTCTGGCCACTGCATAGGAGTGGGGCGTGGTCTGGGTGTCCGGATCCAGGTAAGCCAGTTTTTTTCCGGTGGTTTCAGCAATTTTGACAATGTATTCCGGCAGGTGAACCCAGGCCAGTTCCTGCTCGGTGGCGGCCCGGGGCTGGACCGTGATGACCCTTTCTGTAAAAGGTTCCTTTGCCAGTATGGATGTCAGTGCCTGGGTCCGCTTCCGGCTTTCCATATGAAAGATGCCTTCCAGGTGCTGGTCAAACACCGGATCACTGACCACCCAGATCATGCTGGCCCCTTTCACCAGAATGTGTCTGGACCGGTCGGCATCATCCTGTGCCAGAACCTGCAGCAGCATACGGGCTTCAGGTATACGGCGGCTGGCCCGGGAGACCAGGTCCTGGACCATCGCTGACAGAGTTTTGTTTTTATTCCCCTGGTTACAGCTTGAAATCGCCAGGATGGCGACTTTCCGTTTTGGATCATCGGCCGGGGTGTTTTTTTTCAGGCTGGTGACCTGCTGTTTGATGCACTTGACCACTGCGGCCTGCAGCCGGTCCGGCAGTGTTTCACAATTCATGGCCATGCCGACAATATACAACAGCAGCTTGTCTTTGGGCTGTTTGAGCAGATACCCATAAGGAGGCCGGAAATCAAACCCGATGGCTTCATAAAATTGTTCTGCGCCGATTTCCGCATCCAGAACAATTTCCGATGCCCGGAAAAAACGGCTTTTCCACAGGAGCCAGGTTCCGGCCATGAGAAAGGTGCCGGTTCCCCGTATCCTGGGATAATAAAGGGTCTGTTCATCCAGGGGGAGCCCGTTGACTGTGGCCACATAATGGATTTCCAGCCCGGTGTAGAACAATCGGTTTTTTTCCTTCAGATACATCATTCCGGTTATCTTCCCTTGGCTGACAGCTGCAAAAAGCCGGTGGAATGTCCCCGTGATAAACAGGTCCAGCACAAACCGCAAATGAAAAAATTCCAGATTCAGCTGTGCCAGCTGAGCCAGGGCCGTGGATGAAAAGGGGAATGGGACAAAATGACAGTCAACGGATTTCTGCATTTCAATGGAATACAGCCGGTCCTTCAGAAATATTTCCATACTGCGGCTGGCAGGGGGGGCCTGTAACATCTGCTGCAGGGTTTCAAGCCGGACTTTCAGGATGTTTTCAAGATCTGTCCTGCTGCCGGCAGCCCTGATTTCTTTTTGGAGCCTGGAAATGGCACTGGTGAGTTCAAAATTCACCAGGCAGGTGATGCCGGCCATATGAATGTGGGTTACGGCGGCAAAATAATCCCTGTTAGCAGGGGTTTCTGCAATCCCGTGTTTTGCAGCAGTCTCCCCGTATTTGAGCACCAGCCTTTCTTCCAGCGGGGCAATCCCGTGGTTGAAATAACTCACTTTTCGGACAAAGACCCGCTCATCTTCAAACAAAAAACAGGGATCAATCCCAAGGCTGACGGCATCCACCGAAATCCGGATGCGGCCGGCAGCCAGCAGTTCGGAAAGGGCGTACCCGATTTCCGGGTCCTGACGGGAAATATTTTCAACGGCATAGGCCAGATCTTGAATCCGGATCATAGTCCCTTCAAAAATGATTGGGGTGTCGGGGGCGATGACCGGTCGATGCGGTAGGGCAGATTCACGGTCAGTGTAAGCCCGGTATCGGTTTCATCCGAACGGACCCACCCGTTGACCCTGTCAGCATGATAGACGCACAGCGCCAGCCATGGGCCGGGTTCCTGGGCCTGGAGTGCATAGGCCGGGTCGGCCAGTTGTCTCACTACGTGTTTGTCAAAATGGCGGCTGGGATAGACCAGGACCATTTGAACGCCCTCTGATCCGGACCGGGTGGTTACAGTCAACTGCCCCTTTTGGATGATATCGGACGTCACAGTGAGAAACAGGTTCTGAAAGACCTGGTACACCCGGGAAAAATTGCTGCGGATCATGGGCGGATTCTCTTCCTGGTCCCGGGTGATGTGGACCTGTTTTTCCCGGAACTGGGGGGCAAGAATTTCCAGGATGTCCATGATCATGTCATTGATCTGGATATCCTGGATAATCCAGTTATTTCCCGGGGTTCGTGTGATGGTCAGCAATTTGTTGATAGAAGCACAGGATTTTGTGGACTTTGTTTTGATATCGTCAAGGTTTCGGGTTGCATCCGGCAGGTTTTCCTGATCGATCAACTCCCGGGCAAGTGCCGCAGAACTTTCCATATTGATCAGGCCGTCTTTGAGAGCTGCCAGAAAATCTTGTGTCAGTTTGGTGGCAGCAGCCATGCGGCTCATTTTCAACAACTGCTGGTCCAGCAGCTGGATGTGATGCATTTTTTTACCCAGCCGCAGGGACATTTCCCTGAGATGATAGACCAGTGCGGCGGCACCAGCCAGAACCCCGACTGCCAGCAGTATCAGGCCGAAAACCGGTGATGGACTCCGGTACCATATCCACAGGGCCAGACCGGCAAACACACCTGCGGCCGGCATCAGGGAAACGCATACCGCTGAAATCCATGCCGGCCTGACGAGCGGATAGGGGATTTGGAGAGGGCCTGAAATATGTTTATGCATCTTCATGTCCCAGTTTCCTGTTTTCATGGGCCGTCGATATATGAAAAAGAATATCATTCAGCCGGATGATTCCCATAAACCGGTTGTCTGCTATTACCGGCAGACACCGGATGTGGTGGTTGATCATTTTTTGTGCCACCTGGTGAAGCGGTTCATCCGGGTGGGCTGATATGTCTGCCGGCGGTTCCATGACATCAGACACCTTTTTTCCGGGCAGCCACCAGGGATTTTTGACCAGGTCGGACCAGAGAATGTTTCGTTCCGGATACACCCTTTCCGCTTCCCGGATCAGCCCGTTTCTTGATATTACCCCCCGCAGCCGGTCCCTGTTATCCGTCACATGAAGTTCTTCTCGCATTCCCCAGGACCCGGTGGCATTGAATATCTCCAGGGCTTTTGTCAAGTCATCCGTGATGTCCAGCGGGATAAACGATGCATTGGTGATCTCCTTGACCATGCGCCTGGGCCACAGCACGGGGCAGCGCTGGATCTGTCTTGTTGCTGCCGCTTGAAGGATTTTTTCCCTTAGAAGATCCATATCACATGGTTTGAACAAATAGTCAAATGCGCCTTCACGGATGGCCAGGATACCGGTTTCCACATCTGCATGACCGGTGAGAATGATCACCGACGTTTCCGCATCAAGGTTCTTCATCGCCAAAAGGGTTTCGATGCCGTCCATTTCCGGCATGCGTATGTCCAGCACCACCACATCCGGCCGGGTTTTGTGCATGACCTCAAGGGCATCCAGTCCATTGTGTGCCACAGAGACGTCAAACCGGCCGTTGTCCAGCAGCCGGGAAACATTTTGGACAAACCGGACCTCGTCATCCACGATCAGTACCTTTATTTTTTCTGTCATGGGGTCTCCTCTGCAGTTTTTCTCTTTTCGTTCAGGACAGCCAGGCCAGATATCCTACCATGGCACTGAACACCAGCCACATCACCCACAGAAAATGGCTGACGGGTCCTTTGCTGATAGTTCCGGGCTGCCTGCTGGTGTCATTCCGGTGACGGATACCTTGGAATGTATTATACACGTTGTTCCAGGTCAGGCTGATGACCATGAACAGCAGGCAGATTCCAAGTATATGGTAATTGGAAACACCCAGAGACCCCAGTGTGTCACCGATCTTGGCCGGTTCCAGGGGGCCTTCGACCCCGCCGAAAAGGCCCATGTAGTATAACAGGAAACTTATGCCCATGACAATCATGGACAATCCAAAATTTTGGAGCCGGGTTTGCACGAATCCACGGCGGGGCCGGGGGGGTCCCGGTGATGAAAACCGGATCTGGCTGGTATGGACTGATTTCATGATTTCCTCTTATGGTTTGAAGGTTATGGTTTTAGGGTAAATGGCTGACCAGGCCTCTGTTATCAAAGGTCTGGTCAGCCGTGTTACCGGCTAAGGGTTTTCAGGTTATCCTGCCAGGCGGTTGATGATGTCGGGTATAATCTTGTAGAATGCGTAGGCGGTCAGGCACAGACAGTAAGCCGGCACCACTATTTTCCATGCTTTTTCCGGAAATACACGGGTCATGTAGGGAGCGGCCACGGCAGAGAACATGGTGGCGAGCATGAAGCTGGGCAGCAGGATATAATCGATTTTCACCCCGGAGGTGAGCATGGCGAACCAGGTGACCACGGCCACGGTGCTCACAGCCCCCTCACTGATGGCGGTCACTGCCAGCATACTTTTTACCGGCACTCCGGCCAGAAGGCCCCCGATGGTGACCACGGGACCGTAGCCGCCACCGCCCACCCCTTTGTTGAACCCGGCCAGGGATGCCCAAAGCACCATTTTACCAGGTTTATAGGGACGGTCTTTTTTGGAGGAGATCAGGGAGATCACCCCCATCATGAGCAGCAGAAAGGCCACATACAACTTGATCCAGATCTTGTCCACCATGAAGATCTTATAGACGCCCACAATGGCCAGGACGTTGAACACCACGCCGGAGACCACAATGATCAGTGCCAGCTTGACGGTTTCACTCATGGGCTTGAACTTCCACTCCACATTCTGGTATTCGCTGTGGAGAAACGCACCCACAAGACCAGCGGCACCCTGCTGGATCATGACAACGGGCACGATCTGTTTGGGGTCGAATCCCATCACGAGGAGCAGCGGCGTCAGGGCTGTTCCGAACCCCATGCCGGCGGATGCATCCATGAATTCAAAAAATGCGGCAATCAACACCACGCTCCATACAATGGTCCACTGGTCTCCGGTGAACCCGTGGGACAGGTTGAATGCTGAAGGCAGACGCACCGTGAATTCAAAGGGGTTACCGGCCAGCCAGATCCCCACCAGAAACAGCAGGAAAAATACCACGATGCCCCCCATGGCTGCCCGGATCTGCTGCCACTCGGGCATCATGCGCTCCCATACGGTTTTTTTGGTTGCCTCAAGATCCCGGGCAACTTCCCATCCCATTTTTTTTTGTTGTTCCGTTCGCTCAGTCATTATGGCCTCCTCATGTTTTGTTTTTGATGTGAGTTTGACACCCCGTCATCGGGTTTCATCTGCTGGAAAGTGATAAATCAAAATATATGCCACAGGCTCAATAAGTGCATGAAAGAGGCGGGAGTAAAATGCAACAGTTTGAAATTACAGAATGTTAATTTTTACAGACACATTTTTTTGACACGGATGACATCTGGAGTACCAGGTGGCCGGTGTCTTCGCAGTCCACTGCCGGTTGACAGAATCTTGCTCACTGAAACTTTTCGTGGACATTTATTCATTGAATGGTATCCTTGGCCTGTAATTTTTTAACCGTGCCCGATGTGTGTGCTTTTACCTGCAGGACCGGTTGTTGTGGACCGGTTTCCCCCTGGTGTGTCAATCGTATCTTTTTTCCTGTGAAAGTGGCATATGTTTTGCTGTAACAGTTTTGAACCTGCTGGATTGATTGATATAGTAAACGCTGTTATGGCCATGTATATGTTAATTTCACATAAAATGTAAAAGGAGGCGGACATGTGGTTACAAGTTGTTTTGTTGATTGTTGGGTTCGCACTGCTCTATTATGGTGCGGAATGGCTGGTGAAAGGATCAGCCAATCTGGCCCGGAGCCTGGGGGTGACCCCGGTGGTGATTGGCTTGACTGTGGTGGCCTTTGGCACTTCAGCGCCCGAAATGGTGGTCAGCGTTATCTCGTCGCTGGCTGGAAAAAGTATGATCGCTGTGGGCAATGTGGTGGGCAGCAATATCTGCAACATTGCCCTGGTTCTGGGAGCGGCGGCGTTCTTGATTCCGCTTACGGCGGACAAGTCTGTGATCAGGCGTGATATTCCCCTGATGCTTGGTATTTCGGTCTATCTGCTCATAATCTCCATGGACTCGCACATTACCCGGCTTGAAGGGGTGACACTCTTTGCCGGCGTGATTCTTTATACGGTCTTCAACTATTATATTTCCGCACGGGAAACCAGGCTGGCCAGGGAGGCATCCGTTATAGCAGACACAGAAGCCGCACACGCCCGGGAACTGGTCGCCGAGGTCGAAGAAGAACTCGAGGAGATCGGAATCATCGAGTCGCGGCCAAAACAGATTATGCTGATCATCTTCGGCATCGCCGGGGTGGTGATCGGGGCCCAGGTCCTCATCGATGCTGCTGTGGTGATTATGAAAACCTTCGGGGTGAGTGAAAAATTCATCGGGCTCACTATCGTTGCATTGGGCACATCCCTGCCGGAACTCGCTACCTCTGTGGTCGCTGCGCTTCGAAAGGAAATGGACATCAGCATCGGCAACCTGATCGGCAGCAATGTGTTCAATATTCTGGCCGTGATCGGGTTAGCCGGAATTGTCCGCCCCATCCCGATACCCGGCGGTTTTTTTGAAAGCGGTCTGATATATGATTATCTGGTGATGCTGTTTGTGAGCTTCCTGCCCTGGTTGTTGATGCGGAGGGACTATACGATCCGCCGGAGCGGCGGCTTTCTTCTGCTGTGCTGCTACGCAGGCTACATGGGGTATCTGGTATATACCGTGTAAAAGGATCCGGGGCTTTTGTTCCCGGGGGCAATTTATATTGATTGGCGCATCCGCAGTGATCTTTTGTGATCCTTTCCGGGTGCGCCAATTACAAAACAAATGACGTTGCATTTGGTTTTTTTCCAGGAATAAACAGCCGAAAAAAGTGGAGATCAGCATGGAATCATGCAAAGTCAAAGCCCTTCTGATGCCCTTCACATCCGGCATATGTCTGGATCATACTGTTACACCTGAAGACAGACTGACCCATGCGGTGCAGCTGATGCTTTTTTACGGGATCAAGCGCATTGCCGTGGTCCAAAACGGTCATCCCATGGGCATCGTCCGCCTGGATGATGCCCTGGAAAAACTGGGGTTGAAAAATATGTCTAATCGGAGGAAAGTTTGAAACCTTCCGCAACCAGTCCCGCCTCTTTGATGAGGCGGTGAAGATACTGCCGCTGGATACCCGCCTTTTCAGCGGCCCGGCTGATGTTGCCGCTGCTGTGTTTGAGCGCGTTTTTGATATATTGGTTGTAAAAAAGGGCCAATGCCGTGTCTTTGGCCTCCCGGAACGGCATTTCCAGAATATCTTTGGATATCTCATTGGAAGGGATGTCAGCAGGCATCCCGGCACCCGGAAAAATATCTTCCGGCTCAAGGGCTGTGGTCCGGCAGAAAATGACCCCCCGTTCAATCATGTTTTCCAGCTCCCGGACATTACCGGAAAAAGTATACGCTTCCAGGTGTTTCAGGGCGGATTCGGATATCTGATCGATTTTTTTCTGATATAACAGGGCATATTTTTTCATGAAATGCCGGGCAAGCAAAGAGATGTCTTCGGGCCGCCGGTCCAGGCCGGGCATGTGCAGACAGATGACCTTGAGCCGGTAATACAGATCTTCTCTGAGCGTCCCGTTTTTTATATCTGCTTCCAGATCATGGTTGGTGGCTGCCACAAACCGGATGTCCGCATGCCGGGTGCGGGTGCTGCCCACGGGTTTATACTCCCCCTCCTGCAGCAGGCGCAGCAGTTTGGTCTGCATGGAAAGACCCAGATCCCCGATTTCATCCAGAAATAAAGTGCTGCCGTCCGCTTCCTCCACCAGCCCTTTCTTGTCTTTCCAGGCACCGGTGAACGCGCCTTTGACATGGCCGAACAGTTCGCTTTCAATCACGTTTTCTGAAATAGCGGTGCAGTTGACCGTGATCATGGGATTGGATTTGCGCAGGCTGAGCTGATGGACGGCCCGGGCCGCCAGTTCCTTTCCGGTCCCGCTCGGGCCGGTGATGAGGACCGTGGCCGTGGTGGGGGCCACCTGTCTGATTTCCTGTATAATGGATTTGATGGCATTGGAAGATCCGAGAAGGGGAAGGGTGGCATCCTTTTGAATCAGTTCTTCTCTCAGGGCCATGTTTTCAGAAATCATTCTGCGCCACTGCAGGGCTTTGTCAATGGTCAGCAGAATCCGTTCCCGGCGGAAGGGCTTGGTGATGTAATCATAAGCACCTTCCTGTATGGCTTCCACCGCAGTTTCAATGGTGGCATAGGCGGTCATGATAATCGCCGAGGTGTCGGGCCGGATTTTCTTTATCTGACGCAGCAGGTCAAGGCCCCCCATTTTGGGCATTTTCAGGTCCATGATCACCAGGTCGAACAGCTCCTGTTTGAAAACCGCCAGCGCAGTCACAGGATCATTTTCAGTTTTGACCTCATAGTCGGTCTCTTCGGTGATATACCGGGAAAGCAGGGCCAGTATATCTTTTTCATCATCCACAACAAGAATTTTCAAAGACATCACATCTCCTTTTTAAAAACAGGCATTTTGATTTTGAAAAGGGTGCCATGCTCGGTGCCCCCATGATTTTCTGAAGATACAGGTGTGCTTTTACAGTCGATGAGACCACCGTATTTGCTGACAATGCCATAGGTGACGGACAGCCCCAGACCGGTGCCTTCCCCTTCGGGTTTGGTGGTGAAAAACGGTTCGAAAATCCGGTCGATATATTTTTTTTTGATACCATGCCCCGTGTCCTGGATCTTGACCATGGCTCTGTTCTCTTCCGGCACATATTCAGATTGAATCGTCAGGGTTCCCCCCTGTTTCATGGCGGCACAGGCATTGTTGATCAGATTCAGAAATACCTGCTGCAATTCCCTGGAATCTCCGCGCACCAGAGGGATGGTGTCATCCAGATCAATGTTCAGCGCAATGGTTTCCATTTCCAGGGTATGGCGCACGATGTTGACCACCTCCCGGATGGCGTCGTTGATGTCGGAACAGGCGGAGTTTCCTTCCCCGAAACGGGCGAACCGCAGCAGATTTTCCACAATCTGTTTGCAGTGCATCCCCTGTCTTTCAATGGTTTTCAGATCCTGGTACGCCTGGGAGCCTTTGGCGGTTTTTCTCACCAGCAGGTCGGTGAACCCCAGTATCACGCCCAGGGGGTTGTTGATCTCATGGGCTACACCGGCTGCCAGGGTTCCCAGGGAAGCCAGTTTTTCCGTGTTGATGAGCTGACGTTCCAGGTTTTTTTCAGTGGTGATATCCCTGGCAATGCACAGCACCGATTCCACCCGGCAGGATTCATTCCGGATGGGCATGAAGTTGGCGCTGACCCAGAGTTCATGTTCGCCGGCCTGCAAGGTAAATTCATCCCGTACGCTCTTCTGGTGACGGAAAACCAGGTCCAGCATTTTCAGGTGTTTTTGGGAAGCCTCTTTGTTGAGAACCTGGTCGATGCTGCGGTGAATGAAGTCCTCGGGTCTTCCCCCGAAAAAACTGGCGGTAAAACTGTTCATGGACTGGAACCGGCCGTCCTGGTCAATGGTGAAAATAAAATCCTCCGCACTTTCCACAACCGACCGGTATTTTTCTTCCGACCGCTGCAGGTCCTGGGTCCGCTTCGCCACCTTGTCTTCCAGCCGGTTTGTCCACCGGATCTCCCTGAACAGCAGGACGGTTCCAGAAACAACCACCGCAAAAATGATCACTGCGTGAAGCAGAAACCGCCAGAAAGCGGTCTGCCGGATGTAACCGTCGATTTCGGAAACAGGCGCCACCACAGCCACGGACCAGGTGCCGGCGGGCATGTCAGATATAATGATGGGGCAGTAGGCGATCAGTTTTTCAATTTTTCCGGTAAATCCCCGGTGCCAGCCTGCCGTATAGGAACCCGTGCCGGTATGGCCGGCCAGCATCTGGTTTCTCTGGATGAAATTGATGCTGTGAAGGGCCATGCCGGGATCCCGTTTCTCCCTTGCGGTAAAAGCACTTTTGCCGATAAATCGGGTATAGGGGTGGTACACAAAAATGCCGTTACTGTCAATCACCCAGGCATATCCCGTGCTGCCGGAACGGACATCATCCAGAAACCGGCCGAAAAACCGGGTGATATCCAGTTTGATAGTCAGTATTTTACGGGTATCCTTTACCTGACGGGCCATATGGATAAGCATGCCGCCTGATTCATGGATTGGCTTTGAGAAAAATATCCGGGTCCCTTTCAGGCCGGTCATGAGGTGATCAAATGTGTGTTCAATTTCATTATTTTCCTGCCACAGGCGCGGATAACCAAAAGAGTAGGTTTTTTGATCGTCCAGATCCAGAATATGGATCTGGTATACATTTTTTTCCAGCAGTCGGGACAGCGTTGGTTCCAGATCAGGCTGAACAGCCGATATGTTTGCGTTTCCCTGGTAGATGATATCACAGACACGGTCCAGCTCCCTGCGGATAAACAACAGTTCAGATTCTACCTGACGCTTGATATGTCTGGCAATAACCATCTGCTGATCGTTGAACTGCTGTTTGGCCATATTGCCCAGATTGCCCGCAGCCCGCAGATCCAGGTAGGCACTGAGCCCTAAAAAGAGAATCGTGGCGATGATCACTCCGGTCAGAACCTTTCTGATATCCCTGTTTCCCAGAAAAATATGGAGAACCTGGGCAGGCCGGTGTGGTAATTTTTTGGGGTTCAACAATGTGAATATTACCCATGCAATTATATATAATGTACTATGACGGCAAATGACAGTCGGTATCTGTTCAGGTATGCATATTGTATGCCGCAGGTTTTGAAACTGTGATGACGGTTGGAAAATATCGGGTTCCATCAAACTGTGCTTGACAAAAACCAGGAGCTTGTCTTATGTAAGACAATTTATGAACGTAAAGGCAGGGGATAAATGCCTTATAATAATGCGGATTATAACCAATTTACCTAATTTTTCAGGAGAGTCGGGAGTCACATGAATACCCAAGCAACAGCCTCATCAGGGGTTCAGATAGACTGGAAACGGATCATATTTTTGATGATCGGAGTTATCCTTTTTGCCGTTGTGTACTATTCCCCGCCCTGGCCGGATGCCCTGGATCCCATGGGAAAGGCCTTTACCCTCTCCCCCCAGGGAAAGGGAGCAATTGCCCTGTTTCTGCTGGCCGGCACCTGGTGGGTATTTGAAGTGGTGCCCATCGGTGTCACCGGCCTGCTTATCGGCGTGGTCCAGGCCCTGTTTTTCATCCGGCCGGCAGCTGATGCATTCAAGGATTTCATGGACCCGTCAGTGTTGTTTATTTTCGGGTCTCTGATCATCGGCACGGTGTTCACCAAGGTGGGGATTACCAAGCGCCTGGCTTATAAAATGCTCATGATCGTGGGAGAGCGCACCTCCATGATCTACCTGGGGTGTTTTGTGGTCACGGCCCTGCTCACCCATGTGATGGCCCACACTGCTGTGGCCGCCACCATGTATCCGTTGCTGCTGTCCATCTATACCCTGTACACGGACGAAGAAGGCCCCACCAGATTCGGCAAAGGGCTGTTCATGGGAATGGCGTTCGTGGCCGGTGCCGGCAGTATCATCACACTTTTGGGAGCGGCCCGGGGTATCGTTGCCTTGGGGTTTTACGAAGAGATCACATCCAAGACCATTTCGTTTTTTGAACTCTCCTATTACATGTTTCCAGTGGGCTGGTGCATGGTGTTGTTGTTGTGGGTGTTTTTCATGGTGTTTTTCAAACCGGAAAAAGCCGTGATCCCGGGGTTGCGGGAAAAAGCCCGGCAGCTCAGTACTGAAATGGGACCGTTCTCCCGCCATGAAATCATCGCCACGGCCATTATCTTCGGTGTGATCCTGTTTCTTTCCATGCAGTCTTTCATTCCGGCATTGAAGCCGTTCAACAAGGCTGCCGTGCTGCTGGTTTCCACCATCTTGTTTTTTATCGTGGGCATTCTGGATATCCGGGACCTGGAAAATGTTCCCTGGAACATCATCTTGCTGTTTGCCGGTGCCATGAGCATGGGATTCTGCCTGTGGCAAACCGGGGCCGCCGAGTGGCTGGCTATCAACTGGCTGGATTTATTCAAAAATGCCCACTGGTTTGTGTTTGTCATGGCCATTGCTTTTTTCGTCATGGTGATGACCAACTTTATCATGAATGTGGCTGCTATTGCCATTTCCGTGCCCGTGGCCCTGGTGGTGGCACCCTATCTGGGTGTGGCACCGGAGGTTATTGTATTTGCCGCACTGGTCACCGCCGGCATGCCATTTTTGCTGCTGGTGGGGGCCGCCCCCAATGCCATTGCTTACAACTCCGGGCAGTTTACCAGCGGTGAGTTCTTCGGCTACGGCATTCCGGCCAGTATTCTGCTCATGGCCCTGGTGGCCCTGGCCGTTCTTCTGATCTGGCCCCTGCTGGGCATGCCCATCCTCCTGAACTAAAGGGACACATTCCTTCATCGGCTGCATCAGTCATGTTTTTTTACATAAAGGAAAAAAACATGACTGATGTTTCTTCAGAACCAGACCCGCAAAACCCGAACCGATATCAGCATCGGTATCCGGAAAACCAAATATTATAAAATTATTGTGTAAATACAATGAGTTGTTTTTTTATAGGGCTGGCCGCTCCATATCTGGCACACTACTTGATAAAGTAGAAATCAAAACAGGCAAAGAGGTATATTACGATTTCTTGCCGGAACATCTGGATAACATTTATTAAATGGAGGAAAGGTCATGAAAAAATTGGTACACGCATCAGGTTTAATGGGATTTGGATTACTTGTGTTGTCGCTCATTGTGCCGATCACCTTTGCGGCTGAAGGCCAGGGGCTGCGATACAGTACGTCGGCACAGGTATATGAAGCGTTTGAAAATTCCAGACTGAACACCTTTACACAGGATACAGGTATCGCTATCGACCTGTATGTGGCATCATCCCAGTCATGTGTCTATCGGCTTTTGCAGGGCATGACAGATGTCGCCAGTTCAGTCCGTCCCCTGTCCCAGCGGGAAAAAGATTTCGGATTGGAGGCAATTGCTTTTGCCAAAGACCCCCTGGCGGTTATTACCCACAAATCAACCCCGGTGGATGCCTTGACCACAGAGCAGCTTCAGCAGGTTTTCTCCGGCGGCGTTGCCAACTGGAAAGAGGTGGGCGGACCTGATATGGCCGTCACCCTGGTGGTGCCTGGAGAAGATACCGGCGCCAACAAGAATTTCAGACGGCAGGTGATGCATCACCAGGAGATTACCTATGATTATTTGGCCTATACATCCACCCGGGTGCTGGAAGCCATTGAATCATTGCCCCCGGGTGCGGTGTCCTTTATTTCCAGAGGCGCCCAGATTACCCATCCACAGATAAAGGTATTGTCCATTGACGGTAAAAAGCCCGGAGACACAGATTATCCTTATTATCAGATGTTTTATCTGGTGACCAAAGGCACGCCTGCCGGCACGGTCAAAACCTTTGTGGATTTCATCACATCCGACAAGGGAAAGGCCCTGATCCTCGAAAGAGGCATGTTGTCTGTCGAGTAATTCTTTCAGTTCATCGACGTCCATTTTTTTCACGCCCCTTTTCCCACAAAGCGGATCAGGGGCGTGAAAATTTTTATGAAAGGTCTGCCCGGGACCAGTTATTTCATGGTTTGTTGTGTTCTGCAGGGCAGCATGTATGATACTAAAAAAATACATTCATTATCATCTGGAATTAAAAATAAAAAGGGTTAGTGACTTACAGACGATTGTAACCGGGTTATGATTTGTTCATTCGTTGAAAACGATACCCCGGCGCTGCAGCAGGCTGCCTTCGGACAGAAAAAGCCGAATCAGGGCGATGCGGTAATTGATCACTGCCCGGACTTCCGCGATCTGGCTGATCAGCAGGTCACGCCGGGCCTGGGCCACCAGCAGGGCTGTTCCCGCACCAACGTTGAACCGTTCGATCTCCGCCTGCACAGTCTGTTCTTCAGACCGGCGGGTGACCCTTGAAGCAAAGATCTGCTGTCGAGAGCGTTCAATTTCATTGACAGCCAGGCGGACATCCAAATGGATGGTGCGGTTCAGGTTTTCAAGGGCGGCATTCGCCTGTTGATGGGTGGCCAGGGCTGCCTGGTGCCATGCTCTGGCGGAACGGTTTTTCACAAACCGGGCCAGAGACAGACCGGCAAATACCTCATAGTCACCGTTTTCCAGGGATGTAAGGGCATCTGAAGATCGGCTGCTGAATCCGGCGATCCCCAGATCCATGAAAAAATCCAGTCTGGGCAGCAGGCCGTTTTGGGTGATGATGGTTTCCAGCCGGTTCTGCTGCATGCGCAGCCGGGCTTCCGCCAGATCCGGCCGCAGTTTCATGGCCAGGGCCGTGCGGTCGTCGATATCTGTGACAGGGTCCGGATCGATGGCCGGATCGCTGGCTGGCAGGACAAGCCGTTCCAGATGACCGATGCCGCCCGGATGAAGCAGGTTCAGCAGGATTAGCCGGTAGGCCTCCACCTGGTTGGCTGAATCGATCAGGGCCTGTTCCCGCCGGGCCACTTCCGATAGCACCGCCGCCAGTTCGTTTCTCGGCAGCACCCCCACATCGATCTGGTGCTGCACATCGGTCTGTTGTTTTTTGGATACCGCCAGTGACTGTTCCACAATGGCATGTTCCTGGCGGGCCAGGACATATTGCCAGTAGGTAATTTCCGTTTCCGCCACCAGGGTCTGGACATAGGCGGTCAATTCATGGAAGCTGGCCCGGGTTTCCAGTTCGCTTTGCCGGATATCCACCAGGCCGCCGGCCGGTCCGGCACCCTGGAGCAGGGCCTGGGTCACCGACAGGGTGAGACGGGTTTTGTCCGGATCAGTGGTCCGCGGGGCCCGGTTTTGTTCATGGGACGCTTCCGCCGCCAGTGTGGTGCCAAAGGGCAGTGTCCGGCGGATACCAGCAGCCGCAGCGACGGCGGTATCTCGGGATTCCGACTGGTTGACCGTTTCTGTGAAAACACCTATGTCTGCAAACAGCTCCGGATCATATAATCCCTTTTCCATCTGCTCAAAGGCACCGGCGATGACCGGGCCCAGCTGCCGGGTTTTCAGGTCCTGGTTGTGGGTCAGGGCCAGCATCACCGCCTGTTCCACAGACAAGATCAGATCCGTTTTGGTACCGGCGGGCATTGACAACGGCGCCGGCGGGTTTTCCAAGGAGAATGCAAATGGTTCGATATCTTCACTTTGATCCCGGATATCAGCCGGGACAAACCGTTCCAGGTCGGACACGCTTTTTGGGGAGAAATCCGACAAAACACAGCCGGAGAACAGCCATATCAGGACCAGGCAAATAAAGCCCATGGCGGCAGAACCAACGTACTGTTTTTTCATGGATGGGCCTTTCTTGAATCCGGATGAAACAATGAATAGATGACCGGGATGAGCACCAGGGTAATCAAGGTGGAACCGGTGAGTCCGCCCACCACGGCCCGGGCCAGGGGGGCTTGTGCATCCGCCCCTTCACCGATGCCCAGGGCCAGGGGCATCAGCCCCAGGATGGTGGTAAGGCTTGTCATGAGAATGGGCCGCAGACGCTGGCGGCCGGCTTCCATCACCGCTTCTCTTACCGGCATACCCCGGCGGGAGAGGCGGCTGGACTGGTCCACGAGCAGGATGGCATTGTTGACCACAATCCCCCCCAGCATGATGCAGCCGATATAGGACTGGACATTCAGGGTGGTATGGGTCACATATAAGGTAATCAGGACCCCGATGACGGCCATGGGAACAGAGAACATCACCACCAGGGGATTGACAAGGGATTCATACTGGCAGGCCATGACCATGTAAACCAGTGCCAGGGCCAGTATCAGGGAGATCACCAGTTCCTGGAACGCTTTTTGCTGTTCTTCAAAATCCCCGGCCACCACCAGGTCATATCCCACAGGCCGGGGGATTTTTGCCAGACGTTCGGTGACATCAGCTGCCACCGACCCCATGTCCCGGCCGGCCACATTGGCAGAAACGGAGATGGTGCGCTGCTGGTCCTTACGCTGGATGAGAAGAGGGCCCCGTCCCGGATGGACGGATACCAGATTCCGGACTGCCACCTGCTGTCCGGATGACGTGGTCAAGGTCAGGTCCAGAATGTCGTCCAGGCTGCGGTTTTCCACATCTTTGAGCTGAACGAATATCCGGTAGGAATCGCCGCCGGTCTGGTATTCTCCGGCCCGGGAACCGGCCACGGCGGTGGAGATGATATCGGTGATGTCCTTGACACTCAGGCCCAGATCCGCTGCCTTGTTCCGGTCCACCTGAATTTCTCTCTGGGGAGTGCCGGCTTCCCGGCTTAGCAGCACGTCCGTGATGCCCGGCACCTGTTCAATGATTGTCGCAGCCCTGGCTGCAAGGGTTTCCAGAATATCCAGGTCAAATCCCCGGACCTCGACACTCAGGCCGTCTTCACCCCCGAGAATCCGGTCCAGGAGAAACTGACCCTGGGGGGCCCGGGTCCGGATTTCCATGCCCGGAATTTGATCTGACAGGCGCAGGCGAAGGTCCTGGGCGATTTCGATATTGGACCGGGTCCGCTGGGCCGAAGGGGTCAGGGACATGCGGATTTCAGTTTTGGCTGCATTGCCGGGCCGGTATCCTGATGCACCGATACTGACCACGGCTGAGACCATTTCGGGCACCGCCGGATACGCAATGGATTCCACCAGCCGGCTCTGGCGGTCTACCAGGTCCAGCCGGGTCCCCACCTCCATTTCTCCGGTGATCCGAACTTCTCCTTCATCACTGGGGGGCAGAAATTCCGTGCCGATGCCGGGTACCAGCATCAAGGCGCCACCCAGTGCCGCCACCGTGATGCACAGGGTCACCCAGCGGTGATCCAGCGCTTTGGCCAAAAGACGGTTGTAGACATATGACAGTTTGAGAAAAAAGGTTTCAGACAATGAAAAAAAAACCGATATCATGGACCGGTCGTTGCCCCGTTTTTTGATACCCAGCAGCCTGGATGTCAGCATGGGGACCAGGGACAGCGCCACCAGCAGAGAGCAGGTCAGAGAAATAATGATCACATAGGCCATTTCCGTGAACAGAATACCGGATACTCCCCTGACAAAAATCAGGGGCAGAAAGATGACCAGGGTAGTGACGGTGCTGGCAAGGATGGCCGGAGCCACCTCCATGGCGCCTTCCCTTGATGCGTTATCCGGTGCTTTGCCATGTTCATCCCGATGCCGGAAAATGTTTTCCAGTACCACAATGGAGTTGTCCACCATCATGCCGACTCCTAAAGCCAACCCTCCCAAAGTCATCAGATTGATGGTGAAATCGAAAAAAAACATCACAGCAAAGGTGGCCAGCATGGAAATAGGAATGGCCAGAGAGATGACCACGGTGCTGCGCACGGTTCTTAAAAAGAACAGCAGAATGAGAATGGCCAGACCGCCGCCGTACATTACCGACCGGGCCACATTGGCGATGGAGCGTTCAATGAAATTGCCCTGGTCGATTACCGGAATGATCTTGATCTGGGGCATGGCTGCGTTTACCGCTTCAATTTCTTTGAGCACCCGTCGGGACACTTCCACGGTATTGGCATCTGCCTGCTTCCGGATGGCTACCCGGATGCCCGGTTCTCCGTTTACCCGGATGATCCGGGTCAGTTTTTGATAGGTGTCTTTCACCCGGGCCACCTGATCCAGGGTCACGGCAGCCCCGTCCTGATGTGCCACCACGGTGCTGCGGATCTGGTCCAGGTTGGTGAATTGAGCCGGTGCCCGCAGTTGGATTTCATACCGGCCCTGTTCCAGTTTGCCGGCAGGCTGATCAAGGTTGGCCCGGGTGATGGCGTGAATGATCCGGTCCAGAGGCAGTCCCAGTGCCATGATGCGGTCGGGATCCAGTTCAATGCGGATCTCCCGGTTGAATCCGCCCCACACATCCACCTGGGCCACGCCCGGTATTCGGGAAAACCGGTACCGGATCTGATCTTCGATGAGCTGGGTCAGGTCCACAGGGTCCAGCCGACTGGAGATTCCGAGCAGCACCACGGGAAAACTGCCGATATCAAATTTACGTATCTGAGGTCGTATCACATCATCGGGCAGTTCATTGATTTCGTCTTCCAGAATGGATCGGACATCCAGGGCCGCAATGTCAATACTGGTTCCCCAGTCAAAACTGACCTGGACATTGCTGCGGCCTTCGGATGAATCAGAGGTGATCTCTTCCACACCCGGCACCGTGGCAACGATCTCTTCAATTTTCCGGGTGACCTGCTGTTCCATGATCTCGGGACTGGCCCCTTCAAATTCCGTGCGGATGCTCAATGTGGGCAGTTCAATGTCCGGAAGCATGTCAATCTTAAGTCTGCTTAAGGAAACCGAGCCGATCACCAGAACCATGAGAAAAACCATGGTGATAAACACCGGTCGATGAACACTGAATCCGGGCAGGTTCATCTCATCCGTCCAGCTTCTGGTCTGGGTTTTCCGCCTGGTCCGGAACCCGGATCAAAGACCCGTGGTCCAGCATCTGGTGGCCAAGGGTCACTACCTGTCCCGTCAGGTTTTCCCCCTGGACCTGGACGCGGCCGTTCTGGCGGATGCCGGTGACAACCGGCTGCCAGGCCACTTTTTTTTCATCTGCGGACACCACAAAGACACCGGTTTCATGGTTCCGGATCACCAGGGCGGTTTCAGGCACCATCAGGGTATCTGTTACCTGCTCCAGTATCACGGCGACCCGGACAAACATCCCCGGCTTGAGGCACAGTTCCGGGTTGGCCACCCGGACTTCCACCCGGGCCTGGCGGGTCTGGGTCTTGAATACCGGTGAAATTCGAAAGATATGGCCCTGAAATGATCTGTCGGGAAAGGCATCCGTGGAAAGATCGGCCGGCTGTCCGATTTCAAGCCGGCCATAGTCTTTTTCCGTAACAAACAAAACCGCCAGCAGGGGATCCAGTTCCACAATGGATACCAGCGGGGTGTTGGCGGATACGGTGTCGCCTTCGGTTACGAATTTTTCGGCCATGAACCGCTGGTCGCTGCCGCCGGTCCAGTCCGCAAACACTGTGGTGTATCCCAGCCGTATCCGGGCGGTTTCCAGTTGGGCCTGGACTTTCAGCACCCGTGCCCGGGCCATTTCAACCCTGGCACGGGCCGCCAGCCAGGCCGCACGGGCCGCATCCAGCTGAGAAGCGGAAGATACCCCTCGTTCTTTAAGGGTTTCCATACGGTCCAGCTCCCGCCGGGTGATGTCACTGGCATTTTCAGCACCGATGAGATCCGCTTTGGCCACGGCCAGATCGGCTTCAACCTGGGCCACGGCCTGGATATATTCATCATTGTCCAGAAGGGCCACTTCCTGCCTTCGGATGACCGGGTCACCCATATCCACGGACAGACGTTCCACCCGGCCGCTGACCTTGGGCGCCACCAGAAATTCCGCCCCGGATTCCAGGGTGCCGCTGAAGGTCCGGCGCAATTGCATGGGGCCCCGCTCTATCAAAGCGGTTTCCACAGGCGCGGCCCGGGTTTCTGTGGGCCGGAGACCCGGGTCTTTTGTGCCGAACCACCGGTCCCCTGAAAAAAAATACATCCCCGGTACCAGCACCAGCAGAATCAGCACCCATTTCAGTATCCGGAAAAACATGGATGTATTCACTCTATTTCATCAGCCGCCCGGGGATACCCGTCAGGATATTTTCCGCAATACCCTGGATGCCCAGGCACTGTCTTTCATCTGGCTTTCCAGGCTGGTGGCCAGGCGGGACAGCCGGCGGGTATCATTTGCCTTTTCTTCCGCCTGGGCGTAGATCTGGGCAGCCATCTGTTTGTCTTTGGGCAGGTTCAGGGCGGTCTGGGCCAGAAACAAAAGATCTTCGAATCCTTTGAGTTTCTGCCGGGCTGAAACCAGAATCCGGGTTACAAAGGCTGTGTCTGTTTTCTGACCATGCACCAGGGTAATCAGCCTGGAATAGGAAGTTTTGTCGGTGCACTGGGTTTCTGCTGTTTCATAGAGCGCGGCCGCTTTTTCCCGGTCCCCCAGCAATCGGAGAAAGGCCCCTGCTACAAAGGTGTAATCTTTCATGGTGGTGCATTTGGCTTCCGCTTTTGCCAGCAGATCTGCGGCCCAGCCGGTGTCATTGAGTTTTTCAACCACAATGGCGGCAAGTTTTACAAGATCGCTGATTTCAGTGCTCTTTTTTTCAACATCTTTATAAATGTCGCGGATCCATTTTTCATCCTTGAGGGTGGCGGCAATGGCATCGGTGAGTTCAGCATAGTAACTGAAACTGACGCATTTTTCCAGCAGTCCGGTATAGATCTCTTTCACCCAGGCTTCATCTTGTAAATCAGCATGGATGCTCTTGGCCAGTTTGATGAAATCATTGAAATTGCGGGTCAGGGTTTGCGCCTGTCTGTAAATTTTGGCCCCATAAAAGGTATCCCCTGTTTTTTCAACAATTTCATGGGCCAGGGCACGCTTGGCTGCACAGGTTTTGGTTTCCTGTTCTCTGTTGATGAAATCCCCATACAGGTCTTTGAATTCTTCTCGTTTTTCCAGCTGAAAGGTGATGGCATCGGTCCATTCCTTGTCATTGGTGACAACTTCCTGGATTGCTTTGGCGGTTTTGATGAAATCCGCATTGTTTTTCACCGCCCCCTGTGCCTGCTTGAGCACTTCAATGGCAGCATCCGGGTCTTTGAGGTCCTTTGCCATGGCCAGTGCCAGATCCACCAGCTGACTGCATGCCGGGTTGGTGGCAGCAGCGGTCTGGAATATTTCGGAGGCGAATGCGGCATCCCCTGTTACTTCAAAGGCTTCTTTTCCCAGTTTCAAATAATCTGAAAATTCCGTATAAACAGATTGTGCTTTCTGATAAATGGACTTTACAAATGCCTTGTCATCCAGTTTTTCATCGACAGTACGGGCGAATTTGAGCAGTTCATTGCCGGATTCAAGGGAGGCAAGGGCTTTTTCATAGATTTTCCGGGCCAGTTTCTTGTCCTGAAGATCTTTGACCGCACCGGCGGCAAGGATGTCAAAATCATCTGCTTTGGCTGCTTTTTCCATGGCTTTGGTATAGACGGCCGCAGCCCGGTCCTTGTCTTCAAACATGTCCAGAACCGATTTTGCAAACACCACGAAATCTTCTGTCTTGCTGCATTTGGCAAAGGCTTTTTCCACGGTTTTTTCCGCTAGTTCCGCGTCATTGAGTACCTGGGAAATGCTTTTGCTCAGTTCCAGAAAGTCAGCGGTTTTCACACATTTGGCGCCGGCGGCATTATATATTTCCGTGGCAGCCTCTTTGTGGCCCATCTCCAGAGCGGCTGCGGCCAGGCCCAGAAAGTCCTCTATTGTGGTGCACAGGTTCTTGCCGGCATCCAGATGGGTGGCGGCGGCTTCTTTGTCCCCTAAGATATCCATGCATGCTTTGGCATAGGTCACAGCATCTTCCCAGGTCTCGGCCCACTCAGCCCCCTCTTCCAGAAGTTCGGCTGCCCATTCCTTGTCTGACAGTCCGTCCACGATTTCCCTGGCCACGGCAATATACTCTTCCGGTGCATCACATTCCTCTGCTTTTTCTTCCAGTTCTTCTTTGAGTCCCATGGTTTTTCTCCTTTTTATAATTGATTCGATCAAAATATGTGAATAACTATTCGGGCATACACCGTTATTTTGGTTGTCATGTGATGATAATGCCATACCACAGAAGATAGGAATGTGCAAATCTTAACCAGCCCGATGGTCAATTCCAATCCGGAAAGGGTCCTGTCATGGATGTCACTCCCTTGGGCATCCTGTGACCGAAGGCAGACCTGCGGGCCTCTGCTGCCGGAAAGCCGGCAGGCTGTCGCGGAATCGTTGGGGGTGTTGGTTTTATTACACACCGTTCAACTGGTTTCAAAATAATACATTCCTTCGCTGCTGGTTCCATCACGAGATACGTCAGGAGGTCTGGCATATGCATCTCTGGCGATCTTTCCCAGTCTGGCAAGCCTTTCCAGGGATTTTTCAAAACCGGTTATATCTGCGGTCAGTTCCGCCAAAGCAGCATCCAGTTTTTCCGGATGCTGCCTTAAATCTTCCAGATTTTCTTCCATCAGGCCAAGATATGAAAAATATGTCTGTGCCAGGTTGTTGATGGAATCCGCAAGCCCTTTCATGGTTCTTCGATAGGTTTCAATTTCCTTTTTATTGAGTGTGACAGTGATGTCATGTACAATTGCCTGGTAACTGTCCAGATCCCCGGTATCTTTGTTTTTTTTCGCACCGGCGGTAATGGTGACCTCCCGTATATCCCCGCGGCAGGTTTTTATTTTTATGGGGTAATCTGTAATTTCATCATGTATTTTTATTTCATGGATAACATGTGTCCGTTGTTTCAAATCAACATAGTGGTCATTGATATTGCTGGCTAATGCCTGTTCAAGATCGGTAAAACCGAACAATTTCATTCCAGCCGGATTGATCTGCTCAAAGGCCCCTTCAGGGGTTACAATGAAGATGGCGTCCGTTGCCGTCTCAATCATATTGCGGTGTCTTTCCTCACTGATTCGCAGACGTTCCAGCGCATCCGTCAAATTCTGCATATGCATCTTTCTTTCTGTGACATCCCGTATGAAATGCAGAATACTTTCAATTTTTCCCCTGCCGCCTTTCTTGTATATGACTTCTGCGGCATCATTCACCCATTTTGTCTGCCCGTCAGCAGAGACAATTTTGTATTCCAGAGCATCGAACTCTTTATCCGTGATGTTTTTATAAAATCGGACCACCTGGTCCCGGTCTTCTGGATGGACAATGTCGAAAATATGAAAATTCCCTGATGAAAATTCCCCGGAAGGGATGGCGCACAATTTTTCAGTGGCATTGGAAATATTCAATATCCTGGTGTTGTCTTCCGGACAGGTGGTCAAAACCACCTCAGGAATCAGATCCAGCAATTTTTTGAGTTCGTTTCTTGTTTTTCTTCGTTCGGTGATATCGGCCAGAGACGCTAAAATACCTGTTTTGTCTTCATAGGGAATCTTTCGAACTTTCATCTCGACCAGATATTCAGTGCCGGTTCTGTTGATCAGGGAAAATTCAGTTCTGTCTTTGATAAAAACATCTGACTGGATCAAATTATTCACAAAACCTTCAATTTTCCGTTTGTCTTCACGGAAGACAACTTCCAGAAAGGGCATGCCAATCAATGTTTCTTTATCAATATCAATGAGTTCTGCAAAGCTGTTGTTTGAAAAGGCAATCCTGGCATTTTTATCAATAAGGATAACACCTTCGGTTATCATATCCAGCAATTCGGTGGTGCTGATTCTTTTTATGGGGCTCATATCATCTCTATGCAGTGGATAAGATCAATACAATTTTATGCCTATAATAAGGTACGAACCCGCGGCATGTCAAGAAACTCCGGATGGCCTGAATATTTGCCGGGAATATGTCATAAGTTGACCCGTGCCTGGGGGTGCCTTGCTGACGGACTGTCGGAGCCACCCCGTGGATTCCAGGCCGGCAGTAAGGTACCCCCACCAGGGGCGGCCTCCTGCCGATTTACATGCAGTTGCCCCGGGATATTCTGGATATTTGTGTTTGACGATTGCCGGGGTTGTGGTATGGTGGATATATTATCTTCTTTTCTACAGCAATAAATGCGACTGCTGGCATGTTTTTTGATTATACCTTTATAGTATGTTACTTTATAAGGTGTTCCAGTAGATTGAAACACCTGTTCACCCATAACCATGTAAGGAGGCTGTTATGACCAGCTGGATTTGTGACCAATGTGGATACAACTTAGAGGCGGACACCCCGCCGGAAAAATGCCCGAGCTGTAAAAAAGAGTGCGTTTTTGTGGACAATTCCTGCTATACGCCTGATTGTGCGGGCAAACCCAATGATCCGAGAATTACAGGCAAAGAGTAATACAAAGGAGGGCGCAATGACCAAGAAATACCGGATAAAAACATCATGTCCCCAGTGCGGTTGCAGCGGGACCACTCATCTGACGGAAGAACAGATCAAGGAAAGATACGGTGATGTGCCGAACATTGAAATGGAATGCCATGAATGTATGATGGTCATGGAAGCCGATGTTCAGGAAGATGACGGTTCTGAAAAGGAATAACCCGTGAACCTGTTTGCTGCAGCGGCCAATGGTACTGATGCTGCATCAAAGAAAGTTGTATCCGGATGAGCAGACCAGACACATCTCCGCTTGTCTCTGCAACCCGGTACCATGCGCATACCTGTCATGTCCGCAACCGGATTTCTCCCCATTCTTTGGATTTTTCCAGATATCCCCTACCTTTCAAGGGCTATGAATATCTGGATAAGATACCAATCAATCCGGAGTTGGATAATCTTGATGCGTGTGTGGCAGAGGCGCTGGATGGCAGACAGGTGGAGGACAGGCGTGGGCTGGATTTCAAACGGGTGTGTCAAATCCTGTCTTTGTCCTACGGGGTGACCCTGGCAGACAGGTCCCGGGGCATTTTTTTCCGCAGCGTGCCTTCAGCAGGCGGGCTCTATCCTTGCCAGTTGTACCTGTCAGGCGATGGGGCAGCCGGCATTGACACAGGGGTGTATTATTGTGATCTGGTTCAGGGGTTTTTGGGAAAAATCAATTCCCGGCCCCTGGATACTGCTGTGGTAGCCGACGGGCAGGCCCATTCAGGAACAGGCCTGGTCATCACCGGAATTTTTTATCATGCTGCCTGGAAATATCGGGAACGGGCCTTCAGATACCTGCTGCTGGATGCCGGACACCTGGGTGAGGCCGTGGTAAATGCCGCCAGAGCCGTCGGTGCTGCTGCCACACTGTGTTATGATTTTGGTGATCGGCAACTGGGGAAACGCCTGGGCCTGGATGCTTCACAGGAGGTACCCCTGGCATACGTCCGGCTGGGCCACGAAACATCCAGAGGGCCTGATGTAGAGACAATACCGTATCAGTCTGCAGAGCCGGTGTCCGGACAGCCTGCCCCGATGGAATATGCGATTCTCGAAAACGCTTTTCAGGCTGGATCTGCCATTACCAGTCCCGGGTTGCCGGATACAGATGCCCGGGTTTTTGAAAAGGAGCCCGTTGCCACCATAGCGGTGCCAACGGGTGAAAAGCGTTTGGATGTATCTTTTGTACATGCCGTGTTCCACCGGCGCTCCCGCCGTAATTTTACCACCAAAATGCTGCCCCGTTCTGTGTGGGCACGTTTTCTGGAACGGGTTTTTACGGGCATGGGTGCGGGACAGAACCCTCTGGAACCGGGTGCTGCTGCAAAAGCGTTTCTGGTACCGGCAATGATCTGCCAGAACCTGGAAGGACTATCCGATGGGATATATGCTTTTTCACAGGATGGATCGACCATGGCATGCATGGAACAGGGCGCTTTTGCACAGGAACTGGCCCGGGTCTGCCTGGACCAGTCATGGATCAGCCGGGCTGCCATGAATTTTTTGTTTCTGGCGGATCTTGCTGCGGTTGAAGCGGCACTGGGCGCCAGGGGATACCGGCATGTGATGATGCATGCCGGCAGGGCAGGGCAGCGCATATATATGGCAGCCCAGGAACTGGAACTGGGATGCTGCGGCATCGGTGCCATGTATGACAAAGAGGCCGTTGAACTGTTGGATCTGCAGTCGGGCAGTGTTCTGCTCTACGCTGTGTCTGCGGGTCCTGTAAAGAATAAAGGATATCTGTCATGAAATGGATGCAGTTTTTTACCCCGGTAAAATCCCGTGACTACAAACAAGCTGAACAGATGATATCAGACCATACACCGGAAGAAATTACCATACTGGATGTCCGTCAGCCGGGTGAATACCGGGAAAACCATATTCCCGGCGCGGTGCTGATCCCGCTGCCCCATCTGTCGGACCGGTTGTCTGAACTGGACCCGGCCAAACCCACCCTGGTTTACTGAGCCGTGGGCGGGCGCAGCCGGGTGGCTGCTCAGATGCTGGCGGGCAAAGGATTCAGCCAGGTGTATAACCTATCCGGCGGTATCAAGGCCTGGGAGGGCAAGACTGCTGTGGGTCCCCAAAGTCTTGGCATGGACCTGTTCGACGGCAGAGAAACCCCTGAGGATTTTCTTACGGTGGCCTTTTCTCTGGAACAGGGGCTGCAGCAATTTTATATGGATATGGCAGGCAAGGCCCAAACACGGTCGGTGCAGGATCTGTTTGAAAAACTGGGGGCCATTGAGGCCAAGCACCAGGATGCTATTTTTGCCGCCTATACGGAACTTACGGAGGAACCCATATCCCGGGAAGCATTTGCAGATATGGTGCAGGCATCAGCCATGGAAGGCGGGATGACCACAGACCAGTATCTTGCATCGTTTGATCCGGACCTGTCTGTTGAAACCGAAGTGATCTCTTTGGCCATGTCCATCGAAGCCCAGGCCCTGGACCTGTACCAGCGGGTGGGAGACCGTGTGAAAAACCCGCAGTCACTGGCCATTGTGCAAAAAATTGCAGCAGATGAAAAAAATCATTTGGCACGTCTGGGACAATTGATGGACACCCTGTGAATGCTTTAAAAAAGAGATCATAAAACAGGAGAAAATGTCATGGGAAAACATCTGGTGCTGGTGGGGGGCGGCCATGCCCACATGGTTACGCTGGAAAACATCAGCCGGTTTGTCAAAAAAGGATACCGGGTTTCGGTAATCGGGCCGTCAATGTACCATTATTATTCAGGCATGGGACCGGGTATGCTGGGCCAAACCTATTCGCCTGAGCAGATTCGGTTTGCCACCCGGGATGTGGTGGAAAAACAGGGTGGTGTGTTTGTCAAGGACTATGTGACACGCATTGATCCGGAAAACCAAAAAGTGATTACAAAGTCCGGCAATGAGGTTTTGTATGATGTGGTTTCCTGTAATGCAGGCTCTTATATCTCCATGGCAGCTGCCGGCAGTGCAGATGCAAAAAAGCTGGAAAATGTGTATCCGGTCAAACCCATTGAAAAATTGCTGGAGGCATCAGAAAAACTGTTGCACCTGTTCAGTCAGAAACCGGTGCAGGTGAGCATAGTGGGCGGAGGACCGTCGTCTGCTGAGATTGCCGGCAATGTCTGGCAGCTGGCCAGAAACAACGGCGTCCACATGCCCCTGATTCGCATTTTTTGTGCAAACCGGTTCATGGGACGATTTTCCAGCACAATTTCCAGGCGGGTAAAAGAAGTTCTGGAAAAAAGAAAGATTGCAATTTTTGAAAATGCCCGGGTGCAGAAAGTAACCGACACAGATATTACCCTGGTTTCCGGGGAAAAATATGACACGGATTTTACCTTTATGGCAGCCGGTGTTGTGCCATCCCCCATTTTTGAGGATTCCGGTCTGCCCGTGGGACCTGACAAGGGCCTGCTGGTCAACCAATATCTTCAGAGCGTTGCATATCCGCAGATCTTTGGTGGCGGTGACTGTATCTATTTTCAAAGCCAGCCGCTGGACAAGGTGGGGGTGTATGCGGTGCGGCAAAATCCGGTGTTGCTTCACAATCTGATGGCAGCCCTGGAGGAAGAAGCCCTGATGCCGTTTGATCCAGGACCTGAATACCTTCTGGTGTTTAATCTTGGCGGGGGAAAAGGCGTGCTCAAGAAAAAAAACATCGTATTCGGCGGCAGGCTAGCCTTTACAATTAAGCATTATATTGATACAAAATTTATGAAAAAATTTCAGGCCATTGAAAAATGATACATGTCCTGGAAATTCGCATGGCGTGGATTCACAGTAAAATACACTAATTTTTAGGGAGGAACACATGAAAGTAACCATTACCGACCAGTGCATGGGTGACAGAAACTGCAATGACCTTTGTCCCGAAGTATTCAAGTATGATGAGGACCAGCTTATATCCACCATTCAGGTTGATCCCATCCCGGAGCATCTCAAGGACAAGGTGCGCCAGGCAGCGGCTGAATGCGGAGCCGAAGCCATTATTATTGAAGAATAAAAAGGTGTTTTATGGCCAAATTCAGGGAAAGCAAAACTGCCCATAACCTGCACACTTCTTTTGCAGCAGAAGCCCAGGCCCGTACCCGGTACAATTTTTTTGCCGACAAGGCCAGGGATGAAGGGTATATCCAGATCGCAAAATTGTTTGATGAAACCGCCAACCAGGAATTTGAACATGCCCTGCGATTTTTCAAATTTTTCAATGGCGGGGAATTGCCCATCAACTGGCAGTTCCCCACGGGCGTGATTGAAGATACCCATGCCAACCTGCTCTCGTCCGCAGAACTTGAGGCCTATGTGGGCAACGACATGTATGCCGGGTTTGCCAAAATCGCAGCACAGGAAGGATTCAAACGGGCGGCCGATACATTTGACGCCATTATTGTGGCGGAAAATCATCATGAAGCGCTTTTCCGGCATCTGGCGGATAATATCGCCTCCCGGCGGATTTTCAAAGATGAAGCCCGGATCCGGTGGCGCTGCCAAAGCTGCGGGTATATTCATACCGGTACAGCAGCCCCTGATAAATGCCCGGCCTGCGTACGTCCCACAGGCTGGTTTGAGCGGTTGTGTGAAAATTATTAATGTCCTGTTGCCGGAACAGATACATTCCTGTATCTGTTCCGGCGAATCACTTATGTATCATATCCTTAATTTCCGTCCCTGATTTCTGCCGGCTGTTTTTTTGTAACTTCTTGTAATCGTACGATAAAATCGTTTAATTCATTCCCAGGCACGCGAATTGCTATATGATATGGTTACGTTTATTCAATAAGTGGATGACCAACCCAGAAATGGAGGACATATGAGACTTGGTGATATAAAAAAAGATTATAACCTGCTCAATGCAGTGGACTGGGAAATGACCCCTGAAGAGGCCATTGCCCTTCACCTGGAATGGGGACCGCTGCGGTCCCAGTCCTATTATAACTCCAGGGACAATAACAATGAGACCGTATATTTTGTGATAAATACATGGAAAAAACGTCCTGTGCTGACATTGGTGCGCAGAAAAGGATTCGATTCTGAAGAACTGGGAAGTTTTACCCTTCCCGAGGGGCTTGAGACGGAATTCATGCAGGGCATCGGTAAATACAAAGGGGTTTATGCCGTTGAAGGAAATGTCAGAGACTGGCTGAAAAAGGAACTTGAAGTGTAACCCATAACCGCCTCCAAAAAAGTTCCCTTGCCAGGAACCGGGTGTCACATGAATGCCGTAATGTGACACCCGGTTTTTTTATTTTCCGTTTTTGTTATTTTTAATAAAATCCCTGACCATCATTTCTCCCAGTTCCCTGGAGCGGTTGGTGGCCGATTCCACCGCATTGATCATGGTGGTGCGTAAGCCGCCCTGTTCCAGGGTGTGAATGCCGGCAATTGCGGTGCCGCCGGGGGAGGCAACCCGGTCCTTGAGCTGGCCCGGGTGTTCTTTAGATTCCATGAGCAGCCGCGCAGATCCCAGAACTGTCTGGGTGGACAAAAACAGGGCATCTTTTCTGGACAGCCCCATTTTTACCCCGGCATCTGCCATGGCATCCACAATGGTAAAGATATAGGCAGGGCCGCTGCCGCTCAATCCGGTGAAAGCATCCATGAGCACATTTTCATGGATAAACACCGTTTTTCCCACGGAGTTGAAGATGGCCCGGGCTTCGGCAACATCGTTTTCCCGTACATATTCGCCTGCGGCAATGGCGGTGGCACTTTCCTTGACAAAGGCGCAGATATTGGGCATGGCCCGGATCAGGCGCAGTTTTTTCTGCAGCCCGATGGCAATGGCAGCCAGAGGAACCCCTGCGGCAATGGAAATGACAAGCTTGGTATCATCAAGGGCAGGTGCGGTTTGCTTGAGCACCATCCCCAGGATCTGGGGTTTGGTAGCATAGACGATGATATCTGACTGCCGGACCACTTCCAGATTATCGCCAGTGGTATGCACCTTGTATTTTTCTTTTATGGCTGCCAGCAGTTCCGGGTCGATGTCCGAGCAGATGATATTTTCAGGCCTTGTGGCTTTGGAAAGCACAAGACCTGATATCAGTGCTTCTCCCATATTGCCGCTGCCGATGAATCCGATTTTTTTTTCCTGCAGCATCTGTATATAACTCCTTGATTTGCGTGGTTAAATAAAGATGTCATATTACGTCCATCCGCAAAAAAGAGTCAAGCTATAATTCTTGGAACAGAGATTATTTCAGGCCCAGAATTTGCATTTTTCCTGGAACAGGCATACTATTTCCGGCAGGTGTGTTCGCCGGGCAGAAAGTATCAGATTATGGCAGGAGAAAAAATATTCATGCTGACCCGATTGAGACAGAAACTGGAACTGGTGTATGCGGACTATAACCGCAGATCGCTTGTGGATCCTGATCCCCTGTTGTTCCTCTATGATTACAAGGATGTCAGGGACCGGGAGGTGGCCGGTCTTGTGGCAGCCTGCCTGGCCTACGGCCGGGTGGAAATGATCATGCAGGCAGCAGCAAAGGTGCTCGCATTTTTAGGGCCGGCCCCCGGGGACCGGGTGACAGGTATTCAAGCAGAAGAGATCCGCCGGGGACTGGCAGGGTTTACCTACCGGTTTGCCACCCAGGCCCATATCACGGCCCTGATTCTGGGTATTCAGTGTGTCATCCGGGAATACGGCTCCCTGGAGGCCTGCTTGATGGCCGGTACTGATCCAGAAGATACCACGGTTCTGCCGGGGCTGCAATATCTGGTGCAGCATCTGGACCCTGAAGGGGCATGCGGCCATCTGCTGGCTGATCCCGGCAAATCCAGTGCCTGCAAGCGCAGCCATCTGTTTTTGCGCTGGATGGTGCGCAAAGACCGGGTGGATCCGGGGGGATGGGACCAGATCCGTCCGGACCAGCTGCTCATTCCCCTTGACCGGCATATGTATACAGCAGGACAGATGCTGGGGTTTACCCGGCGCAAAAACCCGGACCGTGCTGCCTGCCTGGAGATTACAGAGGGGTTTCGAAAGATTGCACCCCATGATCCGGTGAAATATGATTTTTGTCTTACCCGGTTCGGTATCCAGCGCACCATGGACATGACGGAACTTAAGACCATCCTGGCAGGGTAAACAGGGCTGTCTCATGTAACCATATTCTGTTCACCCGCTTGATATCCGCCCCCTGAATGTGCTGTGGCAATATATGGGACCCTGCATTTCCATGCGAATACCCTGGCAGGACAAACCGAATGTAAAGGAAACAAGAAAATGGCTGAAAATGGATATGCGCTTCCCCCGCTGCTGAGAGGACGGCTGATCAAGCGGTATAAACGGTTTCTGGCAGATGTACGCCTGGACACAGGAAAGGTTGTCACCGCCCACTGCCCCAATTCCGGTTCCATGCTGGGATGCGCAGTCCCCGGATCCCGTGTGTGGCTGTCCCAAAGCGACAATCCCCGGCGCAAACTCAAATATACCTGGGAGTTGATCCGGACAGAAGAATCCATGATAGGCATCAACACCCTTGTGCCCAATAAACTGGTGAAAACAGCTATAGAAAACCACCTGATTTCCGAGCTTTGCGGATACCCGACCGTACGTTCAGAGGTGAAGACCAGCAGCGGAACCCGGCTGGACCTGGTCCTGGAAGATGGCACAGACCGGCGCTGCTATGTGGAGATCAAAAACTGCACCCTGGTGGAGAACGGTACTGCCATGTTCCCGGATGCGGTTACTGTGCGGGGGCAGAAGCATCTGGATGAATTGAAGGACCTGGTTTCAGCCGGCCACCGGGGGGTTATTTTTTATCTGATCCAGCGCATGGATGCTGTCCGGTTCACCCCTGCTGCCGTGATAGATAAGCTATATGCGCAAAAACTGCTGCATGCCCGGGACAAAGGGGTGGAAATCATCACCCGGGATGTTGCCATTACCCTGGAACATATCCATATCAACCAGCCGATACCGGTTCTTTTGTGACCATGGACAGGGCAGCAGACAGATCTTGACAATCTACCACCCTGTAGTATTTTAAGCCAAGACATCAGATCATTGATAAAAGTCACTGATCAAAGATAATATGGTGAAGGAGAAGATATATGTGGGATTACACAGAAAAGGTAAAAGAGCACTTTCTGCACCCCAGGAACGTAGGGGAACTCAAGGATGCCAATGCCATCGGTGAAACCGGCTCCCTGAACTGCGGGGATGCATTGAAGCTTTTTTTAAAAGTGAATGAAAACGAACGGATCATTGACGCATCATTTATGACATTCGGCTGTGCCAGTGCGGTTGCTTCCTCTTCCGCGCTCACGGAGATCATCAAAGGCATGACCCTGGATGAGGCCTCCAAGGTCACCAATGATGATATTGCCGATTATCTGGGGGGATTGCCCAAAGAGAAAATGCATTGTTCCGTCATGGGCAAGGCAGCCCTGAAAAAAGCCATTGCAAACTACAGAGGGGTCCAGATCCTTGAAAAACCCGGGGAACTGGTGTGTGAGTGTTTTGAAGTGACAGACCTGGAAATCATTGACGCGGTAAAAGAAAACAATCTGGAAACCACCGAGGATGTGACCGATTATCTCAAAGCCGGGGGCGGATGCGGCAAGTGCCTGGACCGGATTGAAGAGGTGATCGCCTCTGTTAAAGCCAAAGGATAACCTGATGAAAGTGATTTATACCGACAACAATGCCACCACAAAGGTGGCGGATGAGGTCATTGAAGAGATGGTGCCCTATCTGGGTCAGTTCTATGGAAATCCGTCTTCCATGCATACATTCGGGGATCAGGTGGGCAAAAAAATCAGGGCGGCCAGGCAGCAGGTGGCGGATCTGATAAACGCAGACCCCGATGAAATCGTGTTTACCTCCTGCGGCACGGAAAGTGACAACAGCGCCATATTCTCTGCCCTGAATGCCCATCCGGACAGAAAACAGATCATCACCTCCACTGTGGAACACCCGGCCATTTTGAACCTGTTCAAATTTCTGCGGGATAAAAAAGGGTATGATGCCGTGTTTGTGCCGGTGGACAAAAAAGGGCACCTGAACACGGACATGCTGTATGACAGTTTGTCTGACAACACGGCAGTCGTATCCTTGATGTGGGCCAACAATGAAACCGGCGTGATCTTTCCCATCCCTGAAATCGCAAAAAAAGTGACGGAAAAAGGGATTTTGTTTCATACGGATGCGGTCCAGGCTGCCGGCAAGATTCCCATAGATGTAAAAGCGGCAAACGTGGATATGCTGGCATTGTCCGGCCATAAAATACACGCCCCAAAGGGTATAGGTGTTTTGTATGTGAAAAAGGGGCTGAAGTTTCATCCCTATCTGATCGGCGGCCACCAGGAAAAAGGCCGGCGGGGCGGCACGGAAAACACGGTTTCCATCATCGGACTGGGACGTGCCTGTGAGCTGGCGGCCGGGCATCTGCCGGTCATGGACAAAGCGGTGCGGCAGCTGCGGGACTATCTCCAGGATCAGCTCCTGGAAAAAATCCCCGGCGTATCTGTCAACGGCGATCTGGATAACCGCCTGCCCAATACCCTGTCCATCGGTTTTGATGCCGTGGAAGGTGAATCCATCCTCATGCTCCTGGACAAGGAGGGTATCTGTGCATCATCCGGATCTGCCTGCACTTCCGGTTCCCTGGATCCGTCCCATGTGCTTCTGGCCATGGAAGTGCCGTTCAAATCCGCCCACGGCACCATCCGCTTTTCTCTGTCCCATTACAACACCAAAGAGGAGATGGACCATATCGCTGCGACCATGGTGTCTGCCGTTGAAAAGCTGCGGGCCATGTCTCCTTTCTGGAAAGACGGTAAAATGGTGTAAGTGCCATGACAACCGATCAAGCACTGGTGTTTGCCATCCTGTCAGCCACCCTGGTTCTGTTTGTATGGGGAAAGTTCCGGTATGACCTGGTGGCACTGACTGCACTTTTACTTGTTTCCATCACCGGACTGGTTCCTGGAAACCAGGTGTTTATGGGATTCGGTCACCCGGCCGTTATCACGGTGGCAGCTGTTCTGGTGCTCAGCCGGGGACTGTTCAATGCCGGAGCGGTGGACCTGTTGTCCCGGCACATGGCAAAGGTAGGGACAAATTCCACTGCCCAGGTGACAGCCCTGGCCGCCATTGTCGTGGTGTGTTCCAGTGTGATGAACAATGTGGGTGCACTGGCCCTGCTGATGCCGGTGGCCATATGGATGTCCCGCCAGAGCGGCCGGTCTCCTTCCCTGCTGCTCATGCCCCTGGCATTCGGGTCGCTTCTGGGCGGTCTGGTTACCCTGATCGGCACCCCTCCCAATATTATCATTGCCTTGTACCGGGTTGAAACAGGCCAGCCGGCATTCAGCATGTTTGACTTTGCACCGGTGGGAATTGGTGTTGCCCTTGCGGGCCTGGCTTTCATCTCTGTGTTCGGCTGGCGCCTGACCCCCAGGCGGGATGCCCAGTCATCGCCGGATGAGCTGTTTGAAATTGAAAATTATATCACCGAGGTCATCATTCCTGAAGGATCAAAGTTTGTGGGCCAGACCATTTTCCATCTCACCTCTGCCATGGAAAAGGAAACCGAAGCCATGGTGGTAAGCCTTTCCAGGGGAGATGATCATACGCCGGCCCCTTCCTGGTATGAGATTCTTGAAGCCGGGGATGTATTGATGGTGGAGGCAGCCCCTGATGATCTCAAGGCCCTGATGGACGGACTGGGACTGGAACTGGCCGAATGCAAGGGGGATTGCCGGGCCACCCTGGGATCAAAGGATATCCGTCTTATGGAGGCGGTGATCACCACGGAATCCACCCTGCCGGGCAAAACATCGGCAGGGCTTTATCTTCGGCGGCTCTACGGGGTCAATCTTCTGGCCATTGCCCGGCGCGGGCGGCGGATCACGCAGCCCCTGGGCCGGACAAAATTTATGACCGGTGACATTCTGTTGTTTCAGGGCACGGACGAATCCTTGCAGACAGTTGTCAAGGCATTTAAATGCCTGCCCCTGGCAGAGCGTGAAATCCGCATCGGACAGCCCAAAAAAGTGCTGCTGTCTGTGGGGATTTTCGGCTCCGCCATGGTTCTGTCCGCCACAGGTTTGCTGCCGGTGCAGGTGGCATTTGTTGCGGCAGCAGTGATCATGGTTCTGGCCGGGGTGGTTCCCTTAGGGGAAATCTATGAGCATATTGACTGGCCGGTGATCGTGCTGCTGGGTGCCATGTTTCCTCTGGGCCATGCCCTGGAAGCTTCCGGCGGTGCACAATTGATTGCTGAAAAATTGCTGATGCTGTCCGGGTTTTTTTCCCATGCAGGAACCCTGGCAGTGCTCCTGGTGGGTACCATGCTGCTGTCAAATGTGGTGAACAACGCAGCCGCCGCGGTTCTCATGGCACCCATCGCCATTACCCTGGCACGGGAGATGGGATTTTCGCCGGATCCATTTCTGATGGCAGTTGCGGTGGGGGCCTCCTGCGCCTTTCTGACCCCGGTGGGCCACCAGTCCAACGCCCTGGTCATGGGACCGGGGGGATACCGCTTCGGCGACTACTGGCGCCTGGGACTGCCCTTGTCCATTATCGTGACCCTGGTGGCCATCCCCCTGATTCTGATTTTCTGGCCCATGAGTCCTTCAGCCATAGGATAGATCCAGGATGGCAGCAGGCGTTCAACATTTTCCTCTGCGGCGGGGAGAAAGACGGTTTCAGGGATATCCGTTCAGGTAGAATCCACAGGATTTGCGGATCACCAGGTCGGTCTGGATCAGGACGTTGTTGCACAAACCCCGGCGCTTGGGGTTCTGGAGTTTGCTGATCAGTATCTCGGCACATGTCATGCCCATGTGGTGCTGGTCCTGCCGGATGGTGGTCAGTTCGATACCGATAAGTGATGCAAAACTGATGTCGTTAAATCCCACCAGTGCCAGATCTTCAGGTATTCTGAGATCTGCCGCATAGGCGGCTTCCCGGACCCCCAGGGCCATGTTGTCATCCTGGGCGAGAATGGCGGTGGGGCGGTGGGCGGACCGTGTGAGGATTTTCCGGACTGCGTTGAATGCCCTGTCTTTGGTGTAGCCGCAGTCCACGAACCAGTTGTCCGGAATAGAAACCCCCCATTCCTTGAAGGCATCCATGGCACCGCTGGTTCGGATAATGGCGGTGGAAGCGCCCATGTCACCGGCGATCACGGCAATGCGGGTATGGCCCAGCCGGCAAAGGTGGGTGGCGGCCTGGTGTGAACCGCTGTAATTGTCCAGGGTCACGGAATCGATGTGACCGGCTTTCCGGGGGTTCAGGATCATCCGGTTGACCAGTACATAGGGCATTTCCATCTCATCCAGCAGATCAATTGCCGGGTCATCCTGGCGGACCGTTGACAGGATGACCCCGTCCACCCCCTTGGCACCCAGCATCCGGATGATGGTTTCCTGGCTCTCCTGTTTGTGGTTGGTGTTGAACAGCATGGTACTGTAACCCCATTCACCGGCCTTTTCCTGCACCCCCAGTGCCAGCTCCGGATAAAACGGGTCGGTAATGTTGGTGATGACCAGGCCGATGGCATAACTCTGCCTGGATACCAATCCCTTGGCAAAATAGTTGGGCTGGTATCCCATCTCCCGGGCCAGGTCCTGTATTTTTTTTCTCGCCGATTTGCCCACGCCGGGTTTACCGTTTAAGGCGTTGGATACAGTGGTGGCCGAAACATTGAGTTTGCGGGCAATATCTTTGATGGTGACCCTGCTCATGGTTGAACGTCGACTCCTTTTTCCCCTGCCGTGACATCACCTGTTGTCGGGCGCTTCGTGAGTGCGAATGCCTGGCCCTGATCTGCTTCACCTGCAGCATGAGGGGCCGATGGCGGACCCGTGACCTTAACCCCACGCACATTCCAGTGTATATCACAGGCCTGCCGTTAATGCCAGAAATTGTTGAAAAACAGGGCCGGATCATGGGCGTGAAAAAACGCTTGACAAGACAGGTGATCTTTTTTAGTTTAACGTTAAAGTTGATTCTGGTGGTCAATTGATATTTAGTGGCGATCAGCTGGCGTTTTGAACCGCCTGGCAGGCGGTTTGGTTAACTTATTCGTTTAATTCAACAGCATTTCAGGGGGGAAGGAGAGATCATGGACACCTATTACATTGACGGGGAGTATGTGGATGAAGACAAGGCAATGGTATCGGTAAAGGATATCACGGTGCTCAGGGGATACGGGGTGTTTGATTTCATGATCACCTACAATAGACGACCTTTCCGCCTTGAAGAACATGTCACCAGATTTGAGAATTCCGCCGCCGGGATCGGGTTGCAGCTCAACCATACCCACCAGGAGATTTGTGATATCGTGGTGGAGGCCATCCGCAGTAATCCGCACCACAATGAATCCAACATCCGCATCCTGTATACCGGGGGCATCAGTCTTGACAGTGTGACCCCCCGTGGCAACGGCATCCTGATGGTGATGGTGACCCCCAGGCATGAATTGCCGGACTGGTGGTATACAGATGGTGCAGCTATTGCCCTGGTGGAAATGGAACGGTTTATCCCCAGCGCCAAGAGTACGGCTTATCTCAACGCAGTGTATGCCCAGCAGCAGGCTCGTAAAACAGGGGCCATCGAAGCGGTTTACGTGGATCGGGAGCAACGGGTCCTGGAGGGCACCACCACCAATATTTACGGCATCAAGGGGAATGAGCTCATCACCCCGCCCGACGGTATCCTTCCCGGAGTCACCCGGGGTGTGGTCCTGGAACTGGCTGAAGGGCTGCTGGATGTGAATCTGCGGCATATCGACCGGAAAGAACTGGCCCAAATGGATGAAATTTTTATCTCTGCATCCAACAAGGAGATCGTTCCCGTGATCCGTGTGGACGATATGACCGTTGGGGATGGAAAACCAGGCAAGGTCACACGGGAAATCATGAAACGGTTCAGGGAACACACCATTGCCTTTGGATCCGCATAAAAAAGAACCAAGGTGGAAATCTGGAACGTCTCAGGACTTAACGCCTCGCCTTTTCACCATTTTAAGGATCTCATGACCCGGAAATACAGGGAAAATTGATGAAAAAGACTTCGGATGCATCCATACTGGTGACCGACTCCGGCCTGGGCGGCCTGTCGGTTTTCAACCGCGTCGCCGCATCCCTTTTGCACAGGAAACAAAAAAAGTGGTCCGGGAGGCGCTCCTGCATCATGAACAGAACGATACGCTGTTCAGTGTTGCGTAATATCACTGGGCAGAAACACGAAAAACAACAGTCAACATAACCGCGGCCCGGCGGATCAGCCGCCCGGCACGATCATTGAGGAGTCAGAAGCATGGGTAAAGTACTGATTATCACAGGACCGGCAGGGGATGCCCAGGGGTGGGGTGATTTGAGCGTGTCGGAAAACGTCTGCCAGGCGATCAAGGATACCGGCAATGACGCTGAGATCGCATTTGTCACCTCGATGGATGAATTCTACAGGGCCATCGAAGAAAAAGCGTTTGATATCGTCTGGAGTGCTCTCTACCATGTCTCTGCCAAGTCCGAGACCATCGGCGTCAGCGACAGTGACGACAACTGGCTGGCCGACATCCTGGACAGGAAAAAAATTCCTTACATCGGTCCCAATGCCGCGACCATGAAAGCCCTGATCCACAAAACCACCACCCACCGGATTCTGCATAAGGCCGGTGTCGCCGTTCCCTATCATTATCAGATCGACCGGGAAGATCCCCTGCCGGATCTGGTCTATCCCGCATTTGTAAAGCCCAGCTTTGAGTCCCGTTCCGTGGGCATCAGTGACAACAGTGTGGTGCACACCCCTGACGCGCTTGAAAAACAGGTGGCCTATATCCACGATACCTTTGACCAGCCGGCCCTGGTGGAGGAGTACCTTCCCGGCCGGGAGTACACCGTGCTGATGCTGGGCAGCGGTGAACACCAGGAGTTCCTGGCCGGCCGCGTCGAGGTGGATCAATCCAAATTCGGCAAGTACCCCATCCTTCGAGCGGACCTGAGAGGCGTGGGACTCACCAAGATCCGGCCCGCCTGTCATCGGAGGGATGAAGCCGTGGCACTGACACGGGATGCCATGGCCGCACTGGGCTGCATGGACCATGTGCGTACCGACATGCGCCTGGATGCCCGTGGACAGCTCAAGATTATTGAAGTCAACGGAATTCCGGGCCTGAAACCCCTGAAAAGCTGGAGCCCCCAGATGTATACCATGCATCATCCCTCTCCGGAGGGGCCCCTGGAAGATTATAAGCAGCTGATCCACAAGATCGTGTCTTCGGCCCTTAGCCGCCACGGACTTGTGTGATGCCGCCCCCGGCGGCCCTGCTGCCCGGAAACGTGAGGCTGAATGTTTACATCAAGAAGAGGGCATTCGATGACACTACCTTGTGACCCGTTACTGCTGGATCAAATCCGGCAGGCAGGAACCCTTTCAGGGCAGGATCCTGACGGAGGATTCGCCTGTCATCTGGATTTTGACCGGCCTCAGATCGCTGTGGCCATCCATGCCGGGCACCGGGTCCGGCCGGAACTCCTCCCGTTCATGGCGTTGTCCGATGCCGAACGGCTGTTTGAGGAGGATGAGGCCACGGATGTGATGATCCGTCCGTTTCCCAATGCCCTGTGGGCTTTGGAGTCCCGGGCCGTCTATGATCTCAACCGGGATGAAGCGATGGCCCTGCCCCTGACACCGGAAAAATTCTGGGGCACCCGGGTGTACCGGGAGGTGCCGCCCCCGGAAATGAACCGGAAAAGCCTTGAGAGTCACCGGCGGTTTTACCGGCACCTCGGCACCCTGATCACTTATTTGCTGGATCGATTCGATCGATGTGTGGTGTACGATATCCACTCTTACAACATCACCCGGCAGCAGGCCAAAGGGGTTGACGACCCACCCGTATTCAATCTCGGAACCCGGGGGATTGACAGGGATACTTGGCAGCAGGAGGTGGACGACTGGCTGTCTTTGCTGGGCACCATCCGCCTGCCGGGGATCACGCCGACAGTGGCGGAAAACAAGGTGTTCATGGGCCATGGCGAGCTCTGCCGGCGGCTGACAGACTGGGATTCCCGGATCCTGGTGCTGCCCACGGAGGTCTCCAAAGTGTACATGGATGAACTCACCGGAAGGGTGTATCCGGGGGTCACCGATGCCCTGGTATCGGAACTGAACCGTATCATGAATTCACATTGTCCTTTAAAAGAATAACCTAACCAGAGGATATGCTGATCCACACATGAACGTGTTATTTATAGTGAACCAGTGTCTTTATAGGAAGGAATAATATCAAGGGTTTTTCATTGAGCGAGATAAATCCAAACTGTTCATAGTATTCTTTGGTATTATTGTCTTTTGCGTCGAGAAAAAGTCCAATTATTCCAAGGTTTTCTGAAATAAGAATTACTTTTTCAACTGCACTCCCTATTAAATAATTTCCATAGCCTTTGTGCTGGTATTCTTTTGATACAGCAAGTCTCGCCAGTTTTAAAGCAGGAACTTGATCTGGATATTTTTTAGCGATAATAGGTGGTAAATAATCCGTTTCAACTTCACAAATCGACAGGGTATAAAATCCAAGGATTTCTTTCGAGTTTTCATCATTAATCAACACAAAGGTGCGGGACAT
>JAABSA010000032.1:46100-46433 GCA_011390635.1 Desulfotignum sp. | reverse complement strand
TACCTACGATTCCGACCAGCTGCCCGGCAGCAATACCAATTTTTCCGGCTCAGTGTCAGATCCCCTTGCAGGGCTTAACGTTGAAACCCTTGCCGATACTATATCAAGTGCCGAAGGAATCAGCGGATCCCATTTCATGGGGCAGGTGGCAGCTGATAATGACGGGGCCTGTTCTCCGAAGACCCTGTCCGGTTTTGGTGATATCCGCGGGCTTTGTCCGGAAGAACCCACCAAACAGGGCAGCTATTATGCCGCATCAGTGGCTTACCATGGCAATATAGAGGATATCCATCCCACTGCATCTGAATCCCAGAATGTCAGTTCTTATGTTGT
>JAABSA010000032.1:0-46090 GCA_011390635.1 Desulfotignum sp. | reverse complement strand
AATCCGTGGGAGGCGGTTACAGTATTTCTTCCACCCAGGGTGATTTTCAACCCACAAACACTATTGTTGATTTTTTTGTGGAAGAAATTTCACCGTCACGGGGAAAATTCAGAATTAATTTCGAGGATGTGGAGCAGGGCGCTGACCATGATATGGATGCCATTGTCGAATATATTTATCAGGTGGTGGACAGTGCAGATAATCCTGTAAGCAATCCGGCTCTTGGTGAAAAAGTCATTATCACCCTGAACTCCACCTATGCTGCGGGCAGCATTATCCAGCACATGGGATATATTATTTCCGGAACCACAAGTGACGGCACCTACCTGGAGGTCAGGGACGATGACACAGGCGCTGGTTCGGATCCGGACTATTTTCTGGATACCCCGCCCGGAGTGGAGCCGGGAGGGGCCTGGAATGACGGGGCAGCCCTCCCGTTGACAGCAACCAGAACTTTTACCCCCGGTACATCAGGAGCCGCCACGCTCCTGAAAAATCCTTTGTGGTATGCAGCCAAATGGGGAGGATTTCAGGATTATAACGCAAACAATGTCCCTGATCTGGACAATGAATGGGACAAAGATGGCGACGGCGTTCCTGATACCTATTTTTATGTGCAGAACCCGCTGCGGCTGGAAGAACAGCTGAACCGGTCATTTGCCGATATTTTACGGCGTACAGCATCCGGAACAGCGGCATCGGTTATTTCCCAGACAAGATCCGGAGAAGGGGCGGTCTACCAGGCGGTTTTTTATCCGGAATTCAAAGGTCCCCTTGGCAATACCATCAACTGGGCCGGAGAACTTCATGCCTTGTTTGTGGACAGTTATGGAAACATGCGGGAGGATACAAACGGCAACGCCATAATGGATCCTGTTGATGACCTGGTAATTGTTTTTGACGGTACGACCATCTATAAATATGCAGATACAGATGGCGATGATATCATCGAGGAGGCACAAACACCAGTTTATACGGGTAGCATAGACGACATTGCGTTTATCTGGTCTTCTTCTTCCATACTGAACGAAATGAGTGATGGAGAGATCGCCAGCCAGCGGATTTATAATACTGCCACCAGCAACCGTTATATTTTCACCTTTATCGACCAGAACAGGAATATGGTGGCCGATACAGGCGAGCAGATGGAATTTCTCAGCAATACTATCCCTTCGGCAGCCGATTTGACAGATGATTCTTTGATATATCCGTACCTGACGCTTTTCCCGACATTTGAAGATGAACCATCCATTGTCTTCGACGGCAGCGCCATATCCATGAATACTTTTAGGACGGGACATCCATCGGAATTTGTGGATTTTCTGGCAAACCAGAGCAAGCGGGTCATAGATTATATCAGAGGAATCGATCAGCCGGAGTTCATCTCTCCTGTTACGCCCGCGTATATTTTGCCGCCGTTTCGAAGCCGGCAGGTGGATTATGATGATGACGGTACCCTGGAGACCTGGCGCCTGGGGGATATTGTCTATTCAACACCAACGGTTGTGGGGCGGCCTGCTGAAAACTATCATATGCTTTACAGGGACACCTCCTACGCAGCTTTTGCTGATAAATTCAGAAACCGCCGTAATGTGGTGTATGCCGGTGCCAACGACGGTATGTTTCATGCGTTCAATGCCGGTTTTTACGATGAAACAACCAAAAGTTTTTCCACCCAGCTGACCACTGAAACATCCTATAATCTGGGAGCTGAACTCTGGGCATATGTGCCGTTTAATCTGCTGCCCCATCTGTACTGGCTTACGGAACCTACCTATCCCCATGTTTATTATAATGATTTAAAACCCAAAGTGTTTGATGCAAAGATTTTCCCCAACGGCACCTATGACGATGGTACGGATGGGGAACCAGACTGGGGCACTCTCCTTGTGGGCGGCATGCGGTTCGGCGGAGGGCAGATTGTTGCAGACATGGATAAGACAGACGGCAATGTTGCTGCAGCCGGTGATCCGGTCATGTCTTCGGCATATTTTATTCTGGATATCACCGACCCTGAATCCGAACCGACAGTGCTTGCAGAAATTCGGTTTGAGGATCTTGGCTACACCACCTGTTATCCGGCGGTCATTCCGATGAAGGATAAGGACCCGGTTACCGGGACTATCCAGGAGAATGAATGGTACCTTGTATTTGGATCGGGTCCGGCTTCGGCAGCAGGAACCGCAGATATCAACGGTTCTTCTGAAGCACTTTCCGGTGCGGCCAGCTCCCAGACGGCAAAATTGTATGTGGTGGATGTAAAGGAACTTGTACTTAATAAGAATCTGAAAACACTGGATGATCTCGGAGTCTTCACAGAAGCGCCTGCCACTGTTGCCGGGGACCATGATTATTTTCAGTCTCTGGATGCGGATTCCTTTGTATCAGATCCGGTCTCTGTTGATTTTGATCTGGATTATAACGCAGATGTAGTATATTTCGGTACTGTCAGCGGAGATAAAACCACTGGCTGGGGCGGAAACCTGAGACGTCTGGTGATTGACAACAATGTATTGCCGTCTGCCTGGGATGGAGACAGCCTTTTTTTCAGCACTGACCCTGGTCAACCGATTGTTACCGCACCATCGGTGGGATTGGATGACCGGGGGAACCGCTGGATATTTTTTGGGACCGGCCGGTTTTTTGTAAGAGATGATTCCGGCCATACAGATACCCAAACCTACTATGGTATTAAGGAACCTTTTGCCGATACTGATGGAAACGGTTTCTGGGATCCCGGCGAAACACCCACCTGGGGTACGGTTTTACAGCTGAATCTGGTCGACACCTCGAATGCTGTTATCTTTGATAACAAAAGTATTACAGGGGTTGACGATCTTGCAGGAGTAACGGTTCCGGCATGGGATGTTTTGATAAATGAGATGAATCTTACATCCACCCATGGCTGGTCTTTTGATTTCAGCACATTCAAGGAAAGAAATCTGGGCCAGGCCACACTTTTCGGTGATCTGCTGACATTCACCACCTATGTGCCTTCTTCTGATATCTGTTCTTTTGAGGGGGAAAGCAACCTGTATGCGGTATACTATAAAACAGGAACAGCATATTTTTCATCAGTCATCGGAAGTACTTTCAGTGACCTGAACGGTAACTCGGAGGTTGACCCGGAACAGGGTGAACTTCAGATTCATCGGAATATTTCTCTGGGAAAAGGGCTTGCCACTACACCCAATATTCATGTGGGCAAACAGGACGGCTCAAAGGCATTTGTGCAGACAAGTACCGGAGCCATTGAGGTCATAGAGCAGGCCAACCCTGCAACTGTAAAATCCGGTGTCATTTCCTGGGAAGAGATGGAGTGATCATTTCCGATCATTGGACTGACTGATTGACTTTTGCCCGGAATCGTTTTAAAAACGAATGCAATAGTGCGGAGTGGGCGAGATTCTTTTTTATACGGACCAAAGGAGGAGAAATGATACAGTATATATGTAAAATGAAATATCCGGTATTGCTGCTGATGATTGTTGGACTAGCGTTATGCCTGACCGGATGCACCCAGATGTTTACCGGCAAAAAATCAAATAAACCCCAGACCGGTACGGTATCTTCATCTGGTTCCGGGACTTCGGGCATGCAGGCATCTTCTTCGGTTTCCAAAAAAACCACAGCAGTGTATTATGATTTTGAAGATGTATTGATTCCTTTGGAATTACAGGTTGTCCAGGATAAAAGCATGATTGTTTCAACCCCTGGATTCACCTCCGGTATTCTGGTACTCAAGGGCCGGGTGGAACGAAGATCTTTGATCAATTTTTTCAACAGCAATATGCAAAAAGACAACTGGACCATTGTCAGCCAGATTAAATCTCCGACCAATTCCATCCTGGTCTACGAGAAAGCATCCAGGTGCGCTGTCATAAGCATCAAGAGCGAACATTTTACCACCTGGGTGGAAGTGGGGGTGGCGGCCCGGATAAACCAGGGCTCCCTGTCCGGTGATATGGGCACCATGTCAGAGTCGGACCTGCTTCAGTAAATGACAGATCCATTAACACCACTGGCCGGCAAACAGATTCTGCTGGGAGTGACCGGCGGGATCGCTGTCTATAAGTCGGTGGAACTGCTGCGGCTGCTCAAAAAAGCCGGGGCAGGCGTGGATGTGGTCATGACGGAAGCAGCCAGGCAGTTTGTGGGAAAAACCACTTTTGAAGTGCTGTCTGAAAATCCGGTGATCACGGACCTGTGGGCGGATTCTCATGCCTCTGTAGCCCATATTGATGTGGCATCCAGGTGTGATGCGGCCGTGATTGCACCGGCCACTGCCAACTGCATTGCAAAAATGGCCCATGGCATTGCAGATGATGCCCTGACCACCACCTTTCTTGCCGTGACATCTCCTGTGATGCTGTGCCCGTCCATGAACACGGATATGTACCAGAACATCCGGGTCCAGCGGAATCTGGATATTCTGGAAAAAGACGGGGTATATATTCTGGATCCCGATGACGGGGTCCTGGCATGCAAGACCGTGGGCGCCGGCCGGCTGCCCGAGCCCTGGTTTATTTTCGACCGGATCTGCAGGATGCTGTCTTCCAAAGATTTTACCGGCAAAAGCGTGCTGGTTTCCGCCGGTCCCACCCTGGAGCCCATCGATCCTGTCCGGTATGTGAGCAACCATTCTTCAGGCAAAATGGGATATGCCATTGCAAGGGCTGCTGAAATGCGGGGTGCTGCAGTGACCCTGGTAACCGGCCCTGTCAGCCTTGATCCGCCCGCGGGGGTTGAGACGGTTCATGTACAGACCTGTCAGGACATGGCTGATGCCATGCTTTCGAAAATGGATGGTGCGGATATCATCATCAAGGTGGCTGCGGTGGCGGATTTCAGGCCTAAGAAACAGGAATCAGTGAAAATCAAGAAAACATCCGGCCAGGATGAAATGATCCTGACGCTTGTGCAGAACCCGGATATTCTGCAGCGCATGGGGCAGTTGAAACGTCCGGACCAGTTTCTGGTGGGGTTTGCCGCTGAGACCAATGACCTTGCAGCCAATGCCCGAAAAAAAATACAAAAAAAGAACCTGGATATGATCGCCGCCAACCTGGTGGGGGCAGCGGATTCAGGATTCAAGGCAGATACCAACAAGGTTACCCTGTTTTTTAAAGACGGTTCCCAAAAAGAAATCGGCCTGATGGATAAACAGGCAGTGGCCCATATCCTTTTGGATGCCATCCTGGTCCAGGTGTCATAGATCGGCCATGGCAGTATCAGGACCCATAAAACCCCAATCCCCGGCTTCGGACGTGCTGGAGATCATTCACGATTTTTCTTGCTGTCTTTGGCATCAGAAAACCCTTGGTTTCACACAGTGTGATCTGTCAACAGAATCTTTGGCCGTCCTGGCATCCTGGGAACAAACATTACAACCATCCCGGAAATTTCATTCCCGGGGATCGTCGCGTGCCCATATTGTTCTTATTGACAGCAATGGCAGCTTTTTTTCAGGTGATGCCGGCGGGCTTTTGACCAAAATTTTGGCCGCCATGAAGATTTCACCTGGTGACGTATCCATATGCAATGCATCGGATTCAATATCGGTCCAAAACCATGTTCTGGGGATCCGGCCAAAAGTTGTGATCGCTCTGGGGGACCGTGCAGCAGGCATGCTGACTGGCCGGCAGGAGCCTTTGGAAAGAGTGCGGGGCCGGTTTTTTGATTTTCAGGGCATTGCGGTCATGCCCACGTTTCATCCCTTGCAGCTGCTGGATAATCCGGCATTGAAACGGCCGGTGTGGGAGGATATGCAGCAGGTGATGAAAATAATGGAATCTTGTCATGCCCGTTGACCGGTTTTTGGATATCCTGGTTGCGGAAAAAGGGTATTCTCCTCATACCTGCCGGGCCTACCGGTCTGATATCATGGATTTTTTACGGTTTTTTACGCAACAGCCGGAAAATGACCCTGGTACAGCAAACACTGATCCTGTTTCACCAAACACTGACCCTGCTTTTGAAAATGCATTGGTCTATGACCGCCAGGTTCAAAAACAGTTTGCAGCCCGGATAGCGGATCTGGATCCACGTATTGTGAAGAAATATCTGGCCTGGCAGGTCCGGGAGGGAAAGAAAAAAAAAACCCTGTCCCGCCGCTTGTCTGCGCTAAAGGCGTTTTTTGAATTTCTGGTGCGGGATGGAAAGCTTGCCGCTAATCCGGCGGAGGGCATCCCGTTTCCCAAACTGGGCAAAACCATTCCCCGGGTGTTGACCGTGGATGAAGTATTTTGCCTGCTGGATTCCATAAAAACCGACACCTGGATGGAAAAGCGCAACTGTGCCATGTTTGAAACCTTTTATTCCACGGGCATGCGCATTTCTGAAATCCACGGCCTGGATATGGATCATATTGACTTTCACAACCAGGTGATTAGAGTCTTGGGCAAAGGCGGCAAACAGCGGATGGTGCCGGTGGGACGAAGGGCGGTAAAAGCCGTTACAGCTTATCGAAACGCAGTGTCAAAGGAGTTGGCTCCTGTGTTTGTAAACAAAAATTTCGGCCGGCTGTCCACCCGGTCCATCCGCAGGATTTTGGACAAGATTGTCAATGAATGCGGGCTGCATGTGCCGATATCCCCCCATGTGCTGCGCCATTGTTTTGCCACCCATATGCTGGATTCCGGTGCAAACCTGCGGGGTATCCAGGAAATTTTGGGCCATGCCAGCCTGTCCACCACCCAGGTGTATACCCATGTCAGCATGGACCATTTGATGCAGGTGTATGACAAAGCACACCCAAGGAGTTGATATAACAACATGAGCAATGATACATTTCACGGCACCACTATTCTGGCCCTTCGCACAGCAAAAACAGTTGTCATGGCCGGAGACGGCCAGGTTACCCTGGGCAGTATCGTGACCAAGCACAAGGCAAAAAAAGTAAGAAGAATTTATCATGACCAGATCCTGACCGGGTTTGCCGGTGCCACTGCCGATGCCTTGACGTTGTCTGAAAAACTGGAGGAAAAACTGGAACGGTATAACGGCAACCTGACACGGGCCAGTGTGGAGCTTGCCAGAGAGTGGCGGACCGATAAATACCTGCGGCGCCTGGAAGCCATGATGATCGCCGCTGATGTGCAGAGCACCTATCTTCTGTCCGGCAACGGGGATGTGATCGAACCGGACCACGGGGTGATCAGTATCGGGTCGGGCAGTACTTCGGCCCAGTCTGCAGCGGTTGCACTCATGGAAAATACAGACCTTTCTCCGGAACAGATTGTGAAAAAAGCCATGAAAATTGCGGCGGATTTGTGTATTTATACGAATCATGAAATTACCCTGGAGGTGTTGGATGTTGGTTTTTAGCTGTTAGCTTTTAGCTGTTAGCTTTTAGCTTTTAGCTGTTAGCTTTTAGCTTTTAGCTGTTAGCTTTTAGCTGTTAGCTTTTAGTTGGCAGCAGGAATGATTTGTGATTGTTTACTGGAGCTGAATACTGATGGCTGACGGCTTTCCTTTAGTATGACTAACCATTGTTAATGATTTGATGATCAGACTGGAATATATTGATGAAAGATTTAAAGCCCAGAGAAATTGTAACAGAACTTGACAAATATATCATCGGCCAGAAAGATGCCAAAAAATCGGTGGCCATCGCCCTGCGCAACCGGTGGCGCCGGCGCCAGGTGGAACCGGATCTCCAGGATGAGATCGCCCCGAAAAATATCATTCTCATCGGCCCCACCGGGGTGGGTAAGACCGAAATTGCCAGACGTCTGGCCAATCTGACGGACTCGCCTTTTTACAAGGTGGAGGCATCAAAGTTCACCGAGGTGGGGTATGTGGGCCGGGATGTGGAATCCATGATCAGGGATCTTGTGGAGTTGACCGTGAATAGCCTCAAGGCAAGGCAGCAGGAAGCGGTCCAGGAAAAAGCAGCCCGGCTGGCTGAAGAACGGCTGCTGGATATTTTGTTGCCGCCGTCCCCTAAAACCGGCGCACCTGCCGAAAACAAACCCATCCAGCTCTCTGATCACTCGGCACAGACACAAGACACAGGTTCCGGTACAAGAGAAAAACTGCGAACCATGCTCAGGGCCGGCAAACTGGATACCCGGCAGATTGATCTGGATGTGGCGGATAAATCCTCTCCCATGGTGGAAATTTTTTCCAATACCGGGATCGAGGAAATGGGGATCAATGTCAAAGACATGCTGGGCAATCTCATGCCCAAGAGCACCAAGCGCAGAAAGGTGAGTGTCAAAGAGGCGCTGAAGATACTGACCCAGGAAGAGGCAGCCCACCTGGTGGATATGGACCGGGTCAAAACCGATGCGGTTGAAATGGTGGAGCAGTCCGGCATCATTTTCATCGATGAGATCGACAAGATTGCAGGCAAGGAAAAAAGCCAGGGGCCGGAGGTGTCCAAAGAAGGGGTCCAAAGGGATCTTCTGCCCATTGTGGAGGGCAGTTCCGTGCCCACCAAATACGGCATCGTGAAAACCGATCATATTCTGTTTATTGCATCCGGGGCGTTTCATGTGTCCAAACCATCGGATCTGATTCCTGAACTCCAGGGCCGTTTTCCCATCCGGGTGGAGCTGACCTCCCTGGGGGCGGATGAGTTTGTGCGGATCCTGACGGAACCCAAAAATGCCCTGGTGCTTCAGTATATGGCGTTGCTGCGCACCGAAGGCGTGGATATTTCGTTTACCCGGGATGCAGTGGAAAAAATTGCCGCCATAGCGGTTGATGTGAATGCCTCCACGGAAAATATCGGGGCCCGCCGGCTGCATACCCTCATGGAAAAACTGCTGGAGGATATTCTTTTTGAAGCCCCGGATGTGGCAGAACCAAAGATAAGGATTGATGCAGCCTTTGTGGACAAACAATTGATGGATATTGTGAAAAACGAAGATTTGAGCAGGTATATTCTATGATGCCGGATACCCCTGATCCGAATAAACCGGACCCCAATACTCCGGATCCCAATACTCCGGACCCGAATAGTTCGAAAATGCCCAATGTTGCGGACATACTGGTGGAGGCGCTGCCCTATATCCAGCATTTTTCCACCAAGACCATTGTTATCAAGTATGGCGGACACGCCATGGTGGATGAGAAATTAAAACGCGATTTTGCCAATGACATCACATTGCTGAAATTTATCGGCATCAATCCGGTGGTTGTGCACGGGGGCGGGCCCCAGATCAGCAAGGTGCTGTCAGCCATGGGCATCACCTCCACATTCATACGGGGCATGCGGTATACCGATGATGCCACCATGGATGTGGTGGAAATGGTGCTGGGCGGCAAGGTCAACAAGGACATAGTGGCCCGGATCAACCAGGAAGGGGGCAGGGCAGTGGGCCTCACCGGCAAGGACGGCAATCTGATCCTGGCGGAAAAAATGAAAATCTATGTCCAGGATGACCAGGAAAAACCGCCGGAAATCATCGATCCGGGCATGGTGGGGGATGTGGTGTCAGTGAATCCTGAAATCATCCATACTCTGACTGAAAAAGGGTTTATTCCCATTATCGCTCCGGTGGGCATCGGCAAAAATGGAGAAACCTATAATATCAATGCAGATGTGGTGGCATCAAAAATTGCCGCCTCCCTGGCAGCCGAGCGCCTGATTCTGGTGACCGATGTGGATGGTGTCCTGGATCAGGATCAGAAACTGGTGTCTTCTGTCAATGGTGCCGATATCCGGCAGATGATCCAGGATCAGCAGATAAAAGGGGGCATGATTCCCAAGGTGGAGTGTGCCCTGGCAGCATTGAAGAGCGGTGTGAAAAAAGCCCATATCATCAACGGGAAAATTTCCCATGCCGTTCTGCTGGAACTGTTCACGGATTCGGGGATCGGTACTCAGGTGGTTGAATGACGAAAAGCTAACAGCTAACAGCTAACAGCTAAAAGGAACTTACATGGATACCCGGGAAAAAACCGAAGAATATGTCTGTCAGACCTATGTGCGCCAGGGAAAGGCATTTGTCCGTGGAAAAGGGATGTCCCTGACCGATGAAGACGGGAAGGTGTATACCGATTTTCTGGCCGGGATTGCGGTGTGCAGCCTGGGCCACTGTCATCCGGAGGTTACGGCAGCCATCCGGGAACAGGCCGGCAGGCTGGTGCATGTATCAAATCTGTTTTATACGCAGCCCCAGGCGGATCTGGCAAAGGCGTTGGTGGAAAAAAGTTTTGCCGACCGGGTGTTTTTTGCCAATTCCGGGGCTGAAGCCAATGAAGCGGCCATCAAGCTTGCCAGGCGGTATTTTCAGCAAAACGGTGATAAAAACCGGTTTCGGATCATCACCATGGCCCAGTCCTTTCACGGCCGCACCATGGCCACCCTGACCGCCACCGGCCAGGACAAGATCAAACAGGGGTTTTATCCGCTTCTGGAGGGGTTTGCCCATGTGCCGTTCAATGATCTTGCCGCCCTGGAACAGGAGCTGGATGACACGGTGTGCGCGGTGATGATGGAACCCATACAGGGGGAGGGCGGGGTGATCCCGGCGGATCCCCAATACCTTGCAGAGGTAAGGGCATTGTGTGACAGGACAGGGACCCTGCTGATATTTGATGAAATCCAGACCGGCATGGGCCGGTGCGGCACCTTGTTCGCCCATGAAGCCTATGGGGTGACCCCGGATATCATGACCCTTGCCAAGGCCCTGGGCAACGGCATCCCCATCGGGGCCATGCTGGCCACACAGGAAGCTGCAAAAGGTTTTGCACCGGGCAGCCATGGATCCACCTTCGGGGGTACACCCCTGGCCGCGGCCGCCGGGTGCAAAACCCTGGAGATCATTTCCGATCCTGTCTTTCTGGACCAGGTACGGGAAAAAGGCCGGTATTTTACACAGCAGCTCAATACATTGAAGGCCAGACATGCACGTATTAAAGAGATCCGGGGCGCCGGACTGCTTCTGGGCATGGAAATCGATAAGGACGGGTCCTTTTTTGTGGAAAATTGTTTTACAAAAGGGTTTATTATTAACGCCATTCAGGATAAAATTCTTAGATTTGCACCACCGCTGATTGTTGAAACCGCAGACATAGACCAGCTGGTGTCTGTGCTGGACAGCCTGTTTGAAAGAGGAGATTCGGCGTGAAAAAAGACCTGTTGTCATTACTGGACCTGGAAAAAACCGATTTCGATCATTTGTTCACCCGGGCACTGGAGTTGAAAAAACGCTATGCCATGGGGATTTTTGACAAAATTCTCTCCGGAAAGACCCTGGGCCTGATTTTTGACAAAAAATCCACCCGGACCCGCATCGCCTTTGAAACCGCCATGATTCAGCTGGGGGGACACCCCATCTACATGAGCACCCAGGACACCCAGATTTCCAGAAACGAGCCGGCCAAAGATACGGCACGGGTACTGTCCCGGTATATCGACTGTCTTGCCATGCGGACCTTTGACCATTCCCTGGTACAAGAATTTGCCCGGGCTTCTTCCATACCGGTGATCAATGCGCTTACCGATTCCTTTCATCCCTGCCAGATTTTAAGCGACATCATGACCGTCATTGAACATAAAAACGGATACAGGGATGTGAAGATCGCCTGGGTTGGGGACGGCAACAATGTGGCCAATTCCTGGGTGAATGCCGCCAGTGTCCTAAAGCTGAACCTTGTTGTGGCCTGCCCTGAAGGCCATATGGTCAAACCCGATATCATCCGGGCGGCCGGGGCCGACACCATGGACCATATTGTTTTTACCAGTGACCCTGTGGCGGCGGTGAAAAATGCGGATGTGGTGTATACGGATGTATGGGCCAGCATGGGAGAAGAAGAAGAGCTGGCAGGAAGGCTTGCTGCATTTGAAGGATTCCAGGTGAACAAGGACCTGCTCTCCCATGCAAGGCAGGATGTCCTGGTGATGCACTGTCTGCCCGCCCACAGGGGAGAAGAAATTTCCGAAGATGTTCTGGAGGCGGCAGGAGCGGCATTCTGGGACCAGGCGGAAAACAAACGCCACATGCACAAAGCCATACTGGAGGCCCTGATTTCAGGCTAAACCAGCCATACAAAAATGCCTGCCAGCCATAAGCACCTAACCGCTAAAAGCCAGCAGCTAATAGCTAACAGCTAACAGCTAAAAGCTAACAGCTAAAAGCTAACAACCAACCCACACAGGAATGAACACATGAGTGACAAATTATGGGGGGGACGGTTTTCAGAAGATACCGATACCCTGGTGGAAAAATTCAATGCCTCCATTGATGTGGACAAACGGTTGTATGCCGCTGATATAGAAGGCAGCATGGCCCATCTGAAAATGATGGCAAAGCAGAAAATCATCCTGGAAACAGAGGCAGATCAGCTCATGGCCGGGCTGGAGGTTGTCAAAAAGAGAATCGAAAACAATGAGATGCAATTTTCCCATCACCTGGAAGATATCCACATGCATGTGGAAGATGCCCTGGGAAAAGAATGCGGGGACCTGGCCAAAAAGCTGCACACCGCCAGGAGCCGAAACGACCAGGTGGCACTTGATATCCGTATTTTTTTAAAAAAAGAAACCCGGCAGATCATGGATCTGATCACCGGTTTTCAAAGCCAGCTGGTGAATCTGGCCCATGCCCACCTGGATGTGATCATGCCGGGATATACCCATCTGCAGCGGGCCCAGCCTGTGCTCTTTGCCCACCATCTCATGGCATATTATGAGATGTTCAAACGGGACAAAGAACGGTTTGCCGATGCATATAAACGCATGGACAGCATGCCCCTGGGCACGGCTGCCCTTGCCGGCACCACCTATCCGCTGGACAGGGAATATACCCGAAAGATTCTGGGGTTTGAGCGGCTGTGTGAAAACAGCATGGATGCGGTATCTGACAGAGATTTTGTGATGGAATTCATCTCCCATGCCGGCATCTGCATGATCCATCTGTCCAGGCTGTCTGAAGAGCTTATCCTCTGGTCTTCTTCGGAATTTGCCTTTGTTACCATTTCCGATGCCTTTACCACCGGCTCCAGCATCATGCCCCAGAAGAAAAACCCGGATGTGGCGGAACTGGTCCGTGGAAAGACCGGCCGGGTGGTGGGCAGCCTGGTCTGTATTATGACAACGATGAAATCTTTGCCCATGGCCTATAACAAGGATATGCAGGAAGACAAGGAGCCTTTGTTTGATACCCTGGATACCCTGGCGGTGTGCCTTCAAGTCTATACCCGAATGTTTCCCCATATCACGGTGAATGCCGGTAATATGCGTGCTGCCTGCAAACAGGGATTTTTAAATGCCACGGATTTTGCCGATTACCTGGTGAACAAAGGTATGGCTTTTCGCCAGGCCCATGCGGTGGCGGGAAAAGCGGTGGCAAAAGCCCTTGAAACCGGCAGAGAACTCGATGACATGACCCTTGCCGAACTGCAGGAATTCAGTGACCTGGTGTCCCGGGACATCTTTGATTTTATCTCCCTGGACCAGATGATTGCCCGCAGGGTTTCCGAAGGCGGCACAGCCTTTACCAATGTGCAGGCAGCGGTTGAAAAAGCACAAAAGGAACTGCATCCATGAGAAATTACAGTGCTGTCTGCCGTTCGGCTGTCTGCGTAATTATTGTCCTGGCCCTGATCCAGGGTACAGGATGCGGCAAAAAAACGCCCCTGGATCTGCCGGAAAAGCCGGGCCAGGCCCTGGCAGCGCCGGAAAATGTGAAAGCTGATATCACAGGCACCCGCATGATCCTGACCTGGACACATGAACCAGATCCCAAAAATGCTGTCCTTTCCCCACGGTATTTTGAGGTGTCCATGGCAGTGCCCGAAGACTGCGAAGGTTGTCCCTTTGTTTTTATGACCGTGGGCCAGGCAGCCATGCCCCGCATGGTATTTGAGATGCCTTTGCCTGATACCACCAGACCCCGGTATTTCCGGGTGCAGGCAGTGGGGGACAATGATATCAGATCCGCGTATTCCAGCACCGTTGTGGTTGAGAAAAAATAATGGTATTACCCGCCACTGCCTATCTGAGCATCGGTTCCAACAAAGGAGACAAGGCTGCCAACCTGCACCTGGCCATTGCCTGTCTGGATACCCATCCATTGCTCCGGGTGACTGCTGTTTCCAGGTTTTATAAAACCCAGCCCCAGAATTTTGCGGACCAGGACTGGTTTGTCAACGGGGTTGTAAAAATCGACATAGACTCACCTGATCCGCTGGTTCTGCTTACGATTTTAAAACAGATAGAGACCCAGATAGACAAGCAGGGAAAGGCATTTCGGTTCGGCCCCAGAAAAATTGATCTGGATATTATTTATTTTGCAGACATGGTTGTGAAAACAAAAAATCTGGAAATTCCCCATCCCAGGATGCATGAAAGATGCTTTGTTTTAAAGCCCATGTGTGATATAGGACCGGCAGTAATTCATCCGGTATTAAAAACAACCACCCAAGCATTGTATAAAAAAATAGAAAAACAGGAAAACCAGGCGGTCATCGCCCTGGATGAGGAGGATTGACGTGAAGTTTTTTATTGATACAGCCAATATCGACCAGATTAAAGATGCCAACAGCATGGGCATGGTGGATGGTGTCACCACCAACCCATCTCTGATCGCCAGAGAAGACGGTGAGTTCAAGGATATCATTGCCCGGATCTGCAGGGAAGTGCAAGGCCCTGTGAGCGCTGAAGTCATCAGCCTGGAATACGAAGGCATGGTGTCTGAAGCCCGGGACCTGGCAAAGATTGCCGATAATATTGTGGTAAAAATCCCCATGACCGTGGATGGGCTCAAGGCGGTGAAAACCCTGACATCAGAAGGGATCAAAACCAACGTCACCCTGGTTTTTTCCGCCCTGCAGGCCCTGATGGCCGCCAAGGCCGGTGCCACATTTGTGTCCCCCTTTGTGGGCCGGCTGGATGACCTGGCTGAGGACGGCATGAAACTGGTGGATGAAATCGGCCAGATCTTTGCCAATTATGATTTTGATACCGAAATCATCGTGGCCAGCGTGAGAAGTTCTCTGCATGTGCTGGATTCCGCCCTGCTGGGTGCTGATATTGCCACCATCCCCTACGCAGTCTTGAAAAAGCTGGCTGGTCATCACATGACCGACAAAGGCATTACGTCTTTTCTGGCAGACTGGAACAAAAAGAACGGATGATAAAAATTGCTGGTCATGATAGATCATCGCTGCCGGAAACTTCATGTTTTGTCCAATTTGATGTTGACAAAAAAGCGTGAACCTTATATAAATTTCTTTTGTTTGCTTCAGCGGGAATAACTCAGTGGTAGAGTGCGACCTTGCCAAGGTCGAAGTCGCGGGTTCAAATCCCGTTTCCCGCTCCAGACACGGCGGCTTGGCCAAGGGGTAAGGCAACGGCCTGCAAAGCCGTTATTCTCCGGTTCGAATCCGGAAGCCGCCTCCAAAAATAAAAGCAAGGGCCTTGGAAAATTTTCAGGGCCCTTTTTTTTATCCAGGGGATAACATCAGGACAGGCGGGCATTTTTCTTTCCAGCTTGATTTTCCCGGGGTAAAACCCCATAATTGGATGGCATTATTATCTTATAATGGAAACAGGTTCAAAAAAACGAGCAACCATGGGGAGGTATAGATGAAAATTCTGGTGGGATACAAGGGCGTGAATGTGGGAAAAGATCTGCTTGAAATTGCAGGGCTTCATGCCAATGCTTTTGGGGCACAGGTGTTGGTGGTGACCTCCATGAGGGGCGGGGCAAATGTTGAGCAGTCCATAGTCCAGACAGCCGAAGAAAACCTGAGACAGACCCAATTGTTTTTTGATGATAAAAAAATATCCTGTGAAACCCATCTGCTGGTCAGGGGAATGGAACCAGGTGAGGATATTGTACGGTTTGCGCAGGAACAGGCAGTGGATGAAATCATCATAGGTGTTAAAAGCCGGTCCAAAGTAGGAAAGCTCATATTCGGATCAACCGCACAGGCGGTTATTCTCCAGGCCCATTGTCCGGTGGTGACCGTAAAATAGTACAAAGGTGTTGTGGTAATGGAAATCATCAAACAATTCAAAGCACTCTCCGACCCCACCCGGCTGCGGCTGCTCCATATTCTCAATGAGGTGGAACTGAGTGTAAACGAAATTGTTTCCATAGTGGATATGATCCAGTCCGGGGTGTCCCGGCATTTGAAAATTCTGCTGGAGTCCGGGCTGCTGGTTGCCAGAAAAGAGGGCAGTTTTATGTATTATTGTGCTGCCAGACACCCGGAAACCCGCGCTTTGATTACACTTGCCTGTGCAAGCATTCAGGACAATCCCGTTTTTTGTCTGGACCTGGAAAAAGCCCGGCAGATTATCACCATCAGAAAAAATCGCACCAAACGGTTTTTCAGGACCGTAGCGCCCCAGTGGGAAGGGTTGAAAAAAGAAGTGCTGGGAAATTTCAACCTCAATGCCATACTCAAGCAGCAGATCTTCGGCCGGAACAGCATTGCAGATTTAGGATGCGGCACAGGCGAGCTTTTGGGTCAATTGGTCCGGGATAACAACCGGTTGCTCATCGGTGTGGATGCCTCCCCTGAAATGCTGGAACAGGCCAGAATAAAACTGCCGGATGCTGATGCCATTGAATTGCGGCTGGGGGAAGTGGAGCATCTGCCCATGAAGGACCGGGAAGTGGACACGGTTGTGATGAGTATGGTGTTGTATCATATTTTTCAACCCGAGGAAGCCATTCGTGAAGTTTTCCGGGTGCTTACACCGGGCGGGCTGTTTTTGCTGGCTGATTTTAAACACCATGACCAGGAAGATATCAAAGAGATCATCGGCGGCTCCTGGCTGGGATTTGAGAAAAACCAGGTAAAAGAGTGGCTTGCACACAGCGGGTTTAGTCTGCAGTCTCTGGATGAATATGCAGTGGAACGGGGATTGTCCATTCACCTGTTTACAGCAAAAAAATGATAAAGGAGATACCATGATTGTTCCGGTAATTCTGGCAGGGGGCTCCGGCACCCGGTTGTGGCCCTTGTCCAGACAATTGTATCCCAAGCAGCTCATCAATATGTACAACCAGCATACCATGCTCCAGAACACGGTGCTTCGCCTGGAAGAAACCCGGCATACAGATCTGCCTGTGATTGTGTGCAATGAAGACCACAGGTTCATGGCGGCAGAGCAGATGCGGCAGATTCAGGTAAATCCCCAGGCCATTATCCTGGAGCCGGCAGCCAGAAACACGGCACCTGCTATTGCCCTGGCTGCTGTCAAGCTGCTGGCCATGGACCAGGACCCGGTGCTGCTGGTGCTGCCTGCAGACCACCGCATCGAAAAAACCGATGCCTTGCACGCGGCTGTGCACCAGGGAGAAACACTGGCAGAAAAGGGATATCTGCTTACCTTTGGTATTGTTCCCACTGCCCCTGAAACCGGGTATGGATATATCCAGAAAGGGTCTGTGCTGGGAGACAATGCCTGTGAGATCAAACGGTTTGTTGAAAAACCGGATCTGGAGACAGCCAGCCGTTATCTGACAGCCGGAGACTATTGCTGGAATTCGGGCATGTTCATGTTCCAGGCCTCAACTATTTTGCAGGAGCTTGAACGCCAGGCCCCGGACATGGTTGCCATATGCCGCAGAGCGGTTGCAGCCGGAAACCAGGACCTGGATTTTTTCCGGGTGGATAAAACCATATTTGAACAGGTTTCCCCTGATTCCATTGATTATGCAGTTATGGAAAAAACCCGGAAGGGCGTGATGATCTTTCTGGATGCCGGGTGGAATGATCTGGGCTCTTTTGACGCGTTGTACCAGACCGAGGCCAAAGATCACGATGCCAATGTTCTCAAGGGTGATGTGTTGACCCATGATGTCAAAGACTCCTATATCAATGCCCAGAGCCGCCTGGTGGCAGCAGTGGGCCTGGATGCATTTGTGGTGGTGGAAACAAAGGATGCTGTCCTGGTTTCTCCGAGAAACCGGGTCCAGGATGTCAATCAGATCGTAAAACAGCTCAAGGCCTTGAAACGTCCGGAATCCAGTACCCATGCCAAGGTATACAGGCCATGGGGAGATTATGAAACCATTGACATATCCCAGCGGTATCAGGTGAAGCGCATCACGGTAAAGCCCGGTGCCACGTTGTCGCTGCAAAAACATTTCCACCGGGCTGAGCACTGGACCGTAGTCTCGGGCAGTGCCATTGTCACCAAGGATGATGAACAGTTTCTGCTCAAAGAAGATGAATCCACCTATATTCCTTTAGGCACCACCCACCGCCTGGAAAATCCCGGTAAAATACCCCTGGAACTTATTGAGGTCCAGTCCGGATCATATCTGGGGGAGGATGATATTGTCCGGTTTGAAGATGTATATGGTAGAAAAGAAGATACATAACCCCACTTTTTTTCAGGGTCACCATGGGGTATGCACCAGATTGCCGCAGGCACAAAAGTATTGCAAATGTGGCAAAAATATTTAACACTATTGCTGTAACATGTGCAAAAAATGGAATTGATAAAATGAATTTTGGAGCAGGTCAATGGCTGATATGATTCCCGAAACCATGAAAGGTAAATTTCTTCTGGCAATGCCCGGACTTCCTGATCCCAATTTTGCCCAGACACTGACCGGCATGTGTGAACACAATGAATCAGGGGCCCTGGGGTTTATTGTTAATAAGATCCATCCGCTGCTCACCGGGCGCGAACTTTTTGAGGATCTGAATATCACTTTTGATGAAAGCGTGAACAAACTCGATATTTATCTGGGGGGCCCGGTGCAGCCCTCAGGTGTGTTTGTACTCCATGGACCGCCATTTGACTGGAATGAAACCCTTAAGGTCACCGACTGGCTTGCCCTGAGCAATTCCCGGGATATCCTGGAAGCCATTGCGGTGCAAAAAGGCCCTGCCTCTTTTATGATCATGCTGGGATGTGCCGGCTGGGGACCCATGCAGCTGGATAATGAACTCAATGATAATGCATGGCTGACCTGTCCCATGACAAAAGAAATCATGTTTTTTACCCCGTACGACCATAAATATGAAAAAGCCATGATGTTGATCTCCTAACCCCTTCAAGCGCCTTGACTATGGCTCCACATACTGCTTTATACCAGACCATTGATACCATTGTATCCGACCTGCTGGCGGTGATTGAGACGATGGAAGATCTGCCCCGAATGTCTGGTGATGCCCTTCACATCTACAAAAAGAGATGTCGCAGTATTCCGGAACAGGTCCGTTCCAATCTGATTAAAATAGCGGTGGCCGGGGTCATAAAATCGGGAAAAAGCACCCTCATCAATGCCATGATCGGAAAAGAAGTGGTGAAAAGAGGTGCCGGGGTTGTTACATCCATCACCACCCGTATGCGAAAAGGCCGTAAAAATCGGGCCTTGGTTTTTCTTAAATCCTGGGATGATATCAACGGACTCCTGCGAAACACCCTGGGAATGTTTCCTGAAAATGGTCAAAAAAACCAACCCGTTGATATTGCAGGGTTTGATCTGCGCAGAAAAAAAGACCGTGCTTTTTTGAAACAGGTGTATGAAAAACTGGTGCAGGATTTTCCCGTCATTGACCAGGGGATACGTCCGGAAATCCTGGTGATACGCCATGCCCTGGAAGGGTATGAAACCTGTCACACCCTTGTGGGACCAGATCAAAGCTGTTTGGTGTTTGAAGCAAAGCAGTTTGAAAACCATAAAACATTTACAGGTAATCCAGCCAATGCTTTTTATGTCAGGGATGTCTGTCTGGAACTGTTTGGAAAAGTGCTGGAACCCAACATTGAAATCGCTGACTGCCAGGGTACTGATTCCACAGATCCGGATCAGCTGCATCAGATCCTGCGCTATATTCAAGAATCCAATCTTATCATCTACTGCATCAGTTCCAGGACAGGCCTGCGCCAGTCAGACCTGCATTTTTTGAAACTTATCCGCCGGCTGGGACTGCTGGACAATATTGTTTTTGTCAACAACTGTGATCTGTCTGAACATGACACCCTGGAAGACCTGCAGGCCATAGAAAATCAGACCCGCCGGGACCTTGGATTATTGACTGCCGATCCTGAGGTGTTTTCTTTTTCCGCTTTATTGGAACTGTTTTGTGCCATGGAAAAAAAGCTGGGCCAGCGGGACAGAAAACGCCTGGTTCTGTGGCAGGAAGATACAGCCATGGCCCGGTACTGCAAACATAACGCAAAATACTTTTTCCGGCATTTTGGGGCCTTGCTGGCACACCATCACCACCGGTTGCTGGTTTCCAACCACCTGGAGCGGCTGCACACCATGACCGTGGCCATGAAAAAAAAGGCACTCCTGCACAGGCAGGTGCTGGTATCTGACATGGACGGCCGAAAAAAAACAGAACACCATCTTGGACAGATACGCAGCACTGCTGCCAGGCTTAAATTCATAGTGGAAAACGCTATTCCCGGTGCGGTATCCGGGCTGATCAGTGAGATTGAAACCCATCTGGAAAACAGTTTTGCAAAGGATGCCAGCCATATCCGGCAAAAGATCCGTGAATTCATCCGCAATACCTCTCTTGATACAGGACCCTATCAAAACCGGGTAAAAGAGCTTGGGTTTCAAAAGATTTTGTATCTGCTTTTCCAGGATTTCAAACGAGATCTGGACATGTTCGTCATCAGGCATGTGCTGCCGGATATCAACGCCCTGGTGACGGAAAATGAAAACCGAATTGAAACCTATTGTCAGTCTCTTCTGGATTCTTATCAGGTTGATTTTCAAAAACTGATTCCTGCCATGGAACCGGAAGAGCATATGATGAATGACCAGGCACTGTCAACGCAAAGCGATTTTGCCATGGCTGTGGATGTTCAGGCCATAAAAAAAATACTTGGGCTGACACTGCCAAAAACCGGGTTTTCTCCTGATTATTCGGCCCGGATACAGGCAGGTGCGTTTACTGAACTGGGTGTTACATTTTTTTCACGCATAATTTTGGTCCTCAAAGGCAAAAGGCAATTTTCATTTACCCCCGGATTTGATGCAGCAGCCGGCAGAATAAAAAAACAGTGTATGGCTGCGGCGGACCAAAAGATCGATCTGTTTCATGACAGGATGAAAAAACATTATTTTATTCCCCTGATCCAGGCCGTTACCCGGGATGTAACCGAAAAAATTCATGATCGCTTTGTATTGTATGAGTCCTTGGATGCAGACATGGCGCAGCTTTTTGATCTCAGACAAAACCAGAAACTGGCCCAGCAGGAAAAAATTACCACCATCATATCCAGCCTGGAACAGATTCGTCTGGAAATTCTTCGGATAAAATGATAAACATATATATGTGATGCTGATGGGATACAAAAATCCTGAAATACCGTTTTTTTTCAACAACTTAATTTTTTTGGATAATGAAATGAAGCAATTTGGTCCATCCCGGATATGCCCTGATGCCATGGATGAACAGCATGTTTTTCTGATGAGGCTTCATTTGTTAATGGTGATGATTACGGCCAGGCTGAAAGGATATCCCACCGGGACGTTCAGGAAAAAGGCGGTCCTGGAAAATGCTGCTGAAGTGCATCGACTGGTAATGCACACGGATTTATCCGGTCTTGGATCACATACCTCTTCCCATATTCTGAAAGAACGGGTAAAACTGTTGAGTATAATGGCCATGGCCATCATATCTGAAGACTACCCTTTGGGGATTCACCGCAGAGAAGCTGTCCTGGAAAATATCGACAACCTGATGGAAAGTGTTTTTTCAAAAAAAAAATGTATCCTGTTTCATGATGCATTGAATGCAGCCTGATACAGCCCGTCACACGGAGGCAAACCATTCTTCAAGATGTAAAAATACTGGTTGTTGAAAAAGATGAACGTCTGTTGCATCTGACGGTCAATGCCCTTACCTATTGTGTAAACCGGCGGGTAAAAGGGTTTGCAAACAGCACAAAAGCCTTGCAGCATTTCAAGGAAGGCGGTACCGCCGATATTATTCTTTCATGCGTGGATGCTTTTGAAATGAACGGATTTCATCTCATGACCCGGGCCAGACAGCTGAATCCCAGGCTGATATTCATTGCCATGTCCGGTGTGAAAGACCATGAACAAAAGGCCAGGGAACAAGGGGCGGATGGGTTTTTAGGCAAACCATTTGAAATCAATGACCTTTTTGATATCGTCCAGCGGTATGTAGTGGAGGGACCTGGAAAAAAGGTTGTCCCTATCGACGTCTGATATCCGGCACAACCATTTGCGGCAGCTGGGACGGCAAAAAAGGCAGGTGTCTGAATATTTTTTTTTCCAGTTTCATGGTCATGTGCCACATCATTGAGATCCTGTCCTGAAAATCCTTTTGTCCCCCGTATCTGATCTGGATATATTCCAGCCGTTCGGACAAAGATACAACCGTGTCATGCAGCACCCTTTTATCCGCATAGTTTACAATTTCCTGCTCTGATACAGGGGAAAATTTTTCACAGCAATCAAGGGTTACATGCTGCCGGATGATATTTCCCACCTCAGGAAAACCCAGATTTTCCAGCAGTTGTCCACCGGTTTCAGAATGGATTTCGCCTGTATGAAAGCTTCTGGTTTTGGTAATATCATGGAGCAGGGCCGCGGCTGTGGCCAGTTCTTCATTGATGGACGGCGTGGTTTTTTTCACGTACCGGCACAGGCAAAGGGCGATATTGCTGACCATCACTGAATGGTCCACAATATGGTCCATCATCCCCATGGTGCGGATGAGTGCAAAGCATTGCTTTTGGGTGGGTATTTTCATAAAATTCTATTGCAGTTATACCTTTTATTGCTATGATAGAAAAGATATTTTTACAAGGCAGGAACCCGGCATGATTGATAAAATAATATCCGGCGGTCAGACAGGAGCGGATCAGGCAGCCCTGGATGTGGCTGTCAAATACAATATTGCCCATGGCGGATGGATACCAAAAGGCAGAAAAACAGAAGCCGGTCCTTTGCCGTCGCGGTACCGGTTGACCCAGATGCAGACAACTGATTACCGGGATCGGACCCGGCAGAATATTCTGGATTCCCAGGGAACTGTTATTTTCTTTCGAAACCATCTCACCGGCGGATCACGGCTGACCAGGGATGTCGCAAAATCGATCCGCAAACCTTTTTGTTCGGTAAATCTTCTGGTCAATGATCCATTTGAGTCTGCGGTTATTCTCCAGTCATTTGTACAGGAAAACAACATCCGTATTTTAAACGTGGCCGGTCCCCGGGCCAGTCATGATCCAGGGATATACGTGGACACAAAAATGATTCTGGAAACCCTGCTGTACCTCGTGCATCTGGACCAGGGAAACGCGTGTGCCATCCCTTTTACATTCTGCTCAGATCCGGCATTTCCTGATTCATGTGATGCAGCAGTGCACCTTTTGGAGCAGGATCTGCCCTTGAAAGAAAAAACAGAAATCGCCCGGCTGGATGATGCAAAGATTATGGATTTGTATTTTTCCTGGCTGGATTATCTGCGGTTCAGGCTGGGATTGGATGCAGGAAACCCCTCTCTTGTAGCGTCCTGTCGCCAGGACGTGGACATTGCGTATTTCACCATTGAAGATGCTGTCATGGAAATAATCAAAGCCTTGAAATTGTATTGTGATCAGGCATACCGGCTGCGGATCGTGAAATGATACCCATTCGGGACAATCAGGTATCTGACTGCTTTCCTGTGGTCACCTATGCCCTGATCGGTATCAATATGCTGGTGTGGCTGATCCAGCTCCAGGTGGGCCTTCACAATGAGGTGTTTTTTTACCTGTACGGTCTGGTGCCGGGCAAATATACGGTGGGGGAGGTGTCCCGGCATTTTTCTATCGGCAACCATATTTTTTCGCTGTTTTCCTACATGTTCCTTCACGGCGGTTTCTGGCATCTGCTGGGAAACATGTGGTCGTTGTACATTTTCGGGGATAATATTGAGGCCCATTTCGGATCAGTCCGGTTTTTGGGATTCTATGTTATGTCCGGGCTGATCTCCGGTGCGTGTCATTTTCTGCTAAATCCCTTTTCCATGGTTCCGACTATTGGTGCCAGTGGTGCTATTGCCGGGGTTATGGGGGCGTATTTTCTGCTGTATCCCCGGTCCAAAATTTTAACCCTGGTGCCCATTATCATCATTCCCTGGTTCATAGAAATTCCAGCCTTTATTTTTCTGGGTTTCTGGTTTATGATGCAGTTTGTAAACGCTGCCGGGCAGGGTGCCGGAGCCGGCATTGCCTGGTGGGCCCATATCGGAGGATTCATCGCGGGCATGGTCCTGGTCAAATTCAACCAGCGCCTGCCAAGAACCGGTACCCGGCAGAAGATCAACCAGTTTACCAGAAAGCAGCATACACCCAGACTGCAGACCATCCTGGCGACACCGGAGTCAAATGACCGGGATCTGTCCGGGGATATTGAAATATCATCTTTAGAAGCCCTCACCGGCACCCGGAAACTGGTGACCATCCCATGGGGGTTTTACAAACCCCTCTACCGGGTGTCCATTCCCCCGGGCGTACGCCAGGGAACCCGCCTGAGACTCGCAGGTATGGGAAGGTCAGTTTCGGGACAACCAAAAGGAGATATGTTTTTAACCGTACATATTAAAAATGCGATATAAATCCTTTGTCATAGCAGCCTTTGTGATCATGTTGATCAGCCTTGCTTTTGTCTGGGCAGGTCTGCCTGTTCTGGCACAGCGCTTTATCGAAACCAGATTTCATCAGGTTCTGACCGAACATGAGGCAGCATTTACGGTGCAGCGTGTGGGACTCACCCAGACCGTTGTGTCAGACCTGCGTTTAGGCACAGATGTGTCCGCTGATCTGGTACACGTTACATATGACCTGCAGGGACTTGATCTGCCGGTTCCCGGGAGCCTTACCATATCAGGTCTGCAGGTGAAGGCCGGGTATGACAAAAACAAAGGATTTTTTATTGACGGTATTGTTGGCCGCGATGCTGATCCGGGCACTGCAAAACCCGGGACCCCAAAAAAAGATACGGCATTGCAACAGGTTGTCAGCACCTGGCTGCCGTTTTTACCCGACAAGATCGTTCTGCAAAACGCCGGCCTCACTGTGACGATTGACAACCAGACAGTACGGATACCCTTTGAAATAGACATTTTTGTGGATAAAACCAATAAAACCGCTACCTGCAGTGCCACGCTGTATCCTTTCGGCCAAACCATCACAGTGACCACCCGGGTGGATACTGCCGCAACAATCAAAGCCTTCACTTTGCAGGCCCTTGGCTTTGACCCGAGATATCTGGCCCGGTTTCTGCCGGAAACGCTTGGACCTTTGTTGTCAGGTCCTTTGGACCTGATAGTGGAGCAAACCTCCCACAACAACTGGCAGGCTTCTTTGTCCGGGCTGCATCCGGACATCCCGGGCGGATTCGGCATGGACCGTATTAACGTGCGGATGTTAAAAGACCACTCCCAGATCATTTTACTGGGGCAATTTGGTCTTTCCCATCCCCTGCTGTCAGACCTGGTTTTTTCCAGCCGGGCTGTTGTTGAGATGGACCAGGCAGGGGGCAACATTCTGGGATTTGAGCTGACCTGCGAAAGCCAGCCAACCGAAGCGGTGGTGCTGGATAACCAGCATCTGTTTGCCAGCATGGACCGCCCTCTGGTAACCCTGTCATTGAAGGGAAAAAAACAAACCATTGCCGGAAATTTTTCCGCCCGGGCTTCCCAGACCCTGATCCGCCAGAAGAACCAAACCCTGTCATTCGATCAGGTTTTTGTGAAGTCTGATATTCAGGGGGATCTGACTGCAAAAACCCTGGATTTGAACGTGCAGTCACAATTGTCCAAAGTGCATGTCAAAACCCCCGATGGAGTGCTCCAGTTCAGACGGATGGACACAGCAGGCAAAATTCTTACGGATCTTACAAATCCGGGTCAAAATTTTCCAAAAATCGCTCTTACAACCGAACTGCTCCAGGGCAGTATAGATGCCCCATCCCTGGGAATCGTTGCCAGGGGTATCTCTGCTCAACTGCCTGTCACCTTTCCGGATGCAGGGGGAAAAGGGCGGTTTTCAGTGGAGAAAATGGTGTATAAAGATCACCTGCACCTGAATGCCGCAGGAAACATCCGCAGAACCGGACCCTTTGCAATAGGTTTTGACGGTGTCATCGCCATGCCGGATGCAGCGGAACTGTCCATCGGCTTCACCGGAAAGGCCGGTATGGCACCAGCTTTCCATGCAGACATTGACCTGGTTTCTGAAAGATTTCGGTTTTCACCTTTCCGGTTTGAAAAACTCATGCCCCGGGATGCCCGGACAGCTGACTATGATCTTGATGTGACTGCCAAAGGATCATTTTCCTGGGAAAAAAGCCAGGTGAAAACCGGGGCTGAACTGATCATCCATGACGGTACCCTGTCTATGCCGGACATGAATATGACCGCTGCAGGCATCCGGGGAAATCTGGTTATAAAGGACCTTCTGGCTCCGGCATCTTTTCCGGGCCAGATCGTAACCATTGATGAAGTTCAGGCAGGGGACTTTCGGTTTACAGATGGAACGATCCGGTTCACCCTGGAAGAAGGTCGTTCCCTGGTGGTTGAAAATGTCCGGGTAAAGTGGTGCAATGGTTTGGTGTCAACGGAGTCGGTCAGGTTTCCATCTCCGGACGGATCCGTGTCCGTGACACTGTATTGTGACAGGATCCAGTTAAATGAACTTTTGAAACAGATGGGCGGATTCCAGTCCCGGGGAGAAGGCACCCTGAACGGCCGCATACCGGTACGGTTCAAAGAGGGTGATATTTCCTTTGAGAACGGATTTTTATTTTCAACCCCGGGGCAGGGGGGGCGTATCACCATCAACAATACACAAAAGTTTGTGGCCGGTATACCGGTTGATTCTCCCCAGTTTGTCCAGCTGGATCTGGCCAGAGAAGCTTTAAAGGATTTTGAATATACCTGGGCAAAATTGACATTTAATACCCAAAAAGATACCCTGTCGGTGAACATGGAGCTGGACGGGAAGCCCGGGCGTCTGCTTCCTTTTGTATACAAAAAAGAGGTGGGGTCATTTGTCCGGGTGGATGCCCAGAGTCCGGGATCACATTTCCAGGGCATTACACTGGATGTGAACCTGACACTTCCCTTTAACCAGGTGATAAAATTCGGCAGTAAAATTCAGAAATTGTTACAATAAAAGGAGAGATTATGGCGCCAAAATTTTGTATTATCCCGCTGGTGCTGGCCGTTATGGCGGTTGGCGGGTGCCGGACCAGCCATGAAGTGGAAGTCAAACCCGTGGAAATAAAACCCATTCATATCACCATTGATGTGAATGTCAAAGTGCAAAAAGCGTTGGATGATTTTTTCGGGGAAATTGACGCAAAGGAAGAACAACTGATGGAAAAACTGGAGAAAGAAGATGAGAAGTAAAAAAAATGCAGTGATACTGGTCCTGGTGCTCATGGCGGTGCTGACAATTGCAGCACCTGTGCTTGCACAGGGGATCAAAGAGCGGATGAAAGCGCGGCTTCCCGTGATTGCAGAACTAAAGATACAGGGGATTGTTGGTGAAAACAACAGCGGGTACCTGGGCTTTGTGACAGAGCAGAAAAGCCATGAGGACGTGATTGCCCAGGAAAACCAGGACCGGAAAACCATCTACTCCCATATTGCCGATCAGCAGAACACCCAGCTTGTGGTGGTGGAAAAGAACCGGGCACTGCAGCTGGCTGAACGGGCAGCACCGGGAACCTATATTCAGAAGCCCGACGGCAGCTGGGTCAAGAAATAGTTTGTCTGTCCAGGTACATGTATTGTATCAGTCAGCCATAAGATTGGTCAATTGTTTGTGAATACAATAGTAAATATCTTCATCACTGCCGAATATGTCTACCACATCCTTGTGGTTGATCAGTTTTTCCACCACAAACGCAGTCAGGTAAAGGCTGGCAATGTTGGGATTGGGAACCAGGGTGCGTAAAGGGGCTACGGCATAGTCAATGTCGAAATCTTCTGATTTGATCAGATTGTCCAGGCACCGGACAATCTGGTTTTCAATGGAAGACTTGCTTACAGTTTCGATGAGACCGTTTTCAATGAGTTTCATGGAAACTTTGTTGGCAAAAAATTCCGTATTGTCCCGGATCGCGCTGATGGTTCTGATTCTTTCCCTTTCCTTGGATGATTCTATCTTTGAAAGGAGTTTTGCTTCCCTGTTTCCGGAGTAAAAAATTTTAGCCATGGATATATGTTCCTTCCCTTTGCAACGGGTTTATTTTTTTTGCTAATCCATAACTATATTATAAAAACAGGGCAATTGGCAAGGGTAAAATCTATACATCCTCGATGATCATCTGGGGAGTATGGGCTTTGAATTTGCTGATTTTCAGCCTGAATGCCAGCTGGTCATAGAATGCCGGCCCCTGCTGTGCTTCGGGCACATTAAAGTGAAAAGCTTCCACCACAGGGCCTGTGGCATTATCACTGTGTTGGAGCAGCATTTTTCTGTGGGATCTGCCGATGATGGTCGAGGAGACAACCCTCAGTCTCCGGGACAAAAAAACGGGCTCCGGATTTGCCATGCCAAAGGGGCGCAGCCGGTCCAGTTCCAGGGCCAGATCAAAACTGATCTCATCAAGTTTGATCCGGGCATCGATGAAAAGGGTTTTTGAAAAATCTGTTTCTGTATAGTGTGCTTTGAGATGGGCGTTCATACCCGAAACCAGTTCCGGCAGCCGGTCTTTGGCCAGGGTAAGACCTGATGCCATGGCATGGCCCCCGAATTTTTTCAGCAGATGGGCATTTTCGGTCAGGGCCTGGTGGATATTGATATTGTTGATACTTCTGCCCGAACCCATGGCCACATCTCCATTACATCCCAGCAGCAGTACCGGGCATACATATTTTTTTGACAGCTTTGATGCGGCAATTCCCAGGACACTGGGATCCCAATGGCTGTCCCAGAGCAGCAGGAGCCGGTCCTTGAGCAGGGAAGGATCCTGCAGAATACGGTTTTCAATATTTTTTACAATTTCACGTTCAATGGTCTGTCTGCGTGCATTCAGGTCATCCAGCAGAACAGCGGTCTTATGTGCTTGTGAAATTTCCCGGCAGGTGAGCAGGGAAACACATATCCTGGCATGGGAAATTCTGCCGGCTGCGTTTATTCTGGGAACCAGCTTAAAAGAGATATCATCGGAATCCAGCTGTCTGATATCAATGCGGGCGGCCTTTGCAAGGGCCTGGATGCCGGGTCTGGCCTTCTTTTTAATCTGTTTTATCCCGGCCATGCACAACACCCTGTTTTCATCTATTAACGGCACCATATCCCCTATGGTGCCAATGGCAAACAGGTCCAGAAAATCAAGCAGACTGGGTTCCGGATATAGCTGCCACACCCCTTTTTCCCGGAAAAATTTGCGCAGGGCCATAACCAGGTAAAAAACCACCCCTACGCCTGCCAGAAATGAAAGGCCTGACCCGCAGTCAGGCTGTTTGGGATTTACAATGGCATATGCAACGGGCAGGTGCAATCCGGGTTCGTGGTGGTCCGTGATAATGACATCCATGTCTTCGTCTGCAGCCGCTGCCACAGCATCCACCCCGCCGATGCCGCAGTCCACGGTAATGATCAGATCAACCCCCCATTGTGCCGCCATGTGGATGTGGTCTGGGGAAATTCCATATCCTTCCTTGATGCGGTGGGGAATATACCAGGTCAGATCAGCATCCACAGTGCTTAAAAAATCATGGATCAGGGCCGTGGCGGTCACACCGTCTGCATCAAAATCACCGAATATCAGAATTTTTTCTTTGTTGACCACGGCGGTATGTATCCGCGCAACTGCTTTTTCCATGTCTTTCATGGAAAAAGGGTCTGTCAGGTGCTCGAAACCGGGATTCAGAAAAAACCGGGCAGCCTCAACAGAGGTGAACCCCCGGTTCCAGATCAGTGCAGCGGTCACCGGGTGGCATCCCAGACCTTGGGAAAGCAGGCGTACCCCTTCAGGATCGGGTGTTGCATATGTCAGGTGTGAGTTCATATGTGGGTGCATGGGTATCAGGTTGAAGTGATTTTATATAAACTATAACGAACAAAGTCAATCCTGGTCGGAATTTTGCCAGAAAGTATTTGAGTAATGATGGTCATTGGTGATATATTGCACAATTTAAGAGTTGACAGCCAATGAATCAGATGAAGATGCTGCATAGAGAATACCGGGTGGACAGAACCCGGATCGGGTTTATCAAGTTCATATTTGAAGCATATGAAGGGATCGCGGTCATCACCACCCTGGATGCACGGACAGGGCATGTACGCATGGCCATTGCACCGGATCTGGCACAGGAAGCCTTCAGGATCATTGCAGATCTGCAAAAGGATTTTGAATTTCATGCGCTATAGCGGGTATGCCTATATCAACACCATCGGGTGCCAGATGAATGTGTATGATTCTGAAAAACTGGCAGCTATTTTGAATGCCCTGGGATTTGCCCATACCCGGAACCTGGACCAGGCAGATATTGTGGTGTGCAATACCTGCTCCATCCGCCACAAAGCCGAAGAAAAAGCCTTCAGTTTTCTGGGCAGGTTTGCAAAGGAAAAACAAAAAAAACCCCATCTTCTCACGGTCATGGCCGGGTGCGTGGCCCAGCAGGAAGGTAACAACGCATTTAAACGGCTGCCCCATCTGGACCTGGTCCTGGGTACCCAGGCATTTTCCAGATTCGGCAGGCATATTGATGCCTTGCAATCCGGACAGCGGCAGATCGTGGATACCGGGCCGTCAGATGTTATTTTTGAGGCCATGCCCGATGATACCAATTTTTTAGAAAACCAGGTGTCCAGATTTGTCACCATCATGCAGGGGTGTGATAATTATTGTACCTATTGTGTGGTGCCCTATGTGCGGGGCAGAGAAAGAAGCCGTTTCTGGAAATCCATTGTAAAGGAAATCCAGGTGCTGGCGGACAAGGGGATCCGTGAAATCACCCTGCTGGGACAGAATGTCAACTCATATGGGGTAAAAGAAGGGGGGATCTCATTTGCAGCGCTTTTGGGAAAGGTTGCCTGCATTGAAAAGATCCTGCGGATCCGGTTTGCCACCTCCCATCCCAAAGACTTGTCCCCGGACCTGATCCAGGCCATGGCGGATCTGGACAAGGTCTGCAGCCACCTGCATCTGCCGGTGCAGTCGGGATCTGATAATATTTTACAAAAAATGAACCGGGGATATACACGAAAAACCTATCTGTCCCGGATAAATGATTTGAAAAACACCTGCCCGGACATTGCCTTGTCCACAGATATCATCGTGGGATTTCCTTATGAAACCCGGGCGGACTTCAATGACACACTGTCTCTTCTCACAGAGGTGCAATTTGATTCTATTTTCGCTTTTGCTTATTCAGACCGGTCCTCTGCTCCGGCTGCAAAATTTGCCGGTCAGGTGGATGAAAAAGAAAAAATGGACCGGCTCAACCAGTTGCTGGCACTGCAGGACAGTGTGACAAAAAAGAAAAACAAATACCTGAAAGGACAGATTATGGAGGTTCTGGTGGAGGGGTTCAGCGCCAGACACCACGACGGATTTGTGAAAACCTCGGACAATATGAAACAGATGACAGGCAGGACGGCTTCCAACAAGGTGGTACATTTTCCCTCTGAAACGATCCGTGTGGGGGACCTGGTGAACATCACAATTGAAAATGCCTATCTCCATTCATTGTGGGGACGTCCCACGGAGTCTGAACACCATGAAGAATAAGTCTAGCAAAATCGGCAGGAATGCATTGTGCCCCTGCGGCAGCGGGAAAAAATACAAAAACTGCTGCCGGAACATGAAAAAGGAACTATCTGTGAAAGAAACATATAAACAGCAGTATGACATTATTATAAAAACCCCAAAACAGATTGAAGGCATCCGGCGGGCAGGTGTGTTGTTGATGCAGATCATGGACGGGGTGGAAAAGATGATACGGCCCGGCCTGGTCACAGAAGAGATCAACACCTTTGTGCATGAACAGACCATCAGGGCCGGGGCCATTCCCGCTCCCCTCAATTACCGGGGATTTCCCAAAAGTGTCTGTGTCTCCATCAACGAGGTCATCTGCCACGGCATTCCAGGAGACCGGATCCTTATGGATGGAGATATTGTAAATGTGGATATCACCCCTATTCTGGACGGGTATTATGCCGATGCCAGCAAAACCTTTTTTGTGGGTACCCCCGGCCCGGATGCACAAAGGATCGTCTCCATTGCAGCCAATGCCCTTAAAAAAGGCATAGAAACGGTGGCCCCGGGCGCTACCCTGGGGGATGTGGGTCATGCCATTCAACACTATGCAGAAGGCCTTGGATGTTCGGTGGTACGCGAGTTTGTGGGCCACGGTGTGGGCATTGATTTTCATGAACAGCCCCAGGTGCTGCATTTCGGTTCTCCGGGCAAGGGAGTTGTCCTGGTGCCGGGAATGGTATTCACCATTGAGCCCATGATCAACCTGGGAAAAAAAGAGCTCCATGTACTGCCGGACAAATGGACGGCTGTGACCAATGACGGGTCATTGTCCGCCCAGTTTGAACAGACCATCCTGGTGACGGAACAAGGATATGAAAGCCTGACACCCTACACGCTGTGACACTGTAAACAGATGCCGCCGGGTATCGCTATTCAGAGCCTTTCAACACCCCTGCCAGGGGATTTTCAAAAACATGCCTGACAAAGGCCTTGCCCAGATCAAGGTCCGTGGCATGAACAAATACCTGTCCGGCATTATCCACCCCCCGGATTTTCCCATCATACAAAAACCATTGGAGCAGTTTTTCACTGATGGTTTCCCGGTCCCAGGCCTTCAGTTCAAAAACAAAGGGGGTATCTGTGTCAGGGGTCGGAACAAAGAGGGTACCTGTGTCAGGGTCCGGAACAAAAAAATTGCCGGCATCTGGGTTGAGGGCAGGAATATGGCCGGGAACAGGTTCCGGTTCAGGAATATGGCGGCCGTAATCGATCAGATGTTTCATGTAGTTGAGAATGCGTGACAGCCGCAGCAGGGTCACAGCCTGGATCCGTGAGGTAGTATGGTCCACAGGAAAGGCGGTGGACCGCATCAAAGAAAAGGTATCCGGCAGTATTCCCAATTTTTTGCACCGGTTGAAATCCAGACTTCCCGGGGATGGATAAAAAATGGACAGGCCTGCCAGCGTGGGTCTTGATGCCAAAGATAAAAGATCATTCAAGGAATCGGACGCGGTCTGGTCAGGTGCGCCGGCAATCACATACGAAACACTTGACAGGCCCTGCATTTTTGCCCATGCAATGGCCTGGTCATGGGCGGCACGCACATCAGGACGTCTGAACCGGGCCAGCTGTTTTTTTGAAAAAGATCCCACAGACAGGTTCAGGGTGTTGAATCCGGCATCTGCCATGGCAGCAATGATATCTGCATCCAGAGATGGGGGATATAAACCGTTCATGGCCCGCAGTTCCACCGGTTTGTGTCGGAAGATCTGTTTGATGTGCGCCAGCAGTTCCAGGAACCAGGATCTGTCAAAACTGATGTTTTCATCTTCAAAATCAATAAACCCGATATCCTGGTGGTCTGCCTGACACTGAATTTCTTTTATCACATGGGCAACCGGGCGCCGTCGAAAGGTACCATGAGCAGAGGTGGCGGAAACCGAACAGTAGGAACAGGGCATGGGGCATCCCCTGGAGGAAACCACTACAATGGCTCCCTGGTTTTTGCGGCGGTAACAGGCATGGGCAGAAGGTCCAGGAATGGCCGGGGGCAGGTGTCCGAGATCAGATGTCCAGTGGGGAGGCTGGATCACCATATTATCAGGTGCCTGAAATGCGATGCCGGGAATGTTTTCCAAAGGCCCATGGTGCATCAGGGCTTCACACAGCATCGGCAGGGTCTGTTCCGCCTCTCCTCTGAGCACATAATCCACAAACGGTGATGCCGCCACCTCCCCGGGAAACATGGTGGGGTGGTGGCCGCCCATGACAATGGGAATATCCGGATTCCATTTACGGATGGTGCGGGCGGTTGTCATGGCGGTGTCGTGATATGCGGAAAACAACGACGAGATGCCCACCAGAAATGGTTGTGCCTGGCGCACCGTGCACGCGATATGTTCAAAACTGTATCCAAAGTGCCGGTACTGGTGGAACAGGCAGAACAAAGACCGGTCTGATCTGCTGTAAAACCGGTTAAGATGAGAAAAGGTATCCGGTGTTGCCAACGGCTTTGATTTGTCTGTGGCAAGGCTGTCCAGGATTCGGGTATCAAACCCGTGAACCCTGAGACTGGCGGCAATACTCAAAAGCCCGTACGGGACCGTTCGTTTTTTTGTCAGGTAAAAATCTTCAATGGGCGGCTGCACCAGCAGAACCAATGTCATGGCAATCAGGTCACCCTGGGGAATCTGGCAATGAACACCAGGCTGATCAACGGGATGAAGGCGGTGTAAAACAACACGGTTTCAATGCCGTATTTATCTGCCAAAGTACCCACAACAGGGGATAAAGCCCCGCCCAAACCATAAGCGAATCCCATCATCAGACTGGAGACCATGGCCCGGGACCTGGGTACCAGTTTCTGGGCCATGACCACCCCGAGGGGCAGGGATGCCAGTACAAAAAAACCGGCAACAAAGGCCCCGATAAAGACAAAGGGACCCGGCAGGTACAAATAGAGGATCAGGGCCGGGGCCATCAGCAGATGGGAGATGAAAAAAATTTTTTTAAACCCGGTTCGGTCAGCCAGGTACCCGGCCACAAGCCCGCTTAAAGTGCCGGCCACAATGAAAAATGCCACGATCAGCCCCACGCTGGGCAAAGGGTGGCCCGTATCTGCCAGATAAATGGGCATGAAGGTCATGAAGGCCTGGCCGGTGATGGCCCGCAGGAACATGACCAGCCAGATGAGAAGTATGGTTTTGTATACATCGCCCATGGTTACTTTCAAGGATTTGAAAAATCCCAGGTGAGAGAGGTTTTCACTCACCGGTCTTGGCAGGTATCTGAGGCAGAACACAAACGCCACCAGCCCCAGAACCATGGTCCAGGGCATGGCTTCAAGGCCGAATCGGGCCACATACCAGGTGATGAACACCGGTCCCAAAGCAAAGGCAAAGGTGCCGCCGGTATTATAGATGGACAGGCAGAAACCGGTTCTGTTACCGCTGTACAGGGGTACCATGCCGGTGGTGGCCGGGTGGAACATGGAAGACCCCAAAGATCCCAGGCACAGCACCAGCAGCAGTACCCAGAAATTGGGGGCCACACCGGAAAACGGAATGCAGAAAAAAGCCAGAAACAATCCGGTAAAAATAAACCACCGGCTTTCATACCGGTCTGACAGATACCCCACCACCGGCTGGATCATAAAAGCCAAAAGCCTTACCAGGCCCGTGAGAAGACCCACCTGGGTCAACGTAAGTCCCAGTTTGTCGACAAATGCCGGCAGCAGAGGGGCAAAAAAAGAGGAATAAAAATCACCGGAAAAATGCACCAGAGTGATCACCAGGACAATGCCGTAATTGACCCGGGTGTCCTTTTCAATGTCCGGAACCGTTTGTTCAGAGATCGGGTGTGCCGTATTTTTGAGAGTCATTTTTTAGTTTTTCAGGCTGTGGATGGGGGCGGGTATTCTGCCGCCGTGACGAACAAAGGCATTGGTTTGTTCCATGTGGGGCACGGCCATGATTTTTGCTTCTCCCAGAAGGCCGCCGAAATACACACTGTCTCCGGCCTGTTTTCCGGGTACCGGAATAATCCTGCAGGCCGTGGTTTTGGCATTGATCATGCCGATGGCCATTTCATCGGCAATAATGCCTGCCAGGGTTTCTTCGGTAATGTCTCCGGGTACCGGCACCATGTCAAGTCCCACAGAACACACTGAAGTCAACGCTTCCAGTTTGTCCAGGCTCAAAAATCCCTGGTGCGCTGCATTGGCAATATGTAAATCTTCGCTCACCGGTATGAAGGCCCCGCTTAAGCCTCCCACATGGGAGGATGCAAAGGCACCGCCTTTTTTTACGGCATCATTGAGCATGGCCAGGGCCGCTGTGGAGCCGGGTACCCCAATGTGGCTGAGCCCCAGGGCCTGGAAAATTTCACCGATGCTGTCCCCCACCGTGGGAGTGGGTGCCAGAGACAGATCCACCACCCCGAACCGGACTTCCAGATTTTTTGCCACTTCCCTGCCGATGAGTTCTCCCACCCGGGTGACCTTGCATGCGGTTTTTTTTATCACCTCCGCAATATTGCCTAAAGTCATGGGTCCGTTTTCCAGATTTCTTTCAATGGCCCGTTTCACCACCCCGGGGCCAGAAACCCCCACGTTGATCACTGCATCCGCCACACCCACACCCAGGTAGGCCCCGGCCATAAAAGGCATGTCTTCGGGAATATTGGCAAATACACACAATTTTGCACAGGCCAGACCGTCCGCATCTGCAGTGAGGGCCGCAGCTTCTTTAATCGCCTGCGCCATCAGCAGGACTGCATCCATATTGATGCCGGCCTTGGTGGTGGCCACATTCACAGAGGCACACACCCGCCCGGTTTGGGCCAGGGCCCGGGGAAGGGCTGCAATCAGGGACCGGTCCCCTGTGGCGATGCCTTTTTCCACCAAAGCCGAGAACCCGCCGATAAAATCGATGTCCACTGTTTCTGCAATATCGTTGAGTTCTTTTGCGATTTCCACCATCTGATCCGGTGAAAACGCCGCCCCCACAAGAGCAATGGGACTGATGGATATGCGCTTGTTCACCACCTGTATGCCGTATTTATCCCCCACCTGGTCGCACACCGATTTGAGCGGGGCTGCATGGCCGATGATTTTGGCCCTGATATTTTTTCTAAACCTGTCCAGATCATGGCTGATGCAGTCAAACAGATTGACCCCCAGGGTAACAGCCCGGACATCCAGATGTTCATTTTTCACCATTTCAATGGTGGATAGTATTTCATGGTCTTCAAACATGGTGATTTCCTGTTATATTTTATTGATGGCATCAAAGATGTTTTTGTGCTGAATCCGGATATCCAGGCCCAGTTCTTCGGCCTTTTTGCGCAGCTCTGCAAACATTGCGGCAGTGTCCATGTCCTGTGTCACCCATACCTGGTAGGACATGACATTGTTCCTGGGGTCTGGCCCGCCTTTAAAGACCGCCTTGAGATTGATGATATTGGCATGATGCCGGGCAATTATCGTTGAGAATCTTGCCACCAGTCCTTTCTGGTCAGGCCCGATGGTGGTGATCAGAAAAATATCTCCGATGGTATCCATTGCGGTGCCGTTATTGTCTTTTATATCATTGACATGGATAACCAGCCCGGTGCCTGCGGTTTGCTCATCCATTTTTTTTTGCAATACGTCCTTGTCTATTGAAGCCGGGGTTTCCACCAGAAAAAAACCGGCAAACTGATCCTGGAGGATCATCTGGTTCACGTTTTCAAGGTTGCAGTCCAGTTCGTATAAAATATGGGTGACACGGGCAATAATACCGGGCTTGTCTTTGGCCAGCACCGTGATGATACGTTTGTTCATTCAAAGACCCTTTCAATGGCGTTGCGCAGATTCAAAATAGTGGCATGATAATTTTGGGTATTGAAAATGGCCGATCCTGCAACAAAACAGCCGGCTCCGGCCTGTGCCACCTGATGGATGGTGTCTGTGTTGATGCCGCCGTCCACCTGGATCAGGGCATGGGATTTTTTTTGTCTGAGCAGATGGGACAACGCCTGTATTTTTTCAATACTGGCGGTGATGAACTTTTGCCCGCCGAATCCCGGATTGACGCTCATGATCAGGACAAAGTCCAGCCGGTCAACGATATATTCAATGACAGACAGGGGTGTGGCCGGATTCAAGGCCACACCGGCCTTGATATTGTGTTCTGTGATGAGCTGAATGGTTCTGTGAAGATGGGGGCAGGCTTCTGCATGAACACAGATATAATCAGCCCCTGCTCTGGCAAAGTCGGGGATGATCCGATCCGGTGTTTCAATCATCAAATGAACATCCAGGGGCAGATTGGTGGCCCTTTTGCAGGCCTCCACAATAATGGGGCCATAGGTGATGTTGGGGACAAACTGCCCGTCCATGACATCGATGTGTATCCAGTCTGCACCTGCTTTTTCTACTGCCGAAAGTTCCTGTCCCAGGCAGGTGAAGTCGGCAGAAAGAATGGAAGGGGCGATTAATTGCATATTACTCTCCTGTATTATACCCTTGTTTCCAAAGCATATAATGTTGTATGTTCAAAAAAAACTGATGCCCAATAAAAAAGCCTACCATAGTGTGTATTTTTCCAGGAATCAATATATTTATTGCCGGAAAATTCTTTGCAGCCGGACAGCAAAAAAACCATCCAACTGCGTAAAGTCTGGAAAGGTTTTAAACCATGGGTTACTTGCCATTCCGAAAAAAGAGCCCATGGGCAAAAGTCTATAGTCTTTGCGTTTTTGTAAAAAAGATGCCACCACCTTTTCATTTTCTTCATGCTCACAGGAACATACGGCATATACCAGGGTTCCGCCGGGTTTCACAAGCCCTGCGGCCGCAGTAAGCAGGCGCTTTTGCAGGGCAGCCATTCTCCGGATATCTTCAAGAGAACGCTTCCATCTGGTATCCGGGTTTCTGCGCAAAACCCCCAGTCCGGTACAGGGCGCATCCACAAGGACCCGGTCAAAAAACCCCGGAAAATCCGCAATGGTTGCGGAAAGCAGATCCATGGACCGAAAACCGACATTGGTGATGCCGAGCCGCAGGGTTTCTGCCTCCAGTTGTGCAAGTTTGTCCGGGTCGGTGTCAATGGCGGTAATCCGGCCGCTGTTTTCCATGAGCTGGGCCAGGTGAAGGGTTTTTCCCCCAAGCCCGGCACATGCATCCAGAATGGTTTCTTCGGGACGGGGATCCAGAATCCAAGAGACCAGCTGGGCAGCTTCATCCTGGATTTGAAACAAACCATCTGAAAAACCGGTGAGATCTTCCACATGAATGCCCGATCCTGTCAGCGAAATTCCTTCGGGACTGAATTGTGTAAAGACTGGATCATGGCCGGCGGATGTCAACATATTACCAAGGGTGGTGCGGCTGGTTTTCAGGGTATTGGTTCTCAATGTCAGCAAAGGGATCTGGTTGATATCCCGGCACAAGGCAAGGGTGCTTTGCGGTCCATATGCTGCAAGCCAGCGTCTGGCAAGCCAGAGCGGGATGGAATGGACAACACTGACATATTCAGAAAGGTTCTTATGTCGATCCGGCCAGACAAGGGCTGCATATCCTCTGACAGCATTTCTGAGCACCGCGTTTACAAAACCTGCTATTTTTTGGCCGCAGCGGGTTTTGGCCATCTCAACACTGGTATTAATGGCGGCAAAAGCAGGAATTCTGTCCATGAAATGTATTTGAAACAGGGCCATGCGCAGCACAAACAACACCCGTGGATCCATACGGTCCAGTTTTGTATGGGAAAACGCCTGGATAATGAAATCCAGGTGGTTCCGGTGACGCAACACCCCGAATACAATGGCATGGCACAGGTTTTTATCCGGCTGGGACAAATGTGAAAGCCGGGGAAAAAATGCATCCAGAGTGCGGTCCAGGGTGGTATTTTTTTTTGCGCAGCGCAGTAGAATTTCCAGGGCTGCTTCGCGGGAATTCAATGCCATGGATCACGCAAACCGTGCAGACATGTCCATAGGATGTCCCCGCAAAAACGCGTCAGCTGAAATCCGCTTGCCCGAGGCGCCCATAAGCTCCAGGATAATGACAATGCCGCTGCCTGTTGCCACATGGATGCCCTGTGAATCCATACCGCACACAGTGCCCGGAGAACTGCCTGCTGTGTTTTCTTTCGGCACGGCCGTAAAAATTTTCAGGCGGTTGCCGGACATATGGGTAAATGCGCCGGGCCATGGATTCATGGCATTGATATGGGCCACCACTTCCCGGTTGGAAAGGGTCCAGTCAATGCGGCCGTCTTCTTTTTTGAGCATCGGTGCATAGGATGCATTTTCATGGTCCTGGGGGGTGGGAGTCAAGCTGTTATTGGTAATCTGATCAATGGTGTCCAGGATCAGGTCTGCACCCATGGCAGATAATCGGTCATGCAGGTCCTGGGCGGTTTCATCCGGATGGATGGGGGTAGTGGCCTTCAACAGGATATCACCCGCATCCAGGTCTTTGGCCATGACCATGGTGGTGACACCGGATGTTTTGTCCATATTGCGTATGGCCGCCTGAATTGGCGCTGCGCCCCTGTATCTTGGCAGCAGGGATGCATGAATGTTGACAGGATAGATTGTGGGGATATCCAGAATGCGCCGGGACAAAATCTGGCCGTAGGCAGCCACCACAAAATAGTCTGGTGCCAGGGCTGCCAGATGCTCTACCGCCGCATCCGTGTTCAGTTTTTCCGGCTGAAAAATATCCAGTCCCAATGCCATTGCCGCTTTTTTCACCGGTGGCGGGGTCAGTTTTCTGCCCCTGCCTTTGGGCCTGTCCGGCTGGGTGACCACCAGGCAGATGGTAAAATCGTGTCTGGCAGCCAATGCGTGTAAAGGCGGTACGGCAAAATCAGGGGTACCCATGAAAATGATACGGGTCTTATTGATAGGGGTCATGATGTTTCGGTCTCTTTCAGACTTTTAAACAGCCGTTTTTTATACATGGCCCGCTTTAAAGAACTGATCCTGTCAATGAAGAGGATGCCGTCCAGATGATCAATTTCATGCTGCATGATGACTGCCATCAACCCCCGGGCATCAAATTCCAGGGCATTGCCGTCCACATCCAGAGCGCGCACCGTGACCTTTTCATACCGCTTGACATCGGCCCTGAAATCCACAACGCTCAGACAGCCTTCATTTTCTGAAAGAAAACTGCCCGAGGCTTCTATGATATGCGGGTTGATCAGAGCGGCAAATTGTTGTTCGGTTTCATCATCTTCAGCATCTGCGGCCCTGTTGTTATATACCAGTATGCGCTTGTTAACCCCCACCTGGGGGGCGGCAAGACCCACGCCGGATTCCTGGAACATGGTCTCTCCCATATCCTGAATCAATTGCAGTGTTTTTTCATCAATGGTCTCTACATCGGCGGAAGGTTCTGAAAGTGATTTTTCAGGATATGTAATGATTTTTAGTATAGCCATTTTTTTTGAGTATATCCTTTGCAATATCAATATCTTTTTGAATCTGGTGGGACAATTGCGTTAAATTTGAAAATTTTTTTTCATCCCGCAGCCGTGCTACCATGTTCACCCGGATTCTGGTGCCATATATGTCATGGTCAAAATCCAGGATATGCACTTCAACGGTAAATATATGGTCGTCAAATGTGGGAGAAATTCCGATATTGGCCACCCCCATGAAAATGCCGTGCACGGTTTCCACAGTAACGGCATACACACCAAATTTGGGACAGAGTTCATCATGCAGTTTTATATTGGCGGTGGGAAATCCCAGCTGGCTTCCCCCGCGGTTACGGCCTGTAATCACCTTACCCCGGATCTGGTAATGACGGCCCAGATATTTTTTGGCTTGTTCCACTTTTCCGTTCATCACGATTTCCCTGATGCGGGTACTGGAAATCCGCCGGGTTCCACTGGCTGCGTCACTGATCCAGTCTGCCACAATGGTTTCAAAGCCCAAAATTCTGCCCTGTTCTTTTAAAAGCGCTATGTTGCCGGTCCTGTTTTTTCCAAACGTATAATCTGGTCCTATAATGATCGCTTTCATGCCGATTTTATTCACCAGGATGTCAGAAATGAAGTCATGGGCAGTGATGGCGGCAAATTCTTTGTCAAATGTAAGGCAGACGACCACATCAATTCCCGATTGTTCCAAAAGCTCCATTTTCTGATCATGGCGCGTGATCAGGGGCGGGCTGGCAATTCCTAATGCCCGCAGGGGATGAGGTTCAAATGTCAGTGCCACGGAGATTCCCGATATCTGCCTGGCCTTTTTGATGACCTGGTGGAGCAGTGCCTGGTGCCCCTTGTGCACACCGTCAAAATTGCCTATGGTGACCACGGCATTTTGAAATGGTGTGGAAATCTGATCCAGTGTTTCAACTAATTGCATATTTCCCTTTACCATAGTAATAATATTCTTGACAAAACATACAAACAAATATATATATCCCAACCATCGCTTTTACGCAATGCATAAATTGCCGGCGGCAGAGCGGTCAAAAGGATGTGCCGAAGTGGCGGAATTGGTAGACGCACCAGTTTCAGGGACTGGCGAGCGCACGCTTGTGGGAGTTCGAATCTCCCCTTCGGCACCATCCCCAAAAAAGATCCAAAGCCGAAGTGGTGGAATTGGTAGACACGCTAGACTTAGGATCTAGTGCCGCAAGGCGTGGAGGTTCAAGTCCTCTCTTCGGTACCAAGCAGTAAAGACGGGCGTTTCAGGGGTTTTTAAATGAATTTCTGGAAGGCCCGTTTTTTTTGTGCTAAAAAAATAATGTGGTTTTTAGGGCATCTATGGCCTGATGCGGCGCCGCTGGTCAGGCGGATTATTTACACCCCGAAAACACACCCGCAACCGATCCGCCACCAATGACACGGACAAATCAAAACCTACATCCCCCGCGCCATGATTTCATGTGTTCCCGGCAGAGCAGCCGCTTATTTAACACTCAGGACCGGCAGCCGCATCAATACGCTGTGAAAATGCACCATATATACTTGAGAGTACCGAGTTCTTGACATTAACCTTACTCAAGAATCTGTCGTCGGTGGAAGATCGTTTTCATATTCTTCCAACCAACCCTCGATTTGATTTTCAAACAATTCCATTTGTTTCTCGTCGAGACCTTCCGGTGTATATTCCATCTGTAGCCAGCCGATAAGATGACTCAGTATCGACTGCCTGTCTATGCCAGAATCCTTACCAATCCGATCGACACTTTGATCAAAGCTCAGGCTTTCACCATCCGGCCAATTAATCCTTCTTTTGACTGGATCAACTGTTGCACCGTCTAATGCATTGAAGACGCAATCCAAGGCATCCATTGATTCGGTACCTTCCGGGGAGCTCATCCATTCCAAAAAATCATCCAGGAAACCACCTGACTGGGTTGATGACTTTTTCATTTACCTTTTCTTTTCGCCTCCTTGGCCTGCTTCATTCTCAGCTGAGAATATTCAATGGACAGATCTATCCATTCTTCTATCAGTTTTCTGAATCTTTTGTAAACCTCAATCTGTCCACGGATCTCATCAACCCATTCCCGCCTGACATACTGAGTCCGGCTCTTCATTTTATGGGTGTAGCTCAATTGAAAGTAAGGCCCTTTTTTTTCAGCAGGCACTTTGTATTGCATTGAAAGTGTTCCCGGGCGCATCGGACCCAACTTCGATATCTCGCTTTTTATCTTGCGGATATCATTTTCCAGTTGCTTTAGCTTGTCTGTTATCATATAATATAGCATATACATGCTATACCAATTTGTCAACATATTTTTGAAACGGAGGATGCTATGAAACTATGGGGTTATTGGTTCAATGCAGTTTGTTTCCTGAGACCCGCCTGCTCCCGGATCCGGACCTTTCTTTGGTTCACCGCCTCACTGGCCGGAATGACCTTGAGGGTCGATCTTTTGGGTGTCACCAGCATCGTACGTGCTTTGGGGCTCAAACAATTCTGCTATGACCGGATACTCGACTTCTTCCATGGAACCGGCCTTCACCTGGACAAACTTACACGGATTTGGTTGAAAACCGTGCTAAAAATTTTCCCCGATGTCCTGCGCACAAACGGCAGGCTCCTCATTGTCGGAGACGGGATCAAGATCCCCAAAGAAGGTAGAAAAATGCCGGGGGTCAAAGGGCTTCATCAAGAATCCGAATCAAACTCGAAATCTTCCTTTATCATGGGACATTCGTTCCAGGCGGTCGGCATTCTTGTGGGGGCCTTGAAATCAGTGTTCTCCGTCCCACTTGTCAGCAGGATTCATGAAGGGGTGGTTGTTTCGAATCGGGACAAGCGGACGTTGCTGGATAAAATGATAATCCTCATTGAATCCCTTGGGCTTGATCTACCGTTTTATTTCATTGCCGACGCCTATTATGCCAGCGGAAAAACCGTAAAAAAGCTCTTGAAAAATGGAAATCATTTGATCACCCGGGTCAAAAAAAACGCTGTGGCGTATTATCCAGCCACAGAAAAGAAAACTGGCCGGGGGAGGAAAAGAGTGTATGGTGAAAAAATAAAACTCGGTGAACTGTTCAAGAACCCGGAGGCGATGGTTGTGGCCCCGAGTCCTGTTTATGGTGAAAGTAACAGGCAAATTCGATATCTATCACTCGATCTTCTTTGGCGAGCAGCTGGAAGAACGGTTCGGTTCGTCGTGGTTCTTCATCCCAACAGGGGCAAATGTATCCTGATGTCCACGGATTTGACGCTCCAGCCGCTTGAAATCATCCGGTTGTACGGGCTCAGATTCAAAATTGAGGTGTCTTTCAAGCAAGCTGTCAGAACCATCGGTGCCTATGCCTATCATTTCTGGATGAAACCCATGAAACCGATCAAACGATATTCCGGCAATCAGTATATTCATAAGAAACCGGAGGCGTATCGAAAAGCGGTGCAGAGGAAGATGGACGTATATCACAGGTTCGTTCAAACCGGATTGATTGCTCAGGGTCTGCTCCAGTATCTCTCCTCTTCCTTCCCCCAACTGGTCTTCTCTTCCTTCGGATCTTGGTTCAGAACCATTCGAACCGATTTTGCGCCGTCTGAGCTTGTCACAGCGATCGCATTGCGCCAGACCTTTCTCGAATTTCTCTCAGATTCATCTCAAGACTCAATCTTCAAGAAATTCATCATCGAAAGAATAGATCTGGATAGAGCGGAAGGATTGCGGCTTGTGGCGTGAGCCCTTTTCTGATAAAAAAACGGTACTGTCAAGATACTATCTTTAACTGTTTTTTTAAATCGTTTTCCCAAACCTTCAGACTGCTGATCATACCAAATAATGGCGTCATCAAACTCTTTAGTTGCTAATTCATGAATTCTAATCTTCATGGTATAAGCTATCAAGATCGATTAATTTTGAGCGCCCATCTTTAACAGCTTGTCTCCGGTCCTTGACTTCATCTATCCATAACTTCCGGATTTTATCTTCTTCGCAATCTATGCTGGCCATTATTAATTGAGCGAATTCAATCCTTTCATTTGGCGGCATTTTCAAGGCTTCATCCAATAAATTCTGTGTCATTGTTTTTGTCCTCAACATTCATTTATATATAACATCTAACCCATTTACCCCCACCTCATCTTCTTGTTTTTTTTAACAGAAACTGAGGAATAAGGCACTAAAATGATACTTGATAATTCTCCACGAGTCAAAAATTATATGCAAAACCCGGCAAATAAAAATCTATGGGATTGTTTTTCAGGTATTTCAAGAATAATTTCAGGTTTGTGTCGGTATCCATAAAGATTTTTGGTGCTGGATTCTCTGGAATAATGATGCTTGAGCAGGAAAATCGGTAACGACGTATAGCCAGCGGGAACCAACCGCAGCTGAACTCCCTTCAGTATGCACGGCATTTTCAGTCATAGGTTGCTTTTTCCTGGCTTGGAATGACTTCCGTGACTGAGGCTTTCCTTGAGAACATATTCTTGCGGTTCCACCACACGATCAGGATGGCGGCAATAATCAGCATGTATGTATCGTAGGGCTGCGCATCAGGAAAGATCGGATTCATGAGCGAGAAATGGAAGAATGCAGATAGCAGGATGCTGCCTCGCGACCTGTTGAACAGTGCGGTTGCAATGACACTGATTGCCAGACATCCGGCAAAGAATGCTGTGAATGACCACTCGCTCTGCTGGGTTCCGCTTAACAAGAATGCAGGCATATGCCACAGCCCCCATATGGCGCCAAGAATCAGCCCGGCCCAGATGGGGGCGAACTTTCTTTGCAGAAGGGGCAGCGCAAGTCCCCGCCACCCGAATTCTTCGACCGGTCCTTTGATGGCGGCGAGGAAAAGTGCTACGAGAAGTGCCTGAAGAGACGTAAATGGAAACGGTTCTGTAAAAAGGTTCCCTCTAAGCGCCGAACCGCCAATAAAGATCAATGGCATGCCAATGATTAAAAAGGCATACCAGGCCACACTGCAACGCCAGAGCAATGCCCGTCCAAGGAAGCGCCGCAGGCCGACAATGCCATCATTGCA
>JAABSA010000031.1 GCA_011390635.1 Desulfotignum sp. | reverse complement strand
TAGTTCATTCGCTCGGCCAGTGGTTGGATCATCCAGCATTTGTTTTTCTGAAAGGCTGAAATCAGCTTCTGGTTGGGGGTTTTGTCCATATGTACCAGCACCTCCTGATAAAGTATTGCAAACATATTCAAATCCAACTGAATATTTGCAATACTTTATCAGAAACAGGCCGACATCACAAGAATTTATTTTGATTTTTACTAACAAGTAATATAGGCCATGACGCTTTAATTTCAGTCTTTGTGTCATTTTTTGTTTCTTATCAGTCAAAATGAGAAAGAGTAAAGCCTTCATAAGGTTATGATAAAGTATGGCATCATTATGGCTTGTAACCTGTTGATATTATTGAATCCAACTGAATTTTCGGCCTATAGAAAATTTCCATGCCAATTTTTCTGTTAAAGGCATGCCGGAAGATCGACTTTTCAGGGCAATCCCAAGTGAAAACAGGTTTAATTGACAGGCTGCATTCCTGCCAATCGGTTCAATGGTGTTTTCCCTGCAATGGCCCTGGGTGAAACAATTTTTGGCCTTGAATAAAACCCAGTGATCTGATTTAACATAAAGCGCACCGTGTGCATCCAGGTGATGTGCCATACTATACAAAGGATCCATGATGACAGACAGGCATATGCTGGCTATTGACTGCGGTACCCAGAGCCTGCGGGCCATGGTTTTTTCCTCCCGGGGGGATCTGCTGGCCCGGTCGGTGATATCCTATGCCCCTTGCGTAAGACCGTTGCCGGGATGGGCAGAACAGGATCCGGAAGTCTACTGGCACAGTCTGGCAGCTGCCTGCCGATATCTGAAAAATACCGTTCCCCGGGTGTTTGAAAACATTGCCGGCGTGGGGATAACCACCTTGCGCAACACCTTTGTTAACCTGGACAAAAAGGGTCGAATTCTCAGGCCGGCCATTACCTGGATGGACCAGCGTCTTGCAAATCCGGCATGCGCAGGTGCAGGGCTGCTGCCCCTTTTGTTTCAGATTCCTTATCTGGGCAGCAAACTCAGGGACCTCCGTTCCCAGGGTAAATGCAACTGGATCATGCAGCATCAGGAAGATATCTGGAAAAACACCCATAAATATGTCCAGGTGTCCGGTTTTTTGCACCACCGCCTCACAGGCGAGTTTGCCGATGCCCTGGCCTGCCAGATCGGGCATCTGCCCTTTGATTATAAAAAACACTGCTGGGCCCGGGGGATCAATCTGGCCGGAATGTTGTTTCCGGTGCCGCAAAAAAAGCTGCCCCGCCTGATTGGGTCAGGGGAGGTGATCGGTCTTGTATCAACAGCAGCGTCAGATGTCACCGGTATCACCGCTGGAATTCCCGTGATCGCCTGCGGGTCGGACAAGGGATGTGAAACCCTGGGTGCAGGGGTTATGGATCCCCATATGGTGAATGTAAGTTTCGGCACCACCGCAACGGTTCAGACGGTGTCGGACCGGTATTTTGAAACTTTGCCGCTAATGCCGCCGTATCCCTCGCCAATGTCGGGGTATTACAATCCTGAGGTGGAAATTTTCCGGGGGTTCTGGATGATTTCCTGGTTCAAGGATCAGTTTGCCCATAAAGAGGTGGCAGAAGCAAAATTACGTGGGGTTCCGCCGGAACAGATTTTGGACAGGTGTTTGAAACAGACACCTCCCGGCGCTATGGGACTTATGGTCCAGCCCTATTGGGGACCGGGCCTGGATCATCCCGAAGCCAAAGGTGCCATGATCGGATTCGGGGATGTGCATAACCGGGACCATGTGTACCGGGCCGTCATTGAAGGATTGGGGTTTGCCCTTTTGGACGGCATGGAAAAAATTGCGAAAAAATCCCGGACCCGGGTGGAAAAGGCCGTGGTGTCCGGCGGGGCATCCCAGAGTGATGAGATATGCCAGATTGCGGCAGATATTTTCAATCTGCCCATGGTCCGGGGCCGGACCCATGAGACCAGCGGCCTGGGCGCCGCGATTATTACAGCCGCGGGTCTGGGAATTTATTCGGATATTGTCACCGCCGCCGGGCATATGACCCGGGAGAAAACCGTGTTTGCACCTGATCCGGCCAATGCAGCACTTTACCGGCAGCTGTATGGCCAAGTGTACAGGAAAATCTACCCGGCTTTGGCATCTTTGTATACACGGATTCAGAAAATTACCGGATATCCGGGAATCTGAGCAAAGGAGGTCCATGACTGATAAAATGACCATCACCCTTGTTGGAAAGCTGGTGCTTACCCATTTTTATCCGGAGTGTGATGCAGTGGATATGGCTGCCCAGGCCCAAAAATCTTTTGACGGCCCGGTGGTTCTTGCCCTGGATTTGTTTCGCCTATAAGGAAAATAGTATGCAGATATTTCAGATCATCAGCCCTGACGGGTATATTGCGGAACTTCATGAACAAAAGGAACCCGATGATATCCTTGGGGCCCGGTTTCATTTTCCCTTTGTGTCCGATTATATCCGGGGGGCGATCCAGGAGAAAAAGCCCTATATTTTTTCCGGCAGGAGCGGTAATGCCCAGATCGGCATTAAAACAGATCTGGCGGATGGCGGCGGCACGCCCGTGATTGAAGGATCTGATATTTTTGTGGAAGCCCGGCTCCAGAACCTCAATCCCCTGCTGGGCAATGCCCTGGACCTGTTTAAAAAGGACGATGAGATCGGGCGCCTGGTGGTCATGGATCCGGAGCTGCGCATCAGAGATGTCCGCCATTACCTGCACAAACGACTCTTTGTGGGAAAAAGAACCGGTAAAGGCTATTATGAAGGGTTTGATATCCGTCAGGAAACCGATCCCGATACCGGCCTGACTTGTGATTATGTCACCATGGAGCTGGAACCCTACCAATATTGCTTTGAACCCCATGCCATCACCCCGTCCAGCATCAACGCGGTGATCAAAAAAGGCCGCAGTGCCTTGCATTCCATCCGGTCCCGCATGTCCCTGGATCTGGACAACACCTGGCTCAAACCCCGGGATCTGTTTGTGGGGGCCATCAAAATTTCTCTGGGTGATATCTATGGTATTATCGATGCTGTGGCCGATCCTGTGGATGCAGAAATTGAGCACCTGCCGGCCCGGGTATTGGATCCTTTCAGAACCTTTCGGGACCGCCAGGTGGAGCTGTATAATTTCGGCACCGATGCGATTGCCTTGAAGCAGATCCGGGTGAAGATCCGGTTTTACCGGGCCAAAAATCCCTTGACCGTGCCCCTGGAAAAAGCCAAGGTCAAGGATGGATATAGACTGAGCGACCTTCTCACTAATGCGGAAATCGCCAATCTGTTTTCCGTCATGGATGACAAGTCCCTGGGCCTGATTCTCAACAAGGCCAATTTCATCCCCATTCCCAAAGCCCTGGACCCGTTCGGCCAGGCCCAGCTGGAGATCATCCGTAATGCCATCCTGGAATCCACGTACCGGAAAAATATCCCCCTGACGCCGGTAAAGGGCAATGGAAAATTCAAAAACACCCTGGAAAAACTCTCGGTCCTGGGAGGGGTCAACTCCCGGGTGTTCATCGGTCGGGCCTTTCCTGACCTTGCGGTGGTGGATGCGTTGAAAACAAGTGGATTGCGGACCTTTCTCATCTTGGTGAACAACCCGTCCTTTGCAGATGATTATGTTAAAAAAATGATCCGGCTGACCCATTCAGATCATTCCGGATGCGAATTTCTGCGGTATGATTCAGACACGGATAAGCTCTACAGCTTCTACCATGGCTGTTTCATGGAGCCCGATGACAAGGAGCGGTTTGACCGGGTTCGGTACTGGTTTGCGTTTTACGGGTCACATACCAATGAGGCGGACAACCGGCTGACCATTGATTTGATCAGCAGGCTCGCCCTGCAGCTTGGGTATGAAATGGGTATCGTCCACGGTGGCGGGCCCGGGCTCATGAAAGAAGCCAACGACCTGGCCCGTCAGCATAACATCATGAGCGTAGGGGTGGCCATTGACCTGGAAGGAGAAAATCAGGCATCTTTGACCACCTGCGACGGGTTGATCAAATATAAGGAAGGGCTTCGCCCGGCCAGGCAGGACCACCTTCAGAAGCTGAGCAACCTGCCGGTGATCAATACCGGCGGCTATGGGAGTGCCGAAGAGCTGGCTATCACCATCACCTCCATGAAGCTGCATGAAAACGCGCTGGCACCCATCATCCTTCTGGATCCGGACAACCTGTGGGACCATGTCAGAAAACAGACCCAGAAAATTGCGGACAAAAAATACGGCCCGTCATTCACGCCCAGACTGATCCAATCATGCAGCAATGCCAAAGAAGCGGTGAAGATCCTGCTGGCATTTCTGGAAAACCCGGACCAGTGGTACAAAAAATATAATATCCCCAAAGAAAATGTGGACAAGGCCCGGGTGAAATCCGCCCGTTTACGTGGGATGGCTTTGGGCCAGGACAAAGTGGAGACCTTTGATATGCCGAATTTTCGGCTTACACATTGACGTTCACCAACCGAAAAGACACAGGTTCGGTGCAGGTGTTGGTCAGATGAACCCCAGATCGATGGCCTTGAGCACTTGTTTGGCCTCCTCAAATTCGTGGTCCTTGTCCAGCGCAGTCTGGAAATAGGTTTTGGCCTCGGCCGCGTTTTTCATGTCCAGATAAAGACGGCCGATGTTGTAATAGATATAGGGTTCATCCGGATGCACTTTCAGTGCTTTTTTGTAATGCCGGAGAGCATTTTCAGTGTCTCCTTTTTTTCGGTGAAGAACACCCAGAGTATTGAAAACGTTCAAAGAATGTGACCCGGATTCCAGGATCTGATGTAAAATCTCTTCTGCATTTACCAGTTTGTCTGTATCTATGTATATTTCTGCAGCAACCTGCATACACTCTTGTGTCTTTTCGATATTGCCCATGGCTTCATAGGCTTTGGCCATGGCTTCGTATGCCTTTACAAAGAGCCGGTCAAGCTGGGTGGCTTTGTAAAAGGCGTCAATGGCTTCTTTGTGCTGGCCCTGGTTGGTTTTGATAAATCCGATATTAAAAAAATACTCCGGGTTTTCCCGCTGGCTGACCAGGCTCTGAAATATTTCCAGGGCCTGGTCATACTGTCCGGATTCAATGCACTGGAGCCCTTTTTCAAGCCGCTGTTCAGTCTGTTCCACTACTGGATCCTTGATCTGTTTGCGGGCGGCGCTTAGTTTCTGCTGGATATTTTGTGTTTTAAAAGGAATCACAAAAAGACCGGTAACACCAGTCTGTCCGGCTGTAAGAACTTTGATTTTGGTAAAGGCAGCATCTGTGAGGAAAAAGGGGAGATCTGCCAGCCCGGCTTCTCTTCTCACGCGTTTGAGCAGCGCAGGACCTGATATTTCATCCATTTCATATGCAGAAATAACGCAGTCTATTTTTTTTGATTGTAATACTGCCCATGCACTGTTGCTGTCGATGACCATCATTACATTTGAGAATCCGATCTCTTTCAAGGCCGCTGTCAATTGCTGGAGAATGTTTTCATCATCGTTTACTGCAAGAATGGTGTATAAAGATAAAGTCATACCGATACCTATAAAATGTCCAGCATCAGACTGTTTTTACCTGCCGTTTTACGGTTTTGGGGGTGATGCAGCAGAGTCGGGGGCAGATGCTGTTTGATCTGAAATACTATTTCAGGGTCATGTGCGCCGGATAATTGAAAAAAATAGGTGTACAGCCCGGCAGTGTCATATCCGGATATTTTTTGGGCTATTTTCCGGGCAGTGTCTACGGTAAACCCGGTTTTTTCACCATTTTTTATATCCATTTTTATATCCATGGCCTCAACAAAGATTTCTCCCCAGCTGTTGAGTGCCAGAAATTCCACTTTTTCCAGTCGGTTTTCTTTGTTTTTGGGTGATCCATAAAGGAGTAGTGTCAACAGTTTGGTCCACCTGGCATTTGTTTCATAGCTTTTATCGGACAGTGGTGTGAAGGGCTGAAGCACCATATAAAGTTTATCAGGGTCCACAGCTCTGGCATAACTTTCAAAAAGCTGGCGCTGTGTGTCTATTTTTATTTCGGTGTTGTATCGGTCATAGATCTGGTTTCCCAGAACCCACCCTACGGCACCCAGCAGATGGGAATGTCGGTACAGCAGCATGGGGTCTTGTCCGGCGGTTAAGAATCCATGTACCTGCCATTCGCCGACACCCTTTTGGGTAAACAAAAACAAATGAACATGCTGGTGTTTCAGAAAGCTGGAGCATATCGGTATTTTATGCTCATGGGCCTTAAGGCTTTTCATGGTTTTGTGGGTGAGAATTGAAAAATTGCGTTTTTCAGTAATCAGGGTGTTCAGCACTTGTCCAGACTGTGATATAGTTTCTTTGACCTGTTTGACCATAAAGGCCAGGCGGTTGACGATGGTTTTTTCCAGAACCAGTTTTTCAGATTCCGGCCAGTTTTGAAATTCCAGCATTTTGTTGATCTGAACCTTTTTGAGATTCCATGTCCGGATGTAATGGTCCAGGAGCTGTCGTTTAGGGGAACCGATTTCCGGCTGCTTTACCAGGGGATATCCGCATAATCTGAAAAAAATGGCATTTTTAATCAATTCCACCCCTTTGGGGTCATCTGTTTCATAAAATGTGATAATTCTGTCAAACAGGGATTTGTAAGGGTCCACCTGGTAATCATCAATGCCTGCCCTGGCATAACCATTCTTTATTTCATCACATAGCAGATGAACATTTTTGGGAAAATTGTTGCCGGCAGCATATATCATGGTGCCCTTGATCAGGGCTTTAATGGGATCGGACACTGATTTGCAGATTTGCCAGAGCAGTCCCTTCATGATATCCTCAATCGTTGGGGCAGTGACATGACCCAAATCTATAAATTCTGCTTCCAGGGGCATGAGCGATTTGTCTGTGACAAATGTCTGAATCAAATTTTTATAGGTTGTTCCATCGCCATTGACCGGCAGGATGGCCCAATAGGGTATTTTGCCGGCAATCATTAAAAAAGTCCGGTAAAATTCTTCTTTGATAAAAAATTTCGGGGCTGTCATGGTTTCTTTGTCATTAAAGGAAGCATAACAATTTTGCCGGATATCCCTGTGGTCCATAATAAAAAATGTAACTTTCTGGTGATAAATATCCCGGCTGTATTTAACAATATGGTTGAGTTTTTTTTCAAAATCATAGTAGCGCTGGTCACTGAAACAGGTTTTATCGATAATAATCCAATAGTCAAAATCAGATCCTGCAGACTGGGTGCATGTCCCAAGACTGCCCATATGGTAAAGGGCCAAAACTGCCGGATCGGTGATGGCCATATCTGGAACTGAGGTGTGTGGTATCTGGTTTTTTTCCTGGGCGGCCTTGTAAAATCCGGAGTTTTCAAAACGAAAAATACCATTGGGATGGGTATCTGAGTGGACAAAACCCGGGAAATCGGGCAAATTGGTATGGATGAGAAATGGAATTTCGATAAAAAGTGCCAGTTTTGATGCAGAAAGATACCGCAGGGTTTCTCTCATTCTCACCATGTTGTAATGAGAGAAATGGGCTTTTTGCTCCATGACAAGATCAAAGGGTTTTGTCCCGGCGGTTGCTTTTGTCTCCATTTTCATGCCTTTTGAAATCAATTGAAAAAATACCATAAAAAGATTACACTGATACTACCATTATACGGGCTAAGCTGAATGAAATTCAAGGAGTTTATATGACTGCACCAGACACTTCCCATGCAGGAATAGATTTGGATGTGATATCTTTGTCAGCCTATGGCCAAAAGCCTGCGGGCAATCATAGCAAACAGATTGCTGTAAATTGTGAAGATGGCAAAATATTTGTTCAATCTTTGTTCAGAAAAATGACTGCCCATGATACGTTTCTCAGCTTTTCCGGTCAGATCAGCAATGTGAATAAAATTGTAAACAGGAAGTATTCATCAGCCGATGATATTGCCCGGGTGATTCTCAAGGATCTTGCCCTGACAACCAGGATATTGAATCTGGTAAATTCTTCATTTTACCGCCATTTTTCATCCAAAGGCATTTCCACAATTTCGGAGGCCATGATCATACTGGGTACTGAGGAGATCAGGCTGGCTGCGGCAAATCTTAAAGTGTACGAAATGATGCAGGGCCTTGCCCAGATCGGCATTCTCAAAGAAATGACCTACAAGGGGCTTCAGCGCAGCATCATGGTGAGACAGATTGCTGAGAAGGGACATTTCAGGGATGCTGATACCATGCAGGTTTCTGCCATGGTGTATGATTTGGGAGAATACCTGGCAGCCTTGTTCGCTCCTGACGAATATGTGGCCATCGCGCTGATGGCGGAAGAAAAGAATATGTCCATCCACAAGGCTTCAAAATCTGTTCTCGGTATTTCCTACACGGATTTGGGGCGTATGATGGTGATCAAACTCCATTTCCCTGAAAATGTCCTGAATACCATGCAGCCGGTGTCCAATTTTACAATACCCAAAGATACAATGGTAGCGGCTGATTTCCAGCGGTATATCTGTTCTTTTGTAAAAAAAATGTGTGATATACCCCAAAAAATCACACCTGAAGACCGAAAAAAATGTATAACGGGGATCGTTCATGATTTTCAGAAAATTCTGGCCATAGACCTGAGCATGGCCGAAGATCTGCTCAAGGATTCTTGGGAAAAGACCCTTCAGCATGCAGCAGTGCTCACCATTTGAGTTGTTGTTTATGCAGTCATAAACTGCAAATGATTCATTTGATTTAAGGAAAAATATAGACCAGAATGCATTCTGAAAACCTGTAAATAAAAACGTGTGAGGAAAGTGAAAGAGAGATGCAAAATGGGTGAAAATTATTTTAATACCCTGCCGCTGCGGCTGCAGCTGGCAGAACTGTCCAAGTGCCGGTTCATGGATACAAGTGAATTTTCCGGAGTGGCGGCATTGAGGGGCAAAAAAGTTGTGATTGTGGGCTGTGGCGCCCAGGGGCTGCACCAGGGGCTCAATCTGCGGGACAGTGGTCTCGATGTTTCCTATGCCTTGCGAAAAGCAGCTATCAAAGACAAACGCCAGTCATGGAAAAATGCCACAGAACACGGGTTTGTGGTGGATACCTATGAAAATCTGCTGCCGTCGGCCGATCTGGTCATCAACCTGACCCCGGACAAACAGCACACCGCTGTTGTGAATGCCGTCATGCCCCTAATGAAAAAAAATGCCTGCCTGTCCTATTCCCACGGGTTTAACATAGTGGAAGAGGGCATGAAAATCAGAGAAGACATCACTGTGATCATGGTTGCCCCCAAATCCCCGGGGACAGAGGTCAGAGAAGAATACAAACGGGGATTCGGCGTTCCCACCCTTATTGCGGTGCACCGGGAAAACGATCCCGGGGCAGAGGGACTGGAACTGGCCAAGGCCTATGCCGCAGCCACAGGCGGCCACAGGGCAGGGGTACTGGAATCCTCATTTGTGGCAGAGGTCAAGTCAGATCTCATGGGAGAGCAGACCATTTTGTGCGGCATGCTCCAGGTGGGATCCTTGTTGTGTTATGACAAAATGATAGAAAAGGGTATGGATGAAGGATATGCTTCCAGGCTGGTGCAGTACGGCTGGGAAATTATCACCGAGGCGTTGAAGCATGGGGGCATCACCAACATGATGGACCGGCTGTCCAACCCAGCCAAAATCATGGCCCATGACCTGAGCGAGCAGTTGAAAGCGCTGCTTACCCCTTTGTTCAACCGGCATATGGATGACATCATGTCTGGTGATTTTTCAAAAACCATGATGGCAGACTGGGCCAATGATGATGCCAACCTGCTCAAATGGAGGGCTTTGACGGCAGACACTCCTTTTGAAAAAGCGGTGTCCCAGAAGACAGAAATTGTGGAACAGGAATATTTTGATCATGGGATTCTGATGGCGGCCATGGTCAAGGCCGGGGTGGAACTGGCCTATGACACCATGGTGTCTGCCGGCATTGTTGAAGAATCCGCCTATTATGAATCATTGCACGAAGTGCCGTTGATTGCCAATCTCATTGCCCGCAAAAAACTCTATGAGATGAACGTGGTGATTTCCGATACGGCTGAATACGGGTGCTATCTGTTTTCCCATACAGCGGTTCCCCTGCTGGAAAAATTCATGGAAACGATTGACACGGATGTTATCGGCAAAGGCCTTGATCTCAAAAACACAGGTGTGGACAATATTCGTCTGATCCAGGTGAACGAGGCCATCAAAGGGACATCAGTGGAAAAAGTGGGCAGAAAACTGCGGACCTACATGGGGGCTATGAAATCCATTTTATAGTACCTGCCCATATTTTTGCAGGATGGATAATACCAGGCCCGGGTTATGATTTGTATTGCTCCTGATCCGGGACTTTTTGATCCAGGATTTCCTGATCCTCGACATCCTGATCAAAGATATCCAGGGTATCGAGGATCGCTTCCTGTTCATCCAGGATCTGGTCAAGGATCTTGTCAGTGGTATAGGGATTCATGATCACTGACCGCAGCACCACCCCCTTGTGGGTATCGGCGGGACATATTTTCAGACATGTTCTGGACACAAAGCTTTTGCCGGCCTCCCGCTGGATGCGCTGCAGATTTGTGTTGATGTCATCCAGGCAGGCATCCAGGTGCTGCCGCCGGGACAAGGAAAGGTCCGGTGCAGTCAGCTGTCGGCCCAATTTTTTCGGTACTGCCCGGTAGGTGAGGATGTTGAGGACAGGATCAGTGACCAGCTGAAATTTTTCCCGGGCGGTTATTTTCCGGGCAAACAGCCTGGTGGTTTCAATGCCGTGCTCAATCATCAGGGCATATCCCCGGGACCCCATTATTTTCAGGGCGCTGTCCAGGATCAGGGAGCTGGCTTCCCTGGATCCTTCCAATGTTTTGATGCCCAGATCCACTGATCCTTTCCGGTTCACATATCCGGCATGGTATACGATCTGATCCAGTGCCCCCGGGTCTTTGAAATAGACCATGCCCGCACTCATGGGCATGTAAAACTGTTTGTGGCAGTCAATGGTAACGGAATCCGCCTCCTGGATCCCGGCCAGCAGGCTGCGGTATTTTTCAGACAGCAGTACCGGCCCGCCCCAGGCCGCATCCACATGGAAATGAATCCCGTGCTTTTTGCACAGCAGCGCCATTTGCGGCAGCGGATCGATGCTGCCTGTTTCCGTGGCACCGGCAATGCCCACAATGGCAGCAATCTTTGTTCTTTTTGTGCGGGAAAGGTCCTGGACCAGCTGTTCCAGTTTTATCATATCAATCCGGTGGTCTGCATCCACTTCCACAGGAATGATATTTTTGTTTCCAATGCCCAGGATACCGCCGGCTTTTTGTAAGGAAAAATGTCCCCGTTCGGATACCAGTACCACCAGGCGGTCCAGGTCATGGGCTTTCATGGCTGCCGGCATACCGTTTTCCTCAACACTGGTGAACCCTTTTGCACAAGGAAAACACAGGTTTCTGGCCACCCACAGGGCGGTTATATTGGCGGTGGTGCCGCCGTTGGTGAACAGGCCCAGACAGGTGTCCACATTCTGGACATGGGCATCATAAAATGTAAGCGGTTTGTCGTAGATCATCCGGTGCATTTTGGCCAGGACCTGCTTTTCCAGAACAGAAAGGACTTTGGATGTTTCCAGCTTGATCAGGTTCTGGTTCAATGCAGCGGCAATAGCCTTGAGGTGGACCATGAAAAAGGGAATGGCAGATGTCATGTGGCCGATGAAATAGGGAGATGCCACATTCACGGCCCGGGGTGCGATCTCATTGATGATATCTTTGATAACATCCGCCAGTTTTTTTTCCGGGTGAAGGTTGATGGTGGTATCTGTATAGGACTGGGCCAGTTTGGCCAGGGGAATGGCCTGGGTGACCCCCACATGGGTGTTGAGAAAATCATGGAGCCCGAACAGGATCTGTTCCATGTATTTTACCAGGGTCTGCCGGCTGTTTTCATCTTCAGGCCGGATAAAGACCCGGTGGAGGGTGTGCCAGTCTGCAATAAGATCGGTGGGTATGGGATCTGTCTGTGTCATGGATTGCTTTCTTTCGGGCCATTTGGCCATATCTTACAATATAAGGTCAGGTTATCGGCCAACAAATTAGCGATCATGGGTGCCCCTGTCAAGAAATCATTTGCAGCACTCCGGGGCAATCGCATGGAACCGCCTTATGTTCGGTTGATTGATACCCGCCCCCTGCGGGTGCCTTGTGCCCTGCCCGAGATAAAATCTGACGGTCCGGGCACAAGGCACCCGCAGGGGGCTTGGTCAATATCCGTGCTTTGATCTATATGCGATTGTCTTGTTCAGCAGCGTCCGCTGTCAGCGTCGGATATACCGCCCAATTATGCAAATACCAAATTATGCAAATGAAGTTGGTCGTGGTAAAAAAAGATTTTCTACGTGATGGGAATACGGTATGGTGAAGTTTGCGATACCGGCAGCATCCGGTGTGATCCGGATCGAATGCCAAAAACATCAATGTGAAAACCAGGAACAAGGAGAGATCGATGGACCTTCATGTAAATGATATACTGACACGCATCACCCGTTACAACCTGATCCGCAGCGGCCGGATGATCTATATTGATGTTCACCAGAAAATACAGGGCCACCTGGCAGGTGCCTATATTGCCGTTCCCAATCTGGTGAATATTGTGGCAAAGCCTGAACATCAGGGTGCCGGCGACACAGAACCCCTGGCACTGGAAGACTGCTTGAAAAAAATCAAAGGCCTCAATGTCCAGGACCTGTTTCCCACATCCGGTCCGACCGTAAAAAACAATTAATAGGCTGCGGCTTCCCCCATTTCCATGCCCAGCTCCAATGCTTTTTTGTTCATTTCCATGAAATCTTTGGGAATGGAGGTTTCCAGAACCTTGAGAATCGACTCGGCCTGAACCAGCCGGGTGGCACCCAGCAGTGCGCCCAGCATACAGATATTGAACACGATGGGTTTGCCGATTTTTTCCATGACGGTGTCATACATGGGCAATGCAATGTGTTTGGCATCCACTCTTTTTTCAATGGTCACGAATTTGGTGTCCACCAGCAGGAGTCCGCCGGGCCGGATGATGCCCGAAAACGTGTTATAGCTTTCCTGGGTCAGGCTCACCAGGATATTGGGCTGGACCACCTTGGGAAAAAAAATGTCGGATTCAGATATGAGCACGTCGCTGCGGGTGGCACCGCCCCGGGCCGCAGCACCGTAACTCTGGGACTGGGTGGCATTTTTCCCTTCAAACAACACGGCGGCTTTGGCCAGAAGGATGGCTGCCGTTATAACCCCCTGTCCGCCGGAACCTGAAAAAACCAGTCTTGAACGTTCCATTATGCGTTTCCTTTCATTGCACTGGCGATGATCTTGTCATAGGCCTCGCAATATTCAGCCTTCTGGGTGTCTTCCACAAAAATACCCCGCTGGATAAGTTCGGGATTTTTTTCCAGTTTTTTGGAACCGATTTTCACGGTATTGGTTTTGAATCCTTCCATCATCTGGACCGCATCCCCTTCCTTGTTTTTTCTGCCGAAATAGGTAGGGCACTGGGATAAAATTTCCACCACGGAAAATCCCTTGTGGGCAATGGCTTTTTTCAACAGATCCTTGCATTCTGTGGCATGGAAAACCGTTGATCTTGCCACAAAGCTGGCACCCGCACTTTTTGCCAGTTCCACCACGTCAAACTGGTTGTCAATGGTGGAATAGGGGGCGGTAGTGGCTTTTTTGCCCAGGCCGGACAATGGAGAAAACTGACCGCCTGTCATGCCGTAAATACGGTTGTTCATGACAATGGCGGTGATATCGATGTTGCGCCTTGCCGCGTGGATAAAGTGGTTGCCGCCAATGGCCAGGGCATCCCCGTCCCCCATGGGAACAATGGCTGTGATCTCCGGTTTGGCAAGCTTGACACCTGTGGCAAAGGTCAACGCCCGGCCATGGATGGTGTGCAGGGAGTGAAAATCCACATATCCGGAGATCCGGGAGGAGCAACCAATCCCCGAGGTCATGACGATCTCGTTTTTCTCCAGACCAAGTTCATGGACAGCCCTGAGCAAAGATCCCAGAACAATGCCATGGCCGCAGCCCGGGCACCATATATGGGGGAAAAACCGGTTTCTGATATAGTCTTTGAAATCAAACTCTTTTGTGGTCATGTTACACCCCCCTTCCCTGGACCATTCGCAGAATGGTCTTGATATCCGTGGGTGAGATGAGCTGGCCGTCGATTCGGTTGGCCAGAAATACGTTATTGGGATTGTCCACTGCGCTTTTCACCTGGGTGACCACCTGGCCCATGTTCATTTCCACCACCAGCACGGCCTTGGCATTGGCGCATTTTTCCCGGACCATGTCTGCAGGAAAAGGCCACAGGGTCTGGAGTTCCAGAACCCCGATTTTAACCCCTCTGGCCCTCCGGTTCTTGGCGATGTGGATGGCGGACCGGGCGGAGGATCCATAGGAAACCAGAATATAATCGGCATCATCCAGCCAGTATTCCTTGTACATGGTGATACTGGGGGCATTGTTTTCGATTTTGTCCACCAGGTGGCGCAACAGTTCACTGACCACCTTGGGATTGTTGCTGGGAAATCCCCACATGTCATGGAAAAGGCCGGTGACATTGTACCGGTGCTCGGCCCCGAAATCGGACATGGGCAAACGGCCGTCTTCCCTGGGAAGATACGGGTGGTAGTCCACGCCCTTGGGAACCGATGTGCGCAGCCGGCTGACCACGGGGATTTCTTCGGGTTCCGGTATGGTGAGTTTTTCCCGCATATGCCCCACCACTTCATCAAGCAGGATGATGACCGGGGTTCTGTAAGTTTCCGCCATGTTGAATGCTTCCACGGTGATGTTGAATACATCCTGGTTGTTGGACGCGGTCAGGGCGATGATGGCGTGGTCTCCATGGGTCCCCCACCTGGCCTGATTTACGTCCCCCTGGCTGACATGGGTGGGATTGCCCGTGGAAGGACCGCCCCGCTGCACATTGGCTATGACACAGGGGATTTCCGCCATGCAGGCATAGCCCAATGCTTCCTGTTTCAGGGAAAATCCCGGGCCGGATGTGGCGGTCATCACCTTTTTGCCCGTGAGGGATGCACCGAGAATGGCACCCATGGAAGCAATTTCATCTTCCATCTGGATGAATTTTCCGCCCTGCTGGGGAAGTCTGACAGCCAGGTGTTCTGCAATTTCCGTGGACGGGGTAATGGGATATCCTGCGAAAAAATTTACGCCTGCATAGAGCGCGCCTTCAACACAGGCTTCATTTCCCTGAACAAACCTGATATTATTTTGTAGAGTCATTTTCCCCTTCCTGCGTTTCTGTAATTTGAATTGCCAGATCCGGGCATCGAAGTTCGCACAGTTTGCAGGCGATGCAATCTTCTGGTCGAACTGCCCGGGCTTTGCTGTCTTTGTCCAGTTCCAGAACCTGTTTGGGACAGAAATGAACACAGATACCACACCCCTTGCACCAGTGGGTATCAATTACATGTGTGACTGATTTGCCTTTTGCCATAATATCCTCATTATTCATAAGATACTGCGTAACCAAAATGTAAGGGCTTTCATTTAAGTGATTTGGATGGGCTTGTCAAGAATTACTCATATAAAAAAGAACAGAGTGCATTATGGGGGATTTTTTCACATAAATCAAGGGAAAAAAAATGCTATGACCTTGAATATGTTTGTTATTTTTGAAATTTTCAAATGGTTGGGCCATTTGGGTCTGGGCCTGGCAGGGCACAATAAATCAGGTTTGCGCCCAAAGGGATGATCATGGTATAAGTTTTGGGTCATGAAACAGGCGCATTCACCACAGATCAGTGTAATCATTCCCACCTATAACCGGGCATGGGTCCTGGCAAAAGCCATTGACTCGGTGCTGGCCCAGACCTTTGCACCCAGAGAAATTATTGTGGTGGATGACGGGTCCACAGACGAGACCCGGGAACTTCTGGCTGCCTATGGTGAAAGGCTCCGGGTGTTCAACCAGACCAACAAAGGAGTGAGTGCGGCACGAAATTTGGGAATTCGACACAGCCGCGGGGAGTATATTGCCCTGCTGGATTCTGATGACCTCTGGGAGCCGGAAAAACTGGCCTGCCAGGCAGCGTTTTTCACTTCCCATCCCCGGGCCATGATCTGCCAGACCGAAGAAATATGGATACGCAAAGGCCGGCGGGTCAATCCCATGCAAAAACACCAAAAACTTTCGGGTATGATTTTTGAGCCATCCCTGCACCGCTGTCTGGTGAGTCCTTCAGCGGTAATGATGAAAAAAAAAATATTCGATGTAAAAGGCATGTTCAATGAAGATTTTCCGGTGTGCGAAGATTATGATCTGTGGCTCAGGATCAGCGTGGATATGCCCGTATATCTCATTGAAAAACCGTTGACTGTCAAGTATGGCGGGCATGATGACCAGCTTTCCGCCAGCCATTCCCAGGACCGGTACCGCATTGCCTGTCTGTTGGATCTTATTCGGTCCGGTTCTCTGGACCCATGGCAGAAAGCTGCAGCAACAAACGTGTTACAGGAAAAATGCCGTATTTATGGCAACGGCTGCAAAAAACGTGGCAAAGACCTGGAAGCCCTAACCTATCTGGGGCTGTACCGGCAATTGTCAGAAACCGGTTCCCCGGGCAGCCAGAAAGTGTAATAAGGTTGTAATAAACCGGCACGGTCCGGGTGACAGGAGTTTATGTATTTTTTATCAGGGTGTGATACACACCCCCGAATATAAGGAGACGGCACCATGACGGAAATTTCTGACGATTACCTGGATCTGAGCTGCGAGGACAAGGGACGCTTGATGATGGACATGGTGTTTCGCATGATCATGCATTACGGGTTCTGGTTTGGTGAAGTCAGGCACCAGATGGGAATGGAACCTGCTTTGGAAATGATGGATTCAGTGGTCCCCAGGGGTGTTGATATCACCATGAACCGCATGGCAAAAACCCTGGGCTTTGAGATGGAAAACGGACTGCCCAAAGCCTGGTTGAACCTGGATGACCTCACTATGAATACGGTTTTACAGGATCTGGCCAAAAACTGGCTGGTCATGGACGGGGTCTGGTTCCAGGCAGTGGAATCGGCCCATGGTATGAATGATGCCAAACGGTGCAATGATTCCTGCTGGGGTAAATTTTCTCCCTATGAGGCCTATGCCATTAAAAAATTTTTGGGCCTGGACAAGGCCCCGGGGCTGGCCGGATTGAAAAGAGCCCTCAGTTTCAGAATGTATTCTTTCATAAATAAACAATCAATTGTTGACGAAGGGCCACAAAGTTTTGTATTCCAAATGGATGCGTGCCGGGTTCAGGCGGCCAGAAAACGCAAAGGCCTGCCGGACTATCCGTGCAAATCCGCAGGGCTGGTTGAATACACTTACTTTGCAAGGGCCATTGATCCACACATCAAGACAGCGTGTATCGGATGCCCGCCGGACCCGCATCCGGACGACTGGTTCTGCGCATGGCGGTTTACGTATGAGTAAACTGCCGGAGTCACAGTCAGATCTGCTGCCGGGCATCGGCTCGGCAGGATCGCCACAGAAATAAGGTGCCGGGAAAATAATAATCACTGTTTAAACAAGGAATATGGAAGGATTGCTATTATGGGAGCCACAGCAGACAATATCCAGAATCTGAAGCAAAAAGAACAACAAATTTTGAAAATGGGTGGTGACGCGGCATTGGCCAAGCGGAAGGAACAGGGACGGCTCAATGCCAGGGAGCGCCTTGACTGCCTTTTTGATAAGGGCAGTTTCAGGGAGCTGGACATGTTTGTCACCCACCGGTGCACCAATTTCGGCATGGAAAAGGTACAGATACCGGCGGATGGTGTCATCACCGGCCATGGAAAAGTAGATGGCAGGATCGTGTTTGCCTATGCCCAGGATTTTACGGCCCGGGCCGGTTCTTTAGGGGAAATGCAGGCCAAAAAAATATGCAAGGTCATGGACATGGCCTTGAAAGCCGGGGCTCCTGTCATCGGTATGAATGATTCAGGCGGTGCCAGAATTCAGGAGGGCATTGATGCCCTGTCCGGATACGGGGAGATCTTTTTCAGGAACTCTGCCTGTTCAGGGGTTATCCCCCAGATATCCGCCATCATGGGACCCACTGCCGGCGGGGCAGTGTACTCTCCTGCCATGACCGATTTTGTTTTCATGGTCAAAAAAAGTGCCTACATGTTTATTACCGGTCCCAATGTCATAAAAGCCGTGACAGGAGAGGAAATCTCCTCTGAAGATTTAGGCGGTGCCATGGCCCACAACGAAAAATCCGGTGTGGCCCAGTTTGCCTGTGAATCAGATGAAGACTGCATCCTTCAGATAAAGACCCTGTTGTCCTATCTGCCTTCCAATAATATGGAAGATCCCCCGTTTATCTCCCCGAAAGATGCTCCTGACCGCATGGATGCGTCCTTGGACACGGTGATTCCGGACAGTCCCAACCGGTCCTATGATATAAAAAGCGTGATCCGGTCCATTGTGGATGACGGACAGTTTTTTGAACCCCACCTGTATTTTGCCAAAAACCTGGTGGTCTGTTTTGCCCGTCTCAACGGCCGGTCCATCGGCATTATCGCCAACCAGCCAAACCATCTGGCCGGGTGCCTGGATATCAATGCATCGGACAAAGCCACCCGGTTCATCCGGTTCTGTGATGCCTTCAATATTCCCATGCTTACCATTGCGGATGTGCCGGGGTATCTGCCGGGCTCCAACCAGGAATGGGGCGGTATCATCCGCCATGGGGCCAAACTGCTGTGGTGTTATTCCGAGGCCACGGTGCCCAAACTGTTGTTGATCACCCGCAAAGATTACGGTGGTTCCTATATTGCCATGTGTTCCCGGCACCTGGGGGCGGATATGGCCTTTGCCTGGCCCAGTGCCGAGATCGCGGTGATGGGAGCGGAAGGGGCCGCCAATATCATTCATGCAAGAGAGATCAAGGCGGCAGATGACCCGGCAGCCAAACGCAAGGAGAAAATCGTCCAGTATAATGACCAGTTTTCCAACCCCTATTGTGCGGCTGCCAGGGGGTATGTGGATGCGGTGATCCAGCCGTCTGAAACCCGTCCCAGGCTCATTGATGCATTAGAAGCCATGGCTACCAAACGGGAGATGCGGCCGGCCAAAAAACATGGAAACATTCCGGTATAGAAAAAGGGAGGATACATGGATAAAAAAAAACGGGCTGCTGCCATGGCCGGGGTATATGCCCATATAAAAACCTGTGAAGAAGCATATGCCCGGCACACGGCGGAACAGGCAGACGCTGTGGATGCAAAAGATCCTGCAGCCAGGATGTTGATAGGCCATACTCCCAATATCTGGGGTATGACCGGGCGCCAGTCTATGATGCAGGCCAATGCCATGATGCAGCTGCGGATGTTTAGATAGAATTTAAAGGATGACAATAAATTATCGGGAGAAATAGCGATGACTGAACACACCCAGGTTAAAACCGTACAGATGAATTATGACAAGGACAGGCCAACGGTTGAAAATCCGTTACTGGTGGAGGATATATCCCTGCGGGACGGACACCAGTCTTTGTTTGCCACCCGTGGCAGAACAGAAGACATGATTCCCGTGGCAGAGCGCATGGATGAGATCGGTTTCTGGGCCGTGGAAGTTTGGGGCGGGGCCACCTTTGATACCATGCACCGGTTTCTGGGAGAAGACCCCTGGCAGCGGCTGCGCACCTTGAAACGGTATTTTAAAAAGACACCGTTTTCCATGCTGCTGCGGGGCCAGAATCTGGTGGGATACCGAAATTATGCCGATGATGTGGCAAAACTGTTCGTGAAAAAGACCGTGGACAACGGCCTGGAAATTTTCCGGACATTTGACGCCCTCAATGACTACAGAAATTTTGAAACCGTGGTGCCGGTGATCAAGGAATGCGGAGCCCATTTTCAAGGATGCATCTGCTATACCCTTACCGAACCCCGCCTGGGCGGAGAGGTCTACAACCTGGACTATTATATCAAAAAGGCAAAAGACCTGGAAGCCATGGGAGCGGACAGCATCTGTGTCAAGGATATGGCTGGGTTGATGGCCCCCTATGATGCTTTTGCATTGGTCAAGGCCCTGAAAGCAAATGTCAAACCGTTGATTCACCTGCACAGCCATTTTACCTCGGGCATGTCTGCCATGACCCATCTCAAGGCGGTGGAAGCCGGAGTAGATATCATTGACACCTGTTTGACCCCGTATGCCTACCGCACCTCCCATGCAGCGTTGGAACCCCTGGTCATGACCCTGCTGGGCACCAGCCGGGATACCGGGTTTGATATCAAGGCCCTGGCGGATATAAACGAAATTCTGGAAAAAGAGGTCATGCCCAAATACAAACATCTGTTGGATGATACCAAGGTGTCGCTCATTGATATCAATGTGCTGCTGCACCAGACCCCTGGCGGTATGCTCTCCAACCTGGTGAACCAGCTTCGGGAAATGGATTCTCTGGACAAGATAGACCAGGTGTATAAAGAACTGCCCAGGGTGAGAAAAGAACTGGGCCAGGTGCCTTTGGTGACTCCCACCAGCCAGATCGTGGGCACCCAGACCGTGAACAATGTGCTGTTTGATACTGAAGAAGAGCGCTACAAGATGGTATCCGGCCAGGTGAAAGATCTGTGTTACGGGTTATACGGCAAAACCTCGGTGCCCATTGATCCGGAGGTTCAGAAAAAAGCATTGAAAGGCTATGCCAGGGGAGAAGAACCCATTACCTGCCGTCCGGCCCAGGTGCTGGAGCCCGAGCTGGAAAAAGCCCGTGCAGAGATAGGGGATCTGGCTGTTGGTGATGAAGACCTTTTGCTGTATGCTCTGTTTCCGGTGACCGGCAAAAAATTTCTCAAACAGAAATACGGCAAAGAGCAGGTGCCTGATGCCATCAAACCCCTCACCCTGGAAGATGTTAAAAAACAGGATGCATTGATCAAAAAAGCCAAAGCCGGGGAACTGGTGGAAAAACCCAGCTTTGAAAAAGGTGAAAACACGCGGATTTTCAAAGTGTTTGTGGAAGGCGACTGCTTTGAGGTGGGTGTGGAAGAACAGGGCGGATCACAGGTAATCACCCATGTGGGACCGGCTGCCGGCAAACCGGCGGACGCAGCCCGGGCATCTTCTGCCAAAACTCTCCAGGCTCCTGCCGCGCCTGTTGCACCTGCAGATGCCGAACCCGGGAGCAAAAAAACGCAGGCCCCGGCACCGGATGCTGCACAAGGCACTCCGGTAAAAGCCCCCATGCCCGGCATGGTCATCAAATTTGAGAAAACGGTGGGGGATACGGTGGATGAAGGAGAAACCGTTGTGGTCATTGAGGCCATGAAAATGGAAAATGCCCTTCCCGCGCCGGTCAGCGGGACCATTGCATCCATTCATTTTGATACGGGTGATTCTGTGGCCAAAGATGACGTGCTGGCGGTTATTGCATGATCTTGATTGACAAAACAGGGCAGCTGCTTATTTTTGTGTCGTAAGCCGTCAGCATAGTAAAGGAGATACAAATAATGGCATTTGAAACAAAAGAAGAACTGCTTGACCGATACATCAAAATGGATAAACCTGCCTGCCCCCACTGCAAACGGGAAATGACCCTGTGGGAAGTGCCGCCCATCAATTTTTCCGATGGACTCGGGTGGGGCACCCCTTACCTGTTTGTGTGTTTCAATGATTCGTGCCCTTCCTATAAAGGGGGTTGGGACCATCTCAAGGATACCATGGAGGCCCCTGCGTCCTATCGGTGCATCAATGAGCCCGGGCAGAAAAACTTTGAATACATGCCCGTATTCAGCCCCGTGGGAGCCACCGGCGGCAAACTTGATGACGCCGCCCTTCTCCAGCAGGAGGCCTTGAAAGAAAAGACCAAACAGGCCTTTTCCATTCTTACCGATTATTACATATCCAAAGACTGGGATGAGATTTTGAAAATGCTTCTGGATCCTGTGATCCCCAACCGTGCACGGCTCAAAGCCGCTGAAATGGTGGGGGAACTGGGTGATATGGAAGCAATCGAGCCCTTGATCAACCACAAATTTCCCACCCCGGCGCTGGATGACGGGGTGAAAAAAGCAATTGAACAGCTCCATGAACGGCATTTTACAAGGGAATGTCCCTATTGCGCCGAGATTATAAAAAAACGGGCAAAGCTGTGCAAACATTGTAACATGGAAGTGCCCAGGGCCTGAGCCCGGTACCTCCAGTGTTACAATTGGCAGATGCGCAAAATTCTGCTGTTGCAGCATGAATGCAGGGACGGTTGAAAACCACCGCGTCCCTGCTCAGGAAACAAAGTGTAATAGCTGTATCAGCGATTGATTTTTTCCAGATTAAAGGAGCGGTAGATGATCATTTCCCGCTCCTTTTTTGTTTTGTCAAGGGGTGTAAATGCCAGATTCGGCAGCATCTCTTCCATTTTTTTTCTGGAAAAAACAGCCTCCATGTCCTTGCCGATGATCCGGCCTGAAAGGGTGTCCATGATAACGGCATGCCGACCGTCAGTGGACACGGCAAAAGGGATCTGATAGTCGCACACCAGTCTGGCCCCTGCCAGGATTTCCCTCTCATAGGAACCGATGGAGCCGGCAACACAGGTTATGGCCATGACCGCTGTATTCCCTATGCACACCACAAGATCAATACAAGAGTGGTAATCTTCTCCCTTGAACTGGACGGTTACGGGTTCATCAACCCGTATGTCCTGTTTTTTGTATCCTTTGTTTTCCACCAGGAATTTTTCACATTTCTGGCGGCTGACCTCGCTTCCCACATTATCGATCTCTTTTCCGGTGATATAGTCTTTTATATGTTCCATAGTGTGTTGCAGTTCTTTGTGTTTCATCTGATGGTTTACCAGGGCGGTGCCTGTCGTTTTTCAGCGCCCGGCGTTTGATTCACATTCAGACAGGTCAAAACGGGGGGCATCACTCCATAGACCTTCCAGATCATAAAATCCTTTTGCCCGGGTATCAAAAATATGGATGATGAGGTTTCCATAATCCAGCAAAGCCCATTCTCCTTCCTTGATGCCTTCGGTGCCAAGGGCCATGATTTTTTGGGCCTTCAACCGGGTGATGATATGCTCGGCAATAGCGGTGACCTGGCGGCGGGATGAGGCTTCTACTATGACCAGCATATCGGTATAGGAGGTATACTGGTTCACATCAATGGCAACAACGGATAAGGGTTTCCGGTTGAATACAGGGACAAGATAGGGCCTGAATTCTTCAGAAAGCTTTGTCATAGGTATAAATTCCTTTTGCTGATGATCTCCTCCACAGGGGAGGGAACAAGTCCTTTTATGGGAAGATGGTGTTTCACCCGGCTGCGGATCATGGTGGATGAAATATCAATTATGGGCACATGGCATATATATATGGGCTGCAGTCTGCCATGGAAAAATTGTTTTTTTGCTGTATCCCATGTGTATCCTTTTGATATGTTTTCGTCAAGAAAGGATGCAACGGCATTTTTTTGTACAGGCGCTCTCCTGGGTACCACTATAATGGGCACGGCACCAAAAATTGCTTTGTGTTTTTTCCAGGAAGGGGTATCAAAAAAGGCATCTGTTCCCATTAATAAAAAAAAGTTGGTGTCCGGTCCGTGCCGATGCGCAAAGGCATGGATGGTATCTATGGTAAAAGACGGGCCGGTCCGGGACAGCTCAATATCAGAGGCCTGGAAACCATCCATATCTGCCAGGCTTTTTTCCACCATGGCGTATCGGTCCCGGGCAGGAGCCAGATTGGTGTCTGGTTTGTGCGGGGGCGTCGCAGAAGGAAAAAAAAAGATTTTGGAGAGATGAAACTGCTGTTTCACATGGCTGGCAATATGGATATGGCCATTGTGAAGGGGGTTGAATGTCCCGCCAAAAAGCCCGGCATCCATGGGATCACATGCGTTGGAGTCTGGATGACAGCACTTTTACAAGCATGTCGATTCCTTTGCCGGTAATTGCTGAAATGGTATGAACTTCAAGTTCCGGCAAGGCTTTTTGAAAACACGCAACCCGGTGTTCGGTGCCGGTAAGATCAATTTTGTTGAGCACTATGATCTGGGATTTTTCGGCCAGAGAGCTGCTGTAAAGGGACAATTCCCGGTTGATCATGGTAAAGGCGGCAAGGGGGTATTCAGGATCGATTGCACCGGCGTCAATAAGGTGGATCAAAATACCGGTACGTTCAATATGTTTGAGAAATTTGATACCCAGGCCGGTTCCCTGGTGGGCGCCTTCAATAAGACCGGGGATGTCTGCTACTGCAAAGGGTTCGCCAAAAGGGGGTTCCACCATACCCAGGGTAGGGGTGAGGGTGGTGAACGGGTAATCGGCAATTTTGGGGCGGGCAGCAGACATGGCGGAAATAAGGGTGGATTTTCCTGCATTGGGCAGACCCACGATCCCCACATCTGCAAGCAGTTTCAATTCCAGCTTCAGGGTGAGTTCAAGTCCTGGAAGACCTGGCTGGGAATACCGGGGTGCCCGGTTGGTGGAAGTGGCAAAACGTTTGTTGCCCCGGCCGCCTTTTCCGCCCCGGGCAATAATAACTTCCGCATGGGGATCCGTGAGATCGGCAATGGTCTCGCCTGTATCTGCAAGGGTCACCAGGGTGCCGGGGGGAAGATCAATATAGCAGTGGCTGCCATTTTTACCATGTTTCTGTTTACCCATCCCCGGGGAGCCGTTCTGGGCACGGCGCATTCTCTGGCGGCGAAAGTCATACAGGGTGCGCTTGCCCGGATCCGCTTTTAGAATGATATGGCCGCCATCTCCGCCATCTCCGCCATCAGGCCCGCCCCGCTCAATGAACCGTTCTCTGCGGAAAGAGGTGCATCCCGGGCCGCCATCACCGGACCTGATGGTGATTACTGCTTCATCTACAAATTTCACGCGGCATAAACACTGACTTTTTTGCGGTCACGGCCTTTTCTTTCAAAGGTCACAACACCGTCAATCATTGCAAAAAGGGTGTAATCTCTGCCCATGCCCACATTGTTTCCCGGATGGATTTTTGTTCCCACCTGCCTGACAAGGATATTGCCGGCCACCACTGCTTCTCCACCGAATCTTTTCACGCCCCGGCGCTGGGCGTTTGAATCCCGGCCATTCTTTGAACTGCCGGCTGCTTTTTTATGTGACATGTGTGTATCTCCTTTAGGCTGAAATGGACTCGATTTTGATTTCAGTATACTGCTGTCTGTGACCCTTCATCTTTCTATACCCCTTACGTCGTTTGTATTTGAAAACCAGTTGTTTTCTGCCCCGGCCCTGCTCCACGACATGGGCCTTTACAATCGCGTTTTCCACTATGGGGTTTCCCAGGGTAATGTTTTCCCCGTCCGAGTACATGAGAACATCATTGAATTCAATTTGGGAACCTTCGGTACCGGAAAGTTTTTCAACTTTCAGGGTCTGGTCTTCATGAACCTTGTATTGTTTGCCGCCGGTTCTTATCACTGCGTACATGTGTAACCTCTCCTTATTAAATCAATACTTTTCCTTAGCTTATAAAAAACTCTGTATAATATAAATTTTGTCCTAATTTGTCAAATTAAAAATTTGGAAGAGCATTAATCTTCAAACAGGTCCAGAAATTTTCCATATCCTTGTTTTTCAAACTCTGCAACCGGAACAAACCGCAGAGCTGCTGAATTGATGCAGTAACGCAATCCTGTGGGGGGCGGTCCGTCAGTGAAAACATGTCCCAGGTGGGAGTCGGCCAGAGGGCTGCGCACCTCGGTCCTGGTGGTGAAAATCAATTTTTTATCAGTTTTCTCGGTCAGGGAAACTCCTCTTACGGGCTGGGTAAAACTGGGCCATCCAGTACCGGAATCAAATTTGTCCGTGGAACTGAAAAGCGGTTCTCCTGATACGATATCCACATAGATGCCTGGTTCCTTGTTGTCCCAGTAATCATTGGAAAATGCCTGTTCAGTGCCGTCTTCCTGAGTGACATGGTACTGGATTTCGGTCAATGCTTTTCTGAGCTGCGCATCAGGCGGTTTGACAAAAGCATCGCTATTTTCTTCCAACATGTTTTTAAGCCTGGCCTTTGCTGCATCATCCCAGTTTTTTTCCAAAAAACGGTCCCTGCCGGAACCGGCCCGGTAATATTTATAACGTAACGGATTTTTCTTGTAATAGTCCTGATGATAGTCTTCCGCCGGATAAAATATTTCCATGGGACGAATTTGGGTGACAACCGGATCATTGAACAGTCCGGATGCCTCCAGAGCCTCTTTGGATGCGATGGCTGCCTTTTTCTGCCGGTCATTGTGATAAAATATTGCTGAACTGTATTGTTCCCCTCGGTCTACAAATGATCCGCCTTTGTCTGTGGGGTCGATCTGCTGCCAGAAAATTTTGACCAGGGTGTCATAGGAAACCGTATCCGGATCATACGTGATCTGCACCACCTCAAGATGGCCGCTTGAACCGGAAGAAACCGTCTCATAGGTGGGGTTTTCCAGGTGACCGCCGGCATAGCCCGATACCACCGATAAAACCCCGTCAATTTTTTCAAAAGGGTGTTCCATGCACCAGAAACACCCGCCGGCAAAGGTTGCTTTTTCGTATGTCACATTATCCTCCATGGCAAAAGCCTTTTGTCCAGTAAATGTATATGAAAGCAAAAAAAGATATACAGGCAAAATTACATACCAGGTCGTCTGATAAACAGTTTTCATTGCAGGCCCTCCTTTTTGTAACAAAATAAGTATCCATAAGTCCATTGTAAATGGGTGCCGCTATTTTCCGGCGCTGCCCGGGCCAATGCACCCTGTGATATGTCGTCAGACCGGTGTAATTTCAATACCAGACCGATCCTGTTTTTTTCTGATCCGGGTCTATGTTTTTTGCAAAGCTTTGCCAGAAGGTATTCCCGGCTGTTTGATTTCGTCTGGCACATATCCTGCTCTCACTATTGTCTGCACACATAAATCAGCAACATATCAGGAGAAGATCATGAAGATGAACTGGCTGGGAAAGACAATGGTGGTGATCGGCATGGTTGTACTGCTTGTCGGTTTGTTCGGCAGCAGCAGCATGGCACGGGAACAAGGACCATATATGACAGGGCTGCCGGAACTGACCCAGGAGGAACTTGCGTGGCAAAACAAACACATGAAAAAGGTGAAAAAGGTCAAGTTGAACAAAATTGCACTGGAACGTATCAACCAGTGGCGGGAAAAACAGGGCAGGCTGCCGATTGGAAATGATTGGTATCCCGTCTCACAGCCGGGCGGGGAACTTGAAGTGATGACCGGTACGACAGGCACCGCTGATACCACATCATCTGTACCATTAGAAGATCTACCGGCCCATGTGGACAACAGCAGTCTGAAATTTTTCCCTCCGATCCGCTCCCAGGGATCTTTGAACTCCTGCGGTGTCTTCAACGGGGTGTATTATGCCATGACCCATATGTATGCCATGGCCCATGACATGGATGCGAAAAACGGTGGTGACGGGGCAAGATTAAGTCCCAAGTGGGTTTATAATATGGTCAATGGCGGAACAAATTCAGGCTCCTGGTACTACTGGGCGTATGAGATCGGCCAGCAGCACGGTGCCGCCACCTGGGCGGATTTTCCCTATGACGGGGATTACAGGGCATGGAATATGAATCCGGATGTCTGGGAAGATGCATTATACCGCAGGTTTGACCAATACGGGTATGTGATGGACACCCACACGGACACCGGCATTGAACAGGTCAAGCAGATGCTTTTGAACGGGTATGTGCTCAATATTCCCACCTACATCTATTCCTGGAACTGGCAGCCCATTTCCGATGACCCGTCCACACCAGATGATGATGCCTTTGCGGGCAAAAGCTGTGTGACCTGGGTCAATGGAACAGAGGGCTATCATGCCATGACAGTGGTGGGATATAATGATGAGATCTGGGTGGATATTAACGGCAACAACCAGATCGATGCCGGTGAAAAAGGTGCTTTCAGAATTGCCAATTCCTGGGGCACCGGGTGGAAAGAGGGCGGTTTTGCCTGGATGTCCTATGATGCTTTGAAAAATCCATCTGCTGTTACAGGGGGTCCGTCTTCCAACCGCATATACGGCTGGTATCCCTCCCGGGCCCACTGGGTTACCGCAAGATCCGGATATGCCCCGAAGCTGATCGGAAAATTTACATTGAACCATGTGAAGCGGGACCATTTGCGCATGAGTCTCGGGGTTTCAGGTATAGACAAAACAAGCCCGTCTGACATCTGGATTCCGGAAATGATATACAACCAGGGCGGTGCATACGGGTTTGACGGCACCACCACAGCCAGAGACGGTACATTCGTGTTTGATTTTTCCGATATCCTGCCCTCCGGCGGCGGGCTGTATACCTTTTATCTTGGGCTGCAGGATGATACAGCCGGTGACGAGGCGTTGTTAAAATCATTTACACTCATTGATGTTTCCAACGGGTATGTATACACCCAGAGCCCGGGACTGCCCTTGACAGGGGATAATGCCCAGTACTATGCTGCTGTTGATTATGATTTTTTTGACGGCAATTTTGCACCCACTGCTGTGGTCTATGCATCTGTTATATCCGGTCAGGCGCCATTGCAGGTAGCTTTTGACGGATCTGCTTCCTCTGATATGGATGGCGCTATTGTATCATATGACTGGGATTTCGGGGATGGGGCATCCCAGACCGGGGCCCTGGTGGAACATCTGTATGACCTGCCGGGTAATTATACGGCCACACTTACCGTTACCGACGATCTGGGGGCCACAGACAGTGCCGGCGTTTCCATCGAAGTGCTGGCGGATGCATCCAAAATAGTCCATATCTCTCACATGCAGGCATCCCTGGCATCCAACCCGGCCGGAAAAACAGCCAAGGTTCTTGTCCAGGTGTCGGATCTGGATGGATATCCCATGGCAGATGCACAGGTCCTGGGCACATGGTCCGGCCTTGTGTCAGGAGATGTATCAGGTACAACCCTTGGGGACGGCACCATTGAATTTACATCAAAAAAGACCCGAGAATCCGGAAATATCACCTTTACAATCGCATCTGTTGCAGTATCGGGCTATACGTATGATGCTGCGTACAATGCATTGTCCAGTATCAGCATATCCACATCAGAAACCAGCAACCAGGCACCGGAAGCTGCCATAACAGCTACCCCGGTCAGCGGCACAGCCCCCCTGGAAGTCTTTCTGGATGGTTCAGGCTCCCATGATGCTGACGGGTCCATTGTTTCCTATGAATGGGATCTGGGGGACGGCACCACAGCGGTTGGCCCTGATCTGGTCCATTTGTATGTAGAAACCGGCACCTATTTGGTCACACTCACAGTAACAGACGACCAGGGTGCCATCAACACGGAAACCGTGTCGATCACAGCTGCATCCGGCGTGGAAGTTTCCATGCATATAGCTGATATCATGATGGGAATTGATCAGCGGGGAGTGAATGTCAGTGCCACTGCAAAGGTCACCATTGTTGATGAATATGGTTTCCCGGTTGAAAATGTTTTTGTTTCCGGAAAATGGAGTGGTCTGGTTTCAGAAGACCAGACCGGATATACCGATGCAGACGGACAGGTTGTGTTTACCTCCCAACGGACAAAATCATCCGGTACCTTTGTTTTTGAAGTTACCAATCTTCAGGTTTCAGGATATATCTATGCACCGGAAAACAATGTTGAAATCATTGATGCCATTGACAACCCATAACATATTGCCGCAGTAATCTCATAAAAACAGAAACGGCCGGATAAACAGTCCGGCCGTTTCTGTTGCAATAAGACTTTTCTTGTTGGCCATGCACTTGACTCCTGCAGGCACACCATATAATGTCAACAGATAGGCATGACGGGTGCTGAAATACCAGGGCAATTGCCTGCAAACAGTCGGGAAGCCGGATGGCAGAATAATGAATAATGCGCATAACCCATTGACCGCTGGAGCAGAAAACAGCAGCATCACTTTTACAGATCTGGTCCATGACAATGCATTCGGACAGATATTCACAAAGGATCTTTTTGCATTCAAAGACCAGGATGCATTGTTCCGGCATTTGCATCAGCAGGAATACATGGATGCAGCCGGGTTTTTTTTCCAGGCTGCGGCATCCAGGGGGGCAGCCCCGGATGTGTTTTCCTGTATGGTCCGTCTGTCCCGATGGCTGGCAGAAAAACCGGCATCCATGGTATTCGGGATCACAGCCGGTCTGGGGCCGTCCCAAAAACCGGTTGGGAAAAATCAGCTGGCCGGGTGGCAGGAAAAGGGGTTGAAACTGATCCATTGGCAATGTGCGCCGGAACTGGCAAAGATACCGGATCAACTATTGTGGCAGGTTTCCAGGCAAGGCATATGGAACCATGTAACAGTCCCGGCATCTCTGGCGAACAGTCCTGCCGGACCTGCTGTAAAATGTATTATGGACAACCCCCACTTAGTGCATTCATATGATATCCCCGAAAATGATGTGCCGGTTTACAGCGCCTATGACATGGCAGCCCCCCTGCCGGGCAGGCCGGTCTGGGAACTTCTGGGAACGTCTGAGAGGCTGCTGGCATGTCTGTCAAGGTTCCCTGTGGATCACCTGATCCGGCTGCGGTACCATGGCACTGATCTACTTACCCTGGGCCAAGATATTGCCTATCATTTTACACCGCCGGCAGATCTGCCGAAAGGATATCTGGATACGGTCTGCGCCATGGTTGCGGCAGGCGGATCGGTGGACCTGGCCCATGTCCGCTCCAACCTTGAAAAAGCCTATCTGATCGGATATGCTGTGGAAAATGGGGTGATGGTGGGAAACTCCTGCCTCAAACATCCCAGGAAGGCCTTGATAGACCGTCTGAAAATAGCAACAGATCTGGATTTTTCCGGATTTGTGGAACGGGGATATACCTCGGTGCGGCCTGAATACCGGTCCCTGGGAGTGGGCAGAAAGCTTTTGGAAGGATTGACCGCAAGGGCTGGAAAATATGAGGTGTTTTCTTTGATCGCCGAAGATAACCTGGCCACCCAGAAAATTGCCCTGCGCAATAATACCAAAAAAATTACCACCTATTTCAGTGAAAAAGCAAATAAACAAATGGGTGTCTGGATGCCGGAACAGATGATTTCCACATTGGAAAACAACGCAGATGATGCCGTGAATCAAAAAGATAATCCCCCATGAACATTGGTATTCTCACCATTCACGGTTTTGCCTTTCATCCCAACGGCCGGCTGAAGACCGCTGCCCAAAAGGCCGGACATCGGATCCAGCTCATCAACCCTTACCAGGTTATCTGTTCGCTGGAAAAACAGCATCCCGGCATGGGAGGCGTTTTTGCTGACAGCGCTGTTTCAGATGCTTTGCCGGATGTTGTTTTGCCCCGCCAGGGATCACCCATGGGTGAATACGGGTTTGTGGTGCTGCGCCAGTTCCAGGCAATGGGTATCCCTTTGGTAAACGGGTTGGAAGGGGTAACCATTGCCCGGCATCAGTTTGTCACCCTTCAGACCCTGTCAGCGGAAGGGATTCGGGTTCCGGACTCCTGTTTTGTCACCAGATCCGACAGTTTTTTTGCTGCTGTTGACCAGTTGGGCGGATACCCGGTCGTTGTCAAACAGCCCTTTGGCATGGGGGGTGACGGGGTGGTGAAAATCGATGACAGATCCGGGGCAAAAAAATGTGTTGCAAACCTGCTTGATCCGGTAAAGGGGCTCGTGGTGCAGCGGTTTTTTCCGCCAGGAGGACGGGTGGATGCCAGGATTCTGGTGATCGGAGGCCGGGTGGCCGGTGCCATGCAGCTGATACCGGCATCAAATGATTTCAGGACCAATATCCATCAAAATGGACAGGCCAGGGGTTTTGATCCGCCTGAAGCGTGGGCGGAGATGGCTGTTTCAGCTGCCAGGGTCTGCTCTCTGGATATTGCCGGCATTGATATGATGGTGGAAAAAGGGGGCCTTCCCCATGTGGTGGAGGTGAATTATTCCCCGGGCTTCAGGGGGTTGGAAGCTGCCACTGGAAAAGATATTGCCCAAAAAATCATTGCCCATGTGCTGTCTAAGGCAGAAAAATCTCAATCAGGTATGAAAAAACACAGCCTATGAAAATCACCGATATACAGTTGACACAGGACAGCGATTTTGCCATTGCCTCTGCCAGGGTCAGTTTTGAACAAAGCGATCATCCTGGGAAAGATGTTTATATCAAGACCCCGGTGGAATATGCCCGGGGATTTGATGCCAACCCGGATGCATTCCTGGTGGGGTGTCTGCTGCCGGCCCTGCATCTGGGGGAAAAGCGTATTTTTTTGGAAGGCGCCGTCTGTCCGTTTCTCAAAGAGGGGGTGCATGTGGCCATGCATATTCTCTCCCACTGGACACAGGGGCGGTATGTTCCCATTCCCGTAGAATCTCGTGTCCGAAAACACCAGGATCCGCCGGCACAGCACGGGGCGGGGGCGGGCATGGTCATGTCCGGGGGTATGGATTCTCTGGCTGCCCTGCGTCAGAATCGGCTGCATTATCCTGACACCCATCCGGCCTATGTCCGGGACAGTTTTTTTCTCCATGGGTTTGATATCGGCGGTGTGGTGGAACGGGGGGCAAAATTTCATGTGTTTGACCGGGCCATGACCGCTGTTTCCCGCATTACACAGGATGCCGGTACCAGTCTTGTGCCGGTGTACACCAATATCCGTCATCTGTGCGATGACCGGGCGCTGTGGCTGGACAGTTTTTTTGGTGCGGTGCTGGCTGCCATGGCCCATGGGTTCAGCAGCCGGATCAATCTGATGTTCATCGCCTCATCCTATGATATCCCCCATCTGCACCCCTGCGGTTCCCATCCGTTACTGGATCCGGAATACTCCAGCTATGGCATGAGAATCCGTCACCGGGATTATGAATTATCCCGCCTGGAAAAAATCAGGATTGTATCCCAATGGGATACCGCTTTCCAGAATTTCCGGGTGTGCCTGGCCAATGTTCCGGACCAGCTCAATTGCGGCAAATGTGAAAAATGTGTACGGACCATGACCGAGCTTACCGCCCTGGGTCTGCTGCACAAAACCCGTGCCTTTGAAGCAGATGAGATCACCCCGGCGGATATATCCCGGTTTGACATCACCATCCGGGTGCGGCCCCCTTTTTACCGGCCCCTGATTCCCCTGCTCAAAGAACAGGGGCGGGATGATCTTGCCCGCACCATTGCATCACTTTTACAAAAAGCGGACAGCTGAAAAATGAAAAAACTGATCGACCGGAAATTGTATTTTCGGGGAGGACTTTAGTGCCTTACTCCTCAGTTCCTGTCAAAAAACAAGAAAATAAGAAGGGGCAATTGGGTTGCTGGTTTCCCGCCTTGGGAGGTCTGTAGAATTTTTTCAGCACTCTTTATCCTGAACCAGAGAGTGCAGATGCCTGATCCGCCGGCTGAGAACCGAGCAGATCTGCAGGGCTATGCGTGGAAATTCCATGGCGGTTTCCTTGAATTCCTGTTTGTGGAGGATGAGAAAGCGGCAGGGGGTCATGGTCCGGATGGTGGCGGACCGGGGGGAATCATCAATCAAAGCCATTTCACCAAAGGCGCTGCCTGATGTCATCTGGTCGATGTGTTCCTCTTTGCCGTTTTCTTTCTCCATGATCACCGATACCTTGCCGTCAATGATCAGAAAAACGGTTTCCCCGACACCGTTCTGTGTGATAACATCCTTATCCTGCGCATATGCCATTTCTTCGGTGACACCGGCAATGGCTGCCAGTTCTGAAGCACTCAAACCTGAAAATATTTCGATTTCCTTTAAAAGAAGTATTTTTTCCCCCAGAGATAATTTTGGGGATGAATCTTCCCCCTTGGTTTCCCCGGACTTTTTGTTTTTGTTCCATATCATGTCAACTTCCTTTAAAATATGCTGGTTATCAGATTGTTTCAAGTTATAAAGCAGGTCCTGGTTGATGGATATGTCTGGTATTTCTCGCACAATCCCCAGTCCAATGATCACATCTACCCAGTCTGCAGAGGAAAGCAGATTTGATACTGCCAGTTTTTTCTCTGTGTCAAATGCTGGAATTTTTGTAAGCTTTCTGCCCTCTGTCAAAGCCATTGAAGGGTTCGGGCTTTCCAGAAGCGGCAGCATGATTTTAAAGGTTTTGTTGTCCAGAACATCATTAAGCAGTTCAATGGCATTGGCCCGTTGGCGGGTGTCAGAAGAGAAAATTCCCTGCCAGGCGGATTTCATCCGTTTGGTCTGGTCATGGATGGCCAGAACCTTGAGGATGTTTTCCAATATTATTTCTTTTTTTCCCTCAAGATGTTCCATGGCAAGATTTTGCATCCCGCCCTGGGGGAGATTTTCCAAAGATTGGGCCATGGCCAGGTATTCATAGGCTTTGGAAAGATTTTTTTTAGCGAACAGCAACACATCAAACTCTTTTATATCCAGGGTTTCCAGCAGTTTAAAAAGTCCCCGCCTGATCCGGGTGGATGGCAGTGCCAAAGATTCCACCAGCAGCAGATTGTTCTGATAGTCCGCAGCTTTGATTTTTTCCAGGGCAAAGTCATGGGTGGTATCTGAAGGATCTCCCAGCAGGTGAATCGCTTTTTTCAAAGTATCATCATTTGTTATGGAAAGGGCATCCAGAGCTGCCATACGTACTTCTTTATGATTATGATCCAGGTAAGATAAAGCCGCTGAATGGCCTGTCTCAGCCTGTAACCGGGACAGGGCTCTGATGATATCGGGTATAAACGGATCGATTTCAGGTTCCTTGAGCAGGGCCTGCAGCCTGGGGATATATTCCTGATATCCGCTCAATCCGGCACAGATAATACCGGACTGGCGAAAGGTTGTATCGGTGTGGGACAGCCAGTCATCAATATATTTTTGGAGAGATTCCGGCTGGTCGGCATACCGGCAGGCACAGGCAAATCCCCTGACCACCGGGTGGGAACTGTTCGTATAATTGGAGAAATCAGATGGATTCACAGCCTGGATACCATGTCGGATAATAAGCTTTAAGATGGCGATAGTGGTTTCATGACGATGGGGGGACAAATAGGAGACCAGTTCTCTTGCGGCCCGGGATCCTGCTTCAGGGGAGATCATTTTGATCAGTGCCACCTGGGTATTTTCATCCTGGTTGTCCAGATTCTTGAGGATCAGCTGGTCCAGGCGGTCGGCAGAAAAGTTTTTCAACAGTCTGGCATACCAGAGGGCATCTTCTCCCCGGGCCGCCAGAAAGGAGGTCTCCAGGTCTGACAGGGTTTTTTCCTGGTTAAATATCTGGCCCAGTTCTTTTTGGTCAAGGCTTTTGATATCCAGCAGGTTTCTGGAAATCATATCCAGCAAAATTTTTGAATAATTGGCCTTGAGCACAAAAGGGGCCGCTACCCATGCGATCAGAAAAGGCAGGGCCACCAGGGTCAGGTATCTGGGATGAAACAGTGGTGTAGAAATCAAAATCAGGGAGGAACCTGTGAACAGGGCCAGTCTGACTACAGTTCCCCGCAAAAAAGGGCGGATCATGTCCCGGTAGGATTCCGGGAAAAGTCCGATAAGAATGCTGTTGGCAGGCCCGTTAATGGTGGTGCGCAAAATATTTGTGGACATTTTGGCATAGATGGCTGAAATGACGTCAAACCGCAAAAGAAACGCCATAAATGCCAGCATATAGTTAAATGGATGAAACATCAGGGCCACGGGCAATCCCCACCGGCCGTAAATTCTTCCCACAAACAAAAGAATAAACAGGCTGATGATATACAGCACCGCTCTGAAATTGCCGAAAAACTGAATCATGGCACTTTCAGAGGCAAACTGCTCATTTACGGCATAATTGAACTGGTAGTTCATGATGGGAATGACCACGTTGGGCATGAAGGTCAGCACCAGAACAATTTTTACCAGAATGGAATCTTTTACCAGGGGGTAGACCCGTTTTATCTCTTCGATCATTGCAGGATTTTTTTTGCCTGACGTGCCGGTCTTTTCGGTAAATATCAAGGTGGCGTAACTGCGCCCCATGGCCTGGATCATCAATGCACCGATAATGGTGGTGACCAGATACAGATACAGCAGGTTGTCCATGCTGAACAGCCTTGCAAAATAGGGGGTGCCGAAACTGCCCAGGATGAGTCCGATGACCCCCCCTGCAGTGAGCAGAGGAAACAGGCGTTTGGACTGGCGGGTGTTGAAAAGATCATTGCACATGTTCCAGAACAACAGGGCCTGGAGCAGTTCAAGCTGGCTTTTGAGCATGAACAGCAAGGGATACAGCAGGTTGAAACCCATGGGAATAAGCAGCCGGATGGCTGTGACAAAAACCCCTGAGAAAATAAATATATAAAACAGGAGTCTGGCACCGGAGGTTCTGCTTAAAAAAGCAGCCAGCAGCCCTGTGATAAAAAAAGTGGCCACTGCATTGAGCATATTGACCATGGGCAGAAATTCCACCCCGAACCGCTTTAAAAAAGCGGTTTCCGCATAGTTGTTGAGGATGATGCCGGAGCTGCGGATGATGAACAAAATGGCGGCCGTCCACAAAAACAGGCTGATCTCTTCTTCATAAATTTTGAGAAGATCTAAAAGTTTTGCACGCATTATTCTGTCTCAAGGACCAGTCTGAATCCCGTGGTCTGGAATCTGGCGCCGGGATGGGCATAGGTGCGGTTGGCGCTTCTGAGGAACTGGCCATACTTGTACCAGCTGCCGCCGCGGCGCACCCTGGGTCTGGAGGAGAAAATATCATAGGTGTTGACTCCGGGGGTGCGTATGTCATCGGTATATTCATCAGCACACCACTCCCAGACATTGCCGTGCATGTCATAAAATCCCCAGGGATTGGGGGAAAAGGAACCTACCGGGGCAGGACCATCTACAGGCAGCCCCGCAGACCGGTAATACCCACAGCAATCGCACAATTTTTTTGGGTTGTTGGCATACATGGCCTTGGAACAGTCTATGTCATTTCCCCAGAAGTATGCGGTGGTGGTGCCGGCCCGGCAGGCATATTCCCATTCCGCTTCCGAAGGAAGCCGGTATCGGGCGCTGTCTGTTTTGTTGAGTTTTCTGATAAATTTCTGGACATCATAAAAAGAGACCCGGGTCACCGGTGTCTGGTCAGATCCTTTTCGTCTGATAAACCAGCTTTTTCCCATCACCGCCCGCCATTGTTCCAGGGTCACCTCTGTTTGCTGGAGATAAAATGGTTTTCTGATATGAACCAGGTGCTGTGTCTCATTGGTTGTCCGGTGTTCTTCGGAGTCAGGGCTTCCCATCTGGAAGGTGCCGGGTGGAACCCGGATAAAGGTCATACCCAGGTGATTGGTGATCTGATTTTCCCGGCCATGACCGGTCTGTACCAGCCATATCTGGCAGAGGAACAGTATCCAGATGCACCACAATACTGGTTTGAGCATGTCAAGGGATAATAATTTCAGGCGTAATGTGTTTCCCATGACGGGTTCCTTTTTATATCGGGTTCATAAACGGCGGTACTAAAAATAGATATGGATTATCCAAGTATACTTTTCATGCCTTGTCAAGAAAAAAGCCTGTGGTAAAACGATTGTACTGGTTACGGTCAGGCAGCTGCTTCTGCCATCCATTGTCTGATAATGGCCCGGTCCTTTTCCTCCATGGCGGTTATATGCAGCTGACAAAGGTGACTGTCCCGGCCGGCGCCCGCAGGTTCCATGGCAATGCATTTGGCATAGATATCATCAAAACAATGGGCTTCCAGGCAGAAAGAAAAATTAAGCTTCACATCAGTCAGCGGTTCAACAGGGATCCTGGTCTGGATATTGATCTTGTTTTCATCCATGGAAACGCTCGTGCCGGCTATGGGGATGGACCCAAGTTTTTTGTCCTGGATGACCCAGCATTGCACCGGTATCTGGATATCCAGCAAAGGGCCTGATGTGGTGGGTACCTCCAGGGCAATGTGTTTACCATCCATTTCAATGGCATATACCGCATAAAAAACCAGGGGTTTTTTCAAGCCTTTCATCATTGTGGTTTTGGGAGGATCTGTTTTCAAAAGGGCATGGACAGCTTTACAGGTGGACTCACCAATGAGGACCTGGCCGCCTATGCTGTTGGCTTCGATCCTTGCCACCCGGTTCACCGCATCTCCGACAATGCCGTATTTCATGCGCAGTTCCGATCCGATATTTCCCACAATCACACTGCCTGTGTTGATGCCGATGCCCATTTCAAGGGCCGGGTATCCTTCAGCCGTGATTTCTTCATTGAGCCTGACCAGGCAGTTCTGCATTCCCAGTGCACAGGCAATGGCCCGTTCCGGATCATTTTCATGGGGTTCAAGTGCACCAAACACCGCCAGGATGGCATCCCCGATGATTTCATCGATAATGCCGTCATATGCCAGGATAATGGCGGACATTCTTTTGAGATACCGGTTGAGCAGCTGCACCATTTCTTCCGGGTCCCGTGATTCAGAAAGCGTGGTAAATCCCCGCAAATCCGCCATCAGTACGGTCACTGTTTTGCGGGTGCCGCCGATCTGCCGGCCCCGGGTGGAGGAAAGAATTTCTTCCACCACTTTTGTGGAAAGATACCGTCCAAAGGTTTCTTTGATAAAATTTACCAGCTTGAGCCGTTCATCAGATACCTGGATGATGCGTTTGAGCATGGCGGCCCTGGTGGTGACAATGGTTGTGATTTCATCAGGAGTATCCGGAGGCAGCGCTATGGCGTCTTTTTGGGAAAAATCATTTTCAATGGCCTTGTTGGCCAAGGCGATGTGTTCCAGCGGGTCTATGATTTTTTTGGTAAGAAACTGTTTTAAACTTACCACCATAAAGACAATGATAATACCCACCAGCACCATGATTCGTACGGCATACCAGAAAAGATCGGCCGGTCCCGCATCTTCTGCCAGCCACCGGTACACAAGAGAATATACCAGAAGAACGGCCTCAATGAAAAGGATGCGCCAGAAAATCCCCATTATCAGAATTTCACGGACTCCGTTATTTTTGCTTTTTTTGATGAACATTATCGGGTCTCCCCCAAGGTAACTGTCTTTTTTTTCGTCATTAAACAAGGCACCGGAAAGACGACAGTGCAGGTGTTTTACAATCAGGAGGTCACGACAACCCCTTTTCCAGGTTTTTGTACCCCTGCAGGGTAATGCCCTTTTTGTCACAGTATCTTTTAATGATTTTTGCGGCCCGCTGGTTCAATTCTTGCTGCTCCGGGCTCACCCTGACATTGAACCCGCAGTTAAAGGGACCCAGCCGGATACTGTTTTCCACTCCTTCATAGGTTTCGTAAATTTTGGTATAGGGATGGGCAAACAGCCAACGCAGCTGAAGGGTGGTGACAGTGTCTGCGGACAGGTTTTCCATGAATCCTTCCAGATCAGTCAGGTCCTGTTCCACCAGGTTGTTCCAGCCTAAAATCACATTGGCATTGACTTTGAAACCGGTTTTTGTGCAGAATGCAAGGGTTTTTATTACCTCTTCCATGCGGGTGCCCTTGTTAAGATACTGCCACATGCGGTCTGAAGGAAATTCAATGCCGAATCCCAGGGTGCAGTCGGGAATCTGTCCCTGCATTTTGGACACCGCCGCTTCCATGGCCCGGGTTTCTGCTGCCGCAGCCCGCATGAAAAAACGGTATTCCATATCCGGGGTTACGGGTAAAAGGGGCAGAATGCTTCGGATATGCTCCGGGGTCATGGACCCGGTGTTGAGCCGGACAATTTTATGTCCGGCGTAATCCAGGTCTGTAAAGGCCAGATCCAGAACCTTGCGTTTTCTGAAATGGTCGGAAGAATGCTGGGCAATGGAACAAAAAGGACATTTTTTCCAATAGCATTGGTTTTCAAGGGTATAGGAAAAATAGATCCGGCTGTTTTCCGGGATCTGGGCGGGTACTTCCAGGTGCCACCTGCCGGAAAATTCGGGAACTCCAAACAGGGATTCAACACTTTGGCCCGTTAAAACCAGATTGGCCGGCAGCGGTTGTTCCACCTTGAAATGCACCGAATGCCAGCCCGGTTCTGCACAATACCGTTCCGAGGTCACAGGTCCGCCTGCGATAAAGGTGATGTCCGGATACTGGATGGCCCATAAAAAAGCCTGGTACAACTGGTTCACGTAACTGGCACTTACATATACGGTGCCTTTTTGGATGGGAAGCGGAATCCGGGTATAAGCGCTCTCGTCATACCACCGGTCTGTATCCAGATCAAGGGGTATCCACAGAAACTCCCCTTTGCTGCGGCACAGGTCCCAGGTATCTGAAAAGCCGTTGCACAGGTCAAACCAGCCGCTGTGCGTCTTATTATAAAATTGTATGAAAAGGGTGTCTCCCATGATTATCCTCCGGGTGTTTGGTAGGTGGTACATACAGCCTGAATAACAATGATACACAAATCAAAAGCCTTTGTCTTGTCTTTCGTTAAAATTACATAAGGGTTTGACAATTATGCTGTCATAGCTTACAAAAGACAGACCCGTGCCATTTTTTTTACCGAAGAATACCAGCACCCGGAGGTCTTGAACAGGTATCATGGAAATCGCATTTTTAATGGATGATTTACGGCAGATCGACCCGGTCTGGGACACCACTGCCCATATCATGTATGAGTGCAACCAGCGGGATCATGAGGTTTTTTTCCTCGAACCCCATGATATTTATGTCCGCAAAAATGAAGTGGTGGCCAGAATGCGCCGTATTTCGGTGGCGAAAAATCATTCCATCCAGGCCTACTGGACGGATCTCCTCCATTGTCTGGACAAAGAAGAATTGATATTTGAAACAGTGACAGACCTGGATGTTCTGTTTTTGCGAAAAAACCCGCCCATCAATTATGAGGTGCTGGAATTTTTAGGTCCTGTAAGTGATCAGGTGTTTCTGGTAAACAGTACCCTGGGCCAGCTCAACGGCAGCAGCAAAGCCTATATTCTCAATTTTCCGGACATCATTCCAGAAACCCATGTGTCCAGGGATCCGTACCGTCTGAAGAAGATCATTGATGATTTCGGCGGTGCCATGGTCATCAAACCCCTGCATGGCCACGGGGGCCACGGGGTGATCAAGGTCAGCAACCAGGACCAGGAAAATCTCAATTCCCTGATCAACTACTATGTCAAGGCGGGCAAACCCTATCCTGAGCGCCGGCCCATCATGGTTCAGGAATATTTACAACAGGTCAGGGAAGAAGGGGATGTGCGCATTCTTCTGCTGGATGGGGAAATTCTGGGTGCCATGGGCCGCAGATCCGTGTCCGGTGATTTCCGCACCAATGTCCATGCCGGTGCACTGGCTTTCAGGCATGAGATTACCCCGGCCCAAAAAGCCCTTTGCCGGCGCATCAAGCCCAAATTGCGGCAGGACGGTCTGTACTTTGTGGGGATTGATATCATAGGAGACAAGCTGGTGGAAGTCAATTGCGTCAGTCCCGGCGGAATCCCGCGAATTAACCAGTTCAACAACCAGAGACTTGAAAAACGTGTGGTGGACTTTATTGAGGAGAAAATCAGTGCAGCAAATTCAGAAAACAAAAAAGAACCAATTCAGCAGATGGTCTAAAAAGGTAAGCAGACTGCTGCTGCCGGCCGTTTTTTTGATGGTGATAACAGGGGGTCTGTTGTCATGCCAGAAATCCGAAGAGAGTGTGTTTTTAAAAATAGGGCTGCCGGAAGAACCCAGGTCCCTGAACATCTGGCTTGCCACCGACGGCAACTCCCGCAACATCCTGTCACAGATCTATCAGCCCTTGTTCCACCGCCATCCAAAGACCCTGGAGATTATTCCCTGGCTGGCAGAAGAAGATGCAGTCTTTGATGAAAAAGCCCTGTCCTATACCATCAAACTGCGGGATGCCAAATGGTCCGACGGATCCGATTTTACCAGTGAAGATGTGCTGTTTACAAAGCAGCTGTTTTTTGATTTCAAAATTCCCCGGTACTACAGCAAATGGCAACTCATCGAAAAAGTGGAGGCCCCTGATGCCCATACCGTGGTATTTTATTTAAAAGAACCTTCCGCTATTTTCATGTCCCGGATCATGACCGCCCCCATGGTATCTAAAAAAGAGTGGGAACAGGTGGCCAAAGATGCCCTGGCAACGGAAAAGCCCCTGCGCTTCCTCCAGGATTATCAGGTGGAAAAACCCTTGGGAACAGGTCCTTTCATACTCCATGAATACCAGAAAGGCGCCTATCTCCACATGACGAAAAACCCCTATTTTTTCGGGCAGGGCAAAACCATAGCCGGCCTTGATCTGGGCCCTTATGTGGACAATCTTTTGTTTACTATTTACGGAACTTCTGATGTGGCCATCCTGGCGTTGAAAAAAGGGGATATCGATTATTACTGGTGGGATGTACAGCCCGGCTATATCAAGGATCTGGAAGAAAACACCGGCATTGACCTGCATTTTAACAAAAAAAGCGCCCTCTACTACCTGGGGTTCAATCTGCGCAGGCCCCCTTTTGATGATAAAATCCTGCGCCAGGCTGTGGCAACGGTGGTGGACAAACAATTCATCCTCAACCGTATTCTCCAGGATCACGGCAACCCCATGCATTCCATTATACCTTCGGGTAACCACTTCTGGCATAATCCCAATGTCAGAAAATACGGCGACGGCCTGGACCAGGAGCAGCGTATAAAGGCGGCCTGGCAGATGCTTAAGGATGCCGGTTATTCCTGGAAAGTGCCGCCGGTGAATGACGATGGTACCCTGGCCAAACCATCGGATATTCTGCTGCCCTCCGGAGAGGCAATGGCAAAATTTGTTATTCTGACCCCGCCGGCGGATTATGATCCCAAGCGCGCCTTCGCCGGCACCATGATCCAGGAATGGCTCAGGCAGCTGGGAATTCCGGCATTTGCCAGGCCCATGTCCTTTAATTCTCTTCTGGAAACGGTGAAGGGAAAACACGATTTTGATGCCTTTGTTTTGGGATATGGCAAGCTGGATCTGGACCCCGATTACCTGGGATCTTTTTTTTCCTCCGAAAACGATAATCCCAGGGACTGGAACATGAGTGGATATCGGAACCCGGAGTTTGACACACTGGCCCAGGCCCAGCGGCTGATGGTGGATGTGGCAAAACGAAAACAGATGATCTGGACCATGCAGGAAATGATTTTAGAAGATGTGCCCTATTATCCTTTGTATAATCCCCATATCATTGAGGCCACGGTTAACAAACGCTTTAGCGGATGGGTGGAAAAGGTGGACGGCATCGGCAGTATCTGGTCTCTGTGCATGATCAAACCGGTAAAATAGATACGGGAAATCTGTGGGATAAAATGAGAAAACCCATCTATATTCTGGTAAAATTGGTAGAAGTTGCCGTTATCTTTTTTATTATTCTGACCGTGCTGTTCTTTTTGTTCAGGTTGTCTCCGGGAGATCCCGTATCCAAGATGGTGGATCCCATGCTCACCCCTGAAGACATGGCCCATCTCATTGAGCAGATGGGCCTGGACAGGCCTTTGTGGGAGCAATATGTTATTTATGTGAAAAATTTTGTAACCGGCAGTTTCGGTTTTTCCTTTCATTACGGGGAACCGGTTTCCCATATTATCGTGGACAAGCTCAAATGGACCATCCTTTTGTTTACCACATCCACGGTCCTGGCGGCATTTGCGGGGATATTTCTGGGCAAAATTGCCGCCTGGCATAAAGGATCCCGTCTGGATAATGTCATGTCCATTTCCGCCCTTGTGTGTTACACCCTGTTTATTCCCTGGTTCGCTTTGCTTCTTTTGTGGATTCTGGGATTCAAGCTGGGGCTGTTTCCTCTTGGCGGGGTCCTGTCTCCACAACTCTGGGTGGGAAATGCTTCGTTATTTGTCCGGATTCTGGATGTGCTTCATCACCTGATGCTGCCGCTGATGACACTGTTTATCATCAACCTGGGCTCTTATCTTCTGCTGATGCGCTCATCCATGCTGTCGGTTCTCAGGGAAGATTATATCATTACGGCCCGGGCAAAGGGACTGAGTGAAAAGGTGATCCGAAACAAACATGCTGCCCGGAATGCCGCTCTGCCCGTAATCACATCTGTGGGACTTTCCCTTGCTTTTTCCATCAACGGCGGTGCCCTGACAGAGCAGATTTTTACCTGGCCGGGGATCGGCAAAGAATTGATATTTGCGGTGAGCAACAATGACTATCCCCTGGCCCAGGCCTGTTTTCTGCTCATCGCTCTGGTGGTGCTGGTTGCCAACCTGATTGTGGATCTATTGTATGCCTGGCTGGATCCCAGGATCACCTATTAGTAAAAAAAGGATGTGTCTGTGCTGAACAAGTATTCTCTGCTGCGGTTTTACAAAGGATGGCAGATTTTTATTGAAAATCCCCTGGGCAAAACCGGTATCATCATCCTGGTGGTATTCATGTTCATGGCCATTGCCTCTTTTTTTGTGCCCCTTATCGATCCCATGTATGATCCCATGACCGGCATCGATCCGGATATCAGGGTTTCCACGGGACCCAGCCTCACCCACTGGCTGGGCACGGACAATGTGGGCCGTGATCTTCTGGCCCAGCTTCTGGAAGGGGCAAAGGTGGCCTTTATTGTGGGGCTGTCCGCAGCATTCTTCAGTATTGTCATCGGCACCCTTGTGGGCATGGTTGCCGGTTATACCGGCGGACTGCTGGATGCCTTTCTCATGCGCACGGCGGATATCATCATGGTGCTGCCCTCCCTGGTGATCCTGCTGATTTTGGCTTCTTTGTTCGGTCAGTTCAACATCTGGATCATCGTGTTCATTATTGCCATCATGCGGTGGCCTGCCGTATCCCGCGTTATCCGGTCCCAGACCCTGTCATTGAAACACCGGCCGTTTATCGAGGCGTCCCGGGTGGCCGGGGCCTCCCATCTGCGTATTATTTTCCGGCATATCATGCCCAATGTCCTGCCCCTGGCATTTTTGTACATGACCTTCCGGGTGACTGCCGCCATCCTGGTGGAAGCGGCATTGTCCTTTCTGGGGTTCGGAGATCCCAGCCAGGTGAGCTGGGGAATGATGCTCCAATGGGTCTGGAAATCGGGTCATATGTTTCAGGCACCCTACTGGCTGATACCGCCGGGGGTATGTATCTCATTGTTGACCCTGGCGTTTTACATGCTGGGCCGGGCCATGGACGAAGTGCTGGATCCAAGATTGCGAAAGGAGGGGCAGGTCTGAGCCCATGACACTTTTATCTGTAAAGAACCTGACCATCGGGTACCAGACCAAAAAAGGGCTGCTCAAGGCGGTGGACAATATCAGTTTTGATCTTGAAGAGGGCAGACCTTTAGGGTTTGTGGGGGAGTCCGGGTGCGGCAAAACCACCATCGGCATGGCCCTGATGGGACTGCTGCCCGATAATGCGGTGATCCCGAAAGGCAGTATTCAATTCCAGGGAGAAGATCTGGTTCATCTGACGGAAAAACAGTGGCGCAAGGTGCGGGGGGCGAAAATCGCCATGATATTCCAGGCGGCCATGAATGCACTCAATCCGGTGCACCGGGTGGATGAACAGATCAAAGAGGCCATCATCACCCACCAGCCCGACATGTCTGATGCGGATCTGGCAGACCGGTTGAATGCCTTGTTCGATCTGGTGGATATCCCGGTGGCGCGCATGAAAGATTATCCCCATGAATATTCCGGCGGCATGAAGCAGCGGGTGGTTATTGCCATGGCCCTGGCCTGTGATCCGGATCTTATTATTGCGGATGAACCCACCACTGCCCTGGATGTCATTGTCCAGGATCAGATTCTCAGAGAAATCAAACACGTGCAGGAAAAAACCCACACCGGCCTGATTTTTATTTCCCATGACATTGCGGTGGTGGCATCGGTCTGTGATCAGATCTGTGTGATGTATGCCGGCCAGATTGTGGAAACAGGCACCAGAAAAGAGGTGTTCAGGTCTCCCCGTCATCCCTATACCCGCAGCCTCCTGGGTTCTTATCTGTCGTTGGACAATATCAATGATATCGTGATTCCGGATATGAAGGAATCCCCGGATCTTTTATCGGATATCGGGTCCTGCCGGTTTGCCGACAATTGCAAGGTATGTTCCGGTTCCTGCAGAAAACAGGCACCGGGCTGGGTACAGATATCTTCCACCCACAAGGCCTTTTGCTGTGAACCAGACGTTATCAGAGGTGGTCATGGGAAAGGCTGATTCTAAAAAAACGCTGCTGGTTGAAATGAAGGGCGTGACCAAAACCTATTTCCCCAGAAAAACATTTTTTTCCAGGCAAAAGAACCGGGTCCTGGCCTTGAACAGCATTGATCTGGGAATTGAAACAGGGGAAATCTACGGGCTGGTGGGACAGAGCGGGAGCGGCAAAACCACCACCGGCAGGCTGCTGGTGCGGCTGGAGCAGCCCACTGCCGGAGACATTCTGTTCAACAAAGCACCCATCAGAGATTTTAAAGGATCCGCCTTAAAAGCATACCGTTCCCGGGTTCAGATGATTTTCCAGGATCCCTACCAGAGCCTGAACCCCCATCTGTCCATTGCAGAAACCGTGATGGAGCCTTTGATTGTCCAAAAGATCGGAACCCCTGAAACCCGATCGCAAAAGGTGATCCACACCCTTGAAACCGTGGGGCTGTCTCCGGGAAAAGCGTTTTACAACCGGTATCCCCACCAGCTTTCCGGTGGTCAGCGCCAGCGGGTGGCCATTGCCAGGGCCATAGTGGTGGAGCCGGAATTTATCGTGGCGGATGAACCCACTTCCATGCTGGATGCCACCATTGCCATTCAGTTGTTCAAGCTGCTCCAGGAAATCAAAGAAACCTTCGGTATGACCTTTTTGTTCATCACCCATAACCTGGCGGCTGCCAGATACCTGTGCGACAGGATTGCGGTTATCCACGAAGGCCATATTGTGGAGATCAACACGGCGGACAACATCATCCGGCACCCGGAACATCCCTATACCAAACAACTGATAAAAGTGCAGCCCGGGTTCAAATACGGCAGATAATTTTTGGAGAGCAATTTCTAAAAACACCTTGTCTTGTCTTTACTGGATTCCATGATCTATATCTGCTGCTTTGATCACATTTCCGGCTGCCATTTTTTTTATAAAATCTAATGCGGTATTTTCATCTTGTGTGATTGCCATGACATCCTGGCAGCTGAATATGCTGTCTCTCAGAATGTCCATGACATCGGCCTGCTGTTTGTCGATAAAAACCTGATGATCGCGATTTTCAGACATATTGACAACCATATAATCACCTTGTCCTTTGAAAGCATGGTGCATCAAGC
>JAABSA010000030.1 GCA_011390635.1 Desulfotignum sp. | reverse complement strand
AGCAGGTCCACTGTGATGGTGGTCACATGTGGCCCGTTTTCAAAGGCCTCGGTATTGACATTGTACTGGACATAGGCATTTTCCACAAGATCCCGGCCCCCGGGCTGTGTGAAAGAAAATTGTTTGTTGGTGCGGGCCAGGGCATCAAGGATCAGGTCCACGGTGTTTTCGGTAAAAGACAGCGGGGTTCCCTGGGGCATCAGCAGCCGGGCTGTGATCAGATCCCCCTCCAGGTCGGGAAATCCCTGGAACTTGATTTTTCCGGATGCCACCATGCCCACGGACAAAATCAGCAGACCCATCACCACGGTTACCACCAGATACCGGAAGGTGAGCAGCACACGGATGCACCGTCCCAGTATCCGGGTGCGCACCCATTCAAAAAACCGGTCAAATCCCTGGCGGAACCGGTTGGCCTGGTTCAGGTCAAACTGGTGCATGGCATGGTTCATATGCCGGGGAAGAATCCAGAATGCTTCGATGATGCTGATTGCCAGCACCAGAATCAGCATCATGGGCACCACCTTGAGGACCCGGCCGATCTGGCCGCCGATAAAGGCCAGGGGTCCCAGGATACAGATGGTGGTGATAAACGAGGAGATCACCCCGGCCCCCACCTCTTTGACACCGTCCACGGCCGCAGCCAGGGCGTTTTTGCCTTTCTGGCGGTGTGTCATGATGTTTTCCGCCAGCACAATGGCATCATCCATGAGCAGGCCGATGGCCATGAGCATGCCCACCATGGTGAACATGTTGATGCTCAGCCCCAGGTGGGGTACCAGGATAAAGGCCCCGAGAAAGGAAACCGGCAATCCCATCACCACCCAGAAGGAGATCCGGATGTTGAAGAACAGCCACATGAAGGCAAACACCAGCAAAATCCCCTGGATCCCGTTTTTCACCAGCATGTTCAGGCGGTCTGTAAGAATCTGTGTCTGGTCCTGGGTAAGGGTCAGGGTCACCCGGGGAAACCGGGCCCGTTCTTCGGAAATAAAGGCTTTGGCTTTTTGTGCCACCTTGAGGGCATCCTGGGTCTTGGATTTTTCTATGGCCAGAAGGGCCTGGGGCTGCCCGTTCATCATGATTTTTTCTTCGGGAAATGCAAACAGGTCGGTCACGGTGGCGATATCCTTGAGCCGGATCTCTCCGCCTTCGGGCGTGGCCAGGATCACCAGGTTTTCCAGGGATGCCGCGGTGCGGCGCTGGTCCACAAGCCGCAGCAGGATATCCCTTTCCCGGGTTTCCAGAAGGCCTAGCGGGATATCTTTGCTTTTGGCTGCGATCTGTTCCGCTACCCGGGCCGCTGTCAGGCCGGTCTTCCGCAGTGCGGCATCGGACAAAGAGATCCGCAGCTGGTGATCGGAAAAACCCTGGATGGTCACCAGGGCCACCCCGGCTTCCTGGAGCCGGTCTTTGACATCTTCACAATAAGCTTTGAGATCCGGCAGGTCCATGGGGCCGGACACCAGCACCGACAAAACAGGATCGGTTTTGCCCAGTTCCTGTATCACCGGCGGTTCCACCTCTTTGGGAAAATCATCAATGGCATCGATGCCGGTTTCAATATCCCGGATAAAGGTCTGGATATCGCCGGCAGCAGCCATTTCAACCACAATGGCCGCCAGGTTTTCCCTGGCATCTGCCCGGATCTCTTTGATATAATTGATCCCGTCAACGGCGTTTTCCACCCGCTGGCAGATCACCTCTTCCACCTCCCGGGCCGTGGCACCGGGGTATTTGATACGGATTTCCACTTCAGTGGGGGCAAAATCCGGCTGGGTTTCCTTGAGGATTTGGGGCAGACTCAAGGCCCCGGCAATGAGAAATACCAGCATCAGCAGGTTGGCCCCTGTGGGGTGGCCTGCAAAAAAACGGATCATGGTGTAATGCCCTTCGCCTGTGCCAGTTGTTTCAGGCGCTGCAGCAAATCATCATCTATTACCGGCCGTACCTTCATGCCGGTAATGGCAAATGTGGGATCTGACACCACCACCTTCTCGTTGCCGGACAGGCCGGAAGCGATGACCACAAACTCAGACTGGGCAAAATCCACGGTCACCGGTTTTTTCTCCAGCCGGTTGTCCAAACCCACCAGAAACACGGAACTGTCGTGGACCGCAGTCCGGGGCAGCACCACCTGTCCGGGTCGGGCCGGGGCGGTCAGGGCCACGTGACAGAACATGCCCGGCATCAGGGGCGGACGTTCGCCCGGGACCGCATCTTCATAGGGCCGGTCCACCACGGCTATCACCTGGATTTCCCGGGTGCCGGCGGCCATCGATTCCCGGAGCCGGTCGATGCGCGCCTCCCAGGTTACAGACCAGTCCGTGTTCTGCAGGGTGACTACAGCTGTGATGTCGGCAAACACCTGTTGAAAAATATCTGTGTTCATCCCCGGACCGAAGCGGGTTTCGGCCTGACCCCCCAGCAGATGCCGCAGCGTTTCCATGCGGAACCGGGCATTGATCTGGGTTGCCCCAATGCCATGGATCTTAAAAAGTGCCTGCCCCGCCCCCACAAACTGACCGGGCTCGATGGACACATCCGCCAGCCGGCAGTCAAACGGGGCATGGATCTGTGTTTTTTCCAGGTCGATCTGCGCCTGTTTCAGGCCGGTCTGGTGCAGGTCAAGGGCTGCGTGCAGCGCCTTTCGCTGGGAGGGAATCAACGCCAGGGTATTTTTGCGCTGCTCCAGGGCCTGTTTCTGGGCAAGAAAACTTTTTTCTTCCCGGTCCACCTCATCTTTGGATACGGCATGGCGCGCCACCACCTGCTGCTTTCTTTCGAGCATTTTTTGAGACAGGGCCAGAGACTGCTGTTCAATGGCAATAACCTGCCGGGTGTTTGCTTCATTCTGGTCAAGTTCCGCGATTTTCGCCCGGGTTTCTTCAATGGTCGCTTCCAGTCGGGCTTTTGCCAGGCGGTATTCAGTAGGGTCGATCCGGACCAGCAGGCTGTCTTTTTTTATCAACTGCCCGGGCTGCAGGCTCGGGTGGGTGGCAGTCACCCGGCCCCTGACTTCAGCCACTGCCTCCCACACCTGCACCGGTTCCGCGACCCCGTACCCTTCGGCCCGGGGAACCAGGTCCACCACCGGGGCCGGAATCACCCGCAGGGTCTGGACCGCTTCCTCTGTCTGTTTTTGTGACGGGCCTGGTTTGTGGGTCACAAGATAGATGGTCACTGCCAGGGCAGCAGCCACCGGCACCAGGACGAGCAGTGTCTTTCCCAGTTTGTAAATGATCTGTTTCATGATGCCTCTTTGGAGTTTTGCAGAGCGATACTTCGTTCATATGCCGGGCTGTCCGTTAGATACGGCATCGGAAAACACCACATGGGGAATTGCCTGGTTTTTGCTGAACATGACGGTTCATATCATACGGCGGGTGGTGTCTTCTGTCAAGCTTGGCTGTCAGAAAACCCTTGACACGATTTTCGTGTCACACTATTATTGTGTTATATGTATGGCTTTAGGGAGGAAAAATGAAAAACGTTACCATTACATTAGAGGAAGAGGTCGCTGACTGGTCAAGGATCAAGGCGGCAAAAAACCGGGTCAGCGTTTCCCGGTGGATCGGAACCATATTAAAGGAAAGAATGCAGGATGAAGCAGGATATCGGCAGGCCATGAATCAATTCCTTTCCAGCCCGCCGACATTGCTGAAAAAAGATGGCAAGTATCCGTCCAGGAATGATCTACATGAAAGATAACTGCTTTGTGGATACCAATATTCTTGTTTATTTCCGGGATGCTTCCGAACCGGAAAAACAAAAAATATCATCCAACTGGTTGAAAACATTATGGGAAAACCATACGGGCAGGATCAGTATACAGGTTCTGAACGAATATTATGTCACGGTGACCCGGAAATTGAAACCGGGCATGACAGAAAGCCATGCCCGGTTGGATATCAAAAACCTGATGGCTTGGCATCCGGTTACAGTGGACCTGAGCATTATAGAAAACAGCTGGTCAATACAGGACACGTATCAATTTTCCTGGTGGGATTCATTGATCGTGGCCGCAGCAATCAAAGCAAATTGTTCCATACTGCTGTCCGAGGATCTGCAGCACGGACAGCACATACAAGATTTGACCATCATCAATCCATTTAAGAGCGATGCCGGGCAGATGTTATCGTAACTGCTATTTTGTGCTGTCACCGATCAAAGGCAGTTCCTTTTCCAGGGTGAAGTATACCAGGAATTTGGGTTCCAGGTTTTCATCGGTGTATCTGCGGCGTTTGATTTTTCCCACCAGCTCGGGATTTTCTTCCTCTCTGACCTTTTTCAAAAACAGGCGCTTTCCCTTGTATCCGGGTCCGTTTTCAATGAAAAGAAACGAGGCATGGGGATTGGATGTCAGGTTGTGGTGGGTCAGCCGGTCCCGCATGATAAAGGCCAGTGTATCCTCCTCCAGAAAATGCGGCCGGGAATAGATGGCGGCATCGACTTTGCCATCGCTGTCAGCTGTGGCCAGAACGCCGGTGCCTTTGGTATTTTCAAAATAAAATTTCAATGCATTCATGATCTCTCCTTTTGGTGCGTGTTTGTGCCATATCAACAAGTGCCGTTATTTCAACAATAGTCATGCCGGCTTGAAAGTAAAGGGTTTCATTGGAGACGGTAGCTTACAATCTCCTTTTCCTTCAGGCAGCGATGCCGTAGAACCCCCAGAGCATGAACATGACCACGGCCATGAAAATGATGGTCATGCCGGTGCCGGCCCTTACATAATCTATGACCCGGTAGCCCCCTGGCCGCATGATCAGGGCATTGACCTGGTGGGTGGGCAGCACAAAGGTGTTGGATGCGGCAATTGCTACGAGCATGGCAGCCATCATGGGATCAGCCTGGCACTGAACCGCCATGTTCATGGCAAGGGGAATCATGAGCACGGTGGCCCCGATGTTGGATACGAACAACGTAAATGCGGAAGTTAAGGCACCCACCAGCAGAAACATGGTCACCGGAGTTAAAAAATCACGCAGCAGATGGGTGAGACCTGTGGCCAGGAATTCTGCAGCCCCGGTCTTTTCAAAGGCGATACCCAGCGGAATGAGCCCGGCCAACAAAAATACCGTCATCCAGTCCACACTCCGGTAGGCCTCATCCAGGGTCATCACCCGGGTCAGGACCATGGAGACCGCCCCGGCCAGAAGGGAGATGGACAGCTGGATATGGAACCCCAGGGCCATGACAAGGGCCAGGCCCAGGCAGGCTAAGGCTTTGCCCCCGTTTTCCGGATACAGAATTTCCCCTTTCAAATGCTCGGTAAAGGCCAGCAGGGGTTTTTGCTTGAGCAGGTGAAATTTTTCCCATTCACCATGGAGAAGAAATGCATCCCCGGGCTGGATTTTTATTTCTGATATATTTTCCAGAATCACCTGGTTCTGGCGATACAGGGCCAGGGGATTGACCCGCAGTTTTTTGCGGAATCCATATTCGTGAAAGGTTTTTCCCACCAGTTCGGATCTGGGAGTGACAATCGCCTCGGTGATGCCGGCATGATCCACGGACAATACACCGGACAAACGGTTGAGTTCCGGTTCCAGGACCCATCCCATGTTCAGAGATAAATCCCGTATGTGTTCTTCATTGGCCACGATTCCCACCACATCATGGGGTTCAATAACATCTGCCCGTCCGGGTTCGGTAACCCGGTACCGGTCGTTGTGCTTGGAGATGCAGACCACGGTGGCATGATACTTTGGCCGCAGTTCCAGTTCTTCCAGGCGACGGGTGTAAAAATTTGCAGGCACCCTCAGTTCAAACACCTTGCTCACCTCCCGGCCATAGGTACATTCCAGGTCATGGTTCAGCAGGTTGCAGGCATCTTCAGTGGGAGCACCTTTGGGCAGGACCCATGGGCCCAGAACAATAAAATATACAAGGGCCGCCGCAACCAGGGCAATGCCCACCGGGGCCACAGAAAACAAGGAAAGGGCTTCAAAGGGTTTATGGGAAACAAGATCCGGATTGTTGGCCCACCAGGAAGCGGCCAGGTCATTGAGCAGAATCAGGGGACTGGACCCCACCAGGGTGATGCATCCGCCTATAACAGCGGCATATCCCATGGGAATCAGTATCCGGGATATGGGAACGTTCAATTGCCGGCACATGCGGTTGACAGCCGGCAGAAACAGGGCCGCCGCACCGATATTCTGCATGAAACTGGACAAAAACGCCACCGTGCCCGCCACCAGTGCCATCATCCGTGTCTGGCTTTTCCCGGACAGTTTGACGATCCGGGCCGCTACCTGGTTCATCACCCCGGTTTTATCCAGGCCGTGGCCGATGATGATCACGGCGATGATGGACACCACGGCATTGGAACTCAGTCCGCTGATGGCCTCACCAGGTGTCACCACACCAGACAGGGGCAGCAGCACCATGACCAGCAGCCCCACCATATCCACCCGGACCCGGTCGCTTGCGAACATGATGATGACACATAACAGAAAACCAAATACAATAAACATATCCGGTGTGATACCCGCCGGCAGCATCATCAAAAGTACAGATCCCCTCTAATCTTCCATATCGGTTTCCATGAAATTAAACCAGTATCCGTTGTTGGAGGCAAAATCCAGCTCGATCTGGACCACTTCCACATGGCGCTGTTCAATATCATAGAATTTTTTGAGGATATCCCTGACCGGACCCTGTTCGGTTTTCTGGATGGCATCATGGTAAAACCGGCTGGTTTCAATTTCCAGGGACAGGGCCGCATTGAGTACCCGTTTCAGATCCCCCAGTATGTTTTTGGGAATTTTATGGGCCATTTCCTGTATCTTTTCCAGGTCCCGTGCCGGCAGGGGAATGGCTGTGTCCGGTTTTTCCATGTCCAGCTGTTTTTGTTCCTTTAAAATGCCCAGGCTGTATTCCAAAAATTTTACATGCCCCTGTTCATCATCTGCCAATGCCTTGAACAATGCCTTTCCCCGGTCATCGTCAATGGTCTCCACAGCAGAACGGTAGAGGTCCCGTATCTTTTTTTCATACACCAGTGCTGTGCTGAAAATTTCTTCTGAAGTCATTTTTTTTCTCCATTTCCTGATATTCGTTGGGCATGGGTGAAGATGGCGAAATTGGTCCGCCTGACAAATCCCACCAGGGTTATACCCATATCCCGTGCCAGCAGGATGCTCTGGTGGGTGGGTGCACCCCTGGAAGCCAGGATGGGAATTTCCAGGCGCCTTGCCTTGTGCAGGATTTCAGAAGAAATCCGTCCGGTACAGGCCAGTATGACGTTGCTGCAGTCTGTTTTTTCCAGCAGCAGTGTGCCCAGCACCTTGTCCACGGCATTGTGCCTTCCGATATCGTCGATAAAAAAATCCGGGACCCGGCCGTTGATGCTGGCACTGGCGGAATGTACGCCCCCGGTTATGGTGTGCAGTTGTGAGGCGCGCTGGAGCCAGCCGATGACCTGGATGATATCCTGACCATGCACCCGGCACTGGCTCTGGATGGGATGCCGCGATGACAGTTCCATCATGGAGGCATACATCACCCCCTTGCCGCATCCCGAGGTGTACACACGCTGCCCGAGCAGGTCCGGATCTATGAATTCTTTGACCTGGATGTCCGCCCGCCATTTTTTCTCATCCAGGGAAAAGGACATGATATCATCGGCAGATGTGATAAAGCCGGAAGTGAACAAAAAACCATATGCAAAGACTTTCAAATGGGAGGGGGTACACATGAGGGTGGCGATTTCCCGGTCATTGACCTGGAAGGTCAAAGGAATTTCAGCTGCCACATGGGTGTCTTCCGCCAGCAGTTCATCATTTCTGTAGCGGGTGATGGTATAGGGAGTCATCTCACCCAATGGGGCATCATCTTTCATCTCAGGTTCCTCCGGCTCCGTTTCGGGCCGCTGGTTGTATAAAATCAGGCCTGATATTGAAACTGTCTTACTGTTACTTATAACACCGGTTAAAGGGATTTTAAAGGGGCATGCTGATTATTTTGCCCCTTTCCATTACCGAAAGGCAACAAAAAGGGGCAAATGGGAGAAGAAAATTTGGATGGTCAGTCCACCTGGCTGCAGTCAGCACTTGTCTGTGGATCACAATCCATGGTGAGGGGCGGGGCGGGCATCAACTCTTTTTTGCAGAAAGGGCAGAAGGCGGTCGCCACATTGTTGTCATCCATAATGGATTCCGACTTGAATGACATTTTAAACCGGGTTGACCCGGGATAGCTGCAATGCTCATGGGTGCAGATATATTTTGTTTCCATTTCGTAACACTCCTTGATTTAAATTTAGGGGATCATACCACTACCAAAAAAAAATAGCAATTGCCCTGTGAATGTCTTATGACACAGTCGTGTTAGCTGTGTGTGAGGGTCCGGACAAAAATCGGTTACTGCATGGAAAATTGTATTGTCATCCTTTGATCACGGCCAGGGGCCGCAGCCTGGCCACCATTCTGGAAATGCCTGCACCATGGACCACTGCCACCACATCAGATACATCCTTGTAGGCCTCGGGCATTTCTTCGGCCAGGGTGGACCGTCCTGTGTATCTTACCAGAACACCTTTTTTTTCCAGCTCCTGCTGTATGGATCTACCCTTTCCCGCCTTCTTGGCGGCTTTGCGGCTTAACCTGCGGCCGGCCCCATGGCAGGTGGAGCCGAATGTCTCATCCATGGCCGTATCTGTTCCGCACAGCACATAGGATGCCCTGCCCATATCCCCGGGGGTGATAATGGGCTGGCCCACCTTCTGAAATTTTTCAGGGATGCCGGAAATTTTCGGTCCCAGAGCACGGGTGGCACCTTTGCGCACCACGCATACCACCTGTTTTTTGCCGTCAACCATATGGGTCTCTTTTTTGGCGATATTGTGGCAGACATCATAGAGCAGGTGCATGTGCAGGCTCCGGGGGCTGATGGACAGGGTTTCCATAAAAACCTGCCGGACCCGGTGCAGCATAATCTGGCGGTTGGCCCAGGCATAATTGGCAGCACAGGCCATGGCCCCCAGGTATTGCTGCCCCTGGGGCGACTGGATCATGGCACAGGCCAGCTGCCGGTCCGGCAGGTACAGACCCGACTTTGCCACAGTTTTTTTCATGGCTGCCAGGTGATCGTCACATACCTGGTACCCCAGTCCCCTGGAGCCGGAGTGCAGCATCACCGTGACCTGGCCCTGAAACAACCCGAAAACTTTTGCGGTGTGGGTATCATAAATGTCTTCCACCACTCCGATCTCCAGAAAATGGTTGCCGGACCCGAGGGTACCCAGCTGGTTTTTTCCCCGTTCCAGGGCCCGGGAACTCAGCAGATCCGGATCGGCCTGATCCAGGCACCCGTTTTCTTCGGTATGTGCAATGTCGGATTCCCGGCCAAACCCCTGAGCCACAGCCCAGTTGCTTCCCTGTTTCAATACATTTTTCAGGTCTGCGGTACGCAGGCGGACAGCTCCGGTGGACCCCAACCCGGATGGCACTGCCTGGAAAAGTGCATCCGCCAGTGCCGGCAGGCGGGAACTGATGTCATTTTTTGTCAAGGCAGTGGTGGCAAGGCGCACACCGCAATTGATATCATATCCGACGCCCCCCGGAGATATCACCCCGGTTTTCCAGTCAAATGCGGCTACGCCGCCGATGGGAAATCCATACCCCAGGTGAATGTCGGGCATGGCCATGGCTGCTTTGATTATCCCGGGCAACATGGCCACGTTGGCCACCTGCTGCAGGCTGCCGTCCTGCTGCAATGCTTTGATTCCAGATGCATCCGTATAAATTATGCCCGGCACCCGCATCTCTCCGGTTTTGGGGATCTGCCACCGGAACGGATCAAGCGGTTCAAGGTGCATGGAGTATCTCCTTGGTGTGTCGGATGGTTCAGGCCAATCGTCTGCGCTGGATATTGAGTTTGCGCATCCGGGAAGCAAAGGTGGATCGGTTGATGCCCGAAGCCTTGGCAGCCCATGTGACGTTCCAGTTATGTTTTTCCAAAAGGGAGGTAACATAGGCTTTTTCAAGGCCCGGCCATGTCATTGAAGATAGATCAGCCAGGGTATCAGAACTGCCCCCGCCAGGACTGGAAATGGTGTGCCCTTCTGCAGCCATGGCACCAGTCGCCCGGATATGGGCGGGCAGATCAATGGCCTCAATGGTGTCATCAGGAGCGGTAACCAGCAGATATCTGATCAGGTTTTCCAGTTCCCGGACATTGCCGGGCCATGCATAGGCCACCAGGTGCTGCATGGCACCGGGAGCTATTTTTTTTCCAGGCATGTCGGCTTTTACAGATTCCTTTTCCAGGAAATGTCTGACCAGCAGCGGGATATCTTCGCGCCGGCTGCGCAGGGGCGGCAGTTCCACAGGCAGTACAGATAACCGGTAATACAGATCCTGTCGGAAGCGGTTTTCAGCAATCATCTGTTTGATATCCTTGTTGGTGGCAGCCACAATCCGCACATCGATATACCGCACCCGGGTTTCCCCCAGGGGTTTGATTTCATTTTTCTGGAGGACCCGGAGCAGACCCGCCTGAACATTCATGGGCATATCACCGATCTCATCAAGAAAAACAGTGCCTTTGTCGGCTGCCTCAAACAGGCCGGCCCGGTCTGTGGTGGCACCGGTGAATGCCCCTTTTTTATATCCGAACAATTCACTTTCCAGCAGGGTCTCAGGGATTGCCGAACAGTTCTGCACCAGAAAAGGCTTTTTTCTGCGGTTGCTCTTTTTGTGTATCTGTTCGGCCACCAGTTCCTTTCCTGTCCCGCTTTCTCCTGTGATCAGCACGTGAAACTCTGTGGCTGCATAACTTTTCACCAAATCCATGCTCTTTTTGAATGTGCGGCTCTGTCCCACGATAAAAGGATCCTGCCTGATGCGGGACAAAGCTGTTTTTAAATGAAGCGATTTCTTTTTTTCCGTGGAAAACAAAATAGCATTGCTCAAGGCGATGGAACAGATATCCACCAGGTTCTGCAGGTGATCCAGATAGCCTTTGTCCAGATTCAGCCGGGTTTTGCCCGGGGTGGTGTCGATTATCTGGACGGCACCATAGACTTTCTTTTCCCGTAAAAATAAAGGAAAGCACAGAATCTGGCTGCTTTTAACCGCAAAGCTGCTTTCCACCTCCTTGAAATGGCGGCGGTCACTCCGGGTTTGCGCCACGGTCATCTGCTGGTTCTCAATCACCCATCCCACAATGCTGGGGTGACGCGTGTCCAAAACAACACCCCGGATGTTTTCACTTTCATCCCCGGCTGCTTCCACACAGACATAGTGATCCTTTTGCCTGATCCATATGGACCCCCTCCTGACATTCTGGATTTCCAGCAGGGAATTGAGAAATTTTTTCTGGAGGGCCCGGGGATCCAATTCTTTGAAGAGTTCAAAATCAGGTGTCTGCATATGTCCTCCCGGAAAACAGTGATATATAACTATTTAAATTAAATAGAAATAATGCCTGTGAAATAAAATCATCCACACTTGTATTATGGTAAAATCAAATAAAATATATCGAATAATATCAACAATATCAAACAATATTTACAGAGATTGGCACACAATATGAAATGATCAGTTATAAACAGACCATCATTGCCGGCAAGATCCGGCCAAAGGAGTTGCCATGGAACAGAAAATCATGGAACAGAAAATACGGATTGACCGCCTTGATACAGCCCGGCTTACCTGTCCGGACTGCAGACGCAAAAAAATACTGCAGATGTCGGGTCACAAATTTACAAGACAATATACGAAAATCACCTACCGCTGTCCCTGCGGATATACCGGTTCAGCCATCCTGGAAAAACGATCTGATGCAGACGCAGACATTGGACTGGCAGGCACCTTTATCTGTTCAGATACCACCCGGTGTTCCGGCAGAATGACCATCAAGCGGCTGAGCAGTCAGGGGATCGCCTTTAAAACCAATGTTGAACAGAAAATAGACCCGGGTCTGACCCTGCACCTGGAATTTGTTCTGGATGACGGCAAGCAGTCCATTGTACACAAAAAAGTAACGGTACTGGCCAGAGACGGCAAATACCTGACAGCAAAGTTCCTATCCATCGAGCATTATGACAACCTGGGCCCGTACCTGTTTTTCAATAAATTGTATGTATAATGCACCAATCAGAGCAGCCCGCGCCCACTCCAGACAGCATCCATTTTTTTGGAAATTCACATTTTTCCTTAAGGCCTCTTTTTACATAAGAGAATAGGGGTCCACATCTATTCCCAGTGCAACGGTTTTCGCCCCCTTGATATCCGGATGGTTCTGCAGAGCGCGCATAAGGCTGCTGATCCGGTGAAAGGAGGAACTTTTCACCAGCAGCTGCCACCTGAACCGGGAGGAAATCCGCTGGATGGGCGATTCAATGGGACCTAAAAATTCCACAACACCCGCATCTTCGGGCATGGTTTCCAGCAGGTTTGCCAGTATGTCCGCCACTTTTTGTGCATGATGCGCCACTTTGTCTTGTTCCCTTCCGGAAATTTTTATCTGGACCATGCGTGTAAAAGGCGGGTATTTCAGTGCTTTTCGAAAAGGGATCTCATGGTTGAAAAATTCCACATAATCCTGGCGCCTGGAAGCTTCAATGGTAAAATGATCCGGATTATAGGTCTGCATGATAACGGTTCCCGGTTCATCCCCTCTGCCGGCACGGCCGGCCACCTGGGCCAGCAGCTGAAACGTGCGTTCGCCTGCCCGAAAATCGGGCAGGTTCATGGATAGATCCGCACAGATGATCCCCACCAGGGTGATGGCAGGAAAATCATGTCCCTTGGCCAGCATCTGGGTGCCCACAATGAGATCAACGGTCCGGTTCCGGATACTTTTGAGCAGCCTGAGCGCACTGCCCTTTTTTGCGGTGGAATCCTGGTCCATGCGTGCCAGCCTGGCATCGGGAAACATGGCCTTGAGCATGGTCTCGATCTTTTCCGTGCCGAATCCGAAATTGTGGATGGTTTTTTTGCCGCATTCCGGACAGGCGGTTGATTCAGGCAGGCAGAACCCGCATAAATGGCATTTGTACTTGCGCTGTCCCAGGTGAAAGGTCATGGTTACATCACAGTACCGGCAATGCAGGGGCTTGTCACAGGCTTTGCAGGCCGGAAACGAGGCAAATCCCCGCCGGTTTAAAAAAATCAATGCCTGGTTTCCTTTTTCCAGACAGGCCCGGATGGCCCTGGCCAGTTCCGGGGTGATGATCCTGTCCATGGGTTTGGCCTCTTTGTATTTTTTCAGATCCACCAGCGTAATGACCGGCAGGGGGTTGTTGTTTACCCTGCGGTGAAGGGTAAGCTGGACAAACCGGCCGGTGCGGACATTGTGAAAGGTCTGGATCGAAGGGGTCGCAGATCCCAGCACCACCGGACAATGGCACATTCTGGCCCTGACCACGGCCAGATCCCGGGCATTATAACGCAGCCCGGTTTCCTGTTTATAGGAACCGTCATGTTCTTCATCCACGATGATGATGCCCACATTTTCAAAGGGCGCAAAAATTGCCGACCGGGCACCGATGACAATGGACACTTTGCCCAGTGAAATTCTGCGCCACTGGTCCAGGCGTTCCCCATGGGTCAGCATGGAGTGGATCACAGCGATATTTTCCCCGAACCTGGCCCGGAAACGCCGCTCTGTCTGGGATATCAAGGCGATTTCCGGCACCAGTACAATGGCGGATCTGCCCTGTTCCACGGCATCCGCCACCAGGCGCATGTACACTTCCGTCTTGCCGGAACTGGTCACCCCGGACAAAAGATAGGGCACAAATCCCTTTTCCAGGTTCCCCCGGACGACTGCTGCCACCTCCGCCTGTTCAGGGGTTAATTGCGGCGGAGTATCCGGTTCCACAGGGTCTCCTAAGGGGTCCCTGAATACCCGGCGCAGGGTGACGGTCACCAGGCCGTCGGCCTCCAGAAATGTGATCAGTTTCGGGGCTGTCGGCACCTGGCTGCGAAGGGCGGTAAGGGATATTTCGTTCTTTTCCTTTACAATGGACAGGATCTGCAGCCGTTTTTTAGACATTTTTGTATCGGGGTCCGGAATCTTTTTACCCGGGCTGATAAATTTTTCCCGGCGCACGGAGGCAGCTTCCTTTTTCAACACCGCACAAACCGATATATATTCCCTGTCCGTCATCTTCCGTATCAAAGACCGAACCGACGGGGAATTAACCGCCTGAATCACCTGCTTGCGGCTGGCACCCTGGTTTTTGCCGGCCATGTCAAGTATTTTGGCTTCCGTTGGCGTCAATGTACCGCTGTCCAGGGCGGTTTTCCCTTGTTCCGTGGCAAATATGCAGGCCACATCCTGCCGGTCCAGGCCCGGCGGCAGGGCCGCTTTGATGGTCTCTCCCAGCGGATGGATATAATACCGGGACACCCATGTAAAAAAAGGTATTTCATTTTCGGGAAACAATGGATGGTCATCCAGGACATCCAGAATTTTTTTGGCGGTATACCCGCCACTGTCAGGCCTGCCCGCCAGAATGTATCCGGTGACCCGGCGCCGGCCAAAGGGCACCAGTACCCGCATTCCCGGCACACAGCTGTCGGCCAGAAAATCGGGTACCGCATATACAAAGCTGCCGGTTACCGGCAGGGTGACGGCAACATCCATGAAGGGCCATTGAATCATGGGCCTAATTGTGCACAAAAAAATAATAATTGCAATATTATAACCAATGGTCTTGACGGAACAGTGGTATTTTAATAATTATGACGCGATTTATTTTCCCCGGTGTAAACCCGAAAGATAAAGGAGAGATCATGGCTGTTTTTGTGGGAGACCACCCGCTTATCAAGCACAAACTGGGACTCATGCGCCAGAAAGATATCAGCACCAAAGATTTCAGGGAATTGTCATCCGAAGTTGCCAGATTGCTGACCTATGAAGCCACCAAAAACCTTGACACGGAAAAAAAAGTCGTGGAGGGGTGGGCAGGCAAGGTGGAAATTGAAAAAATAAAAGGCAAGAAAATTACCATAGTACCGATTCTGCGGGCAGGGCTCGGCATGATGGACGGGGTATTGGACATGATTCCCTCCGCCCGGGTCAGCGTTGTGGGGTTTTATCGGGATGAAAAAACGCTTGAGCCGGTGCAGTATTATGTGAAAACCACCTCTGCCATGGAAGAGCGCATGGCCCTGATCCTGGATCCCATGCTTGCCACCGGCGGCACCCTCATTGCCACCATCGACCTGCTCAAACAGGCCGGATGCACAAAAATCAAAGGGCTGTTCCTGGTGGCGGCCCCGGAAGGCATTGCAAGGCTCACAAAAGCACATCCTGATGTGGATATCTATACCGCCAGCGTGGATGAACGCCTCAATGACATCGGCTATATCCTGCCGGGTTTAGGCGATGCAGGAGACAAGATTTTCGGCACCAAGTAACGTAACGGGGTCAGAAGCTAACTTCAATAATAAAAAGAGAGAAAACCATTATGTCTGAATCCAGTCCGTCCTCCACAGAATACCATTTCCAGGTCAAAGATTGTTTTTTAGGCGCCCAGATGCTGTTTGTGGCCTTTGGCGCCCTGGTTCTTGTGCCGCTGCTCACCGGCCTGGATCCCAATGTGGCCCTGTTCACCGCGGGTATCGGCACCATCGTATTCCAGGTCATCACCCGGGGCAAGGTGCCGGTGTTCCTGGCATCTTCCTTTGCCTTTATCGCACCCATCATATACGGTACCCAGACCTGGGGTGTTCCCGGCACCATGTGCGGACTGGCTGCCGCCGGTGTGGTGTATATCATCTTAAGCCTGCTGGTGCGGTGGCAGGGCGGCGAGGTGATCCGGCGGGTTCTGCCGCCCGTGGTCACCGGTCCGGTCATCATGGTCATAGGCCTGATCCTGGCCCCGGTGGCCGTGCACATGGCCATGGGCAAAACCGGGGATGGGGCGGCCGTGCTGTTTCCCCAGACCCAGGCGATGATCGTTGGCCTGGCAGCCCTGGCTACCACCATTTTGGTATCCATTCTGGGAAAAGGGCTCCTGCGGCTGATCCCTATCCTCTGCGGTATCGGGGTGGGCTATCTGCTGTCTTTGTTTTTCGGGTTTGTGGATTTTTCCCCTTTGTTTACGGCTGCCTGGTTTTCCGTACCGGCCTTTTCATTGCCGGAATGGAATCTCTCCGCCATTTTTTATATTGTACCCATAGCCATTGCCCCGGCCATTGAACATTTCGGGGATGTGGTGGCGGTGTCAGGCGTTACCGGCAAAGATTATCTCAAAGACCCGGGAATCAAAAACACCATGCTGGGAGACGGAGTGGCCACCTCCATTGCCTCTTTTCTGGGAGGACCGCCCAATACTACCTACTCTGAGGTCACCGGTGCTGTGGCGCTGACAAAGGTATTCAATCCCGCCATCATGACCTGGGCAGCCATCACCGCCATGCTCCTGGCTTTTGTGGGTAAGCTGGGAGCCTTGCTCCAGACCATTCCCACCCCTGTCATGGGCGGTATCATGCTGCTGCTCTTTGGTGCCATCATGGTGGTGGGCCTCAACACACTGGTTCGTTCCGGAGACGATCTCATGGAAGCCAGAAATCTTTCCATTGTTGCACTGATTCTGATTTTCGGCATCGGCGGCATGAGCTTTTCCGCCGGTCAGTTCCAGCTCCAGGGCATTGGCCTGGCAGGCATCCTCGGTGTATTCCTCAATCTGGTGCTGCCAAGAAGTCGGGACAGAAGTTAACTTTTTTACCTTTTTTTGCTGGGGTCAGAGGTTTTTATTTACCTTTTGTGTTGCGTAACAGGCTAACTGCCCAAAAAAGCGGCCTCTGACCCCCGGGTGTGTTCATGCGGTTTCATTATGGATGGATCATTGTTTTTACAGGCACCCTGGTATTGTTTTCATGCCTGGGTCTGGGGCGGTTCGCCCTGGGCATGCTGCTTCCCTCCATGGGAATTTCCCTGGAACTTTCCTATTCACAGATGGGGCTGATCGGCACCGGTAATTTTGCCGGGTATATGGCTTCGGTCATCCTTGCAGGTGTTGTGGCCAGGGCGATTGGTGCAAAAAAAACCATTGCCGCAGGCCTTCTCCTTGTGGGCGCATCCATTATGCTGGTCAGCCGGTCCATGGAATTTGTTCAGATAATGTTCTTGTATGCCCTCACCGGAATAGGATCCGGTCTGGCCAATGTGCCCATGATGGGCCTGGTTTCCCACTGGTTCAAAAAAGATACCCGGGGCCGGGCCGCCGGCACCATGCTGTCAGGGAACGGCATTGCCATCGTGTTTTCAGGCCTGCTGATCCCCTGGATAAACGCGGACTTAGGGCCGGAAGGCTGGCGCACCGGCTGGCTGGTCATCGGTATTGCTTCTGTCTGCATCGCAATGATTGCGGCCCTGCTGCTGAAAAACAGCCCGGAAGAGCTGGGCCTGGCCCCCATGGGAAAATCTAATCCTGCACCCGCCCGTATTCCGGGTGAAGGCAAAAACCTTTTTAATACTGCCGTGTCCGAAAACCGCCACAAATGGACAATGGTGCATCTGGGCTGTATCTATGCCTTTTTCGGGGCCACCTATGTGGTGTATGCCACGTTTATTGTGACATCCCTGGTGGATGAAAGAGGATTCGGAGAAGGCACTGCCGGAACGTTCTGGGCAGTGGTGGGGGCATTGTCCATATTTTCCGGCCCCTTGTTCGGGGGGCTGTCTGACAGGCTGGGCCGCAAAATCACCATCATTACCGTGTATTTTCTGTTTACCATTTCCTATGTCCTGGCCGCAGCTGCCCAATCGGACGAGTTCCTGTATGTTTCAATCGGGATTTTCGGCCTGGCGGTGTGGAGCATTCCCACCATTATGTCTGCAGCAGTGGGCGATTATATGGGGCCGCAGAATGCGGTGAGGGCATTCGGGTTCATCACTTTGTTTTTCGGGGCCGGGCAGATTGCCGGCCCGGCCCTGGCAGGATTTCTGGCCGACAGCTTCGGCAGCTTTTCCCCGGCATTTTATCTGTGCGCATTTCTCACCGCCTGCGGTGCCGCCTTGACATTTTTCCTCAAACCAGGAGTCAGAAGTTAACTTTTGACCCCAAACAGTTTGAAAAGGGCCTGGGTGCCGTCATTTTCACAGCCTTTTTCGGCAAGTTTGTGGTAGAGTTTGTTTGCCAGGTCCAGTCCGGGTGTTTCAAGGCCCAGGGACTGGGCAGAATCAGCTGCGATGGTCATGTCCTTGATAAAATGCTTAACATAGAATCCCGGGGCAAAATCCTGGTGGATCATCCTGGGGCCCAGGTTGTTGAGAGACCAGGATCCGGCGGCGCCCTGGCCGATACTTGCCAGCACGGTTTCAGGATTCAGCCCCGCCTGCTTTGCATAGGCCAGGGCCTCGCACACCGCCACCATTCCGGCGGCAATGGCAATCTGGTTGGCCATTTTGGTGTGCTGGCCGGATCCGGCCGGACCCTGGTATACAATGTTCTTGCCCATGACTTCCAACAGGGGAAGGGCTGTATTAAAATCAGGTTCATCTCCTCCCGCCATGATGGACAAGGTGGCATTGCGGGCCCCCAGGTCACCGCCTGACACCGGGGCATCCAGAACATGGATCCCTTTTTTTTGTCCTTCCTTGTAAAGGATCCTGGCCAGGGCAGGATCTGATGTGGTCATGTCAATGGCCAGGGTGCCGGCAGCTGCATTTTCCAGAATGCCCTCCGGCCCCAGATAAATCTGTTCCACATCCGCCGGATACCCCACAATGGAAATAATGACATCTGACTGTTTTGCCAGCTCCCCTGCAGATGCTGCCCATACAGCACCTTTTGCCAGCAGGTCTGCGGCCTTTGACCGGGTCCGGGTATATATGCAGAGGGTATAGCCCTTTTCCAGGATATGGCCGGCCATGCTGCGGCCCATGACACCTGAACCTATGAATCCGATACGCGTTTTCCGGGGTGTGATGTTCTTTGTGTTTTCCATGTGGCTGTTTCCTTTGTATGTATTACAGGCTAACTGTTATGTAAGGCCCGGCAGATCTCAGGTAATCTGTATTTCATGATAAGGGGGTCCGCCTGCCCCCTCTTTGTTTCTTAGGATTTCCTGGATATGACATTTTGTATAGGACCGATTCAGAATAATGGAGGAAGCCGCGCCGAAAATCTGGGTCCGGGATTCGATTTTCCTGGCCACTGTCACTTTTGGCAATGGTTTTTCCCTGTTGGAAAAGGCAAGCAGGGTATCTTTTTCCCGGGAAAGTTCCTCGGTGATTTTTGTGTATTCAGCAATCTGTTTCTTCTTTTTGGTAATCTCCCCGGCAATGGCATCCTGGCGTGCAAAGCCTGCATTAATATCCGCCTCTGCTTTTTTTGCCCTTTTTTCCAGTTCTTTGATTGCTTTTGACGCTTTTAACACCGCAGACATGTTTCCGGCGGTTCTTAATTTTGCTGTTTTGGTCTCAATGTCTTTTATTTCCAGCTCTGCCCGGTCCTGGACATAGGCATGCCGTGATATGACAGCATGCAGATCCTGGTCTTCTTTTTCCAGCAGAACGATAGCGGACAACAGGTCTTCAGTGCTGCGGGCATTGATATCCAGCTTTGCATTGACAGCCGCCACAAGCTGGTTCGCCTGTTCATCCACGCCCACTTTGAGAAGGGACGGCTGTGAGGCAGGCTTTCCCACAGTGCCGGCGGCAATGCCCAGTTTCGCAGATATTTTTGAATTGATGATCATGCCGTTTGTATTGACACAGGCCCCGCTCAGGCAGATGTGTGAATCGATGATTTCCTTTTGTACAATAAGATCCCCAAATGCACTGATGGTTGAATTGTGTACAAATTTTGCCTGGACCGAGCCTTTTACCCTTACCAGTTTTGTGTCTACAATGCCCAGAGATACATTGAGATCTCCGGTAATATCTATATGCGCACCATTGATCTCTTTTGCTGTCAGCGAGGCACAGGTAATTTTGAAGCCCGGTTTGACTGCGCCCTGCACAATCACATTGCCTTTATAATGCACATCTCCGGTTTCGAATCCAAGATCCCCTTTTATCTGGTATTCCGGGCATACAGACAATGTCCCCAGGGCATCCAGGTGGGGCTGGCCGGATTCAGTTGCATACATTTTATCCCCGTCTTCAGACAAGCGTGTGCCTGCACCCGGTGAAAAATCAAGGTCAGCCGGCTCATCCACCATGAGCATCCTGCCATACACATCAAAGCCGGGAATACCTGGTTCAGGAAAAGTTTTTTCCGCCAGAAGTGTATCTTCTTCAACATGGGGAATTTCTCCCCTGTCACTGAAGTCGATGCTGCCGTCTTTTCTGATTTTGCCGGCATGGCGGAACGCTGTGGGAAAATGATAACGGATTTGGGCATCTTTGGGGTACCTGGGTTCCCTTCCCCGGGCGATCAGGACCGGTCCATTTTCCGGCGCCGCCTTGAAAAGCAGGGATGCGATTTCATCATCCATTATTATTCCGTTGGTGACCATTTTTTTTTCAAGAAATTGTTTGACCAGGGTGGGGGTTAAAACCCGGGGGTCTGTTTTTATCTGCAGAAATGCTTTTGTATTGTCATCTGACAGTGTCAGGGCAAAATAATCTTCAAGTCTGTCCTGTCTTGGTGGATGCTCCATTTTTTTAAAAAAAGCAAATACCTGGGGCATGAGCATTTCAACAATATCCTGGTAATCGATGGCACCAGAGGTCAGGGTACCGTCTGTGTGAGAACTGTCCGCAGACAAAGAGGTGGCGGCTGAAAAAGCTGCGGTTTCAAGTATTTTTTTTATTTCCTCCTGCATTGCCAGAAACAGGGTGGAAAAGCTTTTGGATGAAAAAGCGACATTCCAGTTATTCAGGATATCTTTGAGCAGCACAGGTCTGGGAGCAAAAACAGAGCGGACACTGGATTCAAGAATCCGAATTTTTTTGTTTCTGCTTTCAATCTGATCGGCGTACAGGGCCTGTTTTTTTTTCAATCTACCGGCAAGCTGAAACAGCTGCTTGTTCTGGCGGTGGGTGAGCTGTAAAAGGTTTTTCTGTTTCCGGATGGTTTCATATTGTGCGCAACAATGGTTTACCTGGCTCAACACTTCCGGCTCCTGGAGGGGGAGGGTCAGGCAGGCGTGGATTTCCGCAACGTTAATGGCATTGACAAGGGTTTGCAGTTCAGATGCTTCTGCAATCAGTATCCGCCGGGCATCCGGTGCAATCTGTCTGGCCTGCTTAAGAATGTCATCCCCTTTCATTTTTGGCATTGCATAACTTGAGATAACAAGGGTATATTCAGAGGATCTTTCCAATTCAGCAAGGGCCTCGGCAGCTGTAGAAAAGCTGTTTACCGTGAATCCGTTTTCCGTTAAAAGGGTGTGGAATCTGCTGCGCAAAGCAGGGGCTGATTCAATCACCAGAATTTTATGGGCGTTTCCCTGTGAAATGGTTCTTCCCTCAGCAGCCGGGGGTAGGATTTTCAGGCATTTCAAATCCATTCCTGGCGGCAATGTCTGCGAATTGTCTGTAAAGTTCCGATGCCATGGCAGAATGCAGTGCATGCAGGCAGGTCTGGTTAAGCAGCTGCTTTTTTTCCAAAAAGTTCTGTATTTCCTGGATATGGTCCCTGCTGTCAAATGCTTTTTCAAGCCGGGCGGTTAATTCGTCAATCCGCTTCTGTTTGTCGAAAATGGCTTTCTGATGCCGGTCAGTATCTTTTTTCAGGGCCACACTCAGCCTGTAAAGAACGGTGTTCTGTTCTTTGGCAAGGGTGAACAGCCGGTGGTTCTCCATAATGAACGCATGCTGTTCAAGTCCGTTTCTGATAGCTTCCGAAAGGGTTTTTGTATCCCATGGTTTGGAAATATACCGGTGGATCGCACCTTTGTTCAATGCCTCGGTGACAGCATCTACGTCTGCATACCCGGTGATGAGAAACCGGATGGTATCCGGAGCGATCTCTTTGGCTTTTTCCAGAAGTTCCGATCCTTTCATTTCCGGCATCTGCTGGTCTGAAATGATCAGGGAAAAAGGGGGATCAGCGGTGGAGATTTTTTCAAGGGCCTGCCTGCCTGATGGCACAAAGACAGATTGCCCCCCGACCTGTTTTATCAGATGCCCAAGGGCTTTGCCGACCATTTGATCGTCATCGACAATGAGAACAGTATGATCAGATGTTTTTTGCATGCCGTTTCTTAAAATAAAATTATTGCTTACAACCAGCAGTCTTTTAAAGGCAAAAATAAATTGCATTCACCTACGATGCCATCTATTATACATGAAAGGCAAAATTTTAACATAAAAAATACAGTGCTGATGCAATAGTGCCCTGTAAAAAAAGAATATGATAGCGCACCGGCCGGGGCATTGATATTGTTGCCCTGCCCTCCTTTGACATCGCCCTGCGGGAACTGGCCGAAGGCAGCTATGATGCAGTCTTTACCCAGCGGCTGGCAGCCCTGCGCCTGATCCAGGAAAATGCCATCACCGGGCTGGAGGTGATCCGGCATCCTGTTGCGGATTTTCGTCAGGATTTTTGTTTTGCCGTCACAGAAGGGGACAAAGATACCCTGGCCCTGCTCAACGAAGGGCTGGCCCTGGGCTGAAATTGTCAAAAGCGTGAAAACCGGAGACATCGATGCGGTTCAGGGCATGTTTTATTCTGCTGACCGGGACCGGATACTGGATTTTTCATCCCCCTACCTGATTTCCTATTATGTCAGTGTTGTGCAGGAGGGCAATGGCCCCCCGCCGGAGACCATTGCCGATCTTGCCGGAAAACAGCTGGTGGTTCAGGACGGGGATGTGATCCTGGATTTTCTGGCAAAAGAAAGCCTCACCGCAGCCAGACGGTCCGCAGACATTACCAAGCAACTGCTGGCCTTTGCCAGAAAACAGACCATCAATCCGAGAGTGCTGGATCTCAACGAAACCGTGGAAAGCATGCTCAAGATGCTGCAGCGGCTGATCGGCGAGGATATTCACCTGTCCTGGATGCCGGTGTGAATTTTATCCAGAAACCCTTTTCCCGCAGCGACCTGGCCCGCAAAGTGCGCCACACCCTGGATGGGTAGAGTTAATTTTTTACCAGGGTTTCCCGGGTAAGGCAATAGAGCAGGGCAATGCACACAAGGCACAGACTGCACAATCCAAATGCCAGGTGAAAGGCGGGCAGGGTCAAAGAGGCGCCAGGAAAAAACCGGGCCATCACATGGCCCATGCCCTGGAGAAACACCGCCACCCCGGCCATGGTGAAAAAGTTGATCCCGGTCATGGCCATGCCGGCATTGGCCCGGGGCACCTGTTCCTTGATATGGGCGTACATGACCTGTCCGGAGCCTGAAGCCAGACCAAAGGAAAAAAATACCAGATATACCACCCACACACCGGTATCCGGGGAAAGCAGGTTCATTCCCAGCAGCAGCCCCACCATGCAGCAGATGCCGGGAATGATGATCTTTTTCCGGGATACCACCAGGGAGTCAGACAGCCACCCGCACAAGGGACACCCCAGAATCAGGCCGATGCTCATCAAAAAAAGGATATTGCCGGCCGTGACTGCGGACAATTCCAGGACATGGATGAGAAACGGTCCTGCCCACAGGGCCTGGACAGCAGCATATATCCCGTACCGGCAGAAGGTGGCTGCCGAGATGATCCAGTAGTCTTTTTCGTGAAACAATGCCCATGCCCGGCCCAGGGTCTGGGATACACTGGGCCGGTTATCGGTTTGGTCTGCCGGCGCCCCGGTCCTGTCATCAGAACCACCGATACCGGATTTGCAGTCTGCACCGCCTTTGCTGTAGGCACTCCCTGCACCACCTGTACTGCAGACATTTTCCGCAGCTGCCCGGCCTGTAATGTTACCAGTCCCCCCTGTATCCGCCGTTGGCCGGTCTTTGATCACCGCCAGAAACACCAGGGCCAGGACAAAGGTAAACCCTGCTATGATAAGAAAGCTGTGGCGCCATCCCACAAGACTGACCATGAGCACCAGAGGCGTGGCTGCAGCAATGTTTCCCAGGGTGCCCAGGGACACCACCACAGCTGAAAGCGTGGCAAACTGCCGGGGTTCAAACCAGACGGTGAGCAGCTTCAATGCCCCCATGAAATTGCATGCCATGCCGATCCCCAGCAGCACCCGGCCGAATGTCAGCCAGCCCGGACTGGTGCCCAGGGCAAAGATAACGGCACCGATCACTGACAAAAGGGTCAGTGCGGTCATGGCGATTCTGGGTCCCACTGTGTCCAGAAAAATACCCACCGGGATCTGCATGACGGCAAAGGCATAGAAAAAAGCCGCAGAGATCCGGCTCAGATCCAGGGCGTTCAATCCCATTTCCTGCATCAGATCCGGGGAGATCACTGCCACCGAGGCCCGGTAGAACTGGGACATGGCAAACATGACCGCCGCAAGAATAACCGTGGTGAAAAGCCAGGTGCGTGAATGGTTCATAGAAAATTTATTATATTCATGCATTTCAGGGATGTAAAGTGAAATATATTCCGCTCCGCGGCAAGGCGGCGGGCCAAATGCTTTTTTCTGAATTCCAAACTTCCCGAACAGTTTACAAATTAAAACAGAAGTTGTAAGAAGCGGGTGAATGATCAACAGATAAAACAGGGAAAAAGACAGAATGAAACAGATAGATCTGAGAAGCGACACCGTGACCCGGCCCACGCCGCAGATGCTGGAGGCCATGACGGCGGCGCCGGTGGGGGATGATGTATATGGTGAAGACCCCACCGTGAACCAGCTGGAAAAGACCGCGGCTGAAATGACGGGCATGGCGGCCGGCCTGTTCTGCGCCTCCGGCACCCAGACCAACCTGGTGGCCCTGCTGAGCCACTGTCAGCGGGGGGAGGAATATATCGTGGGCCAGACCGCCCACACCTATAAATATGAAGCCGGCGGCGGGGCGGTCCTGGGGAGCATTCAGCCCCAGCCCCTGGATTTTGCACCGGACGGCACCCTGGATCTGGCCACAGTGGAACGGTTCATCAAGCCGGACGATTTTCATTTTGCCAGAACCCGGCTGTTCTGCCTGGAAAACACCCAGGCCGGCAAGGTGCTGCCCATGGCCTATCTCAGGGAAGCCCGGTCCCTGGCAGACCGCCATGGTCTGGGGTTTCATCTGGACGGTGCCAGGGTGTTCAATGCCGCCGTGAAACTGGGCATCGATGTCAAAGAGATCACCACCCTGTTTGATTCCGTGTCCTGCTGCCTGTCCAAGGGGCTGGGCACACCCGTGGGGTCGGTGCTGTGCGGATCAAAGGATTTCATTGCCCGGGCCAGGCGGTGGCGGAAAATGGTGGGGGGCGGCATGCGCCAGGCAGGCATTCTGGCGGCAGCCGGGTTGTATGCCCTGTCCCATAACATCGACCGGCTGGCAGACGACCATGCCAATGCCGTCCGGCTGGCAGAGGGCCTGTCCTGCATCGATGGCATTCACATCGATGAAAAAACGCTCCAGACCAATATGGTGATGGCGGACTTTGACGCGGACATACAGGCCCTGGTGAAACACCTGGCAGAACGGGATATCCGCATCAGTCAGGGCAGCCCCGTGCGCCTGGTGACCCACCTGGACATAGATGCAGAGGATATCGACCGGGCAGTGGCAGGGTTCCGGTCTTTTTTCTAAGGACATGCGGGCAGGCTTGGCTTATTGCGGGCCTATGCAAAAAGCCAAGCCTGCCTCCAAGCACATGAATATGGCTGTCAATGGGTTAAAATCTTGCTGATAAAATCCGCAGCACGGTGGGTCTGTGGGTTGTCAAAAAATTCATCCGGCCGGCCGGTTTCAATGATTTTGCCAAAATCCATAAAAAGGACCCGGTCGGCCACTTTTCGGGCAAATCCCATTTCATGGGTAACCACGCACATGGTCATGCCTTCGGATACCAGGTTCACCATAACATCCAGTACCTCGCCGATCATTTCCGGGTCTAAAGCGGAAGTTGGTTCATCAAACAGCATGATTTTGGGGGACATGGCCAGACCCCGGGCAATGGCTACCCGCTGCTGCTGGCCCCCGGACAGCTGGATCGGATACGCCCCGGCTTTGTCGGTGAGTCCCACCTGGGTGAGTTTTTCCCTGGCGATCTCCTCGGCTGCTGCAGCAGACATTTTTTTGACGTTCACCGGGGCCAGCATCACATTCTGAAGCACAGTCATGTGGGGATACAGATGAAACTGCTGGAACACAAAGCCTATGTCGGCCCGCAGTTTGGTAAGGTTTGTCTTTTTATCGTGCACGGGCACGCCGTCAACAATAATTTCGCCTTCCTGGATAGGCTCCAGGCGGTTGATGCACCGGATCAGGGTGGATTTTCCCGAGCCGCTGGGACCACAGATCACCAGCACCTCCCCTGGATCGATATCCAGGTTGATGTCGTCGAGTACATGGAGCTTGCCGAACCATTTGTTCACATGCTTGAATTCTATCATCTTGTATCCTTGGTTTCTTTGGTTTCCAGACACGGTTGCCTGTTCCGATGCCGATAGTTCCAATACCCCCCCCAGTGCCGGATTACATTACACCGCCATCCTGCGTTCCAGGTAGTTGGACAGCAGGATAAGGGGGTATGAAATGACAAAATAGAGGGCGCCCACCAGGGAAAACACCATCAGGCCTTCCGGGATTCTCACGACAGTGACCCATCCCACCCGGGTCAGCTCCATCACGCCGATGACCGACACCACAGAGGTATCTTTGATCAGCAGTACATACTGGCCCACCAGGGGCGGCAGGATCACTTTCATGGCCTGGGGGATGACCACCAGGCGCAGCTGCTGGATCAGGGTGAGGCCGGATGCGGTACCTGCCTCCCACTGGCCTTTGGAGATGGCGTTGATGCCGCCGGCCACGATTTCACAGATAAAGGCGGATCCCATGATGGCCATTGCCAGAAGGGCTGCGGGAAATGCCTTGAGCTGAATGCCCCATTCCGGTAGAATGAAAAACACGATAAACACCTGAACCACAAACGGGGTGCCCCGGACAAAGGAGACATACACCCCGATGAGCCGCTTGATGATCTTGTTTTTGCCTGAACGTAGAATCCCTAAGATAAACCCCAGAATGGTGCAGGTGAAAAGGCTGATAAATGCGATCTGGGTGGTCATCCACAACCCTTTGAGGAAAAAGGGAAAGATTTCCACCAGCCGGGAAAAATAAAATGCCATCATGGTTAATATGCCTCCCTGAAGATCAGTTTTTTCTGAGACCAGTCTGCCAGGGATTTGAGGCAGAAATAGATGCACATGTAAAAGAAGGCCACGGTCAGAAACGCTTCCGTGGGCATGAACCGTTCAGATGTCATGGTCTGGCCGCACCGGGTCAGCTCCATCACTGAGATCAGAGACAGCAGGGCGGAATCTTTTACCAGGACGATGGACTGGCCCAGCAGTGGAGGCACGGTGGCCCCCAGTGCCTGGGGCAGGATGATAAACCGCATACGCTGAAAATAGTTCAGCCCGGAAGATACCCCAGCCTCGATCTGGCCGTCATCCACCGAGGTGATACCGGCCCGGATGATCTCTGCGATATATGCTCCGGAATTGAGCATCAAAGCGATGATTCCGGTCTGGATCTCCGGCACCCGGATACCCAGGGTGGGCAGACCGAAATACAGAAAATAGATCTGTACCAGCAGCGGTGTAGAGCGGATGACCTCAATATAGGCGATGGCAGGGTATTTGAGCATTTTGATGGAAGAGATCCGGCACGCACATGCGATGGTGCCGGTTACCAGGGCCAGCATGATGGACACACCGGAAATAAAAAACGTGGATCGAAGCCCGGTTAAAAACAGGGGCAGATATTCAAAAATGATTCTGAAATTAAAGTCAGCCAGCATATGATCATCCCTTTTGCCGGGGCGCATGTCCGAAATACAACGGGTTTTTCGGACATGCGCCGTTCATGATACCATGTTGCCGTTAAGGCGCAGTGCTGTTCAAAAAAATGGCTGGTTACCGGATCAGTGGTCTTTTTTCCAGTCGGTTCCTTCCATCCAGTAGGCGATATTTTTTTCATAGGTGCCGTCGGCCCGGATGGTTTTAAAATACAGGTTGATCCACTGCCACAGGTTTACAGACTCATGGCGCACGGCAAAGGCGAGGGGGTCTTTGCCCTGGCCCAGGCGTTTGTCCAGCAGGCGCACGGAGTTGGGGGGGAAATCCGGCAGCACGGTGAGAACCGCAAGGTCGTCGTTCACTCCCGCATCCACATGACCTGCGATCAGGGCCTGGACCACCATGCGGCCCCCGCCTTTGTAGGATTTGATCTCGGCATTGGGCAGGTACTGTTTGGCAATGGTTTCACCGGTAGAACCGAGGAGCACGCCCACGGTAACCCCTTTTTTGTTTACATCTTCAAGGGTCTGAAAGTCGGTGTCAGTGCGAGTGAAAATACAGGGCTGTACCTCGATCCAGGGATCGGTGAAGGTGATTTTCAGGGCCCGTTTCAGGGTGGGGGTCATGTCTGCTGCCAGGATGTCGGCCTTGCCGGAAAGCAGTGCCGGAATCAGGCCGTCCCAGTCAAAATCCAGGACCACCATCTTGACGCCCATGGCATCGGCCATCCCTTTGGCAAAATCGATCATGGAGCCGGCATGTTCCCCGTGTTTGTTGATAAATGCATAGGGTGCGGCACCGGACTGCACCGCCACCCGAAGTTCCCCGCGTTTCACAATGTCTGTCAGGGTGCCGGCAAAGGTGACGGCGCTACAGAGCAGCACAGCAGCCAGTGCAATGAACAGTGAGAGGATTTTTTTCTGACGCATGTTTTTTCTCCTTTTCTTACGGTTGGTATAAAATAAGCGGCACAATACCGCACATCTGCTGTAAAAGGCCTGCTGTAATCAATTTATTGCAACCGGTGTAGTGCAACCGGTGCAGTGTAACCGATCATCTGCAAGGCAGCTTGCTGCAAACGGTCATATGCAAAAAGGACGGATGTATCAATCCTCCAGGACCGTCAACTCTTCCGTGACAAAGATCCCCCTTTTCTCAAGGCTTTTCAGGAACGCAGCCTCGGGTATATGGATCATGGGCGACAGCACCCCGGTGTCGGCAATCTGTTTTTTGGCGATCATTTTGGCCGCAATCACGGCTGAACAGGCAACTCCCTTGCTCATGGCCATCAATCCTGTGTCCAGGTCCCGCTCAATGATCATGGTGGAGGTCAGCTGCATTTTTTTGCCGTCAATCATGCCTTCAAATATATTGAGCATGGCCACCAGGTCTTTTTCATCATCCTGATAGGTGAGGCGGGGGGCCAAAAACCTGTCCATGAAATCCATGGGGGACACCGTACCGTCTCCCAGGCCCGGAACCGGGGTTTCATCCAGGAATCCCAGGGCTTTGAGGGGCCGCCAGAAAGCAGCCCAGCCGGGCCAGCGCAGAGAATATCTGCCCGTGGTGACAATGGTGTCTGAAATGCCCATGCGGTCCGTAAAAAAGGCGGCATTTCCGTTGGGAATGGCCTCCAGGGTTCCCAGGCCCGGAAAATCAACGCTGTGGATGTTGGCGGCATCATGCTGGCGCTCCCCGGGGATATGCACCCGGTTGCCGTCAACGATGAAGGTGCTGTCCCGTTTGGTGGAGCTCAACACCCCCCGCCAGATCCAGGATGTCTTGTACTGCAGCGGATTGGTGCAGGCTTTTTTTTCGGGAAATCCGCCACAGTAGGATTTGATGGATGTGAGGGTATCAAATCTTCGCATGGCACTGCCGTAAAGGACCAGGTCAATGCCCGGGTCCAGGCCGCATTCGGGCATGATGGCAATACCGGCGGCTTTTGTTTTTTCCTGCATCTCTCCCGGGTCGTACATGTAATTGGTGTTCACCACCGGCACCCGGGCTGCCAGGGCCGCTTCATTCACCGGTTCAGCAAACTCTTTGGGAAGCAGATCAATGGCCACATCCACCTGTTTTATCACGCGTAACAGGTCTGCATCATTTTTCGCGTCAATGGCCTTTGTGGTGATTTTTTCCATATTGGTAAAAGGCGCGATCTTTGATAACAGATCAAATTGCGCATCAGCACAGATGACTTCGGTCACCTGGTCATCCAATGCCAGATCATGCAGCGCGGTCCGTCCCTGGATGCCGCACCCGCCGAGGACAAGAACTTTCATAAAGATTCCTTTTCATTTAATGTAGCTTGTATTGTCAGGTTCTGCCGGAATGTATACATCAGCTGAATGTATACTGTAAAAATGCTTCCTGTCAAGAACTGCCCCTGAATTTTTTTTATGGGCCGCGCCTTTCAGCTGCCAGCATCCCTGCTTCGGACAGAAAAAGCGGTCAACCCAGGTGCTGCATTTTCATGAACAGCATTTCATAGGTGGACCGGACATGAAATTTCATCAGGTTGCCGGCTTTCTCATCATTTCTGTTTTCAAGGGCCGCCACCACCCTGGCATGCTGACCCGGGGTTTTCAGTTTGCTGTAGTCGATGTTTTCCCGGTAATAGTTGTCATAGAAGAACACATATACATTGGACCGCCAGAAGATGTGGCGGCAGTAGTGTTCCAGGTACCGGTTACCGCTGAAACGGGCAATGCCCAGATGAAACGCCTGGTTGATTTCCAGCACATCCAGCTTGGAAAGGGTGTTGTCCGGGTTGCTTTCCTTTGTAACCAGGCTTTTTAAAAAAGCGATCTCTTCCTCTGTGGCCCAGCGGGCTGCAGAGGCGGCAGCCATCCCCTCAATGGTTTCTCTGAGAACAAACACCTGCTGCGCGTCCCGGGCACTTACCTCCGGAATATAGCATCCTTTTTTTTTCTTTTTTTCCAGAAATCCCTCCGCCACAAGCTGTCCAAGGGCATGGCGTACCGGTGTCCGACTCAATCCCAGAGAATTGGCCAGCTCGGTTTCAAACAGAAAATCCCCGGGTTTGAAGCGATTGTCCAGAATCAATCCAAGAATAGCTGTGTATGCAAACTCTTCAAAATTTTCTGTGGCCATGGGTGTTTCTTTGCCCGCAAACGATTGAGATCGTGTGTCATTGCAGCCCATACCTGGACTTTAATGTATACATATCTTCAGAGATGGTTTTATGTCAAGCGGTTTTTTGCCGAAATGATGGTGTAGAAAATCTTATCGCAACAACTGGGGAAAATCGGTTATGATCCCTTTGGCACCGGCCTGGATGAACATGGAGGCGGTTTCAGGATCATTGACCGTGAAAAGGTTGACTTCAAAGCCCTGGGTCACAAGCTTTTGCACAAAAAAGATATCCACAAGGTCGACATTGATATTGTAGGCTGAGAACCGGCCGGGCGTGAAATTTTTCATATCGTCGGCAGATTCACCCACCAAGGCCTGGACATGAATATCGGGCCGCAACCGCCTTACCCGGTCCAGCCATTGATGGTTGAAGGACGAAATCACCACCTGTCCGGCAGGTATTGCCACGGCATCAACAGCAGCCAGTGTGGTGTCAACGGTATAAAAAGAAACTGGATCTGTGCCATGGTCCTTAAGTTCCAGGTTGACCTGCCAGTCCAGCGATTTTGTGAGCAAAAGCCCCTCTTCCAGGGTGGGAATTTTTTCTACCGTAAATCCGGCAAGGGCTTGTTGTGTGACATATCCCTTTTGAATGGTTGAAAACGGATCCATTTTTTCAAACCAGGACCCGGCATCCAGTTCTTTGAGTTGTGCCAGGGTAAATTGTGAGAGCAAAAATTTTCTGCGGTCATCTGACCGCAGATGTGTAAACGAGGTTTTTGCATTGGTGCACCGCAGAAGACCGGGATCGTGGAACAGGACCAGATGTCCGTCACGGGTGACCTGGATGTCGGTTTCCCAGCGGTGGGCACCTGATTGCCAGGCTGTTTTCGCGGCAGCCAGGGTGTTTTCAGGGGCCAGGCTCCTGGCCCCTCTGTGGGCGATGATTTCCGTCATGGACACCGGTGAGAGTTTCCTATTATACAACGCCCTGCCCATTTTCACTTTTGCGCTGTTCAAAGGGAAGATAGTCGCTGATGGTATTGCCAGTGTAAATCTGCCGGGGCCGGGAGATTTTCATTTCCGGATCTGCCAGATCCTCCTTCCACTGGGCGATCCAGCCCGGCAGCCGGCCGATGGCGAACATCACGGTGAACATGTTGGTAGGGATTCCCAGGGCCCGCAGCACAATGCCCGCATAAAAATCCACATTGGGATAAAGATGTTTTTCCTGGAAATAGGAATCTTCCAGAGCCGCCTCTTCCAACTGCCTGCCGATATCCAGCAGCGGGTCATGCCGCTTGACCTTGGCAAGCACGATGTCACACATTTTTTTCATGATCCTGCCCCGGGGATCATAGGTCTTGTACACCCGGTGCCCGAATCCCATGAGCCGAAAGGGATCGTTCCTGTCCCTGGCCCTTGCAATGCATTGTTCAATGGTCATACCGTCCTTCTGGATCTGTTCCAGCATGTGGATAACCGCCTGGTTGGCCCCGCCGTGCAGCGGCCCCCACAGGGCACTGATACCCGCGGATATGGTGGCATAGATATTGACCTTGCCGGAACCCACCACCCGCACTGCCGTGGTGGAGCAGTTCTGTTCATGGTCGGCATGCAGAATCCAGAAAACGTTCAACGCCCGGACCAGATCCGGATCAATTTGGTAGGGCACCACATCACTGTCGAACATCATGTTCAGAAAATTGGCACAGTAGCACAACCCCGGCTGGGGATAGGTTACCCGCTGGCCGATGGAAAATTTGTAAGACATGGCCGCCATGGTGCGGATTTTGGAAATAAGGCGTAAAAACGTGTTGTTCATCTCCTCGTCCAGGTCCATTAATTCCGGATAGAAAGAGCGCATGGCATTGACCATGGCAGACAAGATACCCATGGGATGGGCCTTGGGCGGATAATTCTGATAAAATGCCTTCATGTTTTCATGGACCAGGGAAAAGTCATTGAGCAGCACCGAGGTACGGGTTAATTCCTCCCTGGTGGGAAGCCTGCCGACAATGAGCAGATATGCGGTTTCCACAAAAGTGGATTTTTCCGCCAGCTGCTCAATGGGAATCCCCCGATACCGCAGGATTCCTTTTTCACCGTCCATATAGGTGATGGCGCTTTTGCACGCACCGGTGTTGCCATATCCCGGATCAAAGGTGATGCAGCCGGTTTGTGATCTCAACTGCCTGATATCAATGGCTTTTTCCCCTTCCGTGCCGGTAATTACAGGCAGCAGCACCTCTTTGCCGTCAATAATCAGTTTTGCATGTTCTTCCATAATACGCTCCTCACTATATCTTGGGATACTGGACCTGAACAGGGGTAGTGTCCTTTGTTTACCAAAGATGATAAATTGTAACGGAAATTTCTCCTGAAATGAAAGAATCAACGATTCAGATGGTTCAGATTACGGGCAATCCTGTCAGTTTCGGGTTTCACCAGCCACTGTATAGGTTTTGCATGATCCGCCCGAACAGGTACGTTCCTGGGCAGACACCCCTTTTGCCTGGCCCTGCCCGGAAGGCCCGCCCATGGCATAATTGGTGGTGGAAACCACCCGCTCAAATTCAGGGGATTTGCATTTGGGGCAGGTAACCGCCTTCTCTTTTTGAGATCCCATGACAATTATCTCAAAAAATTCTTCACATTTTGAACACTTGAATTCATATATGGGCATGATAACTCCTAAAGATTGCTTAATTTACAATAGATTGCTAATATAATCAGATTCACAGGCTATGTCAAGATGGTTTGTGCGGTGCGAAATATTTGCTGTCAGGCGTTTGAGGTGAGCAGTTCCCTGGCATGGGTCCGGGTGGCATCGGTTATCCGGGCACCGCCCATCATCCTTGCGATCTCTTCCACCCGCTCTTCCAGGGAGGCAAGAGGAACAATATCCGTGCAGGTGCGGCCGTTGACAACCTGTTTTGAAATCCGGAACTGGTGGTGGCCGTATTTTGCAATCTGGGCCAGGTGGGTGATGCAGATTACCTGGTGCTGGTCTGCCAGGGCCGCCAGCTTGCGCCCGACTTTTTCCGAAGTGGCGCCGCCGATACCGGCATCCACTTCATCAAAGATAAGGGTTTCAAAAGACTGGGTTTGAGACAGGACTGCTTTTAAGGCCAGGACGATCCGGGACAGCTCGCCGCCTGATGCAGTTTTTGCCAGAGGCCTGGGAGCCTCTCCCGGATTCGGGCTGAGCAGGAAGCTGACCCGATCCATTCCGGAGGCAAAGATTTTGTGACCGTCATCGGTGAGAATGTCTTTGGGCTGGTCGGAAGACTGGTGGGAAATGACCACATGGAAACGGGCCTTGTCCATTTCAAGGGCCGCGAGTTCAACGCCGGCCAGCTGCGCCAGGCGGATGCCTGCCTGGCTGCGTCTTTTGGAAAGTTCCTGTGCTTTGTCCCGGATCTGGTCTGCCAGGGCTTTTTTTTCCCGAACCAGGTCCCGGATCTGCCGGTCCATTCCCAGGGTCTGGTCCAACTGCCCGGCCAGGTCTTCATACCGGGCAAACAACGATGCAAGGGTTCCGCCGTATTTGCGCTTGAGCCGGGAGATAAGATCCAGCCGCTGGTCCACGGAATCCAGGGATTCAGGATCCAGATCGATTTCCAGTGCGTAGTCACGCAGGCTGTCCACTACGTCCTGCAGATCCAGGATGATGGCATTGAGGCGGTCCGCGGTCCGCGCCAGGGCTTCATCTGCAGCTTTGAATCTGTGGATGCCGCCGGCAAGGGATCCAAGCTGCTCAATGATAGATCCTTCGCGGTCATACACCTGGTGGACTGCCCCGTTTACGGCTTCAAATATTTTTGCAGCATTGGAAAGCTTTTCCTTCTTCTGTTCCAGCAGTTCATCTTCCCCGGGCTGGATGGCAGCTGCATGGATTTCATCCACCTGAAACTGGACCAGGTCCTTTTGGGCTTCCTGCCTGAGCTGTTCTGCCTCCAGGGTCTGGATGCGCACAGTCAGGGGTACAATGGTGTTGTAGAGGCCGGCCACTTCCCGGCGCAGATCCATGGTGCCGGCAAATTCATCCAGGATATCCAGGTGATTTTCTTCCCGCAAAAGCCCCTGATGGGCATGCTGGCTGGAAATACCGGCAAGGTTCCGGGTCAACAGCTTGAGAAATTCCAGGGTGGACTGCCTGGAATTGATGAATACCCGGCTTTTGCCGGATGTTGTGATCAATCTGCGGATGATCAGGGTATCATTGCCATCCAGACCCTGTTCTGCCAGCAACCGGGCGGGGCCGGAATCAGGTGTGATGTCAAAACAGGCTTCCAGCTCTGCAGTTTCTTCTCCGGTGCGCACAAGATCGGCAGAGGCCCGGGAGCCCAGCAGCAGGTTGACCGCCTGGATGATAATGGATTTGCCGGCCCCGGTTTCGCCGGTGAGCACGGACAGGCCCTGTTGAAAAGAGATGCGTATGTCTTCAATAATGGCGAATTTTTTTATGGCCAGCTCGCTGAGCATACAGTCTCCTTAAGACCGAAAATACAAAAAATGTGTAGGTGACCGCAATGGCCGCCACCAGTCTGGGAATCCACAGCCAGAACGGCGGAATACCCAGAGGAAGAAACAGGACCGGGTCTTCGATCATGGCATGGTTGATGCCGATGGACAGATGCAGTTTGGTCAACGCCTCCGTGTCATAGGTATGGGTTCGGGTTTCTTCCATAATCACGGCAGACCCGTATGCCAGCCCGAAAATAGCTGCCGTCATCCAGAGCATGCCGCAGGATCTGTCCAGGCCCAGAAAGGTCAGTACCGGCCGCAGCGGCCGCACCACCGCATCGATGATATGAAATGCCTTTGCCAGTTCCAGCATTACCATCAGGGGCATGATGATGCAAAAAATCTGGGCGGTCAGCTGGAGGGTGTCAACGGCCCACCCGGTGACCCAGACCGAAAATATCTCCTGATTTTCCTGCAGCGCACTTGTGGAAAGAGCGGCAGATGATTCAGGTGTGACACCCATGATTTTTGCACAGCAAAAAGTCACCACAAACGCGGCCGCCAGGCGGAATGCGGCGGCAAAAAACGGATTGATCCCGGATCTTCCCTGGACCAGGCTTTCCTGGATCAGGTTGTGGCAGATAAGGGTAAATATGGCCAGCAGGATCATGTGGTCCATGGAAAACGGCATCACCGACAGGGCTGCCACTGTACCGTAAATACCGGTAAAAACACCGGCAATGATCACCAGGGCTGCTGACGCCGGCAGGCCCAGCCAGTTCATCAACGGGGTCAATAAAAAATCCAGCTTGTAAATCAGACCGAAATACACCAGCAGCCCGGTGGCAAATGACACCGGTATAATGATTTTCAACAGCCAGATAAATCCGGTCCAGCCTTTTTTCAGACCGGTGCGAATCCCGGGTGCCAGTTTGGACCCCGGTTTGTTATTTGTCCTTGTCATGGGATGGGATGTCTTTTTGCACGTGTATTTTAACAGTTTCATCCACCGTGGCATACACATCTTTGAAAGCTTCATGCACATTGGAAGGGGACAGCCGTCCCATTTCAATGAACTTGACTATGATTTCCTTGGCAGAGCGCAGTATCTGTTCATCAATTGATTTCATACAGATCTCAATACCAGAACCCTGCCACAAGGTCAAGATTTTGCTGTTGCCATGGCCGATAAAATGCGTATAATCAGGCTTTAATTTTGAACAGACAGGCAAAAAGGTCCCAGGCGAATGGAAAAGGCATTGGAAGAAAACGCATCACTCCACCGGCTCTGCCATGGAGAAAAAAATATCATCCTCATCGGCACAGCCCATGTATCCCGAAGCAGTGCACAGCTTGTAGAAGAAACCATCCTGGCGGAAAATCCGGATACCGTATGCGTGGAATTGTGCCATACCCGCCTGGCTGCCATAAAAGATGCAGACCGGTGGCGCAACATGGATATCGTCAAGGTTATCAAGGAAAAAAAAGCGTTGATGTTGTTCATGAACCTGCTGCTGGCCTCTTTTCAAAAAAAAATTGCCGACCGGTTTGGTATCAAACCGGGCCAGGAAATGCTCACTGCCATTGAGACGGCAGAAAAAATAGAGGCCGCTGTTGTGCCTGCGGACAGGGATATTCAGGTGACCCTGAACCGGGTGTGGCGGGGCATGGGTCTGTGGGCGAAAATCAAATTGTTTGCATCCATTGTGTTTTCATTCGGGTCTGCCGATGATATCCAGGAAGCGGACATTGAAAAAATGAAGCAGGAAGATATTCTCCAGACCCTGCTGGCGGACGTGAAACAGGCCCATCCCATTATCCAGCAGGTATTGATCGACGAACGGGACCAGTACCTGGCACACAATATCGGGTCTGCCGCCGGCAGCACCATTGTTGCCGTGGTGGGTGCGGCCCATGTGCCGGGCATTAAAACATATCTGGCAGAAGTACCCCACAAAGATCTGGATCAATTAAACCAGATACCCCCGGCAGGATCGCTGGGCAAGATTTTGAAATGGTTGATTCCCGGACTGATTCTGGTACTGTTTGCCGCCGGATTTGTCATGGAGGGAAAAAATGCCGGCACAGACATGATCTGGATCTGGGTGGCGGCCAACGGGATTTTCGCCGGCCTGGGAGCTGCCCTGGCCCTGGCCCATCCCTACACCATTTTGTCTTCCATCCTTGCCGCTCCCTTGACATCTTTGAACCCCATGATCGCGGCAGGCTGGGTAGCAGGTCTCGTGGAGGCGTTTTCCCGCAAACCCAAGGTCAGGGACCTGGAAGCCATCCCCCGGGACATTGTTTCCTTCAAGGGTTTCTGGCGCAACAATGTCACCCGGATTCTGCTGGTGGTGATTTTCACCAACCTGGGGTCCTCCATCGGCACCATGACCGCGGTTCCCCTGATGCTCAAGCTGCTGAGATAAACCGGTAAGATACCCTTGAGATGACATCACAGATTCTGAAAGTGAGAAACCTATGCTTGTGCTGAGATTAATCAACCGCAGAATGTGGATCAAATTCATTCTGCTTTTTTTTGTTTTTTTTATACTGGCCGGGGGATTAGCCATATGGTTAAACATAGGCACCATGCAGAAGTTACACCATCAGCAGATCATCGCCCAGAGTACGGATATGGTAAAAACCATTGAAAATACCGTGTTTGATGCGCTGGCTGCCGGAGACAATGACACCGTAAAACAGCAGTTTCACCGCCTTGGCAGTGCAATAGATGATATGGTTGTATTCATGTATGATGCACAGGGAAAAATTGCATTCGCAACCCAAAAATCGGCCATGGGCAGCAGCATATCATCCCATGTTGATGAAACAGCAGTAATGGATATAACAGCCATGATGAATGGTGCAAAAAATTCTGACACTATCTTTCAGACAATAAAAAATCAGCAGGCATTTGCTGTCGCCAGCCGGGTCATCTTAAATGAAGAAACCTGCCATGGTTGTCATGACAACACAAAACCGGTGCTGGGCGGGATCACCGTTCTTTTATCACAGCAGCACGCGCTTGATGCCATTGATTCTGCTGCCCAAAAAAGCGTTCTCATGGGAATGGTATTTTTGTGTCTGATTATGATTTTGATGTGGCTGTGTTTTCATTTCATGGTGAACAACAAAACAGCCCGTATGCTTACTGCAACCGAAAGCATGAGAAAAAGGGATTTCACCATTTCCACACAAATGCCCTCAGGAGATGAAATGAACCATATACTCAACCGGATTCATCTAGTGAACCAGGAGATCCGGGGGGCGCTCAAAGATGTCGTGGATACAAGCAGTGATTTGCATACATCTGCTGCAGACCTTACCCGCATTTCCATCACATTGAACAAACGCAGTCAGGAAACATCTGTTAATTCAAATTCAGTTGCTTCGGCAGCAGAGCAGATGAGTACCAATTTGGGCACCATTTCCAGCTCCATGGAAGATGCGGCTTCCCATTTGGATGCAGTGGTTTCTGCTTCCCGGGAAATGAGTGCCACCGTCCAGGAAATTTCCCAAAACGCCCATGTGGCAAAAGATGTGGTGGCACATTCTGTGAGTGAATTTTCCCATTTATCCAAGGTGATTGACACGCTGGGAAAGGATTCAGAAGATATCGATACCGTCACCAGAGAGATCAGCGGCATAGCAGAGCAGGTCGGTCTGCTGGCACTGAATGCCAAAATTGAGGCGGCAAGGGCCGGAGAGGCAGGCAAAGGGTTTGCCGTAGTTGCCCGGGAAATCACGGATCTTTCCCAGGAGGCGGGAATTTCCGCTGCAAAAGTGGACAAAAAAATCAAAAATATCCGCCGGCAGGTAAAACGTACCGTTTCTGAAATCAAACATATTTCAGAAAAAATTCATGAATCAGATGATGCCATATCCAACATTGCCGCTTCGGTTGAAGAGCAGAGTGCAGCAAGCGGTGAGGTTGCAGGCAGCCTGAATGAAGTGTCAAAAAAAATCTCCGAGGTTCGGGCCAGTGTCAGTGAGGGAGCCAGTGCCGCAAGTGAAATTGCTGGCCGCATAGGTGAAGTGGATGCTGCTTCCGCAGCTGTCAATGAAAACAGCAGCGAGGTGAACAATAAGGCAGAAAATCTTTCCCGGATGGCAGACCGGTTACAAAAGCTTGTGGGCAGGTTTACCATATAGTCCATAGTGGGACGTTTAAAACTGTTCGGCAAATTTCTGAATACAGGCAGGATACAGCTCCCATTCTTTTGTAAGGCCCTTGCGCCTGACATCATCCAGGGTATCTGTATCCTCTATTTCAAAGGCTTTCTGGCCGATAATGGGACCGGTATCCTCCCCATAGTCTATAAAATGCACGGTGCACCCGCCGATTTTGCAGCCGTAACGGAAAGTGTCCCCGTAACCGTCCGTGCCCGGAAAGGCCGGCAGCAATGCCGGATGAATGTTCATGATCCGGTATTCTCCAGGAACGGTATTGATACGATCGATGAAATAGGGAGTAAACACCCGCATGAAACCGGCCAGTACAAGGAGATCCATGTCATAGGAAAGAATGTTTTCCAGCATTTGTTTTTCCGCAATGGCCCGGGATTTAAGAAAAAATGTTCCGGTTTCATCAGATGCATCAACCAGCTTTTGCTTTGCAATGATATCATCCAGATCAAAATCCGCAGGCAGATCCGTATCGGCAATGCCGGATCTGCAGGATTGGATGATGCGGGCATAATCCACCACAAAGGTGTCAATGCCTGCGGTTTTTGCCCGTTCAAGTCCTTTGACATCCGGGGTGTCCGACCCGGTGAACACGATATCAGCGCTGATACGGTTCTCTTTGCATGCATCGATGATGGCCTGCAGATTGGTTCCGCCGCCTGAGATAAGGGTCCCGACTTTGATTTTTAGCGCCACATAGCCCTCCTCTTTATTACTTGGTAATTAATGGTCATGCCCTGGCGGGCACAACAAAACATGAAAGAATTCAGTGGATTTCCCGGTTCTTTCATATAAAACCTGTCGCTACATTTTTGAAACCCATTTTATAGGTATGATTTTACGCCAGGCTGGATACAACTTGCAAGCATTTTTATCCCGTTTTCCCGGGTGGTTTTTTACTGATTGCCGTACCCGTTCTGTTCGCCACAGTCCGGGCAGGTCCACGTAATGCCGTTGCAGGTAAGGCCCCAGGCATTTTCATGCATGCAGGCCTGGCACATGGAAAACCCGCACCGGCAATGCCAGCAGAACATGAAGGTTTTCCGGCAGCAATGGCACTGGCGCTCACTTTTTGCCAGACGTTTTTTCCGGCGTTCTATCCGCCGCCGGGCTGCGCGTTTTTCGTCTATCATATAAATGCACTTCTCCTTTTGACCAAAAGATAGTATATATGCCCTGAATTAGACAAAACTGCAATATCCAAAAGGCTGGACAATATGATGCAGGATCCTGAAAAAGTATTTCTCATAGACGGAAGCGCCTTTTTATACCGGGCATTTCACGCCATCCAGAGCCTGAGCACGACCCAGGGACATCCCACCAACGCCACCTTCGGGTTTACCCGGATTTTGATGAAACTGATCCGGGAGAAAAATCCGGTTTATGCTGCCGTTTTTTTTGATGTCAAAGGCCTTACCTTCCGTCATGAGCTGTATGAGGCTTACAAGGCCAACCGCCCGCCCATGCCCGATGAACTGGCGGCCCAGATCCCGGATGTCCGCCGGATGATCACGGCCTTGAATATCCCCATTGTCCAGAAAATGGGGTATGAAGCGGATGATCTGGTGGGCACCTTTGCCCGCATGGCCCGGGAACAGGGATTTGAGGTGGTCATGGTCACCGGGGACAAGGATTTTATCCAGCTGATCACAGATCACTGCATTCTGTGGGATCCCATGAAAGATACCGTCATGGACCGGGCAGCCGTCCGGGCGGATATGGATATTGAACCGGACCAGTTTATTGATGTCCTGGGTCTGGCCGGCGATACTTCCGACAATATTCCCGGGGTCAGGGGTGTGGGTATCAAAACAGCAATCAAGCTGGTGGCACAGTTCGGTTCCATTGACGGGCTTTACCAGAACCTGGACCAGGTGGCAAAAAAGAAAAAACTGTATGAGAACCTTATCGCCGGCAAGGATACTGTTCTGCTGAGCCGAAATCTGGCCACCATTGATTGCCATGTAGCGGTCAAGGAAACCATAGAAGATTTCAAACTCAAACCCTTTGACACCAAACAGGCCTTTGCCCTGTTCCAGGAGCTGGAATTTAAAACCCTTGCCCAGGAATTTGCCCAGAAAGCCGATGCATCCAAAAAAGTTTATAAACTGATCACACAGGTCCATGAACTTGAAAAGCTGGCCAGGGTTCTCAGGAACAAAGAACTGTTTGCCATTGATACCGAAACCTCTTCCAAGAATCCCATGGAAGCGGATCTTGTGGGGATTTCTGTCTCCTATATGGAAGACAGCGGGTTCTATATCCCCGTGGCCCATACCAAAGCAGCAGACCAGCCTGAAAAAGAGGATATTCTGCGCATTTTCGGACCGATACTTGAAAATCCGGATATTCGTAAAGTGGGCCAGAACATTAAATACGACTATATCGTGCTGGCCCGCTATGGTCTGCCCCTCAAAGGCATTGTCTTTGACACCATGATCGCTTCTTATCTTTTGAACCCGTCCACCCGGGGTCACGGCCTGGACCAGATCGCCATGAACCTGTTCGGATACAAGATGGTCTCCTATGAAGAAGTGGTGGGCAAAGGAAAAGACCAGATCGGTTTCCAGGATGTAGCAATCAAGGATGCGGTGTTTTATGCGGCTGAAGATGCAGACCTGACCTTCATGGCATATCAGCACTTCTCAAAACAGCTCAGGGAACAGGGATTATCCGATCTCATGGAACGGTTTGAAGTGCCTTTGATCACGGTGCTTGCTGATATGGAAATGATTGGATTCAAAGTGGATAAAGATGCCCTGGCCCGATTGTCAGAAGCCTTTGAAGCCGAGATGACCCAGCTGGAGCAAAACATTTACGACCTGGCAGGAGAAACGTTCAACATCAACTCCTCCCAGCAGCTGGGGGTGATCCTGTTTGAAAAACTACAGCTCAAATCCGCCAAAAAAACCCGGAAAAAAACCGCATACTCCACAGATGTGGAGGTGCTTACCAAACTTGCAGCCAGCCATCAACTGCCGGATAAACTGCTGCGGTACCGGACCCTTGGCAAGCTGAAATCCACCTATGCCGATGCCCTTGGCAACCTTATCCATCCGGTCACAGGACGGATTCACACCTCTTTCAACCAGACCATCACCGTCACGGGCCGGTTGTCCAGTTCCCATCCCAACCTGCAGAATATTCCCATACGCAAACCAGAAGGCAGAAAAATTCGCGAAACCTTTATTCCCGAGGATGGTTATACACTGATCTCAGCTGATTATTCCCAGATTGAACTGCGCATCCTGGCCCATTATGCAGAAGATGAAATTCTCATGGAATCCTTCTGCAATGACGAAGACATCCATACGAGAACGGCCATGGAGGTATTTCAGGTGCTTCCCGGGTTTGTCACAGATGAGCTGCGCAGCCAGGCCAAGGCCATCAATTTTGGAATCGTATACGGCATGAGTGCCTTCCGCCTGGCCAATGACCTGAATATCAGCCGAAAAATGGCTGCTAGCTATATCGACCATTATTTTACACGGTACGCCGGAGTGAAAAAATTTATTGACGATACCATTCGCCGCACCAGAGAAACCCAGGAAACCACCACTATTTTCGGCCGCAAACGCAGGCTGCCCGATATCCGGTCATCCAATACCAACCTGCGCAATTTTGCCGAACGGGCGGCCGTAAACACCCCGATCCAGGGCAGTGCCGCAGATCTCATCAAGCTGGCCATGATACAGATGGCAACGGCATTGGCAAAAAACAGCATGACATCCCGCATGATCCTGACAGTGCACGATGAAATCATATTTGAAGTGCCGTTTGCCGAAAAAAACGCTTTAGAGAATCTGGCCAAAGATGTCATGGAAAATGTACATCCTTTGAAAGTGCCTTTAAAGGTAAATTTTGGATCCGGTGCCGACTGGGCAGCGGCCCACTAAAAAAAGATATGACACATACCATGAAAAAAACACGTATCGGTATTGTAATTAAAAACCAGGAAGATGCCCAGAACAAGGCTGCGGAACTGGTTATGACATTCGGGGACAGGGCGGTGATCATCGACAGCAGACAGACTGTTGATGCGCTTTTGCCCGATGATCTTATCTGTATTCTGGTACTGGGGGGAGACGGCACCTTTTTAAGTGCAGCCAGGCTCATCGGAGACCGGGACATCCCTCTGCTGGGAACCAAGTTCGGGGAAGTGGGGTTTCTGGCCATCACCCTGGAAGACCACCTATATGAGGCTGTGGAAAAAGTTTTCAGAGGGGATTATATCATCCACAGACGGGCCCGGCTGAATGTCCGGCTTGTGCGCAAAGATGTCACCCTGGCCGATGTGGATGTGCTCAATGATGCGGTGATAAACAAATCAGCCCTGTCCCGGCTGGCCTCCTGCGCCGTATACCTGGACAATGCCTATCTTACCACATTCCGGGCGGACGGCCTCATCGTGGCCACCCCCACCGGCTCCACAGCCTATTCTCTGGCAGCCGGCGGACCTGTGGTGCATCCAGCCGTGCCTTCCATTATCCTGACCCCCATCTGCCCCTTTACCCTGACCAACCGGCCCCTGCTTATCCCGGATACCACTGCCATCGAAATCCGGCTGGAAGACAGCCCGGAAGATATCGTGCTCACCCTGGACGGCCAGGAAGGATTTGAAATGGATCCCAGTGACAGGATTTTTATCTGCAAAAGCCCCCATGCCGTGCAATTGATTTCCTTTGAAGACCAGTCCTATTTCAAGGTACTCAAAACCCGGCTCCACTGGAGCGGCGGCAGAAGCTGATATGTGAGGCGGAACATCAGGCCCGGGGTTTATTGATCTGCACCAGATAGTTTTTATGCTCACCCAGGGTATCCACGAAATCTTCCATTTCATCCGGGTCCAGTTCAGGAGAGATATACCAGGCATCCTGGAACAAACCATATTTTTGGGGACTTTTCTCAAATGCAGACACCATAGTATCCATGTGCCGTTTCAATCCAAATACCCCGATGTTAATCCACACCGCTTTGATGTCCGGATATGATTCCACGAGATCAAAGGTTTCCCTGATGGAGGCCATGGTTTCACCGGGCCCGCCGATGACAAGAGAGATACCATGGTCAATGCCGGATTCACCCAGGTTATCCAGTGCTGATCTGATATCCTCTTTTCTGTATCCCCTGTTCATATTGGCCAGCAGCCGGGAGCAGGCGGTTTCAATGGAAAGTCCCACAAAGGTGCACCCGGATGATGTGAGCAGTTTACAGAACCCCGGAGATATTCCCAGTGGCTTAAAGGTTCCGGACCGCCATTCAATATCAATTTTTGCATCTTCCAGGGTTCTGCACAACGTTTTGACATGGGTGATGGGGCAGTTGAAACTGGTGTCACAGAAATTGACGGCGCAGGCTCCGGTATTATCTTTGATATGGTGAATTTCCACCATGATCCGGTCAAGGGATTTGAAGCGATAGGTCTGGCCCTGGGCAAAACTGCTGGAGCAATAACTGCATCCAAAGGAACACCCCCGCTTGGTGACCATGCCCCAGGGCACCTTCATGCGATTGTAAAACGCTGTGTCAAACAGGTGATACGCCGGCAGAGGCATGGCATCCAGGGAGGTAATTTCCTGCCAGGGACGGGTATACATGTTTTCGCCGCTGCGGATAATAATCCCCGGCACCCGGCGCAATGCTTTTTCATGGGAACAGGAATCCAGAAACTGGGGAAAACTTAACTCACATTCTCCCACAAGGCCAAAATCAATGTCCAGACAGAACAGCCAGTCTGACGGAAAATAGTTGAATCCCCCACCCCCTGCCACTACCAGTGCATCGGTCTGCTGCCGCACAATGGTCACAAGGCGGAGAAGCATGGGGCGGATATCGGTGAAAGCAAATCCGGTTTTCAGCGGGTTTTTGGGGATATCACTGGTGACCAGAGGAATGGACAGGGCCACCACATCGGGTTCAAAATGCGTAAGACAGGTGTGAAATCGATCTTCATCGCCCTGGTCTTTCAGGCAGTCAAAAACCGCCACCCGGTGGCCGGCATCCAGGGCAGCCCCTGCAATGTATGCCGCTCCCACCGGTGACATGGGCAACGTATTTGCGGAAATGATCAATACGTTCATGGCATATCCTCTTTGCTGGGTTTCATTGTGACCCCAGCAACAATATTTTATTTGCAAATTTCATACAGACACCATATTAAAGCACATTTCGAAAAGCAAATGTTTTTTGATGCAGAATAACAGGCCAATGGAGAGAAAAATGAAAGTAACCGTGTGTGAACTGCCCGACAACTGGACACAGGATGACACCATCTGGAATGATATGATCGCCCTGCTGGCAAAGGAAAAATCCGACCTGTTGGTGCTGCCGGAAATGCCTTTTTATGCATGGATCACCCGGTCTGCCCATGTGGATCACAGGCAATGGCAAAAAACGGTTATTGCCCACGAAACCTGGTGCAGCCGTCTTGATGAACTGCCCGTTTCCATGGTGGCGGCGTCACGGCCGGTTATCCGCAATGACCGCCGTCTGAACCAGGGTGTTATCTGGACCCGTCAGGACGGGATCATGGCCTGCCATGAGAAATATTATCTGCCGGATGAGCCCGGCTATTTTGAAGCATCCTGGTACCACAGGGGCAGCGGCGATTTTCGGTCGGCCCGGGTCAACGGGGTGAATATCGGTTTCATGATCTGTACGGACCTGTGGTTCACGGACCGGGCCAGGGAGTACAAAGAACAGGATGTGGATATACTGATATGTCCCAGGGCCACTCCGGCATCAAAAGATGACATCTGGGTCCCCGGGGGACGGGCAGCCGCCATTGTGGCCGGTGCCTTTTGCCTGTCTTCCAATTTCAACGGCCCCAATGTGACGGGGGAGGATTTCGGGGGAGCCGGCTGGATCATTGAACCGGAAAGAGGGGCGGTCAAAGCCCTGACCGACCGCCGGCACTGGTTGTTGACCTTAGATATTGATATTGCTCGGGCAAAAGCGGCCAAAAAGACCTATCCCCGGTATGTGCAGGGGTGACAAGGTCTTTTTGGTCAATAGTTTTTGTCTGCGTATTCCACCCATCCGCCGGCTTTGACCAGGGCTTTGTCAAATTCGGAGATGGCAAATGAAATAGTCCAGGTTTTTTGGTCTGCGGTCACCTGGATTTCAGATGCGTTCACTTCCACGGATACATGAACCGCTGTTTTTTCAGCGGCCTTGAAAATACGGTCAATGTCCCGGGAATCCAGGGCGATGGCCAGCATGCCGCAGTTATACATGTTCTGGCGAAAAATTCTGGCAAAGCTTTCAGCAATAACCACATGGATGCCGTTGGCTTCCAGGGCCCAGGGGGCATGTTCCCGGGAAGATCCGCATCCGAAATTTTCCCGGGTCACCAGCACGCCGATCCCTTGCAGATCCTGCTTGGGATCAAAGCCTTCCAGTTCCAGATCTTCCATCAGATGGGGACCCATGACAGTTTTTTCGATCTCGGTCAGGTACCGGGCCGGGATGATTTCATCGGTGTTGATATCGGACCGGTCCAGGCACAGGGTATTTCCGCTGAATGATGTCATGGCAGGCTCCTATTGTTCAAAAAGATGCGAATTGGTGATGGTGCCTGTCAGGGCAGTAGCAGCAGCCGTGGCAGGGCTCATGAGATGCACCATGCCGCCCTTGCCCATGCGGCCGTTGAAATTGCGGTTGGTGGTGGCAGCCGCCACCTCGCCGGATGCCAGGACCCCGTTGCTCATGCCCAGGCAGGCACCGCAGGTGGGGTTGGTCACGCAGAAGCCTGCATCCATGAAAATCTTGATCAATCCTTCTTCCAGAGCCCGGGAAAATACATCCGGTGTGGCAGGGGATACAATTGCCCGGACCGAGTCGGCAATTTTTTTGCCTGCCACCACCCGGGCTGCCACACGAAGATCTTCTATGCGGCCGTTGGTGCAGGAGCCTATATACACCTGGTCCACACGGGTTCCTGCCATGTTGGACACCGGTTTGACATTGTCGGGTTTATAACCGAATGTGACCAGGGGGGGCAGATCACTGACATCAATGATCGTGTGGTCTGCATACACGGCATCCGCATCAGGCATGAACCGGGAAAAATCCTCCAGGGCTGCCTGCCGGTCCGGGTATTCATCTTTGATAAACGGCCACAGGTATTCCACGGTGACACTGTCAGGCCGGCAGATACCCGAGGTGGCCCCGGCTTCCACCGCCATATTGGACAGGGTCATTCGCCCTTCCATGGTCATGGCATCCACCACCGGGCCGGCAAATTCAATCACCTGGTTGGTTGCCCCGTTAACGCTGATCTGACGGATCACTTCCAGGATCACATCCTTGGCAAACACGCCCGGCCGCAGTTGCCCCGTGATTTCAATTTTCAGGGTGTCGGGTTTTTGAAATGCACATACCCCTTTTAAAATTCCCACCTCCAGGTCCGTGGTACCGACCCCTGCGGCAAAGGCGCCGAATGCGCCATGGGTGCAGGTGTGGGAATCTCCCATGATAATGGTGAACCCTGGCCGGACAAAGCCTTTTTCCGGAAAAATGGCATGACAGACCCCGTTGCGGCCGATGTCAAAAAAATCTGTAATTTTGTGGCGATGGGCCCAGTCCCGCAGGATTTTGCCCTGGAGCGCTGTCTTGGAATCCTTGGCAGGGGTCACATGGTCAATGACCGCCTTGATTTTATCCGGGTCGAACACCCGGTCCTTGCCCCGGGCCACCAGGTCCTGGATGGCGGTGGGGGTGGTGATTTCATGGCAGAACACCCGATCCAGGCGCAATACATTCACTTCTCCGAAAGGCTGGTCCACCAGGTGGGTTTCAAAAATTTTTTCTGCGATTGTTTTTCCCATGGAATGCTCCTGATTCAGGCTGTTTTTTCACCAAAATAGTCTTCCCCATCTGCCGGGGTCACCACCCAATAGGCCTGAAAAAGCGTATCAGATGTATTGCGGATCAGGTGGGGAATCTGGGAAAAAAAAGACACCGAATCCCCGGCTCCGATCTGGTGCTGTTCTTCTCCGTAAATCAGTTGTGCCGATCCGGATATGACAATACCCAGTTCCCGGCCCAGGTGTCCGTCTTCTGCATCCCCCCGTTCCTGGCCCGGCCCCAGTTCCAGAAAAAACGCATTAAAGGAATGGTTTCCCCGGGACTGGCTTTCACCGCAGAGTTTTTCATAGGAAAATCCCTTGCGCTTGTGGATTTTGCGTTCATTTTTCCGGATGATTTCCACCTGGGACTGGGTTTCATAGTCCTTGAAGAACTTATCTGGGGACACGCCATAGACATCCAGCAGCTGCAGCAATGTGTCCAGAGAAGGGGAAATTCTGTTCCGTTCGATCTGGGATAAAAGGCTGGAACTGACCTTGGCCTTGGCTGCCACATCCTTGATGGTAAACTGCCGGGTATTGCGAATTGCCCGTAATAAAGCGCCCAGTTTTGTTTTCATAAGCCTGTATTATAGTTGCATTTCGGGGTGTTTTTTCAGTATAATTAATAATAATTTAATTATACTGAAAAAAAATTTCATGTCAACCAGATTTTTTGCTGTATATCTGAACTATGTAACAAAAATCGCCAGACCATAAAAATCTCACATTTTTCCAGTTTGCTATAAAACTTTCAGGCCCTGATTTTCAAACTGGGACAGCATGTGGTAAAATTTCGGGGTCACCTCTTTTTCCACCATTATTTCATGGATCACCTGTTCCCCGTAGCCTGTATGGATGACTTTCAGATCAAACCCGCTGATCTGGTGCAAAAATTGGTCGTTCATTCCATAAGGAATCTGGATCTTTACCTGGACCGTCTTGATCAGCCTGACTTTTTTCACAGCTGACAGGGCTGTGGTGACTACATCTGAATAGGCCTGGATCAATCCCCGGATGCCCAGTTTCACCCCGCCGTACTCACGGGTCACCACTGCCGCCACCTGGGTCATGCTATGAGCTGTCAGC
>JAABSA010000002.1:307-192713 GCA_011390635.1 Desulfotignum sp. | reverse complement strand
GGAAATTGTTGAATTTCAGGCTGTGATAATACTGTATGTCGGCAATGATATCATTGACCGGCCTTGGCCGGTATATTTTGTCTTTGTGGAGATTGATGTAATCACAAAATGCGCATTTTTTCCAATAGCATCCGGTTGACTGGGTGACAGGGATGGGGGTGTTTTTTGAGAAATACCCCATATTTTCCTTTTGGAATCTATTGTGGGTGTGCACCGGTTTGTCTTTTAGATGGACAGCATCAGATGGGTCTGCACTTTTGTTCAGTGCATTCCGTACGATCACGTTTTTTGCACCATCAAGCGTTTGACCCTGTAGTTTATGCCGTAATAACCGCAGCAAAGGCATTTCCCCGTCATATGTAACAAAAGAATCGACAGGTGCTTCTTTTATCACCTCTTTCAGATATGTTTCAGACAGCAGGGTAATGATCGGGCCGCCAAAACAAATATGCACATCCTGCATCTTTTTTTTGATTTCACTGGCCAGTATCATTGCAGGAAGAAACTGCTGGGCAAAAGGGATGGAAAATCCAATGACCGGTATCTGTTTATCGATGATGGAACGCTGTATTTCTTCATGTAAAAGGTCTTTGATGAGGATGGCTTCAGGACAGGAGAAAAAAGTCTTTATATCTTCTGAATCCGGAATATTTGTGTTGTAAAAAAGGCCGAAATATTTTTTAAACAGGTCAATGAATATCCTTGTATAGCGAATGCCGCAATTTTCCATATCCATCAGGTTTTTTATGTGATGGTGATCTGAATGGATGCGTTGTCCATACAAAAGTCTGGCAAATGATCTCAAACTTGCGGCATATGCTTCTTTTTCTTTTTGTGAATGAAGACCTGATTTTTCCAGCCTGGCCCTGTTTGACGCAGCGGTTTTTATTTCTTTGTCCAGAAAAAAAGGACTGGTAAGTTTACCCAGCGCAATGATATTCAAATCCAATGGCCTTGCAGAAAACCCATTGCTGTTGATAAATGAAGACAAAAAATGGGGTGCAGGATAGACCCGGGCTATGCGGTCCATGGGCGGGGGAAAAATTATGACGGCATCTGGATTTTTCATGGTACAGTTTCCTTGTTTTTTATAAAGCGGTCAGCAACGGGATCATATGCTGCGGGATGTGCCTGGATAAACAGGTTGACATCCCGGATGCGGCGGTCAAAAACCAGGCCTGTGACATAGAACCTGAACCAATCAAAAAAGTCATCTGTATCATGTGAAAGCAGGTGTTGTACATCTGTTTTCCGGGCGGTTTGTCCATAGCGGTGTGCCAGTCGGTCCGCCTCCGGTTTGATCAGATGTGCGATGATGGTTTTTTTGTCTTCCTGGTCTGCCAGAAAATTTCGGGCCGCCTGTAAAAAAAATGATACCGCGCAGGTACGGGATTGTTCCACTATAGATTTGTTGCAAAAATCCAGATGGGCACCAATTTTCTGACGGTACAGCCGCTGTTGTTCCTGTGTCAGATCATGGTATCTGCCATGGGGGAAAAATTGTTTTTTCAGCCCCGAAACAATTGACCGGGTCATGTGTTTGCGCTGCGCCCTTGCAGGTTCCTGAAAAATGGTGAAATATTCTTTGAGATTGCGCATGCCCGGTGGAGACAGGTCCATGGACCCGTTGTCCAGCAGCAATGTCTCCACCTGGACATCCAGCAGCTTGGACAGGTAAAAGGGGGTGTTTTCCTCCCCCACCACTTCCAGGGGTTTGAAATAGTCTTTCAGCAGGGCCTGGCGGCCGATTTTTTTTACCGGGAAAGCCATTGTTTTCCGGGTCACCGGCACCTTTTTGTGGCCCATGGGATGCAGGGCACAGGTAAAGGTCGGGATGATGATAAAGGCCCCTTCCGGTGTGATTTCCGTACCATAGGCATCTGTGATGGAGGATTTCACCGTGGTAAAATCCTCATCCAGTCCTGCCGGTATGAGCAGGTCATCTGAGTCATGCTGCTTGGCAAAGGTTATGCCGGTTTGCTTTTCCAGGGCAATGATGCGTTCCCGGTTGGCATCTGTCACGCTCACGGACAGGGCGATATCCCGGTGTACCAGTGTTTGTAATACCTTCTGTCCGGCCTTCGGTACCTTGGTCAAAAGACTGAAACGGGCAGCGCTGCCCACGGGTGTCAGAAGATCTGCCAGGGTACGGTTGCCGTCCTGCCAGTCCAGGGGATCTGATGCACCGTACAGGGCGGTGTCCGTGTTGCGCTGCCTCAGAAGCTGTTCTATGATCTGTTCGGCGGCACCGTATGAAAAATGAGACCTGATGCCGGGCAGGGCCCATTCATTGCACCGCCGGCAGAAATGGGAGCATCCGGAGGTGAGCTGTACGGTAACTGCGTTTTTAAATAACAGATCCATCTGCCAGGGCAGCAGGTCTACACGGGTATGCCAGTCTGGATAAGATACATGGTGCACTGCACGACACCGAAATTTTACAACATCTGCCAGCAGGGTTTTCAGCGCCTGAAAAGGCCCTGTAAGACCAACCCGGGGGGAGGTTACAAAGGGTTTGAAGCGCAGAAAGGCAGTCTGTATCTGCCGCAGCAGTTTTTCCCGGGTTTCCCCCGGTTCCGGCAGGCTCTGCTCCGCCGCATCCAAAATCATAAGAAAGGCGGTGCGGGATTTTTGGACATCCCGCCGGTATATTGCGGCCAGAAACCGGTTTTTAAGGGTTTCCAAAGGTATTTCATTGTCTTTGACATATATCATGGTGATTGGTTTGCAGGCCGGCATCTTTTTTTTTATGAACACACAAAAAAACAGGGGGGTGCCGTATGTCACCCCCCTGTTGTAATAACCATCCTGTGGTCATGTGATGCAGGATGTCACGGCATCAGTACATCAGCCATTTACCTCTTCTTTTACGGTGGTGGCCAGTTTATATAAAATGGTGAGTACCAGAAACCCTGCGGCATATACCCCCAGGGTGATGATGATTTCCTGGAGGGTAGGGGCGTATTCGGTCACATGGTGCAGCGGTGAGGGCACAAATCCACCGGAGATCATGCCCAGGCCTTTGTCGATCCATGCACCGATAAAAATCATGGCACAGGCCACCGGCAGCAGGATATAATTGCTGCGCAGTCTGGGGATGAGCAGGAAAACCGCACCAACGGCCATGAGGATAAACCCGCTCCACATCCAGGGCACCAGGGCGTTATATCCGTGGTATCCGAACAGCAGGTACTGGATATGGGATTTATGTCCGGGAATGCCGGAATAGAACACCACAAACACCTCGCACAAAAAGAAAAACAGATTGGCGATAACGGCATAACATGCGATCTTGGACAGGGTCTGCATGGCTTCCCAGCCTGGATCGAATTTGGTGAATCTTCTGATGATATAGCATAAAATGATCAAAAAAGCAGGGCCGGCCGCAAAAGCGGAGGCCAGAAACCGGGGCGCCAGGATGGCGGTGAGCCAGAATCCCCTGCCGGGCAGGCCGCAGTACAGATAAGCTGTGACCGTATGAATACCGATGGCAAAGGGAATGGACAGGTATATCAGCGGTTTTGTCCATGCCGGCGGTGTGACCTGGTTCCGCTCCGCTTCCAGCACTTTCCATCCGATGACAATGTTCAAGAACAGATACCCGTTCAAAACGATCATGTCATAAAACAGCATGGAATGCGGGGTGGGGTACAGCAGCACATTGAGCATGCGCACCGGCTGGCCCAGGTCCACAATGATGAACAACAGACACATGATCAGGCAGGCCACAGCCAGAAATTCCCCCAGGATGGTGATCCTGTGGAATTTTTCATAATCATGCAGGTAATAGGGAATGACCACCATAACCCCCCCGGCAGCCACCCCCACCAGAAAGGTGAAGTTGGCAATATAAAACCCCCAGGAGACATCACGGCTCATACCTGTGATCATCAGGCCGTTGAAAAACTGATCCAGATAGGCAATTTTTCCAATCCCGATCACGATCAGCAGAAAGATGATCCACAACCAGTAATTTCTATTTCCTTTGACAGCTATTTCAAGCATATGTGCCTCTCTTATACGATATAGTAAACAGAGGGTTCCGTACCCAGGGACTGCTTACGTCGGATTGAATAATTTTCCCTGAGAAGTTTCCTGATTTCTGATGCAGGATCTTCCAGATCTCCCACCACAATGGCGCCTTCAGAGGCTTCCACACAATGGGGCTGCTCTCCTTTTGCCAGACGTTCCGCGCACAGGTTGCATTTTTCCACCACACCCTTGGACCGGATGGGAAAATCCGGATCAATTTTTCCGATAAAGGGCGCCGGATTCCGGTAATTAAAACTTCTGGCGCCGTAGGGACAGGCCGCCATACAGAACCGGCACCCGATGCAGCGGTGAAAATCCATCAACACGATGCCGTCTTCCCGGGAAAAAGTGGCCTGGGTGGGGCATGCCTGAACACAGGGCGCATTTTTGCAGTGGTTGCACAGCACCGGAAAGGACATGTTCTGGAATTTTTCATTCAGAAATTCATCTTCCTTGTCCGGAAACGCATAGTGAAATTTTTCCTTCCAGAGCCATTTTATTTCCTGTTTATGGTTCACCGGCCGGGTTTTGGGAAACTTTTCTTTGTCCACTTCATGGTTGAAGTCCGGCACATTATGGTGGATATGACAGGCGTTGGTGATCTGTTTGAGTATTTTATCGTTGAGTTTTTCTGTATCAATCACCATGCCCCATCGTTTGGCAACCAGGACATCCGGATGTTTGGTTTTTACGGCACTGGCCGAACCATGGGAATCCAATGCGGCAAAGTTCATTGCCGGCGCAGCACCCAACCCGATGGCGGCAATGCCTGCAACTTTCAGAAAGCGTCTTCTGCTCTTTTCCATCATTCAATCTCCTTGGGGTTTGTGTGACACTCCCAGCAATAGGGGTTTACCGATGTATAGTTATGACAGGAGTCACAGAATTTGGCCTTGTCTTCATGGCAGCCCAGGCAGGAATTTTCCCCTGTTGACAGGCTCATGTTAAAGGATTTGCCGTTGGCAGCCACGTAGATCCGGTCGGCATCACGCACCACCGCATCCCGCCATTCATCCAGCAAAGACATGTGGTTGGCCCGCATGTCATATTTATCCAGAACACATTTTGTGGCTTTCTTGGCGTTGCCCAGCAGTTCCGGTTCGGGTGCCGCCTGGGTGGTGGTCACCATGTTGAACCAGAAAGGTGAGAGCACGGCCAGAACAAAGACAGCCAGTCCGCCCATAATCATATTTTTTGTCATTTTATTCCTCCTCCTCGCAACCTGGCAGGGGTTCCATTCTCAGGTCTTCGGTCCGTTCTTTTTCACCCGGCAGGATCAACGCGTTGCCCACCAGTTCGTGTATGCCGGCCACTTCCACTTCCGGCACCCAGTATTCACACAGGGTGGATAAGGCTGCCCGGTCGATGGCACAAATGGTGCCCAGGGTGTTGACCCCGTATTTTTCATGAACATGTTTCAATGCCGTGGCCCGGGGCAATGCTCCCGCCATGCGCAGCTCCATGTTTTCACCGGCATTGAGACCGGCGCCGGACCCGCAGCAAAAGGTGTTTTCACGAATGGTGTTGGGCGGCATTTCATAGAAATTGTCACACACATTGTTGATCACATACCGGGGCTCGTCCAGAAGGCCCATGCCCCTGGCAGGGTTGCATGAATCATGGAAGGTCATGATCCGGTTTGCGTTCCTGCCCTTGTCCAGTTCCAGCTTGCCATGCTTGATCAGATCGGCGGTGAATTCCGTGATATGCACCATCTTGGTGGAGGCGGCATTGGTAAATCTTGTTCCGGTGATGGGATTCACCGGCACTTCCAGAAAGTCGGCAGGTCCGTTCATGGTGTCCATGTACTGGTGGATCACCCGCCACATGTGGCCGCATTCTCCCCCAAGGATCCATTTGACCCCCAGGCGTTTTGCTTCGGCATACATTTTGGCGTTGAGCCGCTTCATGGTTTCATGGGAGGTAAAGAACCCGAAGTTGCCGCCCTCTGATGCGTAAGTGGACCAGGTGACATCCAGGCCGTATTTGTCTTTCAGGTATTTGAACAGGATCAGATATCCCTGGCAGGTATAGGTGCCGGGATCGGCAAATACATCCCCTGACGGGGTGATGAACAAAATGTCCGCCCCTTTTTTCTGGAAATTGGGGGTGCAGTCCACACCGGTGATGTCTTCCAAGTCCTCCACAAAAAATTCCAGCATATCCTTGAACGCATGGGGCTGAATCCCCAAATGGTTGCCGGTCTGGTAGCAGTTGGACACCGGGGTGGCGATCCAGTCGATGTTCAGCCCGATAAGGTTGAACAATTCTCTTGCCATGATGGTGATTTCCGCCGTGTCAATGCCGTAGGGGCAGAACACGGAACATCTGCGGCATTCCGTGCACTGGAAAAAATAATACCACATCTCCTTGAGGACATCCAGGGTCAGGGGGCGGTTTCCCCCCAGGCGCTGTCCACCGGGTATGTTTTGCAGGATTTTTCCTGCGGTGGTAAAATCATTTCTGTACACAGATCTGAGCAGCTCGGCCCGGAGCACCGGCATGTTTTTGGGATCGCCGGTGCCCAAAAAGAAATGGCATTTGTCCGCACAGGCACCGCAGCGCACACAGACATCCATGAATATCTTGAATGTCCTGAACCGTTCCAGTCGTTCCTTGATGCCGTTGTGCAATATTTGCTGCCAGTCGTCGGGCAGCTTCCAGTCTTCCTCTACGGGGTTCCATGGCCTGGCATTGGGCAGCCCCAGGGTTTCCACGCTTTCCGCTTTTGCTGCATAGCAGTACATGCCCGGCCGGATCTGAACGGATTTGGTGGTATCCATCCAATTGCCCGAATCCGCACCATAGTCTATTTTATCCAGTAATTCATCCGGTGTTAGTTCGTCGGCCATTGATTACTCCTTCTTGTCCACTGGCAGCCCAGCTTCAATCATTTTGTCTCTGAAGTGATCTTCGTAATCCTGGTAGGTGTGTATAGGCACATCATAATTCCAGGGGTTCACATGTCTTTTGGCCCGGGTGTTATTGGCCATGTTCCGGGTGGGACTTAAAAATACGCCGCCCAGATGCATGAGCTTGCTTGCCGGAAAATAGGCAAAAAGAATGCTCACCAGAAAGAGGTGGCCGTAAAACAGTCCGCCGATACCGTCGGGTATGGTGGGACTGAGGGTGACCAGTCCCATGGTCATCTCTTTGATGCCGGTCACATCCACTTTGGTGAAATACCGCATGGAAATCCCTGTGGCGGCAATGCCCAGTATCAGAAACAAGGGGAAGTAATCAGATGCCTGGGATATGTATCTTAGCTTTGCGTCAAACAGCCGGCGCGCCAGAAGAAACAGGACCGCTGCCGGCAGGACCACGCCGGATAAAAACAGCCCGGGCAGCCCCACCTGGACGATACCGTCAAGGGCTTCCAAAAACTGCACAACCCCGGGTACCGGGGAGGTAAAAAATCTGAAATGCCGCAGCAGTACCACCAGAAATGCGTAGTGAAATGCCAGGGCCGCCACCCACAGAAAAATTTCCCAGGAATAGGTGATACGGTTGGAGGCATTGCGGTTGAAAGCGGCTTTGGTGTTACGGAACAGAGACCTGAACGTAAATATTTCAAGCAACATCCGTACGAACACACCGAGCGTGGTGTCAGGGTTGTCAATGCGGTTCTGTTGTATCCAGTCAAGTGACTTCTGCTGTCCGCAGGTTGTGGGGATTCTGAAGGGAACCGCAGAGGCTGCCCAACCCATCACTTTAATGACAAAGCCGACCAGAAAGGCAATGATCGCCAGATACGGGAACACAATCCCGAAGAACCACCCAAGCCCTGCTCCCGCCCCTGTGTAGGCCACTAGAAAAAGCAGAAAAACTGCTGCCAGGGGGATCAAGTACTTTTGTGTCATGTTATAACCACCTCTTGATTGGTTGCATGACAAACCTGAATTTTGTCATGCAGGTTAAGATTTTTTTGAGCCAAGCAGGTCCTCCTCCTTGAGCTCCTGTACCAAACCTGCCCTTTCAAAGGCCGCATGAATGCGCCGTTTGCTTTCCGTGGCCTTTAAAAGGAATATATCTTCTCTGCATTTCATCAGCCGGTTGAACCCTGCCAGAACGACCTGGTCCACCATCCGGTCGAACTCCCGGACAAGGGCTGAATCCATGACTGTTTCACCAATGTCTTTGAGGGCAAAAATAAAGCTGACTGCCTCGGCTGCGGAAAAGGCCTGGACCGCCCGGATCCGGATAACGGGGTCCAATGCTTTTTCAAGGGTCTCACTGGTATAATCGGATGCCAGAAGGTGCAGTATATCTTCCAGCGTTTCTCTGGTGACCGCGCCCACCGGGTTGTCAAACCGGTCGGCATCTTTGCCCAGAATCCTGGCACTCTGGGCCGGGTAGGTATCGATGGTTGCCTTAAACCATTTTTTCAGCAACAGGGTGTGGTTGTCTGTAAGGCATTGTTTGATGGTCATATCTATTATGCAACTTTCCTGGTTTGTTCAGCAATACTGCCCGTGATAATTGTTAGAAGGATATAAACTTACTCAAATTGTATGTCAAGGGTAAAAGCATGCTTTCAGCAATACCGGGGCACCTTCCTGATTCTTACACAAAAAGAATACGCGCGGCCAAAAACCGGATTGTATCTTTCTTTTTCTTACAATTTACGGTATCCATAATATCTTTTTACATTTACAGAATTCAGATGTCTGGCAAAAGTACGCTAATGCATTAAAAAAATGAAAGGAAGGGAAAAAACAGGATGAAAAAAAGGTTTCTGCCGGCAGTATGTGCAGGTTTTGTTGTAAGCGCATTGGTTTTTTGTACCAGTGCCATGGCAGGCCCGCCGGGGTATGGCATTTTGGCGGGGTATGGACAGAGCCCGGACAATATTGGTATTTACCGCTTGGGTGTGCACAAACAATTTTCCTCCCGCTGGTTTGACTCCCGTATGGGGGTTTTGTCCGGTTATTTTGAACTGTCCTGTAATCTGTGGGAAAAATCGGGTGAAAAAATCCATGGCGTGGCATTTTCTCCGGTATTTGTCTATTCTTTCAGTGCGGGAGGCTCCAGGGGTATCACCCCGTATGTGGAAGGCGGCATCGGGGCAGCCTGTATTGATGACTACACCATCGCGGACCGGAATCTGTCCACCAATTTTCAGTTTGAAAACCGCATCGGCATGGGTTTTATCATTAATCGTGTTGACATCAAGCTGGGGTACATGCATTATTCTAATGCCTCCATCAAATCACCCAATGACGGTATTGATATCTGGCTGGGCACGGTGGCCTGGCATTTTTAAAACCAGACCGATTCTAACCAGGGAAACCCGCAACCCAAGTGCCCCCTCATTTTCTTGTTTTTTTGACAGGAACTGAGGAGTAAGGCACCAATCAGCTCTGTCCTTTTGGGGGATATAACCCGAGGAAAAACACAAAAAAAGGCCACAAAATGGACCATTATTATAAAGAACGGTTCCATGTCCAGCAGGACCTGATCAAAAAAATCGCCCCGCTCATGGAGGTCAGTGAGATCATTGAAACGGTGAGGGAAGATTTGCGCACCCTTATTCCCAGCGCCATGGAGGTGTGCGTGCTGCTCTTGGATCCTGATGCCGAGCAGTATACAAGCCCCCTGCAATGTGCGTTGTATGAACGTCCTGTGAGCTGCCAGTCCTGCAAACGGGACCGGCCTGCAGTGCAGCGGGCCATCAGGAAAAAAAAAGCCGTGGTGGTGTCGAAAAGTGAACCGGTTGTCAGACCGGACGGGACCCTGGTGGCAGTGGGTCCGGAATATGCCATGCCGGTGTTTGTGGAAGATCGGGTGCTGGCCATTATCAGTGTCGTGATCCAGCCCTTGACCCGGTATACCCGCAAAGATTTTTATCTGATACGCGATTTTGCCGGTATTCTGGGTACCATCATAATAAATGCCAAACGGCAATGGGAAATGACCAGAGAAAAAATCCGCATCAGCAGGACCCTGGCAAACCTGTCTCCTTTTGTACCTGGATCTGTGCGCCGGATGGCAGACAAGAGCCCGGATCTGCTGACCCGGGAAAAAGAGCAGAAACAGGTGAGCGTTCTGTTTCTGGATCTGGAAGGGTATACCGCGTTGAGCGCCACCCGGTCTGAAGAAGAGATGAATGCCATCATTGAAAAGATGTTTTCCAGTTTTGTGGATCCCATCCACCGTTCCCATGGTGAGATAAACGAGACCAGCGGGGATGCATTCATGATTATTTTCAAGGACCATGATCCAAAAACCAATGCCATGAACGCAGTGAAGGCTGCCTTTGAGATCGCTGCCAGAAACCGGTCTGTCAACCAGTCCCTTTCCAAAGAAAACATCCTTTCAGGCATGGCGGTTCCCATGGAGGTAAATATGGGGATCAATTCCGGCACCGCCTTAGTGGGAATGACCCGGTTCAAAGGACTTCTGGATACCCGTATGACCTTCACCGCATCCGGGTCCGTGACCAACATTGCCTCCCGGTTGTCAGATCTTGCCACAGGCGGCGATATCCTCATCAGCCAGGCCACCAAAGACCTGATAGACGGGCTGTGGCCGGTATATGACAAAAAAAAGGTGCAGGTAAAAGGGATTACACAGCCTTTGCAGGTGTATTCTTTGTTAAAGGCGTGATAAAAAAAGGGTCCGCGGTATGGTTATTTCAACCTGCGAACCCTTGATGCTGGCGGAGAAAGAGAGATTCGAACTCTCGATGGAAGTTTCCCCCCATACTCGCTTAGCAGGCGAGCGCCTTCAGCCACTCGGCCATTTCTCCGTGATATTTTTTGTGGCGGAGGAGGTAGGATTCGAACCCACGAAGCTTTGACACTTAACGGTTTTCAAGACCGCCGCCTTCAGCCGCTCGGCCACTCCTCCAAAATTTAACCCAAAATATATATCATCTTGGCCAAAACAGGTCAATACCTAACTTGGATTTTTTAAAGCGCATCTTCTTATTGACACAAAGAATGGTTGCGCTATATTAAGAGGTTTCAGGCCAATGAATTTACAGAAGACAATTTACAGGAGATAATTGATGAAGCAGAAAATTCGTTTTGAAAAAAATGTGAAAGACAATATCATGACGGTGCTTGAATCCAGTGAAGTGGATCCCGGTGTTGTCATGCCGCTGCATGAAGAAGAATATGATCTTGCCCAGATGACCAAAGCAGCACAGGAAGGATTGGAACCCTTTACCCGGCTGCTGCGGCGCAGGTCTTTTTTCCCCACCCGGGATCTGTGTGTCAAACTCCATGAAGAAACCGGTGATTTTTTCACCGATGAAACCCAGGAAAAAGTGATAGTGGAATTTAAGGATTCTGAAACCCTGGCAGAAGAGGAAGAATTTGTGCTGGAAGATGAAGATGTTGAGCTGGATGCGCTTTTGGATGAAGATGGTGATTCCAAAGAAGATGAAATTAAAGAAATCGATTCTGATGATGATACCCCGAGATTTACCCCTGAAGATATTTCTGAACATGAAAATTAGAAAGCAGATAAAATACCGGACCTTATGAAAAATTTAGTAAAAGACATTGTTCAAAATGCCGCCCAAAAGGCGTTTGACAACGATATGCTGCCATCAAGCCAGATGCCGGACATGGAGATAGAAGCCCCTAAACATGACTCCCAGGGGGATTTGTCCACCAATTTTGCCATGGTGTCTGCAGGCATCCAGAAAATGGCCCCCCGAAAAATTGCAAAGGCCCTTATTGCAGCCATGGATCCCGTTGATTTCATTGATAAAGTCGAAGTGGCCGGGCCCGGGTTTATCAATTTTTTTCTGCGGCCGTCAGCCTGGCACCCTGTGGTGGACCAGGTACTTGCAGCAGATGAACGATACGGGGCATCGGATTTTGGCCGGAACGAAAAAGTCCAGGTGGAATTTGTCAGTGCCAATCCCACCGGACCGCTGCACGTGGGGCATGGCAGGGGAGCTGCCGTGGGGGATGCCGTGGGAAATATTCTGGCCTTTGCCGGGTTTTCGGTGTCCAAAGAATATTATATCAATGATTCAGGCAGGCAGATAAAAACCCTGGGCACATCGGTCTGGTTCAGGCTTCTGGAGATGGCCGGCCGCAGTATCGATTTTCCCGATGACTGCTACAAGGGAGAGTATATCAAAGACCTGGCAGGCCGGGTCCTGGCAGCGGAAGGCCCGGATTTTGTCAACCTGAGCGATGATGCGGCCATTGCGGTGTGTGCCAGGTATGCGGCCCAACAGATTCTTGGGGATATCCGCAATGATCTGGCATCGTTCGGCGTGGCCTTTGACCAGTGGTTCAGTGAACAGAGCCTGTATGATTCAGGCCGGCTTCAACAAACCATCACAGATCTCAAAGCCTTGGACCTGGTGTATGAAAAAGACGGGGCACTGTGGTTCAGAACCAGTGATTTCGGGGATGAAAAAGATCGGGTTGTGGTGAGAAGCAACGCCATGACCACCTATTTTGCCTCGGATATTGCCTATCACCAGGAAAAATATGAACGCGGATTCGACCGGGTCATCGATGTCTGGGGTGCGGACCACCACGGGTATATCAACCGTATGGCCGCATCAATCGTTGCCCTGGGGAAAAAGCGGGAACAGTTTCAGGTCATTCTGGTGCAGCTGGTGAACCTGCTGCGGGGCGGTAAGCCTGTGCAGATGTCCACCAGGGCCGGAGAATTTGTTACCCTCAAGGATATTGTGGATGAGGTGGGAAAGGATGCAGCACGGTTTATGTTTTTAAGCCGCAGCTATGATTCCGGCCTGGATTTCGACCTGGAAGTGGCAAAGCAGAAGAGCAGTGACAACCCGGTCTATTATGTCCAGTATGTCCATGCAAGGATTGCCGGTATCTGGTCCAAGGCAGCAGAACAGAACCTGGTAGCGGACAAAGATGTTACCAGGGGCAAAAATCTGCATCTTCTTGTGGAAAAAGAAGAAATCAATCTGATCAAGATCCTGGCAGGATTTCCTGAACAGGTGCAAAAAAGTGCAGCCACCTGCCATCCCCATGTGATCTTCACCTATCTCATGTCCCTGGCATCGGCGTTTCATGTCTATTACAACCGGCATAAGGTGATCACCGCAGACAGTTCTTTGTCACAGGCAAGGCTTTGCCTGGTGATGGCCGTGAAAAAAGTGATCCGTAACGGACTTGCACTTTTAGGGGTGTCTGCGCCTGAAAGAATGTAACCATGTCCTTTAAAGGGACCATAAAATATAGCATTTATATATTTATCGGCGCATGGATGTTTTTGCTGGGGATCATGGTGGGCCGGGGAACAGCGCCGGTGACTTTTGAAACCAAAGGATTTCAGGAACGGCTCCAGGCCATGGTCAAAAAAACGCAAACATTGGAACATCCGGCAAAACAGGATGAAAAAATTGCGTTGTATTATTATGATGCCCTGAACAATCCTGTTGAACCAGAGCAGCAGGCGCTGGAAACCAGAGCGTTTGCAGATTTCGGCAACGATGCACGGGGTAATAAGTCGGGCACGCACGGCGCTGATACGGCAACTGTGGATCAGGTTGTCCAGGCTGCACCGCCCCGGGGTGAACAGGCGGTACCGGAACTATCGGATGCGGTTCCGGTGAAAACCAGTAAAAAAGCCGCCACGTTCAAAAGAATGGTTGACAAAACAGATGCCGCACCTGAAGATCACGTATCTGATGATTCAGCGCCTGCTGACCACGCATCAACGGCAGCGCAAAAAAAGATGACTGCCGCAAAAACAGTGTCCCCCGGGGATGCCGGTGCCGCCTACACCATCCAGGTGGCTGCCTTTAAAACCTTTACCGATGCGGTCACCCAGACCGCCATCCTGGATGAAAAGGGATTTGCCGCGACCCGTACCAGCAAAAAAATAGACGGTGTGACCTGGTACCGGGTGCGGGTAGGGGACTTTGCCACCCGTGATGCAGCGCTCAGGTATCTTGAAAAGCTGAACCAGGCCGGTATCAACGGCATGATCATTAAAGAGGAAAACCCATGAAAATATCCCGACAAGAAGTGGAAAACATCGCCCATCTGGCACGTCTTGAAATTGATGACCAGCACAAAGAGGCCCTTTGTGAGCAGCTGAGCAGTATTTTGGATTACATGGACAAACTTGCCCATGTGGATGTAACAGGGGTGAAACCGGCATCCGGGGCCGCATTCATGCAGAATGTCCTGCGGGAAGACAAGGTTTTTCCAAGTCCCGGTCCAAAGGTCACCCTGGCCAACGCCCCGGAAAAAGACGAAGACTATTATCTGGTACCACGGGTGATCACATAATCCCGATAGATTGCATAAGGACAATTCAAATGGATTTACACACGCTGACCCTGGCGCAAGCCTCCCGGCTGCTGGGGGAAAAAAAAATATCCTCTCTGGAACTTACCCGATCATTTCTGGACCGTATTGACACCCATGATGATGCCATCAACAGTTTTTTGTCTGTGGACAAGGCAGATGCCCTTGCCCTTGCCAAAGCGGCCGATCAACAGATAGCAGCCGGAAAACACACGGTTTTTACAGGTATCCCCGTTGCAATGAAAGACCTTTTGTGCACCAGGGGGATGCGTACCACCTGCGGGTCCAAAATGCTGGATAATTTCATACCCCGATATGATGCCACTGTGGTGGAAAAGTTCAAACAGGCCCATGGGGTGATCATCGGCAAGACCAATATGGATGAATTTGCCATGGGCTCGTCCACGGAAAATTCCGCCTATTTTCCCACCAAAAACCCCTGGAACACCGATTATGTGCCCGGCGGCTCCAGCGGGGGATCTGCTGCTGCCGTGGCAGCCCGGTTCTGTTGTGCAGCCCTGGGCTCCGATACCGGCGGCTCCATCCGTCAGCCCGCCTCCCATTGCGGGGTTGTGGGGCTCAAACCAACCTACGGCCGGGTGTCACGGTTCGGTCTTGTGTCCTATGCCTCTTCTCTGGACCAGATCGGACCCATCACCCGCACCGTGGAAGATGCGGCCATGGTGCTGAACCTCATTGCCGGCCATGACCCGAAAGACTCCACCTCCGCGCCAAAGGATGTGCCCGATTTCACCGATGGACTGGCCGCCTTTGACAGGGACGGCCTTTCCGGCATGACAGTGGGGATCCCCAAAGAATACCTGGGCATGGAAGGCATTGATCCGGATGTGCTGGCAGTGTTTGAAAACGCCCGGCGTTTGGTGGAAGACCTGGGAGCAGCCACCGTGGAGGTGTCTTTGCCCCATACACAATATGTGGTGGCAGCCTATTATATCATCGCCCCGTGTGAAGCCAGCTCCAACCTGGCACGGTTTGACGGGGTGAAATACGGTTTCCGGGCCGAACAGCCCCGTGATCTCATGGATATGTACAAACACACCAGGTCTGAAGGGTTCGGCCAGGAAGTCCAGCGCAGGATCATCATCGGCACCTATGCCCTGTCTGCCGGGTATTATGATGCCTATTACGGCAAAGCCTCCCAGGTGCGGGCCATGATCATGGCTGATTTTTCAAAGGCATTTGAAACCTGTGATATTCTGCTTGCACCGGTGGCACCCACCCCTGCGTTTCGTATTGGAGAGAAAACCGATGATCCTTTGACCATGTATTTGACCGATATTTTTACATTGTCCGCCAACATGGCCGGGGTGCCCGGCATTTCGGTTCCCGGCGGATTCAGTGCCAAAGGCCTTCCCATCGGCATCCAGATGATGGCAGGCCGGTTTGATGAATTGTCTCTGGTGCGGGCTGGATACGGGATGGAAAAATCCCTGGGCCTGGACCAGTTGTTCCCGACCCTGTAAAAAAAGGAAAAAATCATGAGTACTGTCCAACCCCAGGGGGAAGCCCTGAAAAAAGCGATCCAGTGGATCAGTGATGAGCGCAGAAAATCACCGGATACCCCGGCAACAAAACTGGCCAATGACGCAGCCCTGCAGTTTGACCTGAGCCCCAAAGACTCTGACTTTCTGATGCGGTTTGTGAAACAGGAAAACCAGGATTGATCCGTATTCTGCCGGAAATCCTTTCCAATCAGATTGCGGCCGGAGAGGTGGTGCAGCGGCCGTCATCCGTGGTAAAGGAACTGGTGGAAAACAGCATCGATGCAGGTGCTACGCGCATTACCATTGAGATTGAAAAAGGGGGCAAGTCACTGGTCCGGGTGTCTGATGACGGGGCAGGACTGTCCCGGGACCAGGCCCTGCTGGCCATTGAACGGTATGCCACCAGCAAGATTTTCGACCAGAAGGATCTGTTTGCCATTGCCACCTTTGGATTCAGAGGAGAGGCGTTGCCCTCCATTGCATCGGTGTCCCGGTTTTGTCTGGTGACCAGACCCCGGGATGCCGATATTGCCGCCAGGGTGGAAATGGCAGGGGGCAGACTGCTGCACGTGTCGGATGCAGGGGCCCCGGCCGGCACCATGGTGGAAGTAAAGCAATTGTTTTTCAACACCCCGGCCCGGCGTAAATTTCTCAAGGCCGACACCACCGAAGCCGGTCATATTACAGATACCATTTCCGGCATGGCCCTGGGAAATCCAAAAGTGGGATTCAGGTTGTTTGCCGGTAAAAAGCTTATCAGGCATTTTCCTCCGGACCAGGATCTTTTGCACCGGTCCATGCTGGTGCTGGGAAAGGATGTGGCAGACCAGCTCTATCCCATGGATCACAGGGCCGGTGATATCCGCATATCCGGGGTCTGCGCCAACCCGGCCGTGACAAGGTCCACCTCCAACCGCATCTATCTGTTTGTGAACAACCGCCTGGTGTATGACAAAGGTATTGTGGCGGCCGTGTTCCGAGGGTTTGCCGGGCGGATCATGAAAGGAAGGTTTCCTGTGGCGGTTGTCTGCTGTGATCTGCCCTGCGACCAGGTGGATGTGAATGTCCACCCCTCCAAACGGGAAATAAAGTTTTTGTCCCCCCGGCCGGTGTACCAGGCGGTGGTGCAGGCGGTGGAAACGGCCCTGATTGCGGCCCAGCAGACAGTCACCTCCTATACGGGATCACGGCAGATGCCCCGGTCCCGGACTTCCGAGTCCCTGGACAGGTCATGGGGAGAACCGGGCCGGGAATATAGATCGGTTCAGGCACCCCTCCAATGGGGCGAGGGAAGAAGGGCGACCGCGCCAGACAATATGGCTCAGCAAGGCCCGTCAGACCTATCAGGTGGATCTGATGCATTCTGTAGGTCATCAATCTTTGCTGCAAACCAGGCGGGAGAAACACCATCACCGGATTCATCAAACCCCTCAACCCCATTACACCAGTCCATGCCAGTCCCTGCAGGTAAGGCGGACCGGACCCGAAGTCCTTTGCCCCCTGCGGAGAGGCAGACCTCTGATGATGCTGCCGCCCGGACCGGTCCCACGGTTTTGGGCCAGGTGCTGGGCACCTATATCATTGCAGAGCAGCAAGGACGTCTGCTACTGGTGGACCAGCATGCAGCCCATGAACGGGTGGTGTACGAGGCATTGAAACACCGGCATGCACATCTGCCCAAAGACAGCCAGTACCTGCTGGTGCCGGAAACCCTGGAATTCAGTGCAGGGGAGGCGGATCTTCTGTCCGGCATCCTGGCGGAACTGGCGGATCTGGGCCTGGTCATCGAACCCTTTGGGGGCACAACTTTCGTGGTCAAGGCAGTGCCCGGTCTTCTGGCACAAAAAACAGTGACATCTCTGGTGCAGGGTATTGTGGAAACCCTCATGGAAACCTCCGACACTGCCGTCACAGAACAATGGCTGGAAAACTGTCTTATCTCCATGGCCTGTCACCATGCCGTACAGGCCAATAGATCCATGTCCCTGCAGGAGATGGAATCCCTGATAAAAGATCTGTTTGCCTGTGACAATCCCTTTCACTGCCCCCATGGCAGGCCCACCATGGTGAGCTTTGACAAAACCCGGATGGAAAAGCTGTTCAAAAGGGTTGTCTGATAATTCCGGTTGATATATAGTGCCGGAAACAAAAAAATATTATACGGATCATCAACCCCATACCATTATGTAGGAGTATTGTTTTGAAATCCAGACTATTTGCAGTATTATCCGGGTGTATAGTATCAATAATCATACTTGCCGGCATCACCCCGGCGGTATATGCTGCACCCAAAACCGTGGCCATTCTTCCTTTTGCCATGAATTCCCCCCAGGATCTGACCTTTCTGCAGAATGGACTTTTTTCCATGCTGTCATCCCGTCTGTCCGATCCGGGAAAGGTGGATGTGCTGGACCGGGCCACCGTTGACGCTGCCATGGCCCGGGCATCCACAGATACCGCAACCGCCCTGACCCGGGACCGGGCCATGGCCATCGGGGAACAGCTGGGTGCGGATTATGTGCTGTTCGGCAGCCTGACCCATTTCGGGGAAAGCGTCAGTTTGGATGCCGCCATGGTGGATGTTGCAGGCGATGCGCCGGCCCTGACCTTTTTTGAGCAGAGCAACAACATGGGGGATGTGATTCCTTTGGTGAACACCTTTGCCGGGGATATCAACCTCAAGGTGTTCAACCGTTCCATTGCCAATGAACTGTATGTCCAGCCCGCCCCGGAAGGCCCCCAGGCGCCGGGAGGATTTCAGGCTGCAGGACAGGGTGCGGCTTACCAGGGCGGGTTTGTCAACCTGCAGCAGCCCGGGGGCAAAGGATTTGCCACCCACCTGGCCTTTGAAGGGGTCATCACCGCCATGGCGGCCGGGGATCTGAACAAAGACGGCACCATTCAGGTGGTGGCAGCCACGGACGATACGCTCATGATCCATCAGATGTCCGGAAACCAGCTGGTGCTGGAAAAGCAGCTGGAATACTCCTCCACCAACCGCATCGTGTCCCTGGACATTGCAGATATCAACGGAAACGGTTTTCCGGAAATTTTTGTCACCAGCCTGAGTATTCACAGAGACAGCCTCCAGTCCTTTGTGGTGGAATACAATGGATCCGATTATGTGACCCTGGTGGACAACCAGTCCTATTATTACCGGATCATACAAACACCGGACACCACCCCCACCCTCCTGGGCCAGTATACCGGCAACAGCCCCTTTGATGGACGTATTTCCATCATGCAGGCGGAAGGTTCCACCTATACCAGGCAAAAGCAGATGCGGTTTCCCAGAAACACTTCCATACTGTCTCTGGCCAAAGGCCCTGTTACAAGTGAGACTGCTGAAGAGTATGTGATGACCAACCGGTTCGGCCGCCTGGTGGTGACCGGTGACACCGGTACCATTGAATGGGAAAGCACGGATAAATACGGGGGCACGGCCCATGTGTGGCTCATGCCGAGCAATGACACAGATGCCTCTTACCGGGAACGGATCTATCTTCATCCAAGAATTATACTGCATGATATGGATGAAGATGACAAACCGGAAATTTTAGCTGTGCAGAACAATGAGTTTGGTGGTGGGGCCATGGGCAGGTACAAGCGGTTTAAAAACGGTTCCATACAGGTGCTTTCCTGGAACGGGATCGCCCTGGCACCGATCTTCCAGACCGGCGCCCTTCAGGGATGGATCAGTGATTTTGCTGTTGCCGATATCAACGGGGATGGTAAAGATGAACTGGTTGTGTCCGTGGTGACCCAGACAAAACTGGCGATTTTATCCAAGGACAAAGCCTCCAGTATTATTTCCTATGAATTGAAATAATGGGAAAATAATAAAAAAATGATTGACAATGTTATATAAACTGCTTTAAAAGGGATACTGATTTGGTGTCATGCCCTTAAAAGGAAGGCATGGCGCTGAATTTCAGGTGGTTATTTACAAAATTTTAAGGAGAAAAAGATGAAAAAATTAATGGTTTTGGTTGCAGCCCTTGCTTTGGTTGCAGGTTCTGCAATGACAGCAGCAGCAGCTGACTGGAATTTTTACGGGTCTGCCCGTGTTGCCACTTTTCTTGTGGACAGAGATGACAATATAGAATTTAATGACCTGCGTGACACCACAGATTACGAACAGAACCTGCAGGGCAACTCCCGTATCGGTGCCAGTGTAAAAGTATCTGACGAACTGACCGGCCGTTTTGAATACGGCACAGGCGTCAATGTCCGTATCCTCTGGGGTGAATGGAATTTTGGTGCAGGCTCTCTGGGTATTGGTCAGCACTATACCCCGCTGAACATGTTCTACTCAAACCAGGTGTTCGGTTCTGACAACGACCTGCTGGCCCAGGGTGGTGTATACTCCGGTCGTCAGTCCATGATCCGCCTGAAATTCGGTGATTTTGAAATCGCAGCCACAGATACCAATACCAATGGTCTTGGTACCGGTTTCGGTACAGAAGTTGATTTTCCGGCAATCGAAGCATCCTATGTTTTGAAAATGGATGCCTTCAGCGCACACTTTGCCGGTGGTTACCAGACCTATGAACTGGGCGATAATGATGTTGATTCCTGGGTTGTTGCCGTTGGTGCAAGAGCAGACCTGGGTGCATTCTATGTTGGCGGTAATGTGTATACTGGTGAAAATGCCGGTAACCTGATTGCAGTTTCCGTTGATGGTGACAATGCATGGAATGACGGCTTTGCAGCATATGATGCAGTAAACAATAAAATTGAAGACAATGATGTTATGGGTTTCATGATTGCCGCTGGTTTTAAAGCCACTGACATGTTGGCCTTTGAAGTTGGTTACGGCTGGGCAGAAACAGATGTTCTCAGTGTTGAAAACGAAGTGCAGGCATACTATCTGCAGTCTACGATCACCCTGGCTCCCGGTGTGTTTATTACCCCTGAAATCGGTAGATTTGACGGTGATGAAGCCGGCAGCAGAGAACTTACCTATGTGGGTGCCAAATGGCAGATCAACTTCTAATTTTGGATTTGTATAATCTGATGTAGAAGCATTACCCGCAGTTCTACCACAACCACCTGAATTTTTGCAATGGCCCGGTGATATTATCATCACCGGGCCATTGTTGTTTATATTTTCAGGGACGGTTTTTTCAATAAAAGAATGTATTATAAAAAAAAGATTGACACAAGGTGCTATAACCTGATTAATAGGTGGGTGAACATCGTTTATTAAAAAAATGTTAGGTGTTTTTTCAGCAGAAAAGACAGGCGATTAAAAGGAACGTTCTGCTTTTCTGACCCCGGGTGGTACGGGATGCAGGCAATTGCTTGGTGGACTATTTAAACAAAAGGAGAAAAGATGAAAAAACTAATGGTGGTGGCTGCAGCGCTGGTGTTCCTGGCAGGCCCGGCAGTGGCGGCTGACTGGAATTTTTACGGGTCTGCCCGGGTTTCTACCTTTTATTCGGATTTTGAAAAAAACCCGTTTAAAGGCGGGATTGATTCTGACGACTATGAACAGAATCTGCACGGCAACGCCCGTATCGGGGCTAATGTCACGGTGAATGATGCGTTGACCGGCCGGTTTGAATACGGTGCCCAGGGAGGAAATGTCAATACCCGTATTTTGTGGGGTGAATGGAACTTCGGTGCCGGCTCTTTGGGAGTAGGTAAAAACTATACCCCGCTGCTGTTTCCCTATTCCAACCAGGTGTACAACATTGCCGGGTTCAACAAGGGCGATATCAACATGAGCGCCTTCGGTATGCTTTATGGTGACAGAAAAGCCATGGTCCGCCTGACATTCGGTGATTTTGAGATTGCAGCGGTGGAACCTAAGAATGTATATACCAACCAGACATTTCTGCAGAACAACTTCGGGTGGAGCACGGAAACCAAGATGCCGTCCATCCAGGCAAAGTACGGCATTGACGGCAACAAATGGCACCTGCGGTTTGCCGGTGGATACCAGACCTTTGATATCAAGGCCAATAACAAAGATTATTCCGTTGATTCCTGGATAGTGGGCATTGGCGGCAGGTTTGACATTGGTGCCGCCTATTTCAAGGGCAATATCTGGGGCGGCCAGAACGTGGGTAACATGGCGGACATTCTGGTGAACAATGCGCTTTCATCCGGGCCTCCCAACCTGGATGGTGACGGCTGGGGATATGCGGTGTTTAACGGCACTGATGTTATAGACAAGGACGCTCTGGCAGGTCTGTTGATCGCCGGTTATGCAATCCGGGAAGGGCTTTACCTGGAAGCCGGTTACGGGTATGTGGCAACCGAACTGGATGTTCCGGGCGCAGTTACGGATGATGCAGATACTTTTTATGTACAGTCCACCATATTTCTGGCACCCGGGGTTTTCCTGACACCTGAAATCGGTGTGATTGATCTGGATCAGGAAAATGCCAAAGTTACGTATTACGGTATTAAGTGGCAGATTAATTTCTAGACAGGACCCTGCCTGACAATAATCGTACCATTACCACCTGGAAATAAAAAAGGCCCGGCAATTGCCGGGCCTTTTTTATAGCCCGGCCAGGAATTTACCCCGGTCCCGTGTCCTGCATCTGGCACCTGAGCCAGGGGCAGCCCTGGCTGGTAAATGCCCTGGCCTATGAGGTCTGTTTTGAAATGAAAGAGGGCAGAGACCGCAGCCGCCCTGTTAACAAGGAGATGGTGGACCAGGCAAAAGAAAGCCTGATCCTCGGGCGGGAAACCCACTTGGACCAGCTGGGGGACAAGCTGCAGGAGCCCCGGGTCCATCGGGTGGTGGCAGGTATTGTAAGCGGGCGGATGGATGCGCCGGGGGATCTGCCGGAAGATGATGTGCAGTACGTGACCGATCTGGGACTGATCCGCAGCAAACCCCAGCTTGCCATCGCCAACCCCATTTACCGGGAAATCATTCCTCGGATGTTGACGTACAGCACGCAGATCACTTTGTCCCATCAGACCGCCTGGTACATCACTCCGGACAACCGGCTGGACATGGACAAACTCATGGGCGCTTTCCAGCAGTTTTTCCAGGAGCATTCCGCGCACTGGCTGGAGCGGTTCCAGTACAAAGAGGCCGGACCCCAGCTGCTGCTTCAGGCATTTTTGCAGCGGGTCATCAATTCCGGGGGAAGGATCGAGCGGGAATACGGTCTGGGCAGGCAGCGGGTGGACCTGCTGGTGCTGTGGCCCCTGGAACCTGCACAAGAGGAGAAACCGGACTGGGTCCGGTGGCAGGGTCCGGTGCAAAAAATAGTGGTGGAGCTGAAAGTGCTGCACAAAAGCCTGGAAAGCACCATTTTTTCGGGCCTGGAACAGACCCGCAGTTACATGGACACCTGCGGTACGAAAGAAGGCCACCTGGTGATCTTCAACCGTGATGCAAAAGTCCCCTGGGAAGACAAGATCTTCCGCCGTATGGAAACATACCAGGGAGCAGATATCAAGGTCTGGGGGATGTAGGTTGCGCCATCTCTTCAAACACTGTTTTGGATCTTTCCATGCTCAGGCATCTTGTTTGTTTTTTTTCCGGGAGTATCTTTTCATAATGGGGAGTAAAGATCGCAACGCCTCATTAACTGATTCAGGATCAGAAAAATATTGGGCGACATCGGGATCAATGATTACAACATTAGTCCCTTCAGCATACTTTGCTGCATATTTTCCCCTTACGCCGTTGGAAAAATCATATTCCTCCAACATGTCAGCATCATTTTTCATAATGTTCATAGTATGACCTCTCTTTTTTTGTAGCCTTTCTGGCACTTATTATTCTAATATTATCATCACACGACGTATGCACAACGGCCAAAATCCGATTTCTGTATGAGATTCCGATAATGATAAACCGTTTCTCATCATCAGAGTGAAGGGGATCGCAGATTGTTAAAGAAACAGAATCAGCAAAGACAGTGCTTGCCTCATGAAAGTTGATGCCATGTTTTTGTTCGTTGCTTTTTGCCTTTTTCCGGTCCCATTCAAATGTCAGCATATTTTATTTTCTCCTCCAATATTTTTGAAGAGTATCTTTTTCCCATAAACAGGGCAAGCAGAATTTATCAGTGATCTCCTGTTTGGCCTTTTGAGAAGAGTCTTTGCTTACAAAGTGATGGATCTTGACAACTGCTTGAAATATGGGGAAAAATTCAACTGTTGTCTTGATTTAAAGCACTAAAAGGGCTATTTTAGGTTTCAAGTGTCCATATCCGGGGAAAGACCAGCGCAACAAGCCGTTGAATTTTTTGATCTCAACAACAACCGGTTTTATGTGGCTGACTGCATGAATACATTGAAATATAACAGGATAAAATAACAGATGCGATTTTTTAATACAGCCGGCCCGGTGAATTGTACAGACCATTATTGTCTGCCACCCCTCGAACGATTTGATCTTTCAGAGATTGAAATGCTGCTGACGCAGAAAAAATATTTTGTGCTGCATGCCCCGCGCCAGACCGGCAAGACCACGTCCATGCTGACACTGGTGGATTATCTGAATGCCGGGGGCCGGTACCGGGGACTGTACTGCAATGTGGAAACGGCACAGACGGCCAGAGAGGATGTGGCCAAAGGAATGAAAAGTATTCTAATGGCATTGGGCACAAGGGCAGCCAATGATCTGGGTGATGGTTTTCTGTTGAAAAACCGTGAACAGATATTGTCTGAGTCTGGTGAGCATGATGCATTGATGGTGGCTTTAAGTCGATTCTCTCAGTTCAGTGTACTTCCGGTGGTACTGGTCATGGATGAGATAGACGCCCTGGTGGGAGACACCCTGATTTCAGTGCTGCGTCAGATCCGCTCTGGTTATACCCAGCGGCCGGAGCAGTTTCCCTCTTCCATTATTCTTTGCGGGGTGCGGGATGTGCGGGACTACCGGATTCACTCCGGCAGTGGCCAAGAGGTCATCACTGGCGGCAGTGCATTCAATATTAAGGCAAAATCCCTTCGGATGGGTGATTTTGTCAAGGAGGAGGTGCAGTTTCTCCTGCAGCAGCATACCACAGAAACCGGCCAGGCGTTCACCCCGGATGCCGTCTCCTGTATCTGGCACTTAAGTCAGGGACAACCCTGGCTGGTAAATGCCCTGGCCTATGAGGTCTGTTTTGAAATGAAAGAGGGCAGAGACCGCAGCCGGCCTGTTAACAAGGAGATGGTGGACCAGGCAAAAGAAAACCTGATCATCCGTCGGGAAACCCACCTGGACCAGCTGGGGGACAAGCTGCAGGAGCCCCGGGTTCACCGGGTGGTGGCAGGTATTTTAAGCGGGCGGATGGATTCGCCGGGGGATCTGCCCGAAGATGATGTGCAGTATGTGACAGATCTGGGCCTGATCCGGCGCAAACCCCAGCTTGCCATTGCCAATCCCATTTACCGGGAAATTATTCCCAGAATGCTGACCGCCACCATTCAGGATACCCTGTCTCACCAGACCGCCTGGTATATCACCCCGGACAACCGGCTGGACATGGACAAACTCATGGCAGCCTTCCAGCAGTTTTTCCAGGAGCATTCCGCGCACTGGCTGGAGCGGTTCCAGTACAAGGAGGCCGGCCCCCAGCTGCTGCTCCAGGCATTTTTGCAGCGGGTCATCAATTCCGGGGGAAGGATCGAGCGGGAATACGGCCTGGGCAGGCAGCGGGTGGACCTGCTGGTGCTGTGGCCCCTGGCACCTGCACAAGAGGAGAAACCGGACTGGGTCCGGTGGCAGGGTCCGGTGCAAAAAATAGTGGTGGAGCTGAAAGTGCTGCACAAAAGCCTGGAAAGCACCATTTTTTCGGGCCTGGAACAGACCCGCAGTTACATGGACACCTGCGGTACGAAAGAAGGCCACCTGGTGATCTTCAACCGTGATGCAAAAGTCCCCTGGGAAGACAAGATCTTCCGCCGTATGGAAACATACCAGGGAGCAGATATCAAGGTCTGGGGGATGTAGTCTGTACAGGCTAAAAGCTAAAAGCTAACCGCTAAAACAAATATTTCCATATTTTCCAGCCGGGCGAATCATCCTGCTGCTGCCACCGGGGGTTCTGCATCAGGTTTTCCGGATTCTGGCGTTTCAATTCATTGATCCGGGCCTGGCGCTCCTGCTCGATTTTTTCCCAGGCAATCGTTGACCGGTCAAACACCTGTTTGTTGATTCCCGCGGCAATCCTGCCCACTTTGTCAATGAGTTCATCACTGTTCTTGGATTGTTCAAAAAAGGCCATATGCCGCTTGTTTTCCATGTCATATACCATGGCATCAATACTGAATGATCCGGCCAGTCTGGTGATGCTGCCGATCAGCACAAGGTTGCTGTCGGTCTGGTGTGCCACCTGCTGAATGACCTGGTGTTTGTCTGCCCCGTTCAGTTTTTGCACAACAGCAGCTACCTGCCGTCTGGGGACCACCCGGACACGATCCGGCCAGGACAGGCGGGAATGAAGCATATGCACCACACCCTGCTGTATATGGGAAATATCTTCCGATGCATGGATGGTAAAGGGCAGCACCGCAATGGTTGCAGGAAGCTGCACCCCGGTATCAGGGGTGGCTGCCCCGGCCATGGAGGAAAACGGGACATCATGTTTCAGAATAGTACAGGGCAGGGCAAAGGTAAGCATCAAAAAACAAAGAACCGGAAAAACTGTTTTACAATATCTCATGTCACTTCTCCTGATGGAGTCTGGATTGCAATATAGGGGTCAGGGTTTTCGGATCAGCCTTGCCCCGGGTTTTTTTCATGATCTGTCCCATGAAAAAGCTGAACAGTTTGGTCTTGCCGCTTCTAAAGGCCGCCACTTCATCCGGGTTTTCCACCAGCACAGCATCCACCAGGGTTTGAAGCGCCAAACTGTCAGATACCTGTTCCAGCCCCTTTTGTTGTACAATGGTCCCTGGATCGGCACCGGTCTGTGCCATTTCTTCAAACACGGTTTTTGCCACTGCGGCAGTGATCTTCTGGGACTCCAGCAGGCCCATGAGAGCGGCAAAATCATTCGCTGACACCGGAGATCGGGTGATGTCCAGGCCCCGGGCATTGAGCAGGCCCAGCAGGGTGGTGGTAATCCAGTTGGCTGCCTGTTTGACATTGGACAGATCCGCCACGGCGGCTTCAAAAAAATCCGCCAGATGGATGTCTGCGGTCAATATCCCGGCATCATAGTCAGACAGCTGGTATCGGGAAATGAACCGGGCTTTTTTTGCTTCCGGCAGTTCCGGCATCTGGTCTGCCACCTGTTGTATCCAGTGCTGGTCCACGATGAGGGGAACCAGGTCCGGATCGGGGAAATACCGGTAATCATGGGCCTGTTCCTTGCCCCGCATGGACATGGTTTTGTTTTTGGCAGGATCCCACAGCCGGGTTTCCTGGATTACGGCATCGCCTTGCTCCAGTACATGGGTCTGGCGCTCTATTTCATACTGGATGGCGTTTTCCACATGGCGGAAAGAGTTCAAATTTTTCAGTTCGGTTCTGGTACCGAAGGCTTGCTGCCCTGCCGGCCGAAGGGAAATATTGGCATCACACCGGAAGCTGCCTTCTTCCATGTTCCCGTCACACACATCAATATATTTGAGGATGGCATGCAGTTTGCGCAAGTAAGCCCCTGCTTCGGCCGGGGTCCGGATATCGGGTTCACTGACGATTTCAATCAACGGCACTCCGGTGCGGTTCAAGTCCACCAGGCTCTTTCCCCGGGCAGGATCATGGATCAGTTTGCCTGCATCTTCTTCCATGTGGATCCGGGTGATACCGATGGTTTTTTCTCCGGTCCGGTCGGTTGCAATGTCCAGATGGCCATGCTCTGCAATGGGGGCCGCATACTGGGAGATCTGGTATCCCTTGGGCAGGTCCGGGTAAAAATAGTTTTTCCGGTCAAACCGGCTTTCTTCGGCAATGGTGCAATGGGTGGCCAAAGCCGCCCTGATGGCAAAGGTTACCGCCTTTTTGTTCAATACCGGCAAAACCCCGGGCATGCCGGTGCACACAGGACAGGTATTGGCATTGGGTGCATTGCCGAATGTTGTGGTACAGGAACAAAAAATTTTGGTCTCGGTTTTCAGCTGGGCATGGACCTCAAGGCCGATAACAGGTTCAAACTCCATAAACGGTTTTTTCCCTTTTGAAATTTTTTTTGGTCACTTTTGCAACAACCTGTTTATATAACCCTGATGGCGTGATTTATCAATGAAATTTTATGGTTCTGGATATTTGCTTGATCAGACATTCTGTCTGGTGTTTTTCCGGGCGTATCTTTTTGTCATATACAGGGCAAGAATAATTTCTGATTCAGTGAGCAGGTTCACAATTTTTCCATGAATTTTTATTCGTAAAATGATATAGACAAAACCCAGCAAAAGGGAGGTGTCAAAAAATGAAGGCAAAGACGCGGGAAAACACCCTGTTTGTTGCAGGGGTTCTGGCTTTGTATGTCCTGATGGTCTTCGGCATCTATCTGATGCCCGGAGATCTTCCCTCTGAACTGGTTCGGGAAAATGGTGCGGTGGAGAATTTATCCGCAGGCGGCTACTTTTTTTTCTGCCTGATTTTGCTGTATCTGAACCTGACGGGTACGGTCAGGACCGGGCCGGCCCCGGGATTGTTTGTCCTGCTTCTGGGCCTGCGGGAGCTGGATTTTCATGAACGGTTCACCACCATGGGCATGTTCAAGATCAAGTTCTTTCTCAGCCCGGAAGTTCCCTGGCCCGAAAAAATGGTGGTGACGCTGCTGATTGTCGGACTTCTGGCCTATGGGGTTGTCTATGTGAGGAAGATTCTGCCCGGGTGGAAAAAGGCCCTGCTGGATGCCAGGCCCTGGGCGGTTTCGGTTGTGTGCGGAGTATCCTGTGCCCTGGTGAGTAAACTGGTCCTGGACGGAAACTCCGGGATGATAGCTTTTCTTCTGCCCGTACTGGAAAATCCCAGGGTTCTTTCGGGTATCATGGAGGAATGTCTGGAACTTTTCATACCTGTCTTTTTTATCATGGCCCTGATTCAATATATAGCGTTTGATAAAAATGATCGCTTTCATACGGTCTGACTTTTTCGATGGTCCCTTCCCGCTGATATTTTGTCATGAATTTTCAGTGATAAAATGATATAAACGCATCAGATCAAAAGACAGGATTAAAAAGGGAGCATACCGTATGAAATTCTTTTTATGTGTCGTGGGCATGGTAATGATTGTGGAAGGTCTGCCCTATTTTGCCTTTCCCGAGCGGATGAAGGAGATGGTCCAGATCATTGCGGGCCAGGAAAATGACCGGCTGCGGCGGTTCGGCTTTATCCTCATGGCGGCCGGTTTAGGTGTTGTGTACGCAGCCATGAAGGCAGCCTGATGTATCTGTTATCTGATTACGACTACCAGCTGCCGGATGACCGCATTGCCCAGAAGCCCTGTGACAACCGCAGTGATGCAAAACTGATGCGTATTCAAAAAAACAGCAACACCATTTCCCATCATCGGTTTTCCCTTCTGCCGGATCTATTGCAGCAGGGGGATCTGCTGGTGGTGAACAACACCCGGGTGATCCCGGCCCGGCTGTTCGGCAAAAAATCCACCGGCGGCCGGGTCGAAGTGCTGATCATAGACTATGCAGCGGGAATAAAACACCTGGAAAAAACCGGAAGCTTTCAATGCCAGTGCCTGGTACGGGCATCAAAAATGCCGAAAACAGGCACTGGCATTGATTTCACAGACCAGATCACAGGCCGGGTGCAGGCAGTCGATGGCGGGATCTGCGAGATCTGTTTTTCAGGGGGGAGACATTTTATCGATTATATGAAAACCGCCGGACATCTGCCGTTGCCTCCTTATATCAAGCGCAGCCAGGACACGACGGATCTGTCTGCCATGGACCGGGAAAACTACCAGACCGTGTATGCCCAGGCTGACGGGGCTGTGGCAGCTCCCACAGCAGGGCTGCACTTTACCCGCCCCCTGATGGCCCAGCTGGCGCAAAAAGGCATTGATACGGCCCATATCACCCTGCATGTTGGATACGGTACCTTTGTGCCGGTGCGGGTGGAAGATATCCGGGAACACCAGATCCATTCCGAGTATTTTTCACTGTCCCCGGAGGCGGCCCGGAAGATCAATGCCGCCAAAGTGCAGAAAAGAAGGGTGGTGGCGGTGGGCACCACATCGGTGCGGACCCTGGAATTTTTATGCGATGAAACAGGGATGGTAAAGCCGGGCGCCGGTATGTGTGATCTCTATATTTATCCGGGGTTTGCCTATCACTGCGTGGATGCCGTGATCACCAATTTTCATCTGCCGAAATCCACTTTGCTCATGCTGGTGTCAGCCTTTTATGACCGCAAAAAAATCCTGCATGCCTATGAAACGGCGGTGGCCCATGGGTACCGTTTTTTCAGCTATGGGGATGCCATGCTCATTGAATAATTACCAACACTGTTTTTACTGGAGAGTATGCTGAAATTTTGCCTTATCAAAGAATCCAAGGAGAACCAGGCCCGGCTGGGCACTATTGAAACCGACCGTGGCCTTATCCAGACCCCGATTTTCATGCCCGTGGGCACGGTGGGATCGGTGAAGGCGTTGACCGCAGATGACCTGGATCACTGCGGCGCCCAGATTATCCTGGGTAACACCTATCATTTATATCTGCGGCCCGGGTGTGAGGTGATCTCCCACATGGGCGGGCTCCATGAATTTATCCGATGGAACCGGCCCATGCTCACCGATTCCGGGGGGTTTCAGTTTTTTTCCCTGGCAAAACTGGCAAAATTCACCCAAGACGGGGTGGCGTTTCAGTCCCACATTGACGGATCCAGCCATTTTTTTTCTCCGGAAAAAGCGGTGGAGATCCAGACCATCCTGGGATCAGACATCATGATGTCTTTGGACTGGTGCATGGGTTTTCCGGCCACACAGGCCCGGGCGGAAGCAGCCCTGGAAAAAACCACGGCCTGGGCCCGGAGGGGCTATGAATTCTGGCAGAAACACGGAGCGCAAAACAACCTGTTCGGCATTGTCCAGGGGGGCATGTTCAAGGCCCTGCGCAGCCGATCCGCAGAACAGCTGACACAAATCGATTTTTCAGGGTTTGCCATCGGGGGCCTGTCTGTGGGAGAACCCACGGATATGATGTATGAGATGGCGGATCACACCCTGCCCCTGCTGCCCAAAAACAAACCCCGGTATATCATGGGGGTGGGCACCCCGGAGAACCTGGTGGCGCTGACGCAGATGGGCTGTGACATGTTCGACTGCGTCATGCCCTCCCGCAATGCCAGAAACGGCAAACTGTTCACATCCCGGGGGGATATCAATATTCCCAATGCCCGGTTCAAATTTGACAAAAGCCCGGTGGATGAAACCTGCGGGTGCTATACCTGCCAAAACTATTCCCGGGCTTATCTGCGCCATCTGTACAAATCCAGGGAATTGCTGGCCTACCGCTTGAACACCATCCACAATCTGTATTATTATCTGGATCTGATGGCAAAAATGCGCCAGGCAATCAGAGATGACCGGTTCGGAGATTTTGCCCGGCAATTTCATGAAAACCGGGCACAAGGTGTCTGACGACCCCCGACCGAAGGAGCTGAATGCTATGCACGAAATGGGAATTGCCCAGGAACTGGTGAAAATCGCACTGGATGCGCTGCCAAAGGATCTGGAAAATCCACAGGTCGAAACCCTGAATCTGAAGATCGGAAAGCTTTCCTCTGTGGTGGAACACAGCCTGACCTTCTGTTTTGAGATCATCACCAAAGACACCCCGCTGGAAAATGCCCGCCTGGATATTGAATCGGTGCCGGTACGCATCCGCTGCACCGGCTGCGGCAAAGAATGGGAAGCCGACACCCCGGTATTTCAGTGTTCGGATTGTGAACAAGGGAAGGTGGAAATGTTGTCAGGCAGGGAAATTGAAATCATTTCTATGGAACTTTTCGATTAATATCAATTATTTGGTTAATAATTCATTGACGGATGTGTAAAAACACATTAGTTTTTATGGAGATAATTTTTTTTTGGGAAAAAATTATTCACAGATGACAAAATCCCATAAGAAAAATCAGAAGATCAGGCAAAATCAAAACAATGTCAAGTTTCATGATTTTGTGTCTTGGCTTGAAGAAAATGGGTTTGTGCTCCATCGGGTAAGCGGCAGTCACCATATTTTTGTTCACCCGATTATTGAAACCCCTGTAAATGCCCAAAAAAAGAAGGATGGAACGGCAAAAGCGTATCAAATAAAGCAAGCCATGAAAATGATTGATGGAGAGTAAATATGGAATATACGGTAAAAATTTTTCCTGATCCAGAGGGAGAAGGGGATTATATAGCTGAAATAGAAGAGCTTAAAGGCTGTTCTGCATTTGGTGAAACACCGGAGGAAGCGTTGCGGGAAATCGAAACAGCCATGCAATTGTGGATTGAGGCCGCAAAAAAATATGGCAAACCCGTTCCCAGACCGAAAAATAAAAAAAACAGTGAGCCTAAAAAACGGTTTAATGTAATTTTTCCAGCCTCTCTTCTTTCAGATGTAGATGAATACAGGGGAAAATATGGCATGAAGCGATCCGAACTCCTTGCGGCCGCTGTTAAACAATTCATTTCATCAACCCAAAGAACCCGCCCGGGACATTAGTCTTGTATCTGCAGCGGTGATGTCCAACTTGCACTGACCCTGAGAAAAAGAAAGGCCTAAGTTATATGGAAATCAAAATTCGAAAACAGGTCCTGGAAAAAAATCTTACAGAGGCGGATAAAAACCGCAACTACTTCAAAGAGCACCATGTATTCGTGCTGAACATGATGTCCTCACCAGGTTCCGGCAAGACCGAAACCCTGTGCAGAACCCTGAAGCATCTGATGCCCGATATCCGGGTGGGGGTGATAGTGGGAGATATCTGTACCACCAATGATGCCGACCGCCTGTCCGTTACCGGGGCCAGGGTTACCCAGATCAATACCGACCAGTTCGGGGGGGACTGCCACCTGGCTGCCCCGCTGATCGATACCGCGGCCCGTGGTCTGGGATGCGAAGACCTGGATTTGCTGATTGTGGAAAATATCGGCAACCTGGTGTGTCCGGCGGAATTTGATATCGGTGAAAATGCCCGGGTGGTGGTGTTGAGCGTCACCGAAGGAGAAGACAAGCCCTTGAAATATCCTTTGATGTTCCAGGTGTCGGATGCCGCTATTTTAAACAAGGTGGACCTGCTGCCGTATCTGGATTATGATGCAGGTCTGGCCGTGGACAACATGAAAAAAGTGCATCCGGGCATACCGGTGTTTGCATTGTCCGCCAAAACCGGGGAAGGATTTGATCCCTGGCTGGCGTGGCTTCGGCAGAAAGTGACTGAAAAAACAGGGTAATCAGGGTGACCCCCCATGACAAAACCCAAAACCAATATTCGGAGGTGCCATGGAAAAAAAACGAACCGCATTTGCCGGCACCTGGTATCCGGCCTCGGCAGAAGCGTGTAACATAGAGATCCTGCAATTTTTGTCAGAAAAAACCGGCCCGGCCACAGGTGATTTTACCGCCGGGATTGTTCCCCATGCCGGGTGGGTATACTCCGGCAGCATTGCCTGCCGGACCATTGCCAGCCTGGTGCCGTCCGGGGAAAAACCCGTGGATACAATTGTTTTGTTCGGTGCTCACATGCACAGGCAGTCAGAGCCCTTTGTCATGACCCAAGGTGCCATTGAAACCCCCCTGGGAGATATTGCAGTGGATGCAGAGATGGTGGAAGCCCTGGCAGACAGCATCAGCATCCGCAAGCGGTCACCGGTAAAATTTGTTGATGAGAACACCCTGGAACTGCAATACCCGTTTATCAAATATTTTTTTCCGAAAGCCAAGATAGTGGTCTGCGGGGTGGCTCCCTCTTTTTTTGCCCCCATCATCGGCACCATGGCGGTTGAAACCGCCAATGCCCTGAAAAGAACCATCCGGGTGATCGGGTCCACGGACATGACCCATTACGGGCCGGATTTCGGTTTTACCCCGGCCGGCACCGGTAAAACTGCCGTGGAATGGGTCACAACCAGCAATGATGCAGCAGCCCTTGCAGCCATGAAAAACATGGATGACAAGGAGATTATTGCCCAGGGGCTGGACCATCACAATATGTGCTGTCCCGGGGCTGCGGCTGCCACTGCTGCGGCTGCCAAAAAAATGGGCGCAAACCAGGCACTGGTCCTTGATTACGCCACCAGTTTTGACAAAACCGGGTCAGATTCTTTTGTGGGCTACACCGGCCTGCTGTATGGGAGGGATTGACAGATTTTTCAAATCACTGGTTTTGGATCCAGGCAACCGCGCGCCGGATGCGTTGGACAGTTTTGTCTTTTCCCAGGGCCAGCAGCATTTCAAAAATGCCCGGGCTCACCGTGGTACCGGTGACCGCCACCCGCAACGGCTGGGCGATTTTGCCAAAGCCGAGACCAGAATCCGCCATGATTTTTGTGAAAACATCCTCCAATGCGGCCTGGGTAAATTCAGGCAGGGCTTCTATGTCATCAGCAGCCTGAATGAGCATGGCGGCAGCTTCTGAAGTAAGAAATTTGGCAGCGGCTTTTTCATCCAGTTCCGGTTCATCCACATAGTAAAACCGTGCAGCAGCGGCCATCTCCACCAGGGTTTTGCTTCTGGGCTGCAGGGTTTCAATCACCTTGCTGGTAAAGGTATCATCACAGGCGTCAATGCCCAGATCCTGTAAATGGGGCAACACAAAAGGCGCCAGCGCACCCGGTTCTTTTGCCTGGATATGCTTGGCATTCAAGGCGGTCATCTTTTCCATATCAAACATGGAAGCAGACCGGCCCAGGTGTTCCAGATCAAATTTTTCTATGAGATCCATGCGGGTAAAAAACTCCTGGTCTCCGTGGGACCATCCCAGCCGTACCAGGTAATTGATCACGGCATCCGGCAGATACCCCATTTTCCGGTATTCATCAACGGACATGGCCCCGTGGCGTTTGCTCAACCGGGCTTTGTCAGGTCCCAGCACCATGGGCACATGGCCGAAAGCAGGCAGGTCCGCGCCCAGGGCCCGGTAGATGAGGATCTGTTTCGGCGTGTTGATCAGATGGTCATCTCCCCGGATAATGGTGTTGATGCCCATGGTCAGGTCATCCACCACCACGGCCAGGTTGTACATGGCTGATCCGTCAGAGCGCTGGATAATAAAATCATCCATTTCTGCGTTCTGAAAGGCGGTATCTCCCTTGACAATGTCTTCCACCACGGTAACACCTGTAACCGGGGTTTTCAGCCGGACCACGGTATTATCTGCCCAAGCCAGGCCCTGTTCCCGGCATCTGCCGTTGTACATGGGTTTAAGGCCTTTGGCCCGGGCAGCTTCGCGCATGGTATTGACCTCATCCGGGGTGCACGAACAATAATAGGCATGGCCGGTTTCCACCAGTTTTTCAATATACCGGCTGTAAATCTCTTTTCGTTCGGTTTGAAAGTACGGGCCTTCATCCCAGTCGATTCCCAGCCATTGCAATGCCTCTAAAATAGCATCCACGGAATCTTTGGTGGATCTGGCCTCATCTGTATCTTCAATGCGCAAAATAAATTTTCCACCGGTTTTTCTGGCATAGAGCCAGTTGAACAAAGCGGTCCTGGCCCCGCCGATGTGAAGAAATCCCGTGGGGGAGGGGGGAAATCGGGTGACAATGGGTTTCATGGTATCTCCGTTCGCGCACAATCGCGCGGGTGTTTAGCTGTTAGCTGTTAGCGTTTAGCAGTTAGCTAACACCCTGACAGCTATACTATGCAATTAAATCCATATACTATATCAATTACATCCAGCCGAAAATAAGGGCTATTAGGTACCATAAAACACACCCACACGCAATACCATATCCATAATTCATCCACTTGCGGGGAGCCCCTGGTGGTGTCCTGTGAACGGACCGTCAGAGCCGGAGGGGGCCTGGTACGATATGTCGGGATGGTTTTCAACCAGAGGACGGCTTACCCGCACTTCATTGTCCTGATGCAGACAGGCCCCCGCAGGATCTCGGGCCGGGCACAGGACACCACCAGGGGCGGGGTTCGGGATTGACTGCTGCACGGAACCGTCGAAATTCCGGCATGCTGACAGCAAATATCCAGTTGACACATACACCAATTTGCGGTAGATAGATGTGTTTTATCATCATATGATGCAATAATGACATATACACTGAATTAACCGGATACTTAATACTTTAGGAGAGACCAATGGCAGTACCAAAGCAGAAAAGCTCCAAGGCAAGGGGCAGAAAAAGACGGACCCATTACAAAACCCAGGCCCCCACTGTGACCGTTTGTCCGGAATGCCAGGAAGCCAAACTTCCCCATACAGCCTGCCCTGAATGCGGTGCCTACAAGGACAGAAATGTAAAAGCCGGAGATGATGCGTAAAGTAAAAAAAACGCACATAAAAAATCGTAAGGAGCAGGGTTTTTCATGACGATTGAAACAAAGGTTAAAAAGATAATTGCAGAAAAGATTCCTGATATTGATATCGAAGATGTGGTACCAGAGGCCTCTCTTATTGATGACTTAGGGGCTGATTCTCTGACAATTGTGGAGCTTATCATGTCAATGGAAGAAATTTTTGCCATTGAAATTGATGATGATGCAGCTGAAACCATTAAGACGGTTCAGGATGCCATCGATTTTATCACGTCCAAATCCTGAGATCCCGGCAAAGGAACACCTATGGATACCGCCATTATCATCGGCAGCGACCATGCCGGTTTTGAATTAAAGGAAAAACTGCGCACATATCTTTCTTCCAAAGGGTATGCGGTGGAAGATGCCGGTACCTTCAGTGAAGCGTCAGTCAATTATGTGGAGTACGGAAAAAAAGTGGCTGCTGCCGTATCAGCGGGCAGGTTTGCCAAAGGAATTTTGCTGTGCGGATCCGGTCTTGGCATGTCCATGGTGGCGAACCGCTATGCCGGGGTCAGGGCAGCCCTGTGTTCGGATCTTTTTTCCGCCACCATGAGCCGGCGCCATAACGATGCCAATATTCTGGTACTGGGGGGACGGATCATTGGAGAAGTCCTTGCCTTTGCCCTGGTGGATACGTTTCTTGAAACACAATTTGAGGGCGGCAGGCATCTTGACCGGATCCGGTCCATGGACTGACAGGGACCATTACATCCGTACCTGTTAAGATCGGCAGATACCTTGATAGTAAAGGAAGTTGCATTGAACTCCAAACTCTCAGGTTTTTAGCTGAAAGCAAACAGCTAACAGCTAAAAGCAGATTTGTCAGGCCCTGCCGGTCTGGAAAAAGGAAAGCCGATATGGCAGCGTTGGTAACAAATGACCCGGAAATAGCCGCAGTAATTGAAAGAGAAGCCCTGCGCCAGGAGTCGGGCCTGAATCTTATTGCTTCTGAAAATACCGTCAGCCCTTCTGTTCTGGCGGCCCAGGGATCAATCCTCACCAACAAATATGCGGAAGGCTATCCGTCACGGCGGTATTATGGCGGCTGTGATGTGGTGGATCAGGCGGAGGACCTGGCCATTGCCAGGGCAAAAAAACTGTTCCATGCACCATATGCCAATGTCCAGCCCCATTCAGGGTCCCAGGCCAATATGGCGGTGTATTTCGCCCTGCTGGATCCCGGAGACCGGATACTGGCCATGGATCTTTCCCACGGCGGTCACCTCACCCATGGTGCTGCAGCCAGTTTTTCCGGCAGGCTGTTTGATTTTTCCCATTACGGCCTGTCCTCTGATACCCAGACCATTGATATGAACCAGGTGGAAGATCTGGCAAAAACCTTTCGGCCGAAACTGATTGTGGCCGGGGCCAGTGCATACCCCAGGATAATTGATTTTAAAGGATTTGCCGATATCGCCGCCTCTGTGGGTGCATTGTTCATGGTGGACATGGCCCATATTGCCGGTCTCGTGGCTGCCGGGGTGCATCCCACGCCTGTGGGGCTGGCGGATGTCATCACCTCCACCACCCATAAAACCCTGCGGGGCCCCAGGGGGGGACTGATCCTGGGTGCAGACACATTTGCAAAAAAAATCAACAGCCAGATTTTTCCGGGGATCCAGGGCGGTCCGCTCATGCATGTGATCGCGGCCAAAGCGGTTGCCTTTCATGAGGCATTACAGCCGGAATTTACAGCATACCAGAAGCAGGTGGTGAAAAATGCCGCTGTTCTGGCAGCAGAACTCATGGATCGGGGCTGTAAACTGGTGTCCAACGGCACGGATAACCACATGGTATTGATGGATCTGACAACCAGAGATATTTCCGGCAAAGAGGCCGAGGACCGCCTGGGCCGTGCCGATATTATCGTGAACAAAAACACCGTTCCCAATGACCAAAAAGGCCCGTTTGTCACCAGTGGCATCCGTATCGGGGTGTCTCTGGTAACGTCCCGGGGCATGCAGCAGGAAACCATGCGGGTGATTGCAGGGTGTATCTGCGATATTCTGGATGATGCATCTGCTGTCAAGCGGGTGGCACCCATGGTCAAGGATTTATGCCGTCAGTATCCGCTGTATCCCGGAGGGGTATGATGCTGCCTGATATGTCCACCCGGCCTTCCTGGAACGAGTATTTCATGGGTATCGCCGATCTGGTAGCCTGCCGGGCAACCTGTACCCGGCGCAAGGTAGGGGCGGTGCTGGTCAAGGAGAGGCGGATTCTGTGTTCAGGATACAATGGTGCACCCGCAGGTGTGGCCCATTGCAAAGAAACCGGGTGTCTGCGCGAACAGCTGCAGGTGCCCTCAGGCGTGAAACATGAGTTGTGCCGGGGTGTCCATGCCGAGCAGAATGTGATTATCCAGGCGGCTTTCCACGGTGTTGCCGTGGCCGGGGCCACCCTTTACTGCACCAACCAGCCCTGTTCCATCTGTGCCAAAATGCTCATCAATGCCGGGATCAAAAAGGTATATTACCGGGACGGCTATGATGATCCCCTGGCCCTGGACATGTTTGACAGGGCAGGGGTGGTGCTGTCGAAATTGTAAGGAATTCCATGACATGAAATGTCCCTATTGCGGCATACCCAATACCCGGGTGGTGGATTCCAGGCCAGGCAAAATTGAATTGGAAGTCCGGCGGCGGCGGGAATGCCAGAACTGTTCCCAGCGGTTTACCACCTATGAACGGGTGGAGCAGGTGCCTGTCATGATCATTAAAAAAGACGGCAGAAGAGAAGAATACGATCGGGAAAAAGTGCTGAAAGGGATCAAAAAAGCCTGTGAAAAGCGGGCCATCAGCATGGATCTCATTGAGGAAATGGTGGACGGCATTGAAAGGCAACTGCGCGAGAGTAATGAACGGGAAGTGTCATCCAAAGTGGTGGGAGAACATATCATCCAGGCATTAAAAAAACTGGATGATGTGGCCTATGTGCGGTTCGCCTCGGTGTACCGGGAATTTACGGCCGTGACGGACTTTATCCAGGAACTCAAGGGCCTGCTTCCCCAAGAGTGCCCGCCCGATGAACCGGATCAGATTTTAGACACGCCATCGGACATACCAGATGACTGATCATGACTACATGGAGCTGGCGCTGCGCCTGGCCGCCAGGGGCAAAGGATTTGTCTCCCCCAATCCCTGTGTGGGGGCGGTGGTGGTCAAGGATGGCCGGGTAGTGGGCAAAGGCTGGCACAGGGCATTCGGCATGCCCCATGCTGAAGTGGATGCCATTGATGATGCAAAGGATCTTGCCGAAGGTGCCACTTTGTACGTCACCCTGGAACCCTGCAACCATTTTGGCAAAACCCCTCCCTGTACCCATAAAATACTGGCATCCGGCATCAGGCGGGTGGTGGTGGCGTGTCCAGACCCCCATCCCATTGCCGCCGGCGGTATCCGGTTTCTGGAGCAAAAAGGGCTCCAGGTGGAATCGGGTGTTCTCCGGGACCAGGCCGAAACATTGATAGAAGATTTCTTATGGTATGTCACCCATGGCAGCACCCCGTTTGTGACCTTGAAATGCGCGGCCACCCTGGACGGGCGCATTGCGACATCCACCGGAGAATCCCGATGGATCACCAATGCCGCATCCAGGGCCTATGGCCATGAAATCCGTCATCAGGTGGACGCCGTGCTGGTGGGCTCCGGTACCCTGCATGCAGACAACCCTTCTTTGACCTGCCGGATCAGCAAAAAAAAGACCCGTGATCCGGCCCGGGTGATCCTGGATACCCACCTTTCCATCAAAGAAAATGCGAAGGTGATCAATCAGACATCAGATGCCCCCACCATCCTTGTAACAGGCCCCCATGCACCAGCTGCAAAAAAAGAACGTCTCGTTCAAAAGGGGGTGAAGGTGCTGGAGGCGGGGATAAAAGACAACAAACTTGATTTGTCACAACTCATGGTTACTTTAGGGGGGATGTCCATCACAAGCCTGCTTATTGAAGGGGGCGGAACCGTTGCGGCAAATGCCCTGGCAGAAGGTGTCGTCAACAAGATATTGTATTTTATCGCCCCCAAACTGCTGGGGGGAAGCGACGGAAGGGCCGTGTTTGAAGGCAAAGGGGTACAAAAGCTGGCACATGCAATTGCACTGCACAAAACAGCTGTGACATTTTTTGATACAGATATCCTGGTACAGGGATATATAAAATAGTATAAGGAAGGGGGAGCCGCCGGTTCCGGGGAAAAGGCAACATGTTTACCGGTATTATTGAAAGTCTGGGCACCATCCAGCGGGTCGTATCCCGGGGAGAGGGAAAGATCCTTCATATCCGGTGTGACCTGGACCTGACCCATACCCGGATCGGTGATTCCATTGCCGTGAACGGGGCCTGCCTGACAGCCGTCAGCCTGAAAAAAAATGAATTCTCCGTTGATATGGCACCTGAAACCGTTGCCAGGACCACCTTTAAAACGGCTGCTTCTGGTATGCGGGTGAATATCGAACGGGCCATGCAGTTGTCTTCCCGCATTGACGGGCACCTGGTGTCCGGCCACATAGACGGCACCGGCACCATTTCCGCCATTGAACAAAACAGCAATGCCGTCATCTGGACCATTGCAGTGGACAGGTCTCTGGCCGGGGATATGATTGAAAAAGGGTCCGTGGCCGTGGACGGGATCAGCCTGACCATCAACCAGTGCGCGGACACACACTTTTGTGTGAGTATCATCCCCCATACCGCAAAGGTCACCACCATCGGTATCAAACAGATCGGAGATCTTGTGAATATTGAAACCGACATGATAGGCAAATATGTGAGAAAATTTTTAACCCGGAAAGCAGGTGCCGGATCAACCGAAAAGAAAAAAGAGATCAGCATGGCGCTGCTTGCAAAGAATGGATTTTTATAAATCTGTAAGGACAACATAAAAAATGCCGCATTTAACCATTGAACAGGCAATTGAAGATATACGGAATGGCAGAATGGTCATTCTTGTGGATGATGAAGACAGGGAAAATGAAGGGGATCTGACCATGGCTGCCGAGGCGGTGACGCCGGAAGCGATTAATTTCATGGCAAAATACGGCAGGGGGCTGATCTGCCTTTCCCTGGATTCCAGCATTGCAGACCGCCTGGACCTGCCCATGATGGTGGAGAACAACACCTCCCAGTTTGAAACCGGCTTCACCGTGTCCATTGAAGCCAAAAAAGGTGTCACCACAGGTATTTCAGCAGCAGACCGGGCCACCACCATTTTGACCGCCGTGGCAGATGACACCACGCCTGCCGACATTGCCCGGCCCGGCCATATTTTCCCTTTGCGGGCCAGGGACGGCGGGGTCATGGTCCGGATCGGCCAGACAGAGGGGTCTGTGGATCTGGCCCGGCTTGCAGGTCTCAAACCCGCCGGTGTGATCTGTGAAATCATGGATGATGACGGAACCATGGCCAGAATGCCTTCTCTTGAAAAATTTGCCAAAGAGCACGGCATCGGCATCTGCACGGTGGCGGACCTGGTGAAATACCGGCTGCAGACCGAAAGTTTTGTGAACCGGGCGGCCCAGACTGTTATTCCTACCCGTTTCGGGGGGGAGTTCAAGATTATTGCCTATGAAAATGACCTGGACAACCTCACCCATATCGCGTTGGTCAAAGGAGAGATCGACCCGGATAAAGCGATTCTGGTGCGGGTGCATTCCGAATGCATGACCGGTGATATTTTTTCATCCCTCAGGTGCGACTGCCAGGACCAGCTCCACCGGGCCATGGAAATGATGGAAGAAGAAGGCAGCGGGGTATTGCTGTACCTGCGGCAGGAAGGCCGGGGCATCGGGTTGGTGAACAAGCTCAAGGCCTATGAATACCAGCGCCATGGACTGGATACGGTGGAGGCCAATGAAAAGCTTGGATTTGCCGCAGATATGCGTGATTACGGTATCGGGGCACAGATGCTGGTGGATCTCGGGGTGAAAAAAATGCGGCTGCTGACCAACAATCCCAAAAAGATGGTGGGCCTGGAAGGATACGGCCTTTGTGTGGAAGAACAGATTCCCATTGAAGTGCCCCCCAACTGCCACAACCTGGGATACCTGAAATGCAAACAAGCCAAGATGGGCCATTTGCTTCACATGGATAAAAACTGATAACCCAGATCGATGCAAGGAAAAGACAGCTATGCCACAGATGATTGATGCAAAACTCAGTGCCAAGGGCAAAAAATTCGGGATTATCGTGTCCCGGTTTAATGATTTTATCACATCCAGGCTGGTGGACGGGGCTTTGGATGCCTTGATCCGCAGTGATGCCCGGGACCAGGATATTGTTATTGTCAAGGTGCCGGGGGCCTTTGAAATTCCATTGGTGGCCCAGAAAATGGCGGCTGCCAAAAAATATGATGCCATTATCTGTCTGGGAGCCGTGATCCGGGGGGCCACCTCCCATTATGATTATGTGTGTGCCGAGGTTTCCAAGGGCATTGCCAGTGTCAGTATGGATACCGGCGTGCCGGTCATGTTCGGTATCCTGACAACGGAAACCATTGAACAGGCCATTGAACGGGCCGGCACCAAGGCCGGCAACAAAGGATTTGAGGTGGCCATGGGCGCCATTGAGATGGCCAATCTGGGAGAACTCCTCGGGCAGGTGGAATAATTGATGGGTGATCGCAGGCTATCCAGGGAGCTGGCGCTCCAGGCCCTGTTTTTTTGGGACATGAATGCAACGGCCGATTTTCAGTCGGATCTGGATGCCTTTTGTCAGGAAAATGAGGATCTGCTTACCCCGAAGGTCAAGCCGTTTTTTATGGATCTGGTCCAGGGGGTGATAGCAGCATCTCATAAAATTGACCCGCTGCTGAAAATCCATTCCAAAAACTGGAAAGTGTCCAGAATGCCGGGGGTGGACCGCAATATCATGCGCATCGCCACCTTTGAACTGCTCCAGCGGATGGATATCCCCCCTTCGGTCACCATCAACGAGGCAGTGGATATCGCAAAAAAATTCGGGTCCCGGGACTCCGGGCCGTTTGTCAATGGTATTTTGGACCAGATCCGCCTGTCTTTAGACCGGTAACCCCATCACGGGAAAATACCGCATATGCAGCACAAGAGAAAACACCATAAGGAGGGCGTTTTGATTATAAAAAAACTGGAAGTCGGACCCATCATGGCCAACTGCTTTATTTTAGGGTGTGAAGACACCAGGGAAGCAGTGGTGATTGATCCGGGAGATGAAGCCGACAAGATACTCATGGAACTGGCCAAGGCTGAATTGAAAGTCACGTATCTGATCAATACCCATGGCCATTTTGATCATGTGGGTGCCAACAAGCGGATGAAAGACGTGACCCGGGCAATTCTGGCCATCCACCCCGATGATGTTCCCATGCTCGGGGAATTGTCAAGATCAGCCGCCAGCTTCGGTCTGGCTGCTGAAAATTCCCCTGAACCGGATCTGTTGCTCAACCACGGGGATAAGATCACTTTCGGCAAGATTACCCTGGAGGTCATCCATACCCCGGGCCACTCCAGGGGCGGTATCTGCCTGTATACCAAAGGTCATCTGTTTGCCGGAGATACCCTGTTCGCCGGATCTATCGGCAGAACAGACCTGCCCGGCGGGGACTATGATACCCTCATTGCCAGCATCAAAGAAAAATTGCTGATCCTGCCGGAAGATACCAGGGTCTATACCGGACATGGCCCGGAAACCACCCTCATGAATGAAAAACGGATGAATCCTTTTTTGCGATGAGCCAATGGGTGGCACAACTGCCAAACGTGGCTTCTGTCTGGCAGGAAGAGATTGTTCTGCCTGAACCCTTTGGGCAGTTTGCCGCCCGGTTCAGCCACAGGCCGGGTACGGTTGTGCTTTTGTCCGGTTCAGATCTGGATGCATCCCAATATCATATTCTGGGGATATTGCCCTGGCTTGAAGTAAAAGCAGTCGGTAAAAAAATTGCCGTTACCTGTCAGGCAAAAACCATGAGACTGGATGCAGATCCGTTTTCCTGTCTGCAGACCCTGGTGGACCACTTTCACCTAAAAGATTGTGATACGCTGCCGCCCATGGCAGCGGGGCTTATGGGGTATGTTGCCTATGACCTCAAGGATCAGATTGAAAATCTGCCAAAAACCTGTGTTGATACAGGTCTGCCTGACATCTGTCTGTATGCGCCTTCCATGATTCTTGTGCACAACCGCATCCTGCAGAAGACCACGCTTTGTATTCCCATCATGGAAAACACCGGGGATGACCTTTCACCAAAGGCCTATGTCAGCCGGTTAAAACAAACTTTATGGGATGACACCCGGACAGCGCATGCATACAAGGGATTTTGTATTGATGCCAGGGGGATTGTGTCCGGGTTTACCAAAAATGAGTACCTGGAGGCGGTAACAAAAATCATCCAGTACCTGCGGGCCGGGGATATCTACCAGGCCAATCTGTCCCAGCGGTTTGAAGCAGGGTTTTCAGGCAATGCCTATGCCCTGTTTCTGGCGTTGTTTCAACGGAACCCGGCCCCGTTTTTTTCCTTTGTCCAGGCCGGGGATCACCAGATTGTTTCCACCTCACCGGAACGCTTTATCCGGCAAACGGGGAACCGGGTGGAAACCCGGCCCATAAAAGGCACCATTGCCAGGGGAGCCACACGGCAGGAGGATGAAAAAAACGGCCAGATACTGTGCACCAGCATCAAAGATGATGCAGAACTGACCATGATCGTGGATCTCATGCGAAATGATCTGTCCAAAGTCACCACCCATGGATCTGTGAAAGTTGTGGAACACAAACGCCTGGAACCTTATGACAACGTGTTTCATCTGGTTTCCATAGTAAAAGGGACATTGCTGCCCGGAAAAAACGGCGTGGACCTGTTGCGGGCATGTTTTCCAGGAGGTTCCATCACCGGATGTCCCAAGATCCGGGCCATGGAGATTATCGATGAACTGGAACCGGTGAAGCGACATGTCTATACCGGTTCCATAGGGTATATCAGTTTTCATGACACCATGGATTTGTCCATTGCCATCCGCACCGCCACCATACAAGACAACCGGATTTTCTTTTCAGTGGGCGGCGGCATTGTATATGATTCAGATCCACACAAAGAGTTCCAGGAAACCCTGGACAAGGGCAAGACTATCATGGACACTCTGATCCAGGGTGCAGAGGGCTATTGTGAACAAGGTCCCAAAGCCTGGGTTAACGGCAAAATGGTGGATCAGGATCAAACAGTGCTGAGGGCAGATATCCCGGGATTTCAATACGGGGCAGGGGTTTTTGAAACCATCCGGGTGGAAAAAGGCCATCCGGTGCGGCTGAACGCCCATATCAACCGCATGCAACGCTCCTGGCAGGCATTGTTCGGCGCAGACCCGCCGGATATCACCTGGTCAAAGGTGGTGGATCTTTTAATTGGAGAAAACAATCTTGAAACCACCACAGCTGCCGTCAAACTCATAATGGCCAGACCCGGTTTTCTGGCCGCCTTTGCCCGGCACTACCGCCACCGCCTCGATGGTTCCGGCAAAACCGGACTGGACCTTGTGACCTATCCATATCCCAGACAGACTCCTTTGGCCGGCCACAAGACCTTGAATTACCTGTATTATGACCAGGCAGGAGAGTATGCAAAGGCCAATCATGCAGACGAGGCACTGATCCTGAACCCGGATCAAACCATATCTGAAACCAACACCTGCAACATCCTGATCATTGCGGGCACAAGGATCATTGTCCCGGTATCACCCCATGTGCTGCCCGGAGTGACCCTTGCTGCTGCCGTATCCGGGCTGGAACGTCAGGGGTATGTGACAGAACGTAAACCCATCCATGCCCGGGATCTGGCATCCTGCTCCAATATCCTTTTAACCAATGCCCTGATGGGGGCGGTGCGGGTAGACCATGTGGATGGAAAAAAAATCACCCATGAACCCGGGGTGTGTGAAATGGTAAACAATGGGGTCAGAAGGCAACTTCTGACCCCGGACGAGGATGTTTATGAATATATCAAAGATTAAAGCCGTGGTATTTGATTGTGACGGGGTGATGTTTGATACCGCCCTGGCCAACCGCAAATTTTATGATGAGGTGCTGCAAAATTTTGACAGACCTTCCCTGACAGATGAACAATTTCTGCAGGTCCACATGATGACGGTGACCAATGCGGTTGTATACCTGTTCCCGGAAATTACCGACCATGGACCCGTGTTCCAATGCCTCAAACAGATCGGATACGAAAAATTCATCCGGTACATGAAAATCGAAGACGGGCTTGAAGGGCTTCTGGACGACCTGGCATCCCATGGGTTTATCAGGGCTGTCGCGACCAATCGCACCGATACCATGGGAAAAGTTCTGGCGGATTACAGCCTTACGGACAAGTTTGACATGGTGGTCACGGCTGCGGATGTCAAAAAAGCAAAACCTGATCCGGAACAGCTTGAAAAAATCATGGCCCGGTTTTCTTTAGGTCCTGACCAGGTGTTGTTCATCGGCGATTCCATCTATGACCAGCAGGCCGCAAGGGCAGCAGGAACCGTGTTTGCCGCCTTTAAGAAGCCTGGTCTTGAAGCAGATATTCATGCTATGGCCATGCAGGATATTTCCCGGGTTTTACAGATAAATGAATAAAATTCTTGACAAATTTGCCAATCATCATTAAATCTTACAAGATTTTTAACAAAAATTTTATATAAATGTTGAAGCAACATTTATTTTTTGGGTTAATACATAAACTGTAAGGAGAATGCGTTATATGTCTAAATTAGTAGCCCCCCACGGTGGAAAAGGTCTGGTATGCTGCAAACTTGAAGGTGCTGAGCTGGAAGCGGAACGCAAAAAAGCCCAGGGTCTGAAAAAGATCGAAATTTCTTCCCAGGTAAAAGGGGATCTGATCATGCTGGGAATCGGCGGGTTCAGCCCGTTGAGCGGTTTCATGACCAAAGCGGACTGGAAAAGTGTCTGTGAAGATTATCAGCTGGCTGACGGAACATTCTGGCCGGTACCGGTGATGCTGGATGCTTCCAAGGAAGATGCCGCAGAGATCAATGAAGGGGATGAAATCGCCCTGGAAAGAAACGGTGAGATCTTTGCCACCATGAAGGTGGAAGAAAAGTTTGAAATGGGTGAAGACGAGAAAAAATGGGAATGTGAAAAGGTCTACAAGGGCCATGGCGAAGAGTCTGCAGATGATGTCTTCTGGAAAGTTGCCATGGAAGATCATCCGGGAGTTCAGATGGTTATGGCCAGAAAAGAGTTCTGCCTTGCCGGTCCGGTCAAAGTGCTTTCCGAGGGCGAATTTCCTGAAAAATTTAAAGGGGTTTACCTGACACCTGCTGAAACCCGTGCCATTTTTGATGAAAGAGGCTGGGCCAACGTGGCTGCCATGCAGCTGAGAAACCCCATGCACAGATCCCATGAACATCTTTGCAAAATCGCCCTGGATGTGTGTGACGGTGTGTTGATTCATTCTCTCATCGGAAACCTCAAACCCGGTGACATCCCGGCAGACGTCCGGATTAAATGCATTGACACCCTGATCAAAGACTATTTTGTGCCCGAGCATGTGGTCAATGCCGGTTACCCCCTTGACATGAGATATGCCGGTCCCAGAGAAGGCCTGCTCCATGCCACCTTCCGCCAGAACTACGGTGTCAACAGAATGATCATCGGCCGCGATCATGCCGGTGTTGGTGACTTTTACACCCTGTTCGAGGCCCAGGAGATCTTTGACCAGATTCCCCAGCCGGTGGAAGACGCCAAAAGACTGCTGTGTGAACCCCTGAAAATTGACTGGACATTCTACTGCCACAAGTGTGACGGCATGGCTTCCATGAAAACCTGCCCCCACACCAAAGAAGACCGGGTGATTCTGTCCGGCACCAAGCTGCGGCATGCCCTGTCTAATAACGAAGAAGTGGTTGATCATTTCGGTCGTGAAGAAGTGCTGGTTATTTTGAGAGAATACTATGCCGGCCTGACTGACAAGGTTGAGGTCAAGCTCCAGAGCCACGCAGAAGGCAGCAAAATGTAATCTGAAACAGATTATGCAGTAATATAATAAGGGGGCCCTGTTCCACACATACTGGAACAGGGCCCCCTTATGTTTTCAATCTACGCCCTGGCCGGCTGCGCCGCAATCACAATTACCATCGGTTAATCAAGGAGCCTTGCTGCTCAGGGTTTCGTTACCGGGGGCTGGCCTAATCAAGGCTGCGGTCTGAACACACAGACGCGTGATCTGCGGGTTCAGCGCCTTCCAGTTTAAATGCCTCATTGAATATTTCCAGCAGTTTGACGGTCTGTTTGGCCATCATCACGCAATTTCCGGAGATGGCGTAAAACAAAATGCTCAACCGGGTTTTGGATGAATCATTGCGGATCCGTTCAATCTGGTTGGCGTTGAAATCATCCACCAGTTCCCGCAGGTAGTGAAACTGCTCCACAATTTCCTGACAATCCACAATCTGTTTGTTCGCCAGAGCGGTTTCCACCGTCAAAAAGATATAGAGAATCACCTTTTTGATTTCCATGAGTTCTTCTATCTGGACCGGTAAAAGGCCGCTGTGGCGGTTGGATACGTGCATGGTGCTTCGAATGACCGTATCTCTGTACCCATCGGAAAGTTTTTGCAGGCGCCGGATAATCTGGTAATAATTATAGGATATCTTGTTTTCTTCTTTCTGGAGCAGGCGCAGCACCTTGAAAATATTGGCCACAATAATATTGGTGCTCAGCTGGAGCTGTTTGGTGCGGCTTCTTTCCCGGCGCAGGGTAACGATATCTTCCTGGAACAGGGCATCAAAGGTCAGGTCAAAGGATTGCCTGATGGTTTTGAGCTGCAGGGCCAAATGGTCGAAGGTGTCGGATACGGCAGCCTGGAAATTGTCCACTTTTTCAAACTGAAAGATCTTCATTTCTTCCTTGCCTCTGGCATGGATGTCATGTTTTTTCTTGTTCTTCCAGATCATGAACCCGGCAAAGACCATGAGAGCTGCAATGCCGAATCCGTTAAAATAAAAAATAATGTTGGCAAAGATAAAGGCCACCATAAAGGCAATAAAGGCGGTCATAAACCAGCCTCCCACCACCGCAAGAACGCCTGTGATGCGGAAAACAGCACTTTCTCTTCCCCAGGCCTGGTCGGAAAAGGAGGATCCCATGGCCACCATGAAGGTGACATAGGTGGTGGATAACGGCAGTTTCAAGGATGTGGCAAAGGATACCACCGCACTGGCCACCATGAGGTTGACCGATGCCCGGATCAGATCAAAGGAAGGTTTTTCCCCTGCAGCACCGGCATGGCGGGTCCTGACAGGGGTGATTCTGGCGGCAACGGTTTTCCGCACAGATCGGGGCAGCACCGTGCGCAGGGAGCTGAAGATATAATAAAACAGGGCCACGATTTTTCTGGACAGCCAGATGGATTCAAACCGCTCCGGGCCTTCATCCTGCTGTCCTAAGCGGATCTCGGTTTCGGTAACGGTTCTGGCTTTTTTGGATACCCACAGGGTAACCACCATGACACTGCCTGCCAGAAGCATGATACTTGTCTGGGTCTGGACAGCCTTGCTCAGCGCCTCCATGGTAATACTCATGGGATTTGCGGAGGCAAGGGCCGTGGTAAAGGCCTTGAGACCGGCCAGGGGTACCCCGATGAAATTGACCAGGTCATTGGCGGCAAAGGCCATTGCCAGTGCAAAGGTGCCCACCAGGACAATGGGTTTGAGGATATTGATCCTGAAAATGGAGATCAGCAGCTGCAGCAGGATGGCTGAAATGAGAAATATGCCGGTCAGGATGGTAAAGGTATGATGATCGATCCATGCCAGTGTTTGTTCATCCATGAAGGTGGCACCCTTGGCACCTTTGATGAGAATGAAAAAGGTGATGGCGGTCATGGCCACCCCGCCCCAGACCGCGCCATAGCGCTTGAGTCTTTTTTTATAATCAAAGGTAAAGATCAGCCTGGAAAAGAACTGGACTATCGCGCCTGAAAAAAAAGAGATCACAATGGACAAAAGGATGCCCCCCACAATGGCCATGGCCTTGGCGGTGTTGATATAATCCCACAGGGCCATGACACCTTCTGGTGACTGCATGATTTTGATCAGGGAAACAGCCACTGCAGCCCCCAGCAGTTCAAATACAATGGAAACCGTTGTGGAAGTAGGCAGACCATAGGTGTTGAACAGATCCAGCAGCAGGATATCGGTGATCATGACCGCCAGAAAAATCACCAGCAGTTCGGGCATGGTGAAAAACTGGGGATGGAAAATGCCTTTTCTGGCGACCTCCATCATGCCCCCGGAAAAAGTCACCCCTGCCAGAATCCCCACGCTTGCCACAAACATGATCACAACAAACGGGGCCGCTTTGGACCCGATGGAGGAGTTTAAAAAATTGACCGCATCATTGCTCACCCCGATCATCAGATCCAAAAAGGCGAATATCAGCAGAATACCGATGATGATATAACAGAGTTCAAGGCTCATGTGTTTCTCTTTTAAATATGGTTCTATTTGATTCCTAACGCGGGAAATCCGCAACCCAAGTGCCCATCCTCATTTTCTTGTTTTTTTACAGGAACTGAAGAGCAGGGCACTAACCGCATTCTAACAAATGATCCGTTACATATACTTTTTGGACAAAACAATCAAGGGGTGTCAGGGATTCAACCGGATCAGGGGTTTTGTAAGTCCGACGGGGCGGGGGATCAACTGGATTTCAACTGTAAAATAGTGTCATACACCTGTTTTTTCGAGATGCGGTATTGGTCTGCGATTTCTTTGGCCAGATCTGCCGTGGACCCGTGCTCCTGGTCCAGCCGCTTTTGGAGCAGGGTTTCCAGTGCCTGTTGGGACAGTTTTTCCGGTTCACCGGCACCGGCCACAAACAGGGTGCATTCGCCTTTGGTGGGGGTGCGGGCATCTATGCATGTCATCACATGAGAAAGAGGGCCCCGGACAAATTCTTCATGCAGTTTGGTGATTTCTCTGGCCAGGCAGGACTGACGGTCTCCCAGCACTGCCATGAGCTGATCAAGCAGGGCCCTGATGCGCCTGGGAGATTCATAAAAGATCAGGGTGGCCTGGTGGGGTGCAAGTTCCTGGATGGCCCGGATCTGCTGAAGGTTTTTTCGGGGCAAAAATCCGGCAAACATAAACCGGTCCGTGGGAAGGCCGGCCGCGCTGAGCCCTGCAATAACCGCACAGCATCCGGGTATGGGCACCACATGGATGTCTTGTGCCAGCACGGCTGTTACCAGGCGGAAGCCCGGGTCGGAGATACAGGGGGTGCCTGCATCCGTGATCAGGGCGATATCTTTGCCCTGGTGCAGGATGGGGATCAGTTTTTCTGCCCTCTTTTGTTCATTGTGTTCATGGCATGAGATGATATCTGTGGTGATATGGTAATGGGATAACAGTTTTCTGGAGTGGCGGGTGTCTTCTGCTGCGATCAGGTCCACCTCCTGCAAGGTCCGCACCGCCCTGAAGGTCATGTCTTCCAGGTTTCCCAGGGGTGTGGCCACAATATACAGGGTGCCGTATTGTTTTGGTTTATTATCCTGAATAGAAGGCATGGGGAATATGATTGATACTGCAGGTGTTTTTTTCATAGAAAATTTCCATGACATCAAACCGGATCCGTTTTTGTCCGGTCAATGCCCGGGTTTTCATATACTGCCGGGCCGCCAGTATGATCTTTTGCTGTTTGGCAGCATTGACCGCTTCTCTGGGCAGTCCTTTTTTCAGGCTGGTACGGGTTTTCACCTCCACAAACACCAGGCTGTCATCAATGGCTGCTATAATATCGATTTCAGCAAACCGGGTGGTATAGTTGGTTTCCACAATGGTATATCCGGATTCGGCCAGATGCTGTACAGCCATCTGTTCTCCTGACCGTCCCAGGTCTTTGCAGTACCGGGTCATGCCAGGATCACCACCCCCTTGAATGTTTTTCGGTGAACCGGGCAGGGACCATGAACCTGGATGGCTTGTTTATGGGCCACGGTGGGGTAGCCTTTGTGCCGGATAAAATTGTAGACCGGATACATCTGGTGCAGATTTGTCATGATGCGGTCCCGGGTCACCTTGGCAATAATGGACGCTGCTGCAATGGACATGCTTTTTGCATCCCCTTTCACCACTGCCTGTTGTGAAATATTCATGGAAAGGGTGAATTTTCCGTCCACCAGTAAAAAATCAGGGAGAATATCCAGATTATCCACCGCCCGTTTCATGGACAAAAGCGCTGCAGCAAGGATATTGGAGGCATCGATCTCTTTTGGGTCACAGATGCCTACCCCCACGGCCGCAGCTTTTTGCATGATCCTGGGAAAAAAAAGTTTTCTTTTTTTTTCAGACAGTTTTTTGGAGTCGCCAATCCCGGGGCAGCAAAAATTGTGGGGCAAAACCACTGCAGCAGAGACAACAGGGCCGGCAAGGGGACCCCTGCCGGCCTCGTCAATGCCTGCAATCAGCGAATATCCGTTTTGACGGACCATTTGTTCGATCTGCCATGTGGGACCCGGTTCAAGCAAAGCGTTTTTCTTTGATCCTGGCCGCTTTTCCACGCAGATTCCGCAGGTAATAGAGTTTGGAACGGCGCACCCGGCCCTTGGTCACGATTTCAATTTTATCAATGGCAGGGGAATACAGGGGGAAAATTCTTTCCACTCCCACGCCGCCGGAAATTTTTCTGACGGTGAACCGGGCCCCGGCATGGCCTTTGGTCTTTTTGATGACAACCCCCTGGAAGATCTGAATCCGCTCTTTTTCCCCTTCCCTGATCTTGACATGTACTTTTATGGTGTCCCCGGAATCAAATTTCGGGATATCAAGGCGCATCTGTTCTTTTTCCAATTTTTCAATTACATTAGTCATTTTTCCTCCTGGTTTCCTTATCTTTCGGCTGAATTTCGGCCATTGGTCAGTCTGTCTAAATATATGGATGCAGCAGACCGGACAGATAAATGGTTGTAATCGCCCGGCCCTGTGATGGGGTCCAGCTGCATGTCACAAGTGTCCATCAGTTCCCGGGCCAGTCCCCATGCGGTTCCAAAAATCAGTACATGGGAAGCACTGCTGCAAAGTCTTTGTCTCAACTGCCGGATTGAAATACTGTTCTTGTGTTTTTTGGCGCTGGTGGCAATGGTGACCACCGGCTGGTTTCTTTCCTTTTGGATCTGGTTTGCTGCTGTTTCAAGTGTATCGGTCACCCGAACCCGTTCCAGGGCCTGTTTTCTGGAAGGATTCAGCCGGCCGCCTTCACCATGAAGCCAGTGGCGGATCACCTGGTCTGCCAGTTCTGCCTGATCCTGGTACGGGGTGACCACATAAAATCCTTTGACCCCAAAGGTCATACACGCCCTGGCAATATCATGCAGATCAATGGTTGTCAATGCAGATCCAATGGGTTCATTTTTCCTGTTTACCACCGGGAAATGGACCAGGGCCAGGTACAGGTTATCCATGGATCAACGCTTCCAGACGGTTGCACCATTGCTGCAGTATCACCTTTTCCTGTGGGCTGGGGCTGTTTTTTTCAAACAGGTCCGGCCGTTTTATAAAGGTACGTTCCAGAGAGGATTGTATCCGCCATTGCAGAATCCGTCCATGGTCGCCTGACAGCAGTACTTCCGGCACTGTCTCTTTCAAAAAAAATTCCGGCCGGGTATACTGGGCATGTTCCAGCCGGTCATCCATAAAGGAATCAGATTGAAAGGATTCACTGCTGCCCAATACCCCCGGTATCAGACGGGAAACCGCATCCATGACAACCATGCAGGCCAGTTCACCGCCGGTCATGACATAGTCGCCCACGGAAATTTCCGTATCCACATATTGGGAAATGATCCGTTCGTCTATGCCTTCATACCGGCCGCACACAAAGATCAGGTCGGTTTCACTGCGTGCCAGATCCATGGCCATGTGCTGGTGGAAGAGTTCTCCCTGGGGGGTCATCAATACCACTTTTGCCCGGGGGGCGCCTTGTTTGGCCTTGCTGATGGCTGCTGCCAGGGGTTCGGGCTTCATTACCATGCCGGAGCCGCCGCCATAGGGCCGGTCATCCACGGTGTGGTGCCGGTCCCGGGCAAAGTCCCGGATCTGGATGGTATGTCCCGAAATAATACCCTGCCGTATGGCCCGGCTGATCATGCCATGGTCAAAAAATGCCTGCACCAGCTCGGGAAAAAGGGTTAATACGGAAAAATCCATGACACGTATCTATTCATATCCTTGTGGCAGACAGGTTCTGACGGTTTTATTTTCAAGATCCACTGATGCCACAAAATGCCTGTGCATGGGAATCAGAATTTCCCGTCCGTTGTTTTTGACCACCAGCACATCATTGGCACCGGTAGGAAATATGGTGTCGATGATCCCCAGGTTGCCTCTGTGTTTGTCTATCACCGTCAATCCGTAAAGGTCCTGCCAGTACCAGGAGTCTTCATCAGGTTCCGGAAGCTGCTGCCGGCGGATTAACACCTCTTTGCCGACCAGTGCATCTGCCAGATCCCGTTTGTCCACCCCTGCCAGGTGCAGCAGGATGCCTTTTTTCCGGTCAATGCATTTTTCTATGACATAGGCCCGGGCATCATCTTTGTTTTCTGTCCTTACAAACAATTGGTTTCCAGGGGAATACGGATCAACCGATCGCGCAAAAGACCACACCTTGAGTTTGCCGTCCAGTCCGTGGACACCGGTTATCTTTCCCATGACCATAAGATCATCGGGACTTGAATTTGATGAACCCTTTTTACTCAATGATTTCCAGGACCGTTCGTTTTTTCAGCTTGGTGGAAGCCGCACTCAAGATGGTTCTCATGGCCCGGGCTGATCTTCCCTGTTTGCCTATCACCTTACCCAGATCCTCTTTTGCCACCTTCAATTCCAGAACAGATGTCTGATCTCCGACAACTTCTGATACCTCTACTTGTTCAGGGTTGTCCACCAGTGCCTTGGCAATGTATTCTATCAGCTCTTTCATACGTCCATCTCCTTGCAGTCATGGGGGGTGAGAATACCGGGAATACCACGGGTGTCACAAACGCCCTGGTTCAGGCGGATGCCGCTTCCTGCCCGGGCGCTGCTGCCTGGCGTTTCAAAATGCTTTGCACCGTGGTGGAGGGTTGGGCTCCCTGCTCCAGCCAGTATGCGATTCTATCTTGTTTAAGCACGATGGTATTGGGTTCGGTCATGGGATCATAGGTGCCCAGGGCTTCTAAAAATCTGCCGTCTCTGGGGGCTTCAATGTCGGCTGCCACAATTCTGTAGAAGGGTTTTTTCTTGGTGCCTTTGCGGGTCAATCTGATTCTTACGGACATATGTTATTTTCTCCTTAAAACGGCAGCATGCCTTTTAATGACCGCATGCCGCCTTTATTAAACTTCTTGATCATTTTCATGGACTGGGTGTAGCTTTTCAAAAGTTTGTTGACATCCTGGACACTTGTCCCGGAGCCAAGGGCAATTCTTTTTTTTCGGGAGGCCTTTATGATGGCGTATTTTTCACGCTCTTCCATGGTCATGGAATTGATGATCGCCTCAATTTTACCAAATTCCTTGTCATTAATATCCAACCCCTTGAGCTGCTTTTTGTTCATCCCCGGCAGCATGCCCAAAAGGTCTTTCACAGATCCCATTTTCCGGACGCTTTTCATCTGGTTTTTGAAGTCCTCCAGTGTAAACGCGTTCTGCCGCAGTTTTTTTTCGAGAGATTTGGCTTCTTTCTCATCCACTGCTTCCTGGGCTCTTTCAATAAAAGAGATGGTATCTCCCATACCCAGAATTTTGGATGCCATCCGGTCCGGGTGAAAGGCTTCCAGGGCAGTGGATTTTTCCCCCACACCGATAAACTTCAACGGCTTGCCTGTCACCGCCTTGATGGACAGGGCAGCACCGCCTCTGGCATCTCCGTCCATTTTGGTCAGTACAAAACCGGTAAGATCCAGGCGTTTGTCAAATGATCCGGCAATATTGACGGCATCCTGACCGGTCATGGCATCTGCCACCAGCAGAATTTCCGAGGGATTCACCCCTTTTTTAAGGGTTTCCAGTTCCGCCATCAGGGTGTCATCCATGTGCAGACGTCCTGCGGTGTCATATAAAAGGGTGTCGCATCCCTGTTCCCTTGCTGCCAATTGGGCATCCTGACAGATTTTAAGGGGTTTCATGTCAGGGGATGTGTCAAAGACCGGCAGATCGAGCTGGGTGCCGATCTTTTTCAACTGATCAATGGCAGCCGGTCTGTACACATCCACCGGCACCAGGAACGGCTTTCTTCCCTGCTTGCGCAGGTACAGGCCCAGTTTGCCTGCCGTGGTGGTCTTACCGGATCCCTGCAGCCCCACCAGCATGACACCCCCCATGGCGCCGCCCCCAAAATCCAGATCCTGGTGTTCAGACCCCATCATCCGGGTGAACTCATCATACACGATCTTGATGACCTGCTGACCCGGGGTCAGGCTCTGCATCACTTCCTGGCCAAGGGCCCGTGCCTTTATATCTGAAATGACAGTTTTTGCAACCTTATAATTGACATCAGCCTCAAGAAGTGCCATTCTAACCTGTTTGAGACCATCTTCAATGTTCTTCTCATTCAGGGTGCCATGACCTTTTAACTTTTTAAAGACCGCGTCAAGCCTGTCACTCAAATTTTCAAACATAAAAAGACCACCCTCAAAATATCAAATCAAATCATTGAATTTAGACCAGAAACCGTGCTATGTCAAGAAAATAATATATTTGTAAACACACAGGAAGTCTATGGAAAATATTTTAAATTATACACGGGAAGACCTGTCCCTGTGGCTTGAAAATAAAGGTATCCGTTCCTTTAGGTCCGGCCAGATTTTTAAATGGCTGTATGTGAAACTGGTCATGGATTTTGCACAGATGACCGATCTTGGCAAGGATCTGCGTGCCCTGCTGGCGGGCCATTTTTATATTGACTGTTTGAGCCTGGAAGACAAGCAGGTATCAGCCGATACCACCCGGAAATATCTGTTCAGACTGTCCGACGGCGCCCGCATTGAATCGGTGCTCATACCGGAAAAAGACCATTTTACCCTGTGTGTTTCCTCCCAGGCGGGGTGTGCCATGAACTGCCGGTTCTGCCTGACAGCCAAAGGCGGATTGGTCAGAAATCTTACCGTGGCAGAAATCATTGCGCAAATCCGGAATGTGCGGTTTTTTCTGCTGCAAAAAGGCATTGATCCCCTGCGGTTATCCAATGTTGTGTTCATGGGCATGGGAGAGCCTTTGGCCAATTATGACAACCTGATCCAGGCTCTTGCGATTATTACGGACACGGATTTGGGCCTGAAATTTTCAGCCCGGCGGGTCACGGTATCCACCTGCGGTCTGATCCCCGGGATGCTGCAACTGGGTGAGGCTTCACCTGTGAACCTGGCGGTTTCCCTCAATGCCACGGATAACCAGACCAGATCCTACCTGATGCCTGTCAATAACACCTATCCTCTGGAACAGCTTCTGGCTGCCTGTCGGAATTTTACCATGAAGCCCAGAAACAAAATTACGTTTGAATATGTTTTGATCAAAGGCATAAATGATACCCCCGGCCATGCCAGGCAGCTGGTCCGACTGCTCACCCCGATCCGGGCCAAGATCAACCTCATTGCCTTCAATCAGCACCCGGGCACTGATCTGGAAAAACCGGATTCCAAAACGGTGCAGGCATTTCTCCAGATTCTGCTGGACAAAAATATGACGGCCATCCTCAGGAAAAGCAAAGGTGCCGACATTCTGGCGGCCTGCGGTCAGCTTCGGGCCAGGAACAAGGACACCAAAGCCATTGTAAATCGCTGAAAAAGGCTTATATTTTGACAAATGGGTTGACATTTATGTTACATCCCTGGAAAAATGGCGCAAACCTATAAAATTGAATGGAAAATGTCATGGCCGATATCAGTTTGGAAAACAAAAAAATTCTGATTGTTGATGATGAACCTGATGTACTTGATTCTCTGGAAGAGTTGCTGGATATGTGCACTGTGGTGCGGGCAGAATCCTTTGAAGAAGCCGACCGGCTGTTACAGGAACAGCAGTTTGATATCGCGATACTGGATATCATGGGGGTGGACGGTTACCAGCTGCTGGAGACCGCCAATAAAAAAGATATTGTGACCGTCATGCTCACAGCCCATGCCTTAAGCCCTGAAAATATCAAAAAATCCTATCTCGGGGGTGCGTGCTCCTATATTCCCAAAGAAGAAATGATCAATATCGAAACCTTTCTGCTGGATGTGCTTGCAGCCAAAAAAAAGGGGGAAAATCCCTGGACCAGCTGGTACAGGCGCCTGGGTTCGTTTTGTGAAAAAAAATTCGGCAAAGACTGGGACAAGGATGAAAAAGAGTTCTGGGAAAAGATGATCTATTATTGATCTGCTGATCATCTGTCCGCATTTTGCCGGTCATATGATCAACGCCTGGAAATCTGAAACAGCAGGGGTGGTAACCGTAAGCCGTGTTTTCCGCCCTTTTGCTGTTACCCGGATGTCTGATAGCTCGCCGGGTGCGGCTTTGGTATAGGCGGCTGTCATGGCTGCAGCTGTTTCAATATTACCCTGGTCGAACCGGCCGGTGAGCAGGGTGACGGGACCCGGCAGAGAAACATGATCCAGGCGGGCATCAGTTGCAGGATCATACCAGGACAGCATCTGCTCATTGTCTGCTTTGGACCGTCCCATCACCAGTTTGCAGTTATCTGTAAGCCTGAAATGCCGGCCATACCTGAGCAGATGCAGGTAGCGTACATCCGGGGTTTTATGCGCTGTCAGCAGGTCTTTGAGCCGGATGGAAAATTGTTTGTCCGTGAGCAGGCAGCCGCCGGCAGGGGCTGGATACTCAGTGATGCCAAAGTGCGCCGCCAGTTCCTTCTGGGCTTTTCTGGAGCGGCCGTTGATACCACACAGTTGTGTTCTGTCCACAAGGCCGCGCTTTTCCATAAGGGTTTCGGGCAGGCACAATGCACTTAAGGGTCTGAGAATATATCCTTTGAATGTGCTGTTTTTTTCCACATACTGCAGGGCGTTTTTTGTCTGGGATTTGGGGCGCTGGCCCACAACTTCTCCGCTGAATAAAAAATCAAATTCCTGTTCGTTCATGATTTGGCCTGCCTTTTCAAACATCAGGGCATGGCAGTCCATGCAGGGGTTCATATTTTTGCCGAACCCTGCCTTCGGGGCCTGCATCATCTGCATGTATGCTGTGGTGATATCTTTGACAATCAGTGGTATGCGGCAGATGTCAGAGGCTTTTTGGGCCCTGGCAGACAAAAAAAACGGGGTTTCAAAACTGATCCATGTCACATGGATACCCTGGTGTTTGAGCACCAGTCCTGCCAGCATGCTGTCCAGTCCTCCGGAGCACAGCCCCAGTGCCCGCACAGGGCTTGTACTTTTTTCAAGACTCATATATAAGTTTCTTTCATGAATAAGGCCGATATTTGTTTTTTGCTGCAGACATTAAAAGACCGGTACCCGGTTGTCAAGACCCAGCTGGTCCATAAGACACCATTTCAGCTGCTGGTGGCAACCATCTTGTCAGCCCAGTGCACGGACCGCCAGGTCAACCAGGTCACCCAAAAACTTTTTGCCAGGTTTTCAGATCCAACGGATCTTGCCTGTGCCGGTCTGGCAGATATCAAAAAAATCATCTACTCCACAGGGTTTTACAACAACAAGGCCAAAAACATCAAGGCCTGTGCCCGAACCCTTCTGGACCGCCACCAGGGGCAGGTGCCAGATGACCTGGACCTGCTGGTGAAACTGCCCGGGGTGGGACGAAAAACCGCCAATGTGGTCAGATCTGCTGCCTTCGGGCACCAGGCCATTGTGGTGGATACCCATGTGTTGCGCATTTCCCGGCGTCTGGGTTTGACCGAAAACCGTGATCCGGTGAAAGTGGAATTTGATCTCATGAAGATCATCCCGAAATCATTTTGGAGTGATCTGTCTTTGCAGTTTATTTATTTTGGAAGGGAAATATGTGATGCGAAAAAACCGTTGTGCAGCAGCTGTCCTTTGTTTGATATCTGCCCCACCCGGGGCAGAAAACTGGTGATATAAATGAATTTTCCATCACCGGTAACCGCTTTTGCAACATTTATGTTCCGGCTGATACGGGTGGTTCTTGTGCTGGCCATAGCAGGGGCAGGTGCCTGGTGGCTGGTGGAAAACCAGACTATACCCGAAAAAAACAAACCAGCGACGCCGTTGCCCATGGTCCGCGTGATGCCGGCGGTTTTCGAATCCCGGGTGATGGTTGTGGAAGCGTTGGGCACAGTGAAGCCCCGCACACAGGTGACAATTTCCCCGGAGGTTGCCGGCAAAATTGTCGGGCTTCATCCTGATTTTGTGGAAGGGGGTCGGTTTTCAAAAAATGATCTCCTGGTGCGCATTGATTCCCGGTCCTTTGTTCTGGAGCGCAACGCGGCAAAGGTGCGGATCAGCCAGGCAAAAGCGGATATCCTTGGTCTGGAACAGGAAAGAAAGAACCTGAAACAGGAAAAAGACCTGCACCAGGCAAGTCTCACCCTGGCCCAAAAGGAACTGGACCGGGTACAGGCCTTGACCCGGCGGGAGTTTGCATCCAAAGATGCCCTGGACAGGGCGGAACAGCAGCATATTACCGCCGCAATTGCACTTCAGAACATCACCAGCCGCCTTGCATTGACCGCACCGCTCATGGAACAGAAGCAGGCGGCCCTGGCCATGGCACAGGTTGATTTTGAAAAGACGGATCTGGCAGTGGAAAAAACGGTTATACGAGCGGATTTTGATGGGTTTGTCCTGGCAAGGTACGCCCGGATCGGGGAATACGTCACCCCGGCACAGCAGCTGGGGATCCTTTTTGAACAGGGTGCTCTGGATGTGGATGTGCGGGTGCCCATGGAGCAGATGAAATGGCTGGAAAACGAATTTTTCCGGGGAAAAACCCCCAAAGCCCGGGTGATCTTTGCCGGCATTGAAAACCAGGAAACGCTGGTATGGGATGCGTCCGTCGCCAGAATACAAGCGGCCATCGACGAAAAGACCCGGACCCTTCCCATGACCCTTGAGATCGGTCAGCCCCGGAAAACAGGACAAAGCCGGGTGTTTGATCTGCGACCCGGAGCGTTTGTGACATGCAGGATGTTTGGAAAACACATTGACCATGTGTCTGTGGTGCCCCGGCACCTGCTCAAGCCGGGGGACCGACTCTTTCTGTTCACGGACGGACGTCTTGAAATCCGCCATGTCAGCGTACTCAGAAAAGTGAAAGAGGTTGTGTTTATTGATGCCGGCCTTGATCCCGGGGACCGGATCATTGTATCCCCTCTGCCAGGGGCTGTCGAGGGGATGGCCCTTGGTATCATGCAGGACAGAGGATAGGACATGAGATCCCTTGGAAAGTGGTCGGTGGAGCATAGGGTATCCGTCAACCTGATCATGGTGTTTGTGATTGCGGCCGGCCTGTTTACGGTGCTGCACATGAAGCGGGAGATGTTTCCCCAGTTTTCTCTGGATATGATTACGATAGGGGTGGACTATCCCGGGGCCTCGCCCGAAGAGGTGGAAGAGGGCATCTGCATCAAGATCGAAGAACAGCTCAAAAGCCTGGAACATATCAAAACCATGTATGCTACTGCCCTGGAAGGCCATGGGTCGGTAACCATTGAGCTTGCTGCCGGTACGGATATCAATGAAAAACTGGATGAAATCCGCACGGAAATAGATCTGATCGATTCTTTTCCAACAGAAGCAAAAGATCCCGTTATCACAGAAATGAAAAACAATGAGCCGGCAATATATGTTGCGGTTTACGGGGATGTGCCGGAAAAGCTGCTGCGCGACACAGCAGAAAAAATCCGGGATGACCTGGTGGATGCGGATGCGATTTCCCTTGCTTCGCTCATCGGGGCCAGGGATTTTGAAATATCCATTGAAGTATCTGAGACAGATTTGAGACAATTCAACCTGTCCTTTGACCAGGTGGTACAGGCAGTGAAAACCGGGAGCCTGGAATCGCCGGGGGGTCGGATCAAGACACCGGGCGGGGAGTTTCTGGTCCGGGCCAAAGGCAAAATGTACACCGGTGAAGAATTCGCCCGGATTCCCCTGGTGGTGCATGAAGACGGCACTGTCCTGCGGGTGGGGGATGTGGCGGCCGTCCAGGATGGTTTTGAAGACACGGATGTTTTTGCCCGGTTCAACGGGAAACCTGCTGTGATGGTCGCTGTAAACAGAACCGATGAACAGGACACCATTGCCATTTCCGATACCGCCATCTCTTATATCCGGGAAAATCAGGTCAACATGCCGCCGGGGGTAACCCTGGGGTACTGGTTTGACATGGCGGACATGGTCAAAGAGCGCATTGACCTGCTGCTCAGGAACGGATGGCAGGGTATCTTGCTGGTCTTTATCGTGCTGGCCCTTTTTTTGGACCTCGGGCTTGCCTTCTGGGTGGCCGCAGGGATTCCCATTTCTTTTATGGGCGCGTTCCTGGTCCTGGATTACCTGGGTGCTTCCATCAATATGCTGACCTTGTTCGCCTTTATCATGACATTGGGTATTCTGGTGGATGATGCCATTATTGTGGGGGAAAATGTCTATTCCCATTACAGCACGGGAAAATCTGCCAAACAGGCGATTTTAGACAGCATGGAACAGATCGGGGGACCTGTGGTCATGGCGGTGACCACCACCATTGTGGCCTTTACCCCCCTGATGTTTATCACCGGTATCATGGGAAAATTTATTTCCATCATGCCCCAGGCAGTCATCTGTATTCTGGCCATCTCTCTTTTGGAAGCCTTTGTGATCCTGCCGGCCCACCTGGAACATACCCTCAAACCTTCTGCCCCAAAAACATCCAGGATCTACCGGATCATGTTTTTTTGGTTTGAATGGATCAAAAAAGAGATTCTTGCCGTCCATGCAGACCTTCGGGCAGGGGTGGAAAAGGTCCAGAACAAGGTGATTCAGGTTCTGTATACACCGTTGCTGCACTATTGTGTAAAGAACCGGTATTTGACCCTGGCCCTGGGGGTGGGCTGTCTTGTTTTCAGCCTGGGACTGCTGGCCGGGGGCCATGTGCCTTTTGTGTTTTTTCCCAAAACAGACTCCAACTGGGTTATCTGTGAAATTATCTATCCTCTGGGAACGCCTTTTGAGACCACCGAAGCCACTATAAAACAGATCGAAAGCGGCGCCTTTGGCTTAAATGATCATTTTCGGGACCAGGTGACTGCGGGCAAAGATCTGGTGAAAAATAATTTTTCCCTGGTGGGGATCATTCCCCGGCGTGACTGGAAACCCGGGGTATATGGCGGGCATTGCGGTCAGGCCTGGATTGAAATACAGCCGGCTTCCCTGCGACCCGGTATTTCCGCTTCGGAGGTGACAGCCCGATGGCGCAAACTGACCGGGGATATCATGGGGGCTGAGCAGCTCACCTATTCCATTGTCAGCGGGGGGCCTGGCGGAAATCCCATTGAGATTCAACTGACAGGGCCTGACCTGGAACAGCTGCAGCATGCGGCAGATGCCTTGAAATCAGAAATCGCTGCTTATCCTGGCACCTTTGATATCACGGATAATTTCAGGCCCGGAAAAATGGAAAAGCAGATACATATCCGCCAGGGGGCTGCGTCTTTAGGGGTTACCATGGCGGATATTGCAAAACAGCTGCGCCAGGCCTATTACGGGGATGAGGCAGTGAAGGTGCAGCGGGGCAGAGATGATATCAAGGTCATGGTTCGGTATGCCCAAAAAGAGCGGGAAACCCAGGCCAGTATTGATGAATTTCGGGTCAGGACCAGTGACGGCCGGCAGATTCCCCTGGCCCAGGTGGCATATCTGGAGACAAAGCAGGGATATGCCGCCATCCAGCGGGTGGACCGCCACCGGGTGATCTCGGTGATATCGGATCTGGATGAAGCGAAGGCCAATGCCCAGAAAATTGTGGCAGATCTCAAGACCGGATTTCTGCCGACCCTGGCCACCCGGTTTCCCGGGGTGTCCTATGACCTGGAAGGCCAGGCCAAACGCACCAAAGAATCCATTGACAGCCTGATGAAAGGGTTTTCCTTTGCCGCCATGGTCATGTATCTCCTGCTGGCCAGCCAGTTTCGGTCCTATGTCCAGCCGGTGATCATCATGATCGCCATCCCCTTTGGCCTCATCGGTGCCATTGCCGGCCATTTCATCATGGGTCTGGATATTACCATCATCAGCATCTTCGGCATTGTGGCCCTGTCCGGCATTGTGATCAATGATTCTTTGATTCTCGTAGATTTTGTCAATAACGGTATGCGCAAAGGCATGGCCATGACCGATGCGGTTCTGGAGGCCGGCAAGAACCGTTTCCGGCCGGTACTGCTCACCACGGTTACCACGGTGGCAGGCCTGTTTCCACTGCTTTTGGAAACCAGTTTCCAGGCACAGTTTCTCATTCCCATGGCCGTGAGTATCAGTTTCGGTCTGGTGGCCGCTACCTGCCTGACCCTGTTGTTTGTACCGGCACTGTATGTGGTTGTCCAGGATCTGGTGGGTGTCTTTACCACCAACAGTGACTCTTTGATCCCGGGGGAAAATCAAGAATAAATACCGGCCGGCCGGAGCCGTGAAAAGGAGATGCAATGGACAATAGCATTTTTTGCGATATCTGGTTTGACACAATGCAGATTATTCAAACGTATCTGTCGTCCATTCAAAAAAAAGGGAAAGATCAGCCGTAAACAAACTGGGCTCACTGCTGCGGCTGTCTGGACTACACCAGGGGGTGATGAGGCCGGCTAATGCCGGATATGGGTCAGGCTCATGAACAGCAGTGACCGCACATGGTCGTCGTCCAGAGAATAGTACACGATTTTTCCCTGGCGCCGGTTCTTAACGATTTTCAAAGCCCTGAGGATGCGCAGCTGGTGGGACACAGCAGATTCACTCTGGCTGCAGATGGCCGCAATATCACAGACACAATGCTCCCGGTGCAGGAGGCACAGCACAATCTTCAGCCTGGAAGGGTCACCCAGTGCCTTGAATATGGCCGACATCCCCAGGATATCTTCCGGATCCGGCAGGGTACGCAAGGTATCGCCTGCCTTTACGGCATCAATGCATTTTTCTGCACAGACATCCATCTCTTTTTGCAGCATGCCCATTATTCACGATTTTCTTTGCGGTGGGGGCAGGCATCCACAGTGGCAATGAAATCCACAAATTTTTTAAAGGTGTGGCTGTCCATGGCATGTTCCATGCGGCAGGCGGTTTCATCTGCCCGCTGCTCATCCACAGAAAGTATTCTGAACAAAAAATCCTTGAGCACCATATGGCGGTGTTCAATTTTTTTTGCAATTTTTTCCCCTTCAGGGGTCAGGGTCACATATCCATAGGGCTCGTAATTGATCAGTTTCTGGGCAGCCAGCTTTTTGAGCATGCCGGTGACAGACCCTCTCTTGATATTGAGTTTTGCCGCAATATCCTTGGACCGGGCCACTGTATTCCTGGTCTGTAAATCCAGTATGGTTTCCAGATAATCTTCCAGGCTTTCGGAAAGGGCGATGGTTTTTTCCATGATTTCCTCCATTTTGTTTGTCCTGTTCTTTTTATATCCTGTTGATATAGTAAGTCAAATAAATATTTTAATTAAAATTTAATAATGTTATTGACTAAACTAAAAGTTAGCGTTATAAAACTTTAAAAATAACCCATACCAGTGCATATGCATTCACACAAAGGAGAAAACCTATGCCATGTATTCCATTGAGACAGATGCAGGTGAATCAGACCGGCACCATTGCCGGTATCAAGGCCAGGGGCGAACTGGGCACAAGGCTTCGGGACATGGGTCTGGTTCCGGGCAAAGAGATTCGTATCCAGGGCAAAGCCCCGCTGTATGATCCGGTGTCGCTGCGGATCATGGGATTCACCCTGACCCTGCGCAACAATGAAGCGGATCATATTCTTGTGGAGGTCAATTAAAATGGGTATCTCTATCGCTTTGGCCGGAAACCCCAATTCCGGGAAAACAACCTTGTTTAATGTCCTTACCGGTGCCAGACAGCACGTGGGCAATTATCCCGGGGTGACCGTGGAAAAAAAACAGGGCAGATGTGTATCCAATACCCATGAATTTCATGCGGTGGATCTGCCGGGCACCTATTCTTTGAGTGCCTATTCCTTAGAAGAGGTGGTGGCCAGAGATTTTATCGTCAAGGAACAGCCGGACATGGTTGTCAACATCGTGGATGCATCCAATCTGGAGCGCAACCTGTATCTGACCCTCCAGTTCATGGAAATGGGTACACCTGTCTGCATTGCGCTGAATATGATGGATGTGGCAAAAAAACGGGGCATTGACATTGACATTGCAAAGCTGTCTTCCCTGCTGGGGTTGCCGGTGGTGCCCATGGTGGCCCGGACCGGGAAAGGCAGAGATGATCTGCTCAAAACAGTGGCAGAACATGCCGAAATCCGGCCCGCACCCTTGAAAATCTCCTATGGCCGGGACATTGACGAAGCCCTGGATGAGATGGTGGAAAAGATCAGTTCTGAACATTTTTTGACCGACCGATACCTTCCCCGGTGGGTGGCCCTAAAATACCTGGAAAATGATGTGCAGATCCTGGAAATGGGAAAAGAACAGAATCCACAGATGGATTCCTGGCTGTCATCGGTGGCGCAGAAACTGACCCATCATCTGGATGCCACCCTGGACACCCACCCGGAAGGCATGATCGCCGACCAGCGCTACGGGTTCATTACATCCATTCTCAAGCAGGGGGTGATGACCCACACCCGGGATAAAAACCGGATTGAGACCTCTGATAAAATAGATAAAATCGTCACCCACCGGTTCCTGGGGCCCATGCTCATGGTGGCGGTGCTCATGGGATTGTATCAGTTCACCTTTGCATACAGTGCGGTACCTGTGGGATGGTGTGAAGATTTTTTCGGCTGGCTTGCGGGCAGGGTTGCCGGCCTGCTTTCCGATGGACTGCTCAAGTCCCTTGTGATTTCCGGCATCATTGACGGGGTTGGCGGGGTGTTGGGATTTGTGCCGTTGATCATGTTCATGTTTTTAGGAATATCCTTTCTGGAGGATACCGGGTATCTGGCCCGGATGGCATTCATGCTGGACCGGATTTTCCGGCTGTTCGGTCTCCATGGCGCATCAGTCATGGCCTTTATCGTCTCCGGCGGCATCGCCGGGGGCTGCGCCGTGCCCGGTGTCATGGCAGCCAGGACCCTCAAGTCTCCCAAGGAACGGCTGGCCACCCTGCTCACAGTGCCTTTCATGAACTGCGGGGCCAAACTGCCGGTGTACGCACTGCTGGTGGCGGCATTTTTCAGTGAGAACCAGGCCCGGGTAATGTTCATCATCACCCTGATTTCCTGGGTGGGTGCCCTGCTGGTGGCCAAGCTGCTGCGGTCCACGGTCATACAGGGGCCGGCAACCCCCTTTGTCATGGAACTGCCGCCCTACAGGCTGCCCACCTTCAAGGGTCTGGCCATCCATACCTGGGAGCGGACCTGGCAGTATATCAAAAAAGCAGGCACGGTCATCCTGGGTATTTCCATTATTCTGTGGGCCATGATGACCTTTCCCCGGCTGGACACCCCAATAATGGCTGATTCTGCCCCGGCAGGAACCCAACAGGAGGCGGTCTGGCAGACAGGTGAAGAACAAGTGGATCCGGCTTCCGCAGCCCTGCGGCATTCCATTGCCGGCCGCATGGGAATGGTCCTGGAGCCTGTGACCCGCCTGGCAGGGTTTGACTGGCAGACCAATATTGCCCTGGTGGGGGGATTTGCTGCCAAAGAGGTGGTGGTGTCCACCCTGGGAACTGCCTATTCTTTAGGAGATGTGGACCCTGAAGATGCCGGGTCTTTGTCTGAGCGGCTGCAGTCTGCCCCCGGATGGGGACCCATCACCGCCTTCAGCCTGATTCTGTTCACCATTTTTTACTCCCCCTGTTTTGTTGCCGTGGTCTGCATTGCAAAAGAAGCAGGATCATGGAAATGGGGAGCGTTTTCCATGGCGTTCAACACCCTGCTGGCCCTGGGGGTGTCCATCGCGTTTTTCCAGACCGCCACCTGGATCATGTCGTAATCTCTTTGTCCATGGTATGGATTTTGGCTTTGTGGGTTGTCATGGGGAAAAAAAATATTATAGTATAGATATTATTGATTGCAAATGCCAACGCATAGCTGAGGTGAATATATGACTGATGACAACACAACCATTACCCCTGAGATTGTAGATAGTGACGATGAAGATGAAAACACGGGTACTGATAAGAAAGAAAAAACAGGGGGCCAGCTCATCCGCCAGAGCCATAAACCCGACATCCTCTACCTGGTGCCTATAACTGGCCGTCCCCACCTGCCGGCCCAGGTCCAGCCCCTGGTGGTGAGCAAACAGCGGTGGGAAACAACCCTTGCCAAGGCGGCCAATGATTCCCATAACCTGCTGGGACTCAGCTATCTATCGGAAGTGAAAGGAAAGTATGTCTATAAAGAGGACTTTCCTGAAGTGGGGTGCGTGGTGCGGATGCTCAACATGGTGGAGGTGGAAGACAATATCCAGTTCATAGCCCAGGGCCTGGAGCGGTTCAAGATAAAAAAGTTTTTATCGGACAAACCCCCTTTTGTGGTCCAGGTGGAATATTTCAAACCCTTGAAGGAAGATGAAGACAAGCTCAAGGCCTATGCCATTTCCATTATCAGTTCCATCAAGCAGCTGCTTTCTCTCAATCCCTTGTATTCTGAAGAACTCAAACAATACCTGGGACGGTTCAGCCCGGATCAGCCGTCTCCTTTGGCCGATTTTGCCGCCGGCATCACAACGGCATCCGGTGATGTGCTCCAGGAAATTCTGGAAACAGAATCAGTGATTGAGCGTATGAAGCGGGTGCTGATGCTGTTGCAAAAGGAAATTGAGATTGCCAAGCTCCAAACCCAGATCCGCAAGGATCTCAATACCCAGGTGGATGAGAACAAGCGCAAGTTTTTTCTTAAGGAACAGCTCAAGGCCATCCAGAAAGAACTGGGAATGCAGAAGGATGACAAGACCTCGGATGTGGATCGGTTCAAACAACGGTTTGCGGAACTGGAACCGCCCGAGCATGTGACCAAGCGGTTTGAAGAGGAGATCGAAAAACTTTCGGTCCTGGAAACCGGGTCGGCTGAATACGGGGTCACCCGGAACTATCTTGACTGGGTCACCTCATTTCCCTGGGGGGTGTATTCCGAGGACAACATTGATATCCAGCGGGCGGAAAAAGTGCTGGACCGGGACCATGCCGGACTGTCCGATGTCAAAGAGCGGATCATTGAATTTTTTGCCGCAGGGGTCTATAAAAAAGATGTCTCCGGTTCCATCATTTTGTTTGTGGGCCCGCCCGGTGTGGGCAAAACCTCCATCGGTAAATCCATTGCCGAGGCTTTGGGCCGCAAATTTTATCGGTTCAGTCTGGGGGGTATCCGGGATGAGGCGGAAATTAAGGGGCACCGCAGAACCTATGTAGGGGCCATGCCCGGTAAAATGGTCCAGGCTCTCAAAGACACAAAAGTGGCCAACCCCGTGATCATGCTCGATGAGGTGGACAAGATCGGCATTTCCTACCAGGGTGATCCGGCATCCGCCCTGCTGGAGGTGCTGGATCCGGAACAGAATGGCGAATTTTTAGACCATTACATGGATCTGCGCATTGATTTATCCAAAGTATTGTTCATCTGTACGGCCAATACCCTGGATACCATTCCCGGTCCGCTGCTTGACCGCATGGACAGAATCAACCTGTCAGGATACATTACCCAGGAAAAAATAGAAATCGCCCGGAAACATCTGTGGCCCAAGCTGCTCAAACGCAACAAACTGGCAGCCACCACCATTACCATCACCGATCCCACCATCCGCCATCTGATTGAAGGATACGCCAGGGAGGCAGGGGTGCGGAATCTGGAAAAACTGCTCAACAAGATTATCCGCAAAAGCATTGTCACTATTTTAAAAGGGGAAAAGCAAAGGGTTCGGGTGACCATCAAATCCCTGGAAAAATTCCTGGGTCTTCCGATGTTTAAAACAGAAAAACAGATGCAGGGGGTGGGCATTGCCACAGGTCTTGCCTGGACGTCAATGGGCGGGGTTACCATGCCCATTGAGGTGGTGAAGGTCCATGAAAAAGGATCCGGCATCAAGCTCACCGGCAAGCTCGGGGATGTGATGCAGGAATCAGCTTCCATTGCCCTGTCCCATGTGCGGGCCAATGCCAAAACCCTTGGCATTTCTCCCGCCTATTTTGATGAGGCCTTTATCCATCTGCATGTGCCGGAAGGTGCCACGCCCAAAGACGGACCCAGTGCCGGCATCACCATTACCACGGCCCTTGTGTCCCTGGCCCGGAAAAAAGTGATCAACAGACCTCTGGCCATGACCGGTGAGATCACCCTCACAGGCAAAGTATTGCCTGTGGGGGGAATCAAGGAAAAGATCATTGCGGCCCGCAGATCCGGCATCAATGAGATCATCCTGCCCGAAGGGTGTATCAGTGAATTTGAAAAACTGCCTGAACATATCAAAGAGGGAATTGATTTTTCCTTTGTTAAACATTACAAAGAAGTGTACAAGCAGGTGTTTGAAAACAAGGGAGGAAAAAGCGGCCCTGTATCGGCAGGCAAAAATCCATCAGTTTAGATCAAGGAACGGATGCGCTGCCAGCCCTGTTTCGGGATGTGGGCACCCACCACCTGGCAGACTTCGTATCCGCATGCTGATGCCAGCGTTCCGCTTTTTTCAATGGAAAAACCATTGGCAATGCCAAAGAGGAACCCGGCTGCCCATAAATCCCCTGCACCGGTGGTATCTACGGCAGGAGATCCGGAAACGGCATCGATTCTGGTGGTTGTCCCCTTAAATGAAACACAACTGCCTCTTTTTCCCAGCTTCAACACCGCATAGGTTACATCCCGGGACAGTGCGGCAATGGCGTTTGCTTCATCTTTAAAACCGGTATAGGCTGCTGCTTCATCTTCATTGGCAATGAGAATGTCTACATAATCGCATATTACATCTTTGAGTATCCCGCGGCAGGCATTCACCACCTCAAAGCTGGCCAAATCCAGGGCGATCAAGGATCCGGCTTCTTTGGCTGCACGCACAGAGGCCATCATCAGTTCCGGATTAAACAGCAGGTAGCCTTCGATCATGGTAATGGCGGTATCGGTAAACAGATCCGGGGTAATCCTTGCGGGATCCAGTTCAGTGGATGCCCCCAGAAAAGTGAACATGGACCGCTGGGCATCCGGGGTGACCACGGAGATCACACTTCCCGTGGGGGAGGGTGACAGGGTCAGCTCCGGCTCTACCCGGGCGGATCTGAGCGCATCTTCAAACAGGGTCCCGAAGTTGTCCTCTCCCCTTCTGCCGATGAATCGGGCAGTGCCGCCCAGGCGGCCGACACCGATGATGGTGTTGCAGGCAGCGCCCCCTGGAACGACAACAGGTTCTTCATTGGTTTTTGACAGGATATTGTCAATATCAGCCGCCTCCACCAGTGTCATCCCGCCTTTTTTTTTATCAAGCAGTTTCAAAAAATCATCTGTCTCATTGATGAGGATGTCTACCAGGGCGGATCCGATACCGGTAATCCGCTTGTTGTATTGTTTTGTCATAATACGTCTCCAAAAAAAGTTAGGTTGTTTGGTTAAGCATAGAAAATCGGTGGCCATTGTCAAGGGTTTTTGTAAATACCTAACAAAATATGAACATATCTTGATATATTTCTGGATAGCTATTGACAAATGGTGGTTGATCAGGTATAAATTGGAATCTAAATCGTGACCGTGAACCGAATGCACACATGACATTACAATTTTTATCACATTCTAAAAAGGAGCATGAAATGTCAGAAAAACCATCATTTTTATTTACATCAGAATCCGTAACCGAAGGCCATCCCGATAAAGTAGCAGACGCCATATCAGACAGCATCCTGGATGCCATCATGGCAGAGGACAAACGCTGCCGGGTTGCCTGCGAAACCCTGGTTACCACAGGCCTTGCCATGGTGGCCGGAGAAATTACCACGGAGTGTTATGTGGATATTCCCGAGGTGGTAAGAAATACCATAAAAGATATTGGATACAATTCATCCACTATGGGGTTTGACTGGAAGACCTGCTCTGTTATTACCAGCATTGACCAGCAGTCTGTAGACATTGCCCAGGGAGTGAACGAAGGGGCTGGTCTGCACAAGGAGCAGGGTGCCGGGGACCAGGGTCTGATGTTCGGTTTTGCCACTAATGAGACTGAAGAACTTATGCCCATGCCTATCCTGTTTGCCCACAAACTCACCAAGCGCTTGACCCAGGTCCGCAAAAACGGGGCCCTGGATTTTCTGCGGCCCGACGGCAAATCCCAGGTAACCATAGAATACAGAAACGGCAAACCCGAGCGAGTGGATGCAGTGGTGGTTTCCACCCAGCATAACAATGATGTGACCTATGAGGAACTGAAAGACGCGGTGGTTAAGGAAGTCATCCGGAAAATTATTCCAAAGGAGATGATGGACGGAGATACCCGCTTTTTTGTCAATCCCACCGGACGGTTTGTGATCGGCGGGCCCATGGGAGACTGCGGCCTGACCGGGCGTAAAATTATCGTGGATACCTATGGGGGCCAGGGGAGCCACGGGGGTGGATGTTTTTCCGGAAAAGATCCGTCAAAAGTGGACAGAAGTGCCTCCTATATGGGACGGTATGTGGCCAAAAATCTGGTGGCATCGGGCATTGCCGACAAGTGCGAAGTCCAGGTGGCCTATGCCATTGGTGTGGCAGAACCGGTTTCCCTGATGGTGGATTTTAAAGGTACCGGCAAGATTTCTGAAAAAAAGGCAGTGGAAATCGTCAAACAGGTGTTTGACTTAAGACCGGCCGCCATTATTGAAACCCTTGACCTGTTGCGGCCCATTTATCGGAAAACATCCGCATACGGCCATTTCGGGCGCAAAGATCCTGATTTTACCTGGGAAAGAACAGACAAAGCTGATCAGATTCTGGAACTGGCCGGACTGTAATATCACCTTTTCATGCAGGCTGCCCAATGCGTTGGATTGATGTTGCTGCATCCGGCAGCCTTTTTCATTACCCATTTCCCAAATACGTATTACCATGAAATATTACTACTATAAATAAACGCTAAGGAGTGAACCCATGCTACAAAAAGCCACTGATGCCCCGTGCATTGCACTTGATTTACAATTACCTTACAAGGTTAAGGATATCAATCTTGCCGAAGAAGGGCTCAAGGATATGCAGTTGTCTGAAAAAGAGATGCCCGGATTGATGGCCATCCGGGAAAAATACGGACCTGAAAAACCCCTCAAGGGGTTTAAAATCATGGGCAGTCTGCACATGACCATCCAGACCGCTATGCTCATTGACACCCTGCATGCACTGGGAGCGGATATCAGATGGGCTTCCTGCAATATTTTTTCCACCCAGGACCATGCTGCTGCCGCCATCGCCAAAAAGGGGACTGCTGCGGTTTTTGCCTGGAAAGGCGAAACCCTGGAAGAATTCTGGTGGTGCACGGAACAGGCCCTGCTCTGGCCGGATGGCTCCGGTCCCGATTTGATCGTGGATGACGGGGGAGATGCCACCTTGTATGTGCACCAGGGAGTAAAGGTGGAAAAAGATCCCTCCCTTTTGTCCCAGCCCAGCCACAGCCAGGATGAGCGCTGCCTCATGGACCGATTGCGGACATCCCATGCAGAGGATCCGGAAAAATGGAGCCGCATTGCCGATGCCATCAAGGGGGTTTCCGAGGAAACCACCACCGGTGTCAACCGGCTATACCAGCTGGCCGCCAAAAATCAGTTGTTGTTTCCGGCCATCAATGTCAATGATTCGGTGACCAAATCCAAATTCGACAACCTTTACGGGTGCCGAGAATCTTTGGCTGACGGTATTAAACGGGCCACGGATGTGATGCTTGCCGGCAAAACCGTGGTGATTGCCGGATACGGGGATGTGGGAAAAGGCTGTGCCGCCTCCATGAAAGGGTATGGTGCCATTGTCCTGGTCACGGAAATCGATCCCATCTGCGCACTGCAGGCAGCCATGGAAGGGTTTGAGGTGGTGACCATGGAACAGGCCGCTGCCAGGGGTGATATCTTTGTGACCGCCACCGGTAATTACCATGTCATCAAAGGCACGCACATCGCCGAAATGAAGGATGAGGCCATTATCTGCAACATCGGCCATTTTGACAATGAAATTGAAATGTCCTATCTCATGGACAATCCCAAAGCCGAACGTATCAACATCAAACCTCAGGTGGACAAATGGGTGCTGGAATCAGGGCGCTCCGTGATCGTCCTGGCCGAAGGCCGCCTGGTGAACCTCGGGTGTGCCACCGGTCACCCCAGTTTTGTCATGAGCAACAGCTTTTCCAACCAGACCATGGCCCAGATCAAGCTGGCTTCGGAAAAACTGGAGAAAAAGGTATATACCCTGCCCAAGGAACTGGACGAGGAAGTGGCCCGGCTTCATTTGAAAAATCTGTCCGTATCTTTGACCAAATTGACCAAAGAACAGGCTGATTATCTGGGCATTCCCATAAACGGTCCATTCAAGTCAGACCATTATAGATATTAATACACTTCATTGTGTCAGCGTGTTTAAAAAAAAACACCTGTCAGGCGCATCACTGCCTGACAGGTGTTTTTATCGTTTCTAAAGGTCTTTTTTTTGTTCCCAGAACTCACGGCTTTCTTTTAGAATATCGTTTATGTCTTCATCCAGCATGTCGTCCTGGTCGGTATCATTGTTTTCTTCCAGATCCAGACTGCCAAATTCCAGATCGTCGTCATCAAGCGCTTCACCGTTCAATACTTCACCGGTCAGCGCTTCATTGCTCAGATCTTCATCCGCCGTATCATCGGAATCCAGATCAGCAGTATCCAGATCATTGTCGTCGGGAGCATCCAGGGGTGCATTCGGCAGATGGGTATCCGGCTCTGTCGGGGAGTCTGATTCAGAAGCATCTTCAGTATCCCGGTCAAGATCGGCCCGGGCAAGATCTTCTTCAGCATCCGGCTGTGCTGTGTCCAGGTCATTTGCCTCCAGCGGTTCCAGATCAGTATCCAGAGTATGGCGCGCTGTTTGCGGATCTGAACCATCGGGAATATAATTGCCCTGCCGGTCAAACAAAAGGCTGCCGCTTAACTGCAGATCAAAATCCATGCGAAATGCAACCTGGTTGTCATGGACCACAATCTGTCCACCCTTTGACACAAGCGCTGTCCCGGCCATACGATCGGTGATGATTTTTTTTATAATATCCTGATCAAGATTTTTCTGTACGGATGCAATCAGATCATTTTCTCCGTTTTTAATGACTTGCGGATCAGTGATTTTCATGGATGTGACTCCTTGCATCTAAATGTTGTAGGCGGTATTGGCAAAACGGGGTTCAATGAATTTTTCCAGATCAATAAGTTTACCGATGTCCATTACATCATGCATGTAGCGTTGAATTTTGTCCAGGTCTGCGGTCTCGGGATAAAGGCCGTCCCACCGTATGGCCTGGGGTTGGGAAAACACATTTTTCAATACCTCCGGGTTGAGTCCCAGGGTTCCCTGGGGGTCTAAAAAATCAACCGCAATGCCGGCGGCACGGCTTTTGTCATCTTCAATATATTCACCGGTTTCCACCAGCAGGGATACAAATTCCTGGGCCGCATCAGGATGCTGCTGGATGAAATCCTCCTGCATGGCCACGATGCAGCAGGGATGGTTATCCCAGCGGCTTGCCGAATAAAATTCCAGATTTCCCACCTGGGCGGCAATGGCTTTGGTGGCAACAGGTTCAGCAACCATAAACCCTGCCACGTCTTCATTTTCCTTCATGATCTGGGGCATTTTAACTGGGGGTACCACCTCGAACCTTACGTTGATGGCTTTTTTACCGGGAACCCCTGGTTTAAGCCCCAGCTCCTTGAGAAATTGATGGGCCAGCATGTGGTGAATGGACATTTTGTGGGGGATATCCACCACTTTGTATTTGTAAAAACTCTGGAGTGAATCAAACCTGTGGTCATAGTGGCGGGATCTGACAAAGGTGCTGCCGTTCTTGTGGGCAAACAAAACCAGGCGGATGGGAGAATCGTAGGCAAACAGGTCCATGGCAATGGGTGCCAGTACAAAGGCACAGTCGATTTCTCCGGATTCCAGTCCCTCCTGGATGGGATTCCACCCTGCCTTGAGGCTGGTAGTCAAATCAAAATACCGGGGTTCCACATCGCCTGTTTCAATCCGGTGCTTGAGGGCCCCCAGCGCCAGATGGTCGGTGATCTGGATATGGGCCACATTCAGTTCCACCCGGTCGCCCATGATGCTTCTTTGCCTTGTTTTGACGGCAGGCTGTGCTTTTTCACCGGAAAATGCGCGGTCAATGGCCCGGCTGATCTGGTCCTGGTCAAAAGGCTTGGGAACATGGCCATTGCCCCCGGCTTGTGTGATGGCGATCTGCTGGCCTTTGTCGGACTGGGCCGTGGCCATGATAAATGGCAGATCCCTGAATTCATCCAGTTTGCGTAATGCCTGCAAAAATTCCAACCCGTCCATCCGGGGCATGTTCCAGTCACTGATCACAAGGTCCGGTTTTTCGGTTTGTACCTTTTCCAGTCCATCTGCACCGTTGACCGCCATCACAAGATTGGTATACCCGGCTTTGGCAAGGATCTGTTTGAACATGATACGCATGGTGCCTGAATCATCCGCCACCACAATTTTAATATCAGGATTTACCGCCATTGAAAAAACTCCTTAAGGTTTATTTTCATCATTGTGTTTCTTTATCATTATTATTCATTCCAGGACCAGCGCAATGTCTGCTGGAGTTTTTGAAACAACCGGTCCAAGGCAAAACCCAGGATACCGATGGCAATGATCATGGCCATGAGTTTGTCATATTCCATTGTATCCCTTGCATCATTGATCAGGTATCCCAGTCCGGAGGACACCCCTAAAAATTCGGCCGGTACAAGCACAATCCAGGCCACTCCCAGAGCCAGTCTCAGGCTTGTGAGCAAATGGGGCACAGAAGATGGCATAACAATGGTTTTGATGAGCTGGTAGTTGTTTGCTCCCTGGTTCATGGCCATTTTTACCCACTGGGGATGGATATTGCGCACCCCGATAGCTGTATTCAGTATTATAGGGCAAATGGTTGCCATTACAATCAAAAAATATACGGCTGATTCAAAGCTTGCAAATAAGAGCAGGGCTATGGGCATCCAGGACAAAGGGCTGATCATGCGCACAAACTGGATGGCGGAGTAGGACAATCCCCGGATCCCGGGATAAAACCCCACCAGAATCCCCAGGGGAAAACCAAAAAATGCCGCCAGAGAAATCCCCACCACAACCCGCCGAAGGCTTGTGAATACCGAGAGCCAGAAGCGTTCATCTGTGAATGCCGACATCAGTGCCTTGAAGGTGGGGCCTGGCAAAAATCCCTGAAACTGGCTGAACTGGGGCCGGGTAAACACAAAATAGGAAACCAAAGCCCAGGCAGCAGCAAAAAGGGCCAGCCCGATAAGTTCATAGCGAAATCCAAATGCCTGGGGGGTGAAAATGACAGTAAGTCCCATTTGTTTTGGGTTGCGGTATGTGAAACGATCAGGTGATTTCAACGGTTTCTTCTCTTTCATAGGGAAATGTCATATTGCAGTCGCAAAAAGGTGCCATTCCCCCCGTTTCATCCATTGCCTTTAAGACAAACCGGTCATCCACAAGATCCCGGGTTGCCTGGCCTGCATCCAGTGCTGTCAGGAATGCGGTGTCTCCTTCCACCCGGGTGGTTTTCATCTGTTCTATGATGAACCGGGTTGCCGAGGGAAAGGGAAAAGGTTGAAAATCAATGCGGGGAACATCCCAATGGGGATGGACCAGTTGTGCCGGGTCAGGGGGTTCAAAAACCTTTAGCAGTACTTCTTCAGGCACCGGCAGGTAGCGTTCTCCATCCCGGCTCAAAAGATGGGCGGTTTCTCTGGGATTTTTCCGGCACCAGGCCTGGGCCCGGATAATGGCATTGACGGCTTTTTGCACCACCACCGGGTGCTGGTCAATAAACGGCTGGGCTGCCACAATGACGCAGCAGGGATGGTTTTTCCAGATATCTCCGGTATACCGCATGATCCTGGCATTGAACCGCAGTTCAGCCAGGGCATTGAAAGGGTCTGCTACGATAAAGGCATCCACTTTGCTGCCGAGAAGGGCTGCGGGCATATCCGGGGGGGGAAGGATAAAAAGATTGACTTCATGGGGTTTTACAGGCGCTGACTGGGGCTGGATTACCGGGGTCAGTCCCCGGGTTTTCAATCCCAGTTGAAGCACCAGATTGTGCATGGAATACCAGGAAGGCACCGCCACCTGCTTGCCCCCCAGATCTGAAAAGTTCTGGATGGGTGAATCCCCCCTTACGGTTACCGCACTGCCGTTGGTGTGGTCCCATGCCAGCACACGGACAGGCAGGTTTTGTTTGAACCGCATCCATATCGGGATAGGAAAGAGCATATGGGTGATATCAAATTTATTTGCCATAAAAGATTCTGTGAGTATGTTCCAGGACCTGACCATGACAGGACGTTCAACATCCAGTCCTTCCTGGGAAAAATATCCCAGTCCATGGGCCACCAGCAGCGGGGTGGCATCGGTGATGGGCAGATACCCCAGGCGGAGTTTCGGCTTTTTTGCAGATACGGTCCGGGCAAATGCCAGGCTGGAACAGGCAGTGGCAGCCGTCTGCAGAAATTGCCGCCGGGTTATTGCACACAAAGGGGGTTTGCCGGTATGGGTATGCATATTACAACAATGTCCTTTTGGCCAGATAGGCATTTTTAAACCGGTCCAGAATGTTGTTTCGGATCTGTTTGAATCCGGGATGGTTCCGGTCCCTGGGGTAGCTTTGTTTTACCTCAAAGATCTCAGCGATGTTGGCTGGATCTCCGGCCAGAAGAATGATTTTATTGCCCAGGTAGATGGCTTCGTCAATATCATGGGTCACAAAAACAGCAGTAAAGTTTTCCGACAGCCACAGGTTGACCAGTTCTTCCTGAATATGGGCCTGGGTAAAGGTGTCCAGTGATGCAAAAGGTTCATCCAGCAAAAGGACCTCAGGATGCCCGACCAATGCCCTGGCCAGGCAGACCCGCTGGGCCATGCCAAGGGACAGCCGACCTGGACGGGCGGTTGCAAATCCCGCAAGGCCCATGATTTCCAGAAACTGGTTGACCCGGTAATCCAGGTTGTCTGTGTCATTTCTGATGTTGCAGCCATAGGCAACATTATCCCGGACGGTGAGCCAGGGAAGCAGTGCCGGCTGCTGGAACAGCATGGACCGGGATGGGTGGATACCGGTTATAATGTCACCATCCACGCGTATACTGCCTTTGGTGGGAAGTTCAAGACCGGCCAGAAGGTTGAGCAGGGTGGTTTTCCCGCATCCGGATTCCCCCAGAATAATGACAAAATCACCAGACGCAATGGCAAAGGAAACATCCTGTAATACTACGTGGTCGGGTTTTCTTGCATCAGAATAGGTTTTGGTGATTTTTTCAATATCAATTTTCACTGCAAGTTTCCGTCAGGGCTTTTTGTGCCCAGAAGTTGTCCACAAAACTGTCCAGATCAATTTTTTGGGGCATAATCTTCATGGCATCAATCATATAGTGTTGTATCATGTCAATGGCAGCTGTATCCGGCACCAGTGTCTTTGGGGCAAAACTTACCCTGCTGTGCCGGAGAACAGCCTTTACAAGCACCGGATCCTGGCCAAGAAAATCAGCTGCATGGGAAACCAGTTCCAACGTGTCTTTTTGTTCGAGGTGTCGAGCGGTGTTAAAAAAATGTGCTACCAGAGACCCGGGTATTTGCGGATATGTTTGTAAAAAATGTCCGGTGACCACCAATCCGCAGCAGGGATGGTTTTTCCAGAGGCTGTCCGAAATACAGACCTGATCAGCCTGCCCCTGCAGTACTGCCAGGCTGCCAAAGGGTTCGGGCGCCATGAACCCGCCGAGGGCCGGATCATCATCAGCTATATCATCTTCAGCCAGAAGCATGTCCGGCATGAGATGGGGGGGGACCATTTCCCATTTGACCTGCGTGTCTGGCTGGTCGTGGGGTCCAAGAACCAGCCCTGCATCGGCAAACATCTTGTGCAAAAGCATGGCCTGGACGGAAAAACTTTCCGGAATCAAAACAGATTTTTTTGTAAAGTCCGACAGAGATCGGATATTGGCTTTCCGGCTTTTAACCATGAGACTGCCGGATCTGTGGACAAACATGAGAAGCCGGATATCCATGCCTGTGCCGAATAATTTAAGGGCAAGCGGGGTGGTGATACATGCGCCATGAATGGTTTCATTTTGCAGGCCATCACAGATTTCATCCCAGGACTGCATGGGAACCGGTATAAGGCGCCAGGGCACTTGACTGTCCAGTCCGGGGAGAGCAGCTGCCATGCCCGGAAGCAGGTGGTCCACAATTTTTAAATGTCCGATACGGATGTCTGGAAAATGATTTTCCATTAATACCCCTTCTGGTACCCTTCAACCATTGACTGCCATGTGCGGTATTCATACCACAGGCTTACAGCCATTGGCAAGTTTATTCACTTACCACTTGATATGGGGGGATAAATGGGATAAGACACAATAGATGGTGTCACGTATGGGAAAGAAACGGGGATATGGAAAACAATTCTGAAACACTGGTTACCCGGGATTATTTTCTCAAGCCGGGATATATTTACCTGCCGGAAAAACCCACGGTTATTTCAACGGTTCTGGGCTCATCTGTTGCGGTGAGTCTGTATGATAAAAAACGCAAAACCGGGGGGATGAACCATTTTCTGTTCCCGGTTGCCGAAAGCAGGGAAAAAACCACGGCCCTCTATGGTAATATCGCCGTCATTACATTGATACGGATGATGATCAGCCAAGGGGCAGATCCCTTTCATCTGGAAGCCCAGATATTTGGCGGCGCCAACAACACGGATACCTGTATCCACAATGTCGGCAAACAGAATTACCAGACAGCCAAAGACATTCTGATGCAAAAAAATATTCGCATTGTATCCGAGGATGTGGGGGGCAGACTGGGCCGTAAAATTGTTTTCAACACCCTGACCTGTGAAATTTTGACCCTGAAAGTGGATCGGCTCAGAGAATCGGACTGGTATCCCTACCAGGGGGACCGGTAACCGGATTTTTTATAATCGTCCTCCCCTGATGATGGCCACCAGCAGCCATATTCCCATGACCGCGGCAGCCACAAATCCTGCGATGCCGATGACGGACACCCCGAACACCATGGGCGGGACATCGGAATTGATAACAATGGCAGATCCCAGTATCAACGCCGCAATGATGATGGAAAAAGAGATTCGGTTACTGGTCTGGTCCTGGTGGACCATCAGTTTGTCCAGCCCCTGGATGTCAATGGCGAGTTTCAGTTTTCCCTGTTTGATCAGACGCAGGATTTCCATGGTATCAGATGGCAGGTGCTGAAACAGTTTAAAGGATTCTTTGGCAATATTCATGACGTTTTCGGCAATTTTCCCCGGGGCCATCTGCATGTATTTGGCCGAGGTCACATAGGGAACTGCATGGCCGAGCATGTTGAAATCCGGATCCAGTTTTCTGGCAACATCTTCAATGGAAACAAAGGCTTTCATCATTAAGAACAGATCCGGCGGAATCCGCAGGCCATGGGCCGCACACAGTTCCAGAAGCTGGTTCACCATTTTACCGGTTCTGATCTCTTGTAAAGATCTGGTCAGGTGAACAGACACAAACAAAGCGATCTCCTTTTCCAGGTGAACCATGTCCGGCTGGGTTTCATAGTCGCACAATTCACACAAAAGCCGGGCCGCAAGTTTTGCATTGCCGGTGGCCACCGCGTGGATGATGTCCACAAACAATTCCCGTGTGGTCTGGTCCAGAAAACCGGTCATGCCGAAATCCACCGGACAGATGCGGTTGTTTTCCAGTATAAATATATTTCCTGGATGGGGGTCTGCATGGAAAAATCCGTGTTCAAACACCTGTTTCATGATAAAATCCGCCCCCCTTCGGGTGATGCGCTTTCTGTCCAGACCGGCCCGGTCAATGGCATCGATATCGCTGGCCTTAATCCCGTTGATGAACTCCATGGTCAATACCCGTTCAGAAGATTCTGCTGGATAGAATTTTGGAATATGGATGGTTTTATCATACAGAAACTGGCTGGCCATCCGTTCCATATTGGCGGCTTCAATGGTGTAGTCCAGTTCCTTTTCCAGTGTTTTTGCAAATTCCTCCACAATCTTCACCGGCCTGTAAAACGCCATTTCTTCGATATTTCTTTCCATGATACCGGCCAGGTGATGGATGATTTCCAGGTCCGCCTCAACAGTCTTGCGGATGCCAGGGCGCTGGATTTTTACGGCAAGCCGGTCATGTCCGGTGATGGAGGCCCTGTGCACCTGGCCGATGGAGGCGGAGGCAAAAGGCATTTCATCCATGGCATGGAAAACTGCCTCAAGGGGTCTGCCAAATTCTGCGGCAATGATTTTTTGGACCTGATCAAATCCAAAAGCCGGGATTTCATCCTGGAGTTTGGATAATTCAGCAATCAGGTCCATGGGAACCAGATCCGGCCGGGAGGAAAGCACCTGGCCCATCTTGACGAAAGTGGGGCCAAGCTCCTCCAGGGCCATGCGGATCCGTTGATTTCTGGATAACCGTTCCACCCGTTCATGGGGGCGGGAAAAGGGGATCAGTTTCAGACCGGATTCAATATAGCGGTCAATGTTCATGGCATCCAGGATATTGTCAAATCCATATTTGAGGATGATGCCGATGATCTGCTGGTACCGGAGCAGGTGCCGGTACCGCTTGCCCACCTTGCCGATTTTTTTAATGCTGAGCATAAAATGCTAACAGACGTTTTTTTCTATCTGTTTCACCAGGTCATCGATTCTTTTGTTCAAGGCCTGGATATCCGACCGGGTCGGCAGATCCAGCCTTCTGAGGACCTCTTCAACCGTTTTTTCCATACGCTTGTCCAGTTTTGTTCTGGCTTCTTCATATTTTTGCTGGCATTCGTCCAAAAATTCTCTTGCTTCGGCCTGGTTCATCTGGGTGGATTTTGCTAATTCCTCGGCAAGTTCCCTGATTTCATTTTTGGAGCGCAGGGCCATGCCGACGCCCGTGAGAAGACTTTTTTTTACATATTCAAACATGGGGTCCTCCTGTTTTTTGTATGGGTACGTACGACCAATGTTCTGACGTTCATGGTGTGCTGCATTGCCGGCAGCAGATACCCATGGGCCGGCCATGCAGCCGTGTACCGGCCGCACCGGTCATTTGGAGCCAAAAGAGACATCCTGGATATCTTCCACACATGAATCTCCTTCCAGAATGGCATCCATTTTACCATATGTGGCCGGCAAAAGGGTGTTGATAAAAAACCGGGCGGTTTCCATCTGGCCGGCATAAAAAGCCGTATCCTTGTTTTTGGCAGCTTTCCGGGCCACAACACCCCTGTCCAGGCTGCCGGCTTTTTCTGCCAGTTTGGGTGCGGCTATGCCGGCCCGCCACAGATGCATCCAGGCAAAGCTGACATCTCCTGTCACCTCTAAAAACGGGTGGGCAAATGCATAGGCATTTAACACCTGGTTCGACCGGGACCGGGTAGCCATGACCCCGGCCAGTTCCTCCAGGCGGGATACGGCATGGGATACCTTGGCACACAGTTCTTCCACGCCCGCAATGCCACAGAATTCCTGTATGGTTTTTTTCATGCGGTCAATAAAATACTGGAATGCTTTTCCCTGGTTCATGGACAGCTTTCTGCCCAGAAGGTCCATGGCCTGAATGCCGTTGGTGCCTTCATAGATCATGAAAATCCGTGCATCCCGCATGAGCTGCTCCACCGGATATTCACTGATGTATCCATATCCCCCATACACCTGGATGCCATGGGAGCATACTTCCAGGGCTTTGTCCGTGATATAGCCCTTGACCACAGGGGTGAGCACCTCCACCATGGCAGCCGTATCCGCCCTAAGATCTTTGTCGTCTGTGGTGTGGACCACATCATTGCACCAGGCATAATAGTAAACCAGAGACCGCATGCCTTCTGTATAGGCTTTCATGTTGAGCAACTGGCGTTTGACATCAGGGTGCTGGATAATGGGAACATTTTTGGCATTGGCATCTTTTCCCGCTGTCAAATGCCTTCCCTGGATTCTGGTTCTGGCATAGTCCAGGGCATACATGTAAGCGGCCGATGCCACTGCAAACCCCTGGAGTCCCACAAAGGCCCGGGCTTCGTTCATCATCCGGAACATGGCGGGCATGCCGCGGTTTTCTTCCCCCAGAAGGGTCCCGATGCACGGCCCCTTGTCTCCCAATGACAAGGATGCAGTGGCATTGCCGTGGATGCCCATTTTCTTTTCCAGACCGGTACAGACTACGTTGTTAAAATCCCCTGAAGTGCCGTCTGCATTCACCAGAAATTTGGGAACCAGGAACAGAGAAATGCCTTTGGTACCGGGAGGGGCGCCTGGAATTCTGGCCAGCACCGGGTGGATAATATTCTCACACAGGTCGTGTTCACCTGCGGAAATAAAAATTTTTGATCCTGTGATGGTATATGTACCATCTGCATTTTTTTGGGCCGAGGTGGTCAATGCCCCTACATCCGATCCAGCCTCAGGCTCCGTGAGCAGCATTGTGCCGCCCCATTCGCCGGAAAACATTTTTTTCAGGTACAAACTTTTCTGGGTGTCATCACCAAATGCCTCCACCAGTTTGGCTGCCCCGTGGGTCATGCCGTAATACAGCATGAAAGCCGAGTTTGCCCCTACCATATATTCCAAGGCTGCGCTGCCCACGGTTCTGGGCATGCCCTGGCCGCCCACTGCGGGGTCATCGCACATGGCCAGCCATTCTCCTTCACATAAAAGCCGCCAGGCACGTTTAAAGGATTCAGGTACGTGCACTTTACCATTTTCCAGGGTGCATCCCTGCTCATCTCCTTCTTTAAAAGTGGGTAATATCTCTTTTATGGCCAGGTTTCTGGCTTCAGAAACAATCAGGTCGATGGTTTTTTTATTGAACTCTGCAAAGCTTTCATGGTCCACCTGTCCGATCTGTTCGTGGAGTACAAAATCAACGTCTCTGCGGTCGGCAATTACTTGTGTCATATGCGTAAGGTCCCTTTTTTTACGGGGTTAAAAAACAATGGGAAAATAAAAATTGACCTGGTGGTCTGTCTGCATCTTTCATTAGGCAAAAACCAATAGGTTGTCAACGGATGATACGAAAAAAATGTTGATTTATCAATTTATTCATACCATTGTATGAAAATTATCCGTTACCGGATCATCACATATATGAATTATGGCTGCTGGATATTTATGGATGGTTGTGATACAGGAGAAACATGATTATTAAATGCTGGGGTTCCAGAGGATCAATACCGGTTTCAGGCGGTCAATATGTCACCTACGGCGGGGACACCACCTGCCTGCAAATCACTGCCGGGTCCGGGGAAACAATTATCATTGATGCCGGTACCGGGATCCGGCGGCTGGGAAATTATTTGCTGGAACAGCAAAAAACACAGTATTACATGCTGATCACCCATTGCCACTGGGATCATATTATGGGCATACCGTTTTTCAGGCCCCTGCTTTACACCTGCAACCGCCTGGTCATTCAGGATAGAAAAATTGATGGATTAACCACAAAACAGGTGTTCACACAGGTCATGTCCCCGCCCTTTTTTCCTGTCCGCCTCAACGATCTGAAAGCAGATATCTGTTTTGATGCGGCATTGAACAACCGGTTTCGAATTGGCTCTGTAGAAATCGACACCATCCCCACCAGCCATTCCCTGGGCAGTCTCGGGTATAAATTTACAGAAGATGGTAAAACCTTTGTTTTTCTCACTGACAATGAACTGGGGTTTTCCCATCCCCAGGGCCAGGGATTTGACGGATACAAACGGTTTGCCGAACATGCGGATATCCTGCTGCATGATGCGGAATATACAGAACATGAGTACCAGCATCGCAAAGGCTGGGGTCATTCATCCGTTTCCCATGCACTGGATCTGGCCCTTAAAGCCAGGGTGGGACAGCTGGGCCTCATCCATCTGAACCAGGACCGGTCTGACTGTGATATGGAGTCCATTGTGCAGGACAGCAGACATTTTTTATTTTCCAAGAAAAGTACTATCCAATGTTACGGTGTTTCCTGCGATTTTGAAATCACACTCTGATACGCCGGATTCTTTGGGCAACGGGCAAAAGACCCGGGAGAAATGGCACAAAGCCATGCGGTCTTTTTTCCATCCCCGGGTGATTACCATGCTGTTTTTCGGGTTTTCCGCCGGGCTGCCTATTTTGTTGATTTTTTCCTCTCTTTCTTTGTGGCTCAGGGAAGCCGGAGTCCAGCGGGCTGCGGTGACGTTTTTTTCCTGGGCTGCTCTGGGCTATTCTTTTAAGTTTGTCTGGGCCCCTTTGGTGGACCAGATGCCCATTCCCTGGTTGACCAGAAAGCTTGGCAGGAGGAGAAGCTGGATTCTGGCAGCCCAGGCCGGGATTGTGGGAGCTATCTTGTGGATGGCGGTTACAGATCCGGGATCAGGTTATCATCCGCTGGTCTTCATGGCAATCGCAGCGGTTCTGCTGGGATTTTCCTCGGCAACCCAGGATATTGCAATTGATGCCTACCGCATTGAATCGGCACCCCTCGATCTCCAGGCCATGATGGCTTCGGCCTATATCGGTGGATACCGCATTGGCATGCTGGTGGCAGGGGCAGGCGCCCTGATCCTGGCGGAGTGGTTTGGGTCGTCAAAGGGAAATTACAGGTTCGAAGCCTGGCAGATCACCTATTGCATCATGGCCGGCCTGATGCTGGTGGGGATGGTCACAGCCCTGGTCATTGATGAGCCGGCATCCGACCATAACCCTTCTGATGCATACAGCTCCCGGGATTATCTCACCGGCCTGGGCCTGTTTGGCCTGGCAGCGGCTGCATTTGTCATAACATTTCATTTTACCGGCCGGGGCACTCTGGATATGAAAGTACAGCTGGGGCAGTGGCTGGGCAGTACGGGGCTGGCAGGATTGCTGATGGAATGCCTGAGGCTGGGAGCAGGGCTTGCTGCGGCAGCTGTGGTGGGGAAAATCTGCATCCTGGCCGACCTGGTAAACAAAAAAATGGTGGTTGCCAGCTATGTGGCACCGGTAAAGGATTTTTTCAACAGGTACAGGCTTTTTGTTGCCTGGCTGATACTGGCGCTCGTTGGTCTGTACCGGATTTCCGATATTGTGCTGGGGGTCATATCCAATGTGTTTTATCAGGACCTGGGGTTTTCCAAAACCCAGATCGCCAGTGTGGTGAAAACATTCGGCCTTTTCATGACCCTTGTCGGCGGATTTGCCGGCGGTATTCTCTCCATCCGCTACGGGGTGATCCGGATTCTGTTTCTGGGTGCCCTGCTGGCATCCGCCACCAACCTGCTGTTCATGGTCCTGGCCTTTGCCGGGCATCATCTGGTCCTTTTGTATCTTGTGATCGCTGCGGACAATCTGGCTGCAGGGCTTGCCAGTGCCGCGTTCGTGGCGTTTTTGTCCAGTTTGACCAGCATCCGGTTTACGGCAGTGCAATATGCGGTGTTCAGCTCTTTGATGACCCTGGTGCCCAAAGTATTCGGCGGGTATTCCGGTACCATGGTGGATGCCTTTGGATATCCGGCATTTTTTTTGATCACCACACTGATGGGCCTGCCTGTGCTTTTACTGGTATGGTATTGCAGCCGTCACCTTGAGATTGCCGGTTAATCTGTATTTTTTTACGGGAATAAAATGGAGACCTGCCGTTTCTTTACAAATGGATATTGCGCCGGTATGTTTTTTGCTCCCCGGACATAGGGTTTTATGCATGACAACCAGGTGTAAATTAAATAATTGTTGACAAAAAAACGCCTTTTTTTTACTTAAAGGCGGGGAAACTGTAATGGCGTGACGTCCTTTTTTACGGGCTTTTTCTGTCACCTGCCATGCAGCGGGTTGAAAACCTGGAAGATTCAGGCGACACAGCTTACCGCCCATGGGGCGATAATAAACGGTTAGGAGGTTTTGATAATGACGCAAAAGGTGACACCAAGCAGCGACCCTGTGGGGTCTGTCATGGTCCTTGGTGGCGGGATTGCAGGTATGCAGTCCGCCATTGACCTGGCCAATTCAGGCTATTATGTCTATCTGGTGGAAAAATCATATGCCATCGGCGGTATGATGGCAAGACTGGACAAGACATTTCCGACCAATGACTGTACCATGTGAGTGATCTCACCCAAACTGGTCGAGGTCGGCCGGCATCTGAACATTGAGTTGTTGACGAATACCGAACTTCTGGAATTGGACGGTGAACAGGGAAACTTCACGGCCAGGATCAAAGAAAATCCGCGATTTGTCGATATTTCCAAGTGTACCTCGTGCGGGGAATGCACCAAGGTCTGCCCGGTGGATGCCCCCAGTGAGCATAACCAGGGGCTGAATAACCGCAAAGCTATTTTCAAGCAATATGAACAGGCCATCCCGGGCGCATACGGTATTTCCAAACGCTCCGTTGCCCCCTGTAAAGCCACCTGTCCCGCCCATGTATCCATCCAGGGTTTCATTGCCCTGATGCAGCAGGAAAAATATGCAGAAGCGTTGAAGCTGTTTAAACAGGAGCATCCGTTTCCCGGGTCCTGCGGCCGGGTATGCCACCATCCCTGTGAAGCGGTGTGTACCAGAGGCGATGCAGACCAGCCTTTGGCCATTCAATACCTGCACCGGTATCTGGCGGACCTGGATTTTGAACAGGAATCCGCCTGGATCCCGGAAATTGATGAAAAAAGAGACGAAAAAGTGGCCATTATCGGGTCCGGCCCGGCCGGGCTCACTACTGCCTATTATCTTGCCCAGAAGGGCTATGGGGTCACGGTGTATGAAAAACTGCCGGTCAAGGGCGGTATGATGGCGGTGGGTATTCCAGAATACCGGCTGCCAAAGGCGGATTTGGAAAAAGAGATCGCTGTCATTGAAGCATTGGGGGTTACGATCAAAACCGGGGTGGAGTTCGGAAAAGACATTACCCTGGACAGCTTGAAAAAAGACGGGTTTGCATCGGTGTTCATGGCCACTGGCCTGCATGGTTCCCGTTCTTTAGGTGTCAAAGGCGAGGACCTGAAAGGGGTTCTGGCAGGCACTACCTTTTTGCGGGATGCAGCCATGGGCAAAGCAAAAAAACTGTCCGGCAAAACCATTGTCATCGGCGGCGGTAACGTGGCCGTGGACGTGGCACTTACCGCCCGGCGGCTGGGATCGGATGATGTCACCATGGTCTGCCTGGAAAAGCGCGAAGAAATGCCGGCCTGGGATTATGAGATCGAAGAAGCCCTGGAAGAAAAGGTCAACATCGTGAACAGCAAGGGGCCATTGCGGTTTTACGGCAACGATGCCGGCCAGGTCACTGAGGTTTCCTTTCAGGAATGTACCGCAGTGTTTGATGAAAACGGCCGGTTCAATCCCCAGTATGATGACTGCCAGCTGATCACCCATGAAGCAGATACCGTGATTGTGGCCATCGGCCAAATGGGGGAGACCGGTTTTGCCAAAGACCAGGGCATTGCCTTAACCCGCCCCGGCGGGTATGAGGCAGATCCGGTTACCCTCCAGACCCCCATTGACTGGGTATTTGCCGGCGGAGATGCGTTTTACGGCCCCAAATCCGTGGTGGATGCCGTTGCCTCGGGCAAGACTGCGGCGGAAAGCATTCACCGGTTTATCAACGGCCTGGACCTGACCGAGGGCAGAGAAAAATCCTGGGATTTTGAAAAACCGGAAATTGACAATGTGCCGCAGATCAAGCGGATGACACCGGAAAAGCTGCCGGTGGCACAAAGAGAGGGCAATTTCAAGGAAGTGACCCAGGCCCTGGTCAAAGAATTGATTGACCAGGAAGCGGCCCGGTGTCTGTCCTGCGGGATCTGTTCCGAGTGCTACCAGTGCGTGGAGGTGTGTCTGGCAGGCGCTGTGGACCATGACCAGGTGCCCTTGATACGGGATGTGTCCGTGGGATCGGTGATCATGACCACAGGTGCTACCACCTTTGATCCCTCCGGCATGGATGATACCTATATGTACAAACGGTCCAAAAATGTGATGACATCTTTGGAGTTTGAGCGGATTCTGTCTGCCGGCGGTCCCACCATGGGACATCTGGTACGGCCCTCTGATGAAAAAGAACCGGAAAAAATCGCCTGGCTCCAGTGCATCGGATCCAGGGATACCAACCGGTGCGGCAACGGATACTGCTCTTCGGTGTGCTGCATGTATGCCATCAAAGATGCCATGATCGCCAAGGAGCATTCGGAAAAAGAGCTGGATGCCGCCATATTCAACATGGATATGCGGACATTCGGCAAGGATTATGAAAAATACTATAACCGGGCCGCAGACCAGGAAGGGGTACGGTTTGTCAAATCCCGGATCCATTCCGTGGTGGAGGAACCCGGCACCGACAATCTCATCCTTAACTATGTGGATGAGGCAGGCCGGATGCAGCAGGAAGTGTTTGACATGGTTATTTTGTCCGTGGGGTTGACCATCCCCAAAGAAAGCGTGGACCTGGCCAACCGCATCGGGGTTGCCCTCAATCCCTATAATTTTGTGAAAACCAGTACTTTCAACCCGCTGGAGACCAGTCGGCCCGGCGTGTTTGTGTCCGGTTCCTTCCAGGGGCCCAAAGATATTCCCTCTTCGGTAACCGAAGCCTCGGGTGCTGCCTGTGCTGCAGGCAGGAATCTGTCTCCTGCCCGGCATACCCTGACCAGGACCGTGTCCATGCCCGCAGAGCGGGATGTGCTGGGAGAAGAACCCCGGGTGGGGGTGTTTGTGTGCAAATGCGGCATCAACATTGCCGGGGTCATTGACGTGGGAGAAGTGGAAGCCTACACCAAGACCCTGCCCAATGTGGTGTATACCGGTGAAAATCTGTTCACCTGCTCCCAGGACACCCAGGTATCCATCAAGGAGCTCATTAACGAGCACCAGCTCAACCGGGTGGTGGTGGCATCCTGTACCCCGAAAACCCATGAGGGCATTTTCATGGATACCCTGGAGGAGGCCGGTTTGAACAAATACCTGTTTGAAATGGCCAATATCAGAAACCAGGATTCCTGGATGCATTTTCATGAACCGGAAAAAGCCACGGCCAAGGCCAAGGATCTCATCCGCATGGCAGTAGCCCGGGTCAGCACGTTGGGACCGCTCCATGACAAGCGCATTTCCATTATCGACAAAGCCCTGGTCATCGGCGGGGGCATCGCCGGTATGACAGCAGCCAAAGGATTGGCTGACCAGGGATTTCATGTGACCCTGCTGGAGAAGGAAGATTCCCTGGGCGGCCTGGGCAAACGGCTTCACCATACCATTGAAGGCGATGATATCCCGGCCTTTGTAAACGATCTGGTGGAATCGGTGGAAACCCATGAGCACATAGAGGTTCTCAAACAGGCACTGGTGGTGGAATACGGGGGGTATAAAGGCAATTTTAAAACCGAGGTTCTGGTGGGATCCTCCATGAAACAGCGCAAGATCGATCACGGGGTCATGATTGTGGCTACAGGGGCCACGGAATACCAACCCACGGAATATCTGTATCCCGACAGTGAGTCCGTGGTCACCCAGCTGGAACTGTCCGACATGCTGGCAGAAAAAAAGGCAAAAGATCTGGACCGGGTTATCATGATCCAATGTGTGGGTTCAAGAAACCAGGACAATCCCAATTGTTCCCGGGTCTGCTGCCAGAGTGCCGTGAAAAATGCCATTGCCATCAAGGAAACCAGTCCGGAAACAGATGTTTTCATTCTGTACCGGGACATGCGGACCTATTCCATGCTGGAGGAATTTTATACCAAGGCCAGAAACATGGGGGTGATCTTTTCCCGGTTCAGCCAGGATGATCCGCCAAAGGTGGAAAAAAACAGTGATGGCAAACTCATTGTCACCTTCCGGGATCATGTACTGGGGCAGCACATTGAAGCTGAAGCTGATCTGGTAGTGTTGTCCGCCGGTGTCACCGCAGCTGATACAAAGGAATTATCCCATATCATCAAGGCCCAGCGCAATCCGGAAGGATTTTTCATGGAAGCCCATGTCAAGCTTCGGCCGGTGGATGCCGGGACTGAAGGGGTGTTCATCTGCGGTACTGCCCACGGCCCCAAACTGATTACAGAAACCGTTGCCCAGGCCATGGCAGCAGCTTCCCGGGCTACCACCTACCTGTCCCAGGAATACCTGACCCTGTCTTCGGTGGTCGCAGAAGTCGACCAGGCCCATTGCGCTTCCTGCCTGGTATGTGTACGTTCTTGTCCCTACCATGTGCCGGTGATCAACGAGATGGGGGTTTCCTACATCGACCCGGCCCTGTGCCAGGGATGCGGGGTGTGCGCATCTGAATGTCCTGCAAAAACCATAAAACTTAACTGGTATGAGGATGACTCATTGCTCAGCAAGGTGGAATCCCTGCTGGAGGGGGTAATATGACAAAAGATTTTGAACCGGTGATACTGGCGTTCTGCTGCAACTACTGAGGGTATTCAGCCGCGGACCTGGCAGGTTCCATGCGATTGAAGATCCCTACAAATTTTAGAATTATCCGCCTTCCCTGTACCGGAAAAATAGATATCATCCACATCCTGAGGGCCTTTGAAAAAGGGGCTGACGGGCTGTATGTGGTGGGATGTATGGAAGGTGACTGCCACTTTAACGAAGGCAATTTCCGGGCAAGAAAACGGGTTGAACAAGCCGCCAGGATGCTGGATCAGGTTGGTGTGGGCGGCGAGCGGGTAAAAATGTACAACCTGTCTTCCGGTGAAGGTCCTTTGTTTGCGCAGTATTCCATAGAAATGGTCAACAAGATAAAGCAAATGGGGCCAAGCCCCATACGCCTTGCAAAAGAACGCATGAAACAAAAGGCCGATGCTGCCTGAAAATACAACAAATAACCGCCTAAGCAAGAGGTAATCATGATAATAGCAGAAAAAAAACCCATTGAGGAAATTATCCAGGAAGTTAAGGATTTTGACCGTATCCTGATCCTGGGGTGCAATGAATGCGTCACCGTGTGTGAAGCAGGGGGCAAAAAAGAAGTAGAGGTGCTGGCATCGGTGCTCAGGATGTATTTCATGAACCAGGGCCAGGAAAAGACCATTGGCGAGCGTACCCTGGAGCGCCAGTGCGACCATGAATACCTGGAGGAGATCAGGAATATTATTGATGACTATGATGCCATCGTATCCCTGGCCTGTGGGGTGGGGGTGCAGTTTGCCGCAGAAAAATATCTGACCATGCCGCTTTTGCCCGGGGTCAACACTATCTGTCTGGGGGCCAATGAGGACAGGGGATTGTGGACGGAACGGTGTCAGGCATGCGGGACATGTGTGCTGGCCCGTACCGGCGGCATCTGTCCGGTATCCAGATGTGCCAAACGGGTGTTGAACGGTCCCTGCGGCGGTTCCACCAACGGCAAATGTGAAATCTCCAAGGACACGGACTGCGCCTGGCAGCTGATCATCGACCGGTTGAAAGCCCTTGACAAAATGGATGATTATGAGAAAGTAGCCCCTGTAAAAGACTGGTCCACTGACCGGGCCGGCGGCCCCAGAACCGTAACCAGGGAGGATGTGAAGATATGAGCGAATATGTGAGCAACAGCAGGCTGGAGCGTGTTTTAAAGGCAGGGCACTTAGGGGTGACTTCTGAGTGCGGACCGCCCAGGGGCAGTGACCCGGAAGAGGTCAAGAAAAAAGGCCTGCTCATCAAGGACCATGTGGATGCGGTGAATGTTACGGACAATCAGACTGCCATGACCCGCATGTCTTCTCTGGCTGCCTGTATCCATTTAAAACTGCTGGGCATTGAACCGGTCCTCCAGATGGTGACAAGGGACAGAAACCGGGTGGCGTTGCAAAGCGATATTTTGGGGGCGGCTTCCTTTGATATCCCCAATATGCTGTGCCTTTCCGGAGACCACCAGAGTTTTGGTGACTGTGCCCAGGGCCAGAACGTCCATGACCTGGATTCCATGCAGCTGGTGCAGACCGTGCGCTACATGCGTGATGAAGGAAAGTTTTTAGGCGGTGATGACATCAAGCGGCCGCCGAAGATTTTTGTCGGGGCTGCAGCCAACCCCTTTGCCGATCCCTTTGAGATCCGGGTGCCGCGCCTGGCCAAAAAGATCGCCTGTGGAGCGGAATTCATCCAGACCCAGTGCATCTACAATATTGACAAGTTCAAGGAATGGATACGACGGGCCGCGGACAGAGGGCTTACGGAAAAAACCTTTATCATGGCCGGCATGACCCCCATGAAATCGGTGGGTATGGCCAAATACATGAAAAACAAGGTGCCGGGTATGGATGTGCCCGAAGAGATCATTGCCCGTCTGGCCGGGGTGGAAAAAAAGAAACAGGCAGAAGAAGGCATCAACATCTGCGTGGAACATATCCAGGAACTCAAAGAGATTCCCGGGGTTGCAGGCTTCCACATCATGGCCATTGAATGGGAAGAAAAAGTACCTGAGATCGTAGAAAGAAGCGGCCTCTACCCAAGACCTGAAATATAAACAGCGGTATAGACAGGCGGAGTGTATGAAGACCAGGGTCTGGTAAAAGAAACGCCAGATCCTGGTTTTTGTTTTGAATGCCTTTTTTTACATGTGTGTCTTTATTTACGATATAAGGAGATGATATGGCAGTCATTGTTAAATACATTGTTGTCAGGAATGGAGAGGAGAAAATGACATTTGCGACAAAAAAAGAAGCAGACGCGCATGACAAGATGCTTGATATTGCCGACAATTTGTTTGAATTCCTGGACAATGCAGACCTGAAACTATCAGAGACCCAGATGGAAGCAGTTTCTTTGCTTCTGGCCCAGAGCAGGGACATGGTAATGCCCATTCTCAGAGGCATTACGCCCAAAAAAAAGGGGACTTCTGCACCAAAACCCGCACCTGAAAAAACAGGGTCTGAAAAACCCGTTCCTGATTCAACGGAGACAAAGCCTGCAGAAAAGCCGGTCCCTAAACCGAAGCGGTCCAAAAAATAGCTGATTCTCAACGGTTCAACGACATATCCGGCCGGGTTTATTTTTTTGAATCGGTCTCTTTTTGGTAAAAAAAACTTTTATTTCAGATAGATATGCATTGTAACCGTACCATCTGTCTGTCTGAGGTTGGGAAAAAGTTCAAAATTTTGAACTTTTTTTGTGCATTGTTTTCAAGATATATGTGGCTACAAGTTTTTCAACAGAACCGTTTGTAATCCCGTTTTTTTTGATCCAGCGTAAAATCCTTGTCAATGCTGCATTTTCCAGGGATAACCCATTATATTTTTCGTAACAGCTATTGTCTGGCACATAGGTTGCTTTAATATATTTCTAACTAATCGCCAATTAGTTTTTTCATCTTTTTTTCCTTTTCCGAAAAAGGCTGCCCATAGGGGGCAGCCTTTTTTGGTTTTACAGCCAACAGGTGGATCGGCAAAAGCAGGTACCGTTTATATATCGCTATGATATGTCACCAGGTTTTTTGCTGCTGCAAACACGGCGAATAGTCTTTTCATGACACCTGCTGTCTCAGCTGCTCAATAATTTCCTGATTTTGCGGAAACCGGCCGGCTTTGTGTTTTGAAAAAACTGTTTTTTCACCGGCTGTTATGTCATATACCCCATTGCTGCCCGGAACCAGGTTCGGGATGATATTCAATGCCTTTTGTATGTCGTCTGCCAGACCGGCAGCCCGTGGCTGGTAGTTTCATACCGAGCAATAGGTGATGGTGATTTCCATGGGTTACCTCCTTAGATATTGTGGTGTAGAAATTCAGTTGTGATCTCATGCTGAATATAGTAAAGATACAATATTTTTATTGCAATTGCAAAAAACCAGCTTACTTTAAACCATGATAACAATCAAAAGGTGATTCCATGACTGAAATTATTTTTGAATTCCTCAACAAGATCGGTTTTACCCACCCCGTCCATCCTGCCTTGACCCATGTTCCCATGGGATTGGTTATGGGCGCTGTTGTCTTCCGTCTGGCTTCATTTCTGCCGCGATTAAAGGTGCTGGCAAGAACCGGATATCATTGTGTCATCCTGGCACTTTTGGGGGTGGCGCCCACTGTATTTACCGGATACCTTGATTGGCAGTACAGGTATGGCGGGGTTTGGGAGTTTTTGATTGTATTGAAAATGGTGCTGGCCGCAGTGCTGACCATTGTGCTGCTGGTGGTCGCCATCAAGGATGATCCCGAAAATAGAAAACTGGACAGGTACACCGGATTTTATCTGCTGCTGGTTCTGATTGCCATCGCCCTGGGCTTTTCAGGTGGTGAACTGCAATACGGGTAAGGTGTTTTAGACAGATATGCAATAATTTTCAAGATCATACAAAATATGTAAGGACGATGACAGAATAGATGATTACAGAATATAAGGAATGACAAAATGATACGAAAAATCGGAGTAATGGTATTGGCGGCAGCAGTAATTCTTTCCGGGAACCTTTTTGCAGCAGATTATGCCCACAAACTGGAAACGAAAGATATGACGGTTTCCTGGACCCTGGAAGGAGACCGGATCCACATGCAATTGTCCGCCCAAACGACTGGCTGGGTGGCCATTGGCATTGATCCGGAAGATGCGATGGGCGGGGCAGATATTATCATTGGTGCGGTGAAAAATGGCAAAGTCAAGATTGAGGACCATTATGCCGACAGTAAGAGGGGTCATTCTCCGGACGAAAAACTGGGGGGTGAGAACCATGTGATAAATCCTGAAGGCACTGAAACAGACGGTGTCACCACCATTTCTTTTTCCCTTTCCCTTGGAGCTGCGGAACAATGGGATAAACCCATTCATACCGATAAAATGACCCGTGTCATGATTGCCTACGGCACAGGACGTGATTCCTTCCGCACCACCCACCGGTATCGTGCGGTCTATGATATTAATTTTGCCACAGGTGAAACTGTACAGGTGAAATGATCCGGTTTCAAAAAATATGTGGGCTGCGCCTGCCCGCCGTTTGTGTTCTATGCGTTATGCTAATATTTTCCTGTCATGTGATGGCTGCCGGCAGTGAAAAGTCGGACCTGCATACCCACGATCATGCAGGCCTGAATGATACCGGTCCTGATGAGGCTGATCATTCTGATGCACACCAGTCGGGTGCAAAACAATCGGATAAGCAACATGATCATGGAAAAATGGTCATGGAGGTAGAGGACCAGGGCCAGGATCTGGCCGACCAGGTCAAAGTTCAGGAGCGGCTGGGCCAGTATATTGATCTTGGGGCACGGTTTTCAGATGCCACCGGCAGGATTGTGGAAATGGCAGCAATATTTGACAAACCCGTGGTGGTGCTGCCCATATGGTTTCTGTGTCCCTCGGTGTGCAGTTTTCTTCAGGCGGATCTGGCAAAGGCTCTGAACAAGGTGGGACAGCAGCCGGGTGAGGATTTCAATGTCATCACCTTAAGTTTTTCAGATGATGAAGATCCATCCCATGCAAGTGCAGCCAAAAAAAATTATGCCAACCTGATCCAGCGCGAATTTCCCATGGAAAACTGGTATTATCTCACCGGTGACCAGGAAAATATCCGCAGGGTGACCGATTCTCTGGGATATTTTTTCATTAAAAAAAGAGAACATTTTTACATCCACCCCAATGTACTGGTGGTGCTGGCAAAGGATGGAAAAATCATCCGGTATCTTTACGGCCCGGGTTTTCTGCCCTTTGACCTGGGGATGGCGTTGCAGGAAGCACAGAAAGGCGAACCCGGTATTTCCATAAAACGCAGGGTGCTCTCGTTTTGTTTTGACTATGATCCTGAAAATAAAACCTATGTGTTTAAATTGTTCAGGATAACTGGAACAGTCATCCTGGCACTGCTGGCAGGCTTTGTGGTGTTTTTGCTTCGGCCGTCAAAAAAACACAAACACGCAGGCAAAAAGCAGTAGGTTTTTTTAGCGTTTTTTGTCGGGCATGTCCCCACTGGTTTTGAACCCTTTGCGAGGCTGTCATGGAAGTTGTCAAATCATTTTTTGAAACACCCGAACCAGCGCGTTTCACCGGTATCTGGTCATGGCTGTTTACCCTGGATCACAAGCGTATCGGATTGATGTATCTGTACGCCATAATGTTCTGGTTTCTTGTGGCGGTTCTGTTAGGCGGAATACTGCGCCTGGAACTCATGTTTCCCGGAGAAACGGTTCTGTCTGCTGATCTGTATAACTCAGCTTTTACCCTCCACGGGGTCATCATGATTTTTTTGTTTATCATACCGGCACTGCCTGCAGTTTTCGGCAATTTTTTCCTGCCCATACATATCGGGACAGATGATGTATATTTTCCAAAACTGAACCTGTTGTCCTGGTATTTGTATATGGCCGGCGGGGTGGTTGCTATTTTTTCTCTTTTTTCAGACGGGTTTGCCGATACCGGGTGGACCTTTTATGTGCCGTTTTCCATTTCCACCAACACCAATGTGTCCACAGCCGTATTTGCCGCCTTTATCCTGGGATTCTCCTCCATGCTCACCGGGCTGAATTTCATCACAACGGTGCATAAAATGCGTGATAAGGCCATGGGATGGCTTCAGATTCCGTTGTTCACCTGGAGCCTGTATGCCACCGCCTGGGTCCAGCTGCTGGCCACGCCTGTTGTTACCATCACCCTGGTGCTGGTCATGATGGAACGGTTTTTCAATGTGGGTCTGTTTGATCCGGCCAGGGGCGGGGATCCCATCTTGTATCAGCATCTGTTCTGGATGTATTCCCACCCGGCGGTGTATATCATGATACTGCCGGGCATGGGGGTTATTTCAGAAATCATTCCGGTTTTCGCCAGAAAATCCATTTTCGGATACAAGGCCATTGTCGCCTCGTCTCTGGCCATTGCCATCGCCGGTTCCCTGGTGTGGGCACACCACATGTACACCAGCGGCATGAGCGATACAGCCGTGTTCGTGTTTTCCCTGCTCACATTTGTGGTGGCCATTCCTTCTGCCATCAAGGTGTTTTCCTGGGTTGCCACCCTGTACAAGGGAGCCATACAGATGACCCCGCCGCTGTTTTTGTCTTTGTGCTTTATTTATCTGTTTTCCGTGGGAGGCCTCACCGGCCTTGTACTGGGGGCGGCTGGTGCGAATATCCATGTCCATGACACCCATTTTGTGGTGGCCCATTTTCATTTTACCATGTTCGGGGGCACGGGATTTGCCTTTTTTGCGGCCCTGCATTACTGGTGGCCCAAAATGTTCGGCCGGATGTATGATTTTACAAAAGCCTATATCGCCGCCATACTTGTGACCGGCGGATTCATGTTTCATTATGTGCCCATGTTCATTTTGGGCCTCCAGGGCATGCCCCGGCGGTACTATGATTATCTGCCCCAGTATGCAGGCGGCAATTTTTTTGCCGGATTCGGTGCTTTGTTCATGATTCTCGGGATCGGGCTTATGATGGCCAACCTTTTTGCTTCTTTGAGAAAAAAAAGAGACATGGAATCCAATCCCTGGGGTGGGGTCACTTTGGAGTGGACCATTCCGTCTCCGCCGCCTTTGCATAATTTTGTGCAAAAACCAAAAATCATGGTCTACCCCTATGATTTTAGCGGGATCGTGGATACACCTGCCAACAAGTCAGAGGGAGCCTGAATTAACTGTGCAGACTGACCAGACCGGCAAAAAACTGGGGATGTGGCTTTTCCTGTACACGGAAATCATTTTGTTCGGCGCATTGTTTGTGCTGTACGCAGTGTATTTTGCCAGGTATACGCAGGATTTTATTGCCGGTGCAAAGGAGCTGGACCGGGTTTTCGGGGTGATCAACACCATTATCCTGCTGGTGTCCAGCTTCTTTGTGGCGGCCAGTATTACAGCGGTGCGCAAAGACCACAAAAAAATCGCACTGGCCGGCCTTGGGGGTGCATTGGGATGTGGCGGGATTTTTCTGGTGAACAAATATTTTGAATGGGGCCACAAGATCGCTCTCGGAATATATCCAGGTGCGGAAAAACTGGTGGACGGACCGGCAGGACAGAACCTGTTTTTTGGTCTTTACTATGTGATTACAGGACTTCACGGGCTTCACATTGTCATCGGCATGACACTGCTGTCCGTAAGCCTTGTGCTGGTCCAAAAGCAGAAAATCACGTCTAAAAATGATGCACTGCTGGACAATTGCGGACTTTACTGGCACCTGGTGGACCTGGTGTGGATATTTATTTTTCCCTTGTTTTATCTGGTGGTCTGATAAAGGAGCCTTGCATGGAAACCGAATCCCACATAGTTGCATACAAAACCCTGGGGCTTGTTCTGGGGGCCTTGCTGGTACTGACCGCTGTGACGGTGGGGGCATCCTATATCGACCTGGGATGGATGAATGTCTGGATCGCCCTGATGATCGCATCAACCAAGGCTGGTCTGGTGCTGGTGGTGTTCATGCACATGAAATTTGAAGGCAGGGCCGTGGTATGGTCTTTTGTGTCCACGGTGTTGTTTTTAGCCATTATGATCGGTTTTATTTTCTGGGACGTTGCATTCAGGTGAGGTAAAAGATGAATGATATGATAAATCCGGTTGCCCTGGTGGACAGATCCTTTTATTTTATCATAGGATTTTCCTTTGTTTTCTTGTTTGCCATCACCCTTGTGATGATTTATTTTGTCATCCGCTACCGCAGGACCAGGCATCCGGTGCCGGCTGATATCCGGGGAAACTGGGTTTTGGAAACAGCCTGGGTCTTTATTCCCACCTTTATTGCCCTGGCCATGTTCGTGTCCGGATGGCAGGCATATACCGGTTTGCGCAATGTGCCTGACGATGCCATGGAGATCGATGTGATTGCCCAGTCTTTTTCCTGGATTTTCATCTATGCCAATGGCAAGGAAACTGAAAATGAAATTCTGGTGCCGTTGAACACACCGGTGAAGCTCAATGTTACCTCCGCAGATGTGATCCACAGCCTGTTTATCCCGGCATTCCGGGTCAAGGTGGATGCTGTCAAAGGCATCAACACCTATGCCTGGTTTCTGCCTGAAAAGACCGGACAATATTTTTTTCAGTGCACGGAATTTTGTGGTGTGGGACACGCAGACATGACCGGTGTGGTCGAGGTGGTGTCCAAGGAGGAATTTGATGAATGGATACAAGAAGATGATGAGTGGTAGTGCCGTTATGGCGATATCTGCCAGTTCTGCCAATGCTGCAGCGAAGATGAAGCTGTTAGCAGAGATCACCAAAGCCCACCTGACGCTGTATGTTGCCTTGTCCGCTGTATTGGGCCATGTGATTTCCATGGCCGGCCCGGGAGCGGATACCCTGGTTCTGGGCGCCGGTGTATGGCTGCTGGCGGCCGGGGCTGCTGTGGGAAACAATATCCAGGACCGCACATATGATACCCATTTTGTCAGAACCTGTAACCGCATCCTTCCCCGAAAAAAAATAGCAGTCAACACAGCGGGTGCTCTGGCAGCGGCCTGCAGTTTGGCTGGGCTTGGAATATTGTTTTTGTGTTTTCACCAGAATCTGCCCTGGATGCTGGGGATACTGGCCCTGGTCTGCTACAACGGGCTGTATACCCCATTGAAAAAAAAGACGGTTCTGGCTGTTTTGCCGGGGATTGTATGCGGCATGCTGCCTCCGGCCATTGGATGGACAGCAGGTATACCGGAGACTGGTGATACAGGATTTCAAACGATTTTTCTTTTGATGCTGGTAATGGGCATCTGGCAGGTACCCCATTTTCTGATGCTGGATGCAAGACAGATGCCTCTGGACGTTCACTCCATGGCATTTCCAAGATTGGGTCGGATGTGGACCATCACTGAACACAATATACAGGTCCTTCTCTGGACCGGTCTTTACAGCCAGGCTGTTTTTTTGTTTGTCATAAAAGGCAGCCTGGCTTCGGACATATTCTCAATTGTGCTGGCAGGCATTGCGTTGGTCCTGCCTGTCTGTATGGCCATATTCCCAAAATGGTTCCTGGGCCGCCGGGCTGTACCGGGGTTTTATGCCGTCAATTTGTCCATGCTCATGTTCATGACCCTGGGTATAGTGGATCACATGCTTGTGTGAAAAAAGATGATCCAGTACTGCTTCGTTGCCATTCTGCCAGAATTTTTCAATGAACAGATCACGGCCGGAACCAGCCCTGTAAAACCGGAACCTGGTCTGGTTTTTCAAATGATAATTCTGGTGACGGTCACCTGCCTTGAAAAAAACAGGTGCCGCCATTACCCGGGTGGCCACGGGTTTTTGAAAGATGTTCGACTGGTTGATCCGATGAACAGCGGTTTGTGCCAGTTCTTTCTGGGCATGGGTATGGTAAAATACAGCAGAGCGGTACTGGGGACCTCTGTCCACAAAGGCGCCGCCATCGTCTGCTGGGTCAATCTGGTGAAAAAAATAGGTGAGCAGCGTGCCATAGGAAATGGTATTCGGGTTGAACCATATCTGAATGGATAAAAAGTGCCCGGTTTCACCGCTGACAACCGCATGGTGGGAAGGATTTTCTATGCGGCCGCCGGTATATCCTGATATGACTTTCTTTACGCCATTAAGGGGTTCAAAAGCAGATGCCATACACCAGAAACATCCGCCTGCAAAGGTTGCTTTTTCAAGATGCTGCATGGTTTTCATGGTGCTACCCCCTTTTTTTGTAAGTTTTGCCTTACTTTACCATATGTACTGTCAGGGGAATGGCAACCAGGGCGCTACAATTTTTTCTCTTTTTCCATGAGGGCCGCAATGCCGGTGTAAAGATCCTGGATGATACGGGTTTCACAAACACCCAGTCGGCGGCGGTTGCTGATATCAAACACCGATCCGGTCACCCGGGTTTTCTCTCCGAAGGTTCCCCGGATCTGGAGGCCATGGGCTTGGGCTGTTTTTTCCAGTTCTCCGGGGTGTTTTTCCAATTTGGGCAGACGGATATGGACACCGGCCCGCATGGCGGTCCCGATATTGGTGGGGCAGGCGTTCAGATAACCCAGGCAGGGATCGGAGGCAAATACAAGGGCTTTGCCAAGGCAATCCAGGGCCTGGACAAGCTTGTTGAAAACCCGGCCCAGATCTCCTGTTTTTTCAAGACAGATGATCCGCAGATGGTCTTCTTCATTGATCCAGACCATGAATGTTTTGTCTTCACTGGTATAGACCCCCCGTGACAGGGGAAAATCACGGTTGATGCCGGCGTCTTCCTGGAACCGGTCTCCGGGGATAAATGCCTTGCCTGTATGGGCCTGATCCCGGATCTGCCCGGGATCCATTTTTTCCATGGGATGGTAGCATCCCTTCAAAGGTGCAGACAGGCTGTGCAGCGCATCCAGAATCTGTTTTTCCACCATTTGCCTGTCCTGACGGTTGATGTGGGGGGTAAACGCCATTGCATCGAGATTTCTGGCCACCCGCACCCGGGCGGAAAGAATGAAATCCCTGTCCGGGTCCAGGTCGAAAAGATCCACAAAAGCCAGGTTCCGGGTATGGCAGGCAGGTGCTGTAATCTGGTGATAGGCTGTGATCACCGGCTCGAAGATCTCTTTGAACAGGGTATAGCATTGGGCATCCCCGGCATAAATGCCGATACTGGAATCCGCATTTTTCTGCCCGGACCGGATGGCCCGGGCCAGGGTGAACCCTGTGTCTGTTTTCAGCCGGCACAGGCGGTTAAATACAGCAGGGGACAAAAAGCGCTTAACCAGGGCGTTGGATGTCCCGCAAAAAAGAGATTGGTCACCAGGATCAGCTTTCATACCTGGAAGACTGGCTGGATATGCCCCTGGCAAGGGTTGTCTGGATCATATCCAGCACAGGGCAGTCATCATGACACCGGGGCAGGTCTTTTTTGTTCTTGCAGGACAGGCAGGGACTGCGGGTCAGGTACCCGATTTCAAAATCGAACAGATCTCTTTTCATACTATTTTTCATGGCAGTTTTTCTTTTGTTGTTCACAGGTCCCCTTATACCAGAGACGGGGGGTGGTGGTCAATACAGGGATGGTATTTTGCCTTGTCAGACATAAGAACTCATGATAAGGAAAAAACAAAGACACCAATTTTTGTTAACCCCAACGGAAGGTGGATCATCTGTGGCTGAATCACGGTTTGCTGAATTAAAGGAAAAGGAAAAACAGGCAAGAAAGCAGATTGTCATCGAATCCGCCCTGGCATTGTTTGCAAAAAAGCCTTTTTATGAAGTGGGAATGCGGGAAGTGGCTGATGAGGCCGGCATCTCTCCTGCCACTATTTACCGGTATTTTCCCAGCCAGGAAGAACTGTTCAACGAAGCGTTTCTCCAGGATATTTTTGCTGCCAGCCGCGATTTTGAAGCCATGGTTGAGAAAGATGAACCCGCCAGTATTGAGCAGTTCGGGGTTAAATTTGTGGAACATCTTATTGAAAATGAGTCCACATTTCAGATGATGACCTATTTGATGCTCAAGGATAACCTGACCCGTCCGGTCATGGGAAAATTTGATTCCGTGACCAAGATCTTTTTCGATCTGTTTGCCAAACTGCTGTGCCGCCACGGTGTTGCAAAGGATAGCGCCCGGATTTATGCCCATGCCTTTGTGGCCTCCATTACCGGTATTCTCATGACATTCCGCAATGCTCCCTTAAAAGACAAGTCATCCAGACGCGATCATATTATCAAAGTGGTGAAAATCACTGCATCGCTGTATGCAAACCAGTTGCTGGGTCATAAGAACGGCATACGTTTTTGACGTCAATGTCATGACCTGGTTTACCCATGATCCAAAGGAGGCAGTTATGGAAAAAAACGTATTGGTACCAGTGGCCCAGGGAATCGAAGAAATGGAGGCCATTACCATCATCGATGTGCTCAGAAGGGCCGGTGCAAAGGTGGTGGTGGCATCTGTGGATGAAATGGAAATCACGGCTGCCCGGGGTATCTGTTTCAAGGCAGATACGCTGCTCAAGGACTGCCTGGACCAGCCCTTTGACCTGATCGTGCTGCCAGGGGGTATTCCCGGTGCTGAAAATCTGAAAAAATCCGAAGAACTGGCTGTTCTTTTGAAAAAACAGGCCGGGCAGAAAAAACTGTACGGTGCCATCTGCGCCTCTCCCGCAGTGGTGCTGCATCACCTGGGTCTGGTTACCCCGGGGGCGGTGACCTGTCATCCGGGATTTGCCGGACTGATTGAAGGGGGGACAATCCAGGACAAAAATGTGGTCGTGGACGGATGCTGCATTACCAGCAAAGGCGCCGGCACAGCCCTGGAATTTTCCCTGGAACTGGTGGCCCGGTTGTTTGATGACAACACCGTGGATAACGTAAAAGGGGGGCTGGCCCTTTAGGCCGGAACAAAAGGCTGTGGACCTCCTGGCAGGGATGACCCGGAAGAAAAGACAGCGGGCCCTTCAGATTGGTTTGGGGTTCACAATGCTGGTGATTGTGATCCTGGTGGAACTGCTGGCCATTGCCCCCACCGGGATCTATTCGTATACCACAGGCGGTTATAAAGCCTTTAAAATAAATTCACCCAAACAACGGATACTGGCGGAAATCAACCGGGTGCCCGCCATCCGGACCCTTATCACCTGTGATCCCCATACCCGGTCAGCGCTTGTCACACAGCGCCATTTTACCTATACCCGTGCGTTGGAGACATCCGATGCCTGGATCGCCCGGTACAGAAAGAAAAATGTCCTGCTCTTTTTGTTTCAAAACCAGAAACTTGACAGAATACTGCTGCTGAAAACCCGCATGGGACAGCAGATTTCTTCCCCGTTGTTTGATCAGTGCGATACCTTTATTTTACAGAACGTGGACCGGTTTCTGGAAGAACAGGCTGCCCATCAGGTTTTCTACAAATAAGAGGATGCTGGTCCAGCATCCAGGTGACCATACCGGAAACTGAAATCTTTGCCGTAAGCATGTCAGGTTTTCGACCGTTCTCTGCAGCACTCTGGCCCCGAATCCGCCCCTGGTGGTGTCCTGTGCCCGGCCCGAGATCCTGCGGGGGTCGGTTTGCATAAGGACGATGAAGTGCGGCAAGCCGTCCTCTGGTTGAAAACCATCCCGGCATATCCTGCCAGGCCCCCTCCGGCTCTGATGGTCCGTTCACAGGACACCACCAGGAGCTCCTCATAGAGCCACGCCATATAGCACATGTTCAGACCAAAACAGACCAAAAAATCATACATTGAATCTTCCGGTGGTTTGCTGTATATGTATAATTTTTTATTATATAAGGTGCATGAAGGCCATGAGTGATGTAAAATCAACACGTATCGGGGTGGTGGGGGCCGGATCCTGGGGAACCGCCCTGGCCAGGCTGCTGGCGGAAAAAGGGTTTGTCCTGGATTTCTGGGTATTTGAATCTGAAGTGAAAGAACAGATTGACACGTTGCGGGAAAATCAGGTGTTTCTGCCGGGGTTTCATCTGCCGGAATCCATTCGTCCCTCCAATGATATGGAAACCGTGGTTACAGAAAAAGACCTGGTGGTGGTGGTGGTGCCGTCTCATTGCATGCGGACCGTGGCCATGCAGATGAAACCGTTTATTTCCAAAGATGCGGTGGTGGTAAGTGCCTCCAAAGGTATTGAAAACAAGACTCACCTGACCATGACCGGTATTATGGAAGAGATACTGGATTTTATACCTCCAAAAAATCTGGCGGTTCTGTCCGGACCCAGTTTTGCCAAAGAAGTGGCAGCCGGTATTCCTACGGTTGTGGCAGCGGCTTCCGTCGACAGGCAGGTGGCCCGGTTTGTCCAGTCCGTGTTCTCCTGTTCCACCTTCCGGGTGTATGTGAACGATGATCCTGTGGGCACCCAGATTGGAGGGGCCATGAAAAATGTCCTGGCCATTGCCGCAGGCATCTGTGACGGCATGAACATGGGGTTGAATCCGCGTGCCGCGCTCATCACCCGGGGGCTGACGGAAATGAACCGCCTGGGCACCCGTTTAGGGGCCGATCCGTTGACCCTGTCAGGACTGGCCGGGGTAGGGGATCTGCTGCTCACCTGTACCGGTGCCCTGAGCCGCAATTACACCGTGGGGGTCCAGATCGGCCAGGGCAAAAAACTGGATGGCATCATCTCGGAGATGCGTATGGTTGCTGAAGGGGTGAAAACCACCCGGTCCGTGTACAACCTGTCTCGAAAACTGGGGGTGGATCTGCCCATCTGCAATGAGGTGTACCGGGTGCTGTTTGAAAATTTTCCTGTAAAAGAAACCGTGCAGCGCCTTATGAACCGGTCTTTGAAGCATGAACTGGACGGGGTGGTGTAAGCCATCTGCCAACAATCGGCTGGCAAAAAATCAAGGTGCGACAAACAGATATCATCTTACGAAATAAGGAGGCACTATGCCCTACGTTAACATCAAAATTACAAAGGAAGGGGCCACTACAGAGCAGAAAGCGGAACTGATCCATGGGGTGACCCGGTTGCTCAAAGATGTGCTGGGCAAAAATCCCGCCACCACTTTTGTGACCATTGACGAGGTGGATACCGATAACTGGGGTGTCGGCGGCATACCCGTTACCCGTCTCCGGCAGCAGGGAAAATGAACCCCTGGATATTCCGGTGAAGGCATGACCATGACGTTTCCCATCCTTGACAGTCTGGATCTGCCGGGCAGGGGGGTTGTCAGTCTTATCGGGGCCGGCGGTAAAACCAGCCTGATGTTTCGCCTGGCCCGGGAACTGGCCGGTTCGGGCCGCACTGTTCTCACCACCACCACCACCAATGTGCATTTTCCCTCCAAAGAACAGTCTCCCGTCACCCTGGTAACAGACACTGCCGAAGACCTGGTTGCCCGAAGCGGTCCGCTGTTGAAGGATCACCCCCATCTGTCCGCCGGCAGCGTTGCTGTATCCGGCACAGGCAAACTCAAGGGATTTGCCGCAACCATCATAGATGAGATATGGCATGCCGGCTGCTTTGACTGGATCATTGTGGAGGCGGACGGCGCCCGGCAGCTGCCCATCAAGGCGAGCGACACCCATGAACCGGTGATCCCGTCCGTTACCACCTGCATTATTCATGTCACCGGTCTGGATGCCCTCAACACCCCCCTGGATGACCACCATGTTCACCGGGCTGTCATATTTTCAAACAACACCGGTCTGCACCTTGGGGACAGGGTGGATGTCCGGGCCATGGCAGCCTCCTGTAAACTGGAAATACAAAAAGCCCGGGGCCTTGCCGGATCCGACCCGGCAGCCGCAGCCTGGTTCAACAAGGCGGATGACCCGCTCCGGGTGGCGGCCGGCCATGCCATTGCCGATTTACTGGGCAAAAGCCGGCAGAGCTGTGAAAAACCGTATGCCTGCAAAAGGGAGCAGACACATCATTTTTTGCATGAACATCCGTCCCAATGGCCCGGTCGGGTGGTCATTGCCAGCCTGGCAGATCCAGACCCGGTAAAGGGAGTAATAACCATATGATGCCCCATACAAAACCTGTCACCGGCATCATCCTGGCGGCCGGGTGCGGATCACGCATGGGGTCCACCAAGCAGTTGCTGCCCTTTGAAAATACTACTATTTTGGGCCGGGTGATTGCAACCGCCAAAGCATCCATGCTGGACGATATTGTTCTGGTGCTGGGATTCCAGGCTGATTCCATTCGTGCGGCCCTGGATCTGGACGGTATCCGGGTGGTTGAGAATCCTGACTGGGAAAAAGGCCAGTCTTTTTCCCTGGCTGCAGGCCTTTCAACCCTGTCCGGCCGCACCGGTGGCGTTCTGTTTCTTCTGGGGGACCAGCCGCTGGTATCGGTTCACACCATCAACCAGCTGGTATCGGTATTCCAGACTACCGACCACTGGATACTGGTCCCCCGGTTCAAAGGAAAGCGGGGGAACCCGGTATTGGTGGCCAGCCCTTTGTTTTCCCGCCTCATCTGTCCGGCCGGAGATGCGGGCGCCCGAATCCTGTTCCAGGAATATGGCACCCGGACCCAGAGTGTTGCTGTTGCAGATGCAGGCATTCTCAAGGATGTAGACACCCCGGCTGACTATAGAAACCTTTCAGGCCATGTGTCATCACCAAGACGTTGAATATCTGCTGGAATGGATTACCTTCCACCACCAGGGGCGGGTCCAGAGACAGAGCGTTGCAGTGAATGTTCAAAAATCCGGTGTGAGCATGGCATATATCCAGCCAAAATTGTAAACAGTTGACAGGCAAAATCCCTTCTGGTATTCAATAGTCACAATACAGGCATGAAGTCTGCGTTACAATAAACTGCAAACATAACTAAAATCACACTGCCATGAAGGCATGATCCTGATATGGGATTGTTTTCGTGGTTTTTTTTTGTAAAGGAGCGCTGCATGCATACCGTTGCTGCCACAAAGAAAACAGTGAAACACAGTGTAACCAGGCACAAGAAAAATATCATTCAGATCGGTTTCCATGGGATGATTACGGCAGTCCTTTTGGCTGTGGTATTTATGGTACCAGATCTGTATGCCGCAAAAGATGTCCGGGCAAGTGATGTCCGCATTGCCGACAGCAAAGGAGACTGGGGCTATCCCAATCCCTACCGCCATTATCCCCGGGGTCCCGGCTATGTCCGCATGTCCTGGGTATTTGACACCCTGGTCTGGAAAGACCAGAAAGGGTATATACCGGCCCTGGCCCGGACATGGTCCTATGACTCTGACAAATCCGCCTTTGTTTTTACCCTGAATCCCGGGGCAAAATGGCATGACGGGCAGCCTGTGACGGCACAGGATGTAGCCTTTACCATTGCATATTATAAGAAGCACCCCTACCAGTGGGTTTCAGCTGATGCCGTGGACCGGGTGGAGGTGGTTGATGACCATACCGTGGTGCTGTATCTGACAGAACCATATTCCCCGTTTCTTTCCGACATCGGCGGGACCATGCCGATACTGCCCCGGCATATCTGGAAAACCATCGCAGACCCCCGTGCATGTGATGATCCAGCATGCTTCATCGGCAGTGGTCCCTATGTATTCAAAGATTTCAACAAAACCCGGGGTACCTATCTGTTTGAGGCGTTTGCAGCGTATTATCAGGGACCGCCCAAAAATAAACGTCTGATTTATGTGCGTACGTCAAAACCTTTGATGTCTCTGGCAACCGGACAGGTTGATCTGGCAAATATCCAGCCTGATATGGCCGGTCCCCTTGACAAAAAAGGACTGATCATCATCAAGAATGAACGGGGCTGGAACAAGAAACTCATGATCAACCATAAAAAAACGCCCTTTAATGACCGTGTTTTCCGCCAGGCACTGGCCTTTGCCATCAACCAGCAGGAAATTATCGACAAGGCTCACCGCGGTTTTGCCACCCCTGCCTCTTATGGCCTTTTAAGCATTGACCATGACATGTATAATCCAGATACCCCCAAATACCGCTGTGACCCGCAAAAAGCCCGGGATATGATTGCATCCCTGGGCTGGACCAGCGGGCAGGATGGTTTTTTTCACAAGAACGGCCACCCCCTGGCGCTTGAATTGATTTCCTCCAGCCTTACTGTGGCCGGCGAAAGCGTGGCGGACCGGGATGGTGAAATCATCAAAAAACAGCTCACAGATATCGGCATAAAAGTCACGTTGATCAACCAGGAGCAGACCACCACGGACAGTCGGGTTAGAAACTGGGATTTTGATCTGGCAGTCTCCGGTCACGGGGGCATTGCAGGAGACCCCCGGATTCTCAACGAAATGATATCCTCAAGCTATGGGGCAGGATCTGTCAACTGTGCCCGGTACGATGACAGTCCGGAACTCAATGCCCTGCTGCAAGCCCAGATCAGGGAGATGGACGCGGCAAAGCGCAGGCAGATCGTCTTCCATATCCAGGAAATCTATGCAAGGCAGATACCGGCCATATCCCTGTATTATCCGGATACCATGGCAGCTTACAACAAGGATACAGGCGTGATATGGTTCTACACCAAAGGGGGGATCAGCAAAGGTGTTCCCATTCCCCAGAATAAAATGTCTTTGATCAGATAGGCCATTGTCCATGCGCACCAGACAACACAAATGGTCGAGGCCTGTTTTTGCCTACCTGGCAGCCGCCCTGATCCTGGTATATCTCAGTTACCTTTTGCCGCAGCTTTTACCCGGTGATTTTGTCACAGCCATGTACGCGGGAGCGGATGTTTCTCTCAATGCCCTTCAGGAAGCCGAACTCAAGGCCTATTTTTTGGATAACCAGACGTTCGGTGAATATCTGGGCAATCTGGTACGCCTGGACTGGGGGTATTCCGCTGCTTTTTTTGCGCCGGTTTCCACGTTGTTTTTTGCGGCACTTCCCTGGACCATCGTACTCATGGGAACGGCCCACATCCTGTCTTCTTTTTTGGGATTTTTCCTTGGTGTGGAAGCGGCCTGGCGCCGGGGATCGCTTGTGGAAAAATCGGGTGTTGGTACCATGACCGTGCTGGAGGGTATTCCGGAAATCTGTACCGGGGCTTTACTGCTGTTGGTTTTTTCCCTTCACCTGGGCTGGTTTCCGGCAGCCGGGGCCCAGACCGCCTATGCAGAGCAGACCACTTTCCAGTGGGTGTTGGATGTGCTGCATCACCTGACGCTGCCCCTGATCACCCTGGTTGCCGCCTATTTTCCCGGCAATTTTCTGCTGGCCCGGGCCGGTATGGTCATGGTCCTGAAAAAACAGTTTGTTCTGACCGCAAAGGCCAAGGGCCTTCCACCAGGACGGGTGCGCTATGCCCATGCCGCCCGTAATGCTTTGCTGCCTCTGGTCACACGCTTTGGCCTGCGGTTTGCGTTCATGGTTACAGGCGCCCTGGTGGTGGAAACTATTTTTTCCTATCCCGGCCTGGGAACCCTGCTGTTCAACGCTATTTCCATGCGGGATCTGCCCTTGATCCAGGGTATTGTACTGTTTGCATCACTCATGGTTCTGGTGGTCAACCTGTGCATGGAATGGGTGTATACCCTGCTGGACCCGCGGGTGAGCCATGCATCTTGACGCAGGCCCCAGGATAAAAAAAGATCCCTGGTTTATCATCGGGTCTACCCTGCTGGTGCTTGTTTTTTTCGGGGCATTTATCGGACCGCTCCTGGTTCCCTGGGATCCCCATGACACCGGGTTCGTGCCCTTGAGCCCGCCGTCAGCCCATCACTGGCTGGGCATCAATGACGGGGGGATGGATATATTGTCCGAACTGTTATGGGGATTGCGAAACACTGTGGTCTTTGGTCTGATTGCCGCCATTGCAGGGCTGATCCTGGGGGGAGGCATCGGTCTTGTGTCTGCGTGGATGGGGGGATGGATCGATCAGTTTTTCATGCGGCTGGCAGACATTGTACTGGCCATTCCTGCAGTAATGATTCTGATACTGCTGGCTGCGTTTTTTCGTCCGCCATCTGCGGTGCTGGCTTTGACCCTGGCGGCCCTGACCTGGCCTACCACGGCCAGGGGAATCCGGGCCCAGGCGCTAACTTTGAAAAACAGCCTGCATATCACGGCAGCCCGGCGCATGGGCGGATCAAACAGATATGTCATTTTTCGGCACCTGATGCCTGAACTATTTCCGCTGTATCTGATAAATTTTGCCGCCAAGATCCGTATGGCGGTTTTTATGGAGGCCTCCCTGGCATTTCTGGGGCTTTTTGATCCGGCCCAGAAATCTTTGGGCCTGATGATCAGTTATGCATTGAAATATTATTACTTGGACATCTGGGCCAACTGGCTTGTCCCGCCCATATTGCTTTTGTCCCTGCTGATTATGGGGGCAACTTTTTTGACCATCAGCCTGGAAAAGATCTTTGATCCGCGGTTACAGGAATCTGTGTAAAGGCTTCATACCAGCAAGGACAACATACAGGTAAAGGTAGATATCACATTGCAAGTACATATACAAAATCTGCGGGTAAGTTACCTGGAAGAAAACCATTCCCTCCTGGCCCTGGACCGGTTGGACCTGACCCTGCACCCCGGCAGGATTACGGCCATGGTGGGGGAATCTGGCTGCGGCAAAACCACCCTGGGCAAAGCAATAATGGGTCTTTTGCCGGATAATGCCCGGCTCCGGGGACAGATTTTACTGGACCGGGACAATGTCCCGGACCTGGATGAAGCCAGGATGAACACCCTTCGCTGGTCAACAGCAGCCATGGTATTTCAAAACGGGACCGCCACTTTCAATCCGGTGCACCGTCTGGTTGACCAGGTGGCGGAACCTTTGGTCCTCAAAGGCACTCCCCGCAAAAAAGCCATGGCAAAGGCTGTTGATATGCTGGCCCATATGGGGCTTGCACCGGAAATGGCCCGGCGGTATCCCCATGAGCTCAGCGGGGGACAGGCCCAGCGGGGGTTGCTTGCCATGGCCCTGATCCTGGACCCGCCCCTGGTTATTCTGGATGAACCCACAGCGGCTCTGGATGCCATGACCAAAGCGTTCATAGCCCGGGTGATCCAGGATCTTCGTGTCCGGGGCAAAACCATTCTGCTCATTACCCATGACCTGGATCTGGCCCAGGCACTGGCCGATGACATTGTCGTGCTGTATCTGGGACAGATCATGGAACATCTGCCCGGCAGGGATCTGCTGGAAAATCCTTCTCATCCCTATACCCTGGCCCTGGCCCGGGCATTTCCCGCCATGGACGCGGTGCGGGATCTGGGCGGCATCAGAGGGGATGCATTCTACCGGATGGTCCATGCCCATGCCGGGGAAAGCGGCACAGACCATGTGCACACCCATGTGGCGGCACCGGATTCTTTTCACCAGGGAGGCCATGCCCCGCCCCGGGGATGTCTTTTTCAGCCCCGGTGTACCCAGGCTGTCGAAGCCTGCACCAGAGACGAGATTGCGATTATGCCAAGTGGCGATCATCAGGTACGGTGCCTGCGGGGCGGTATCGCCCAGCTGCTCTGTTTTGAGCAGGTGGCCAAATCCTATGGCCCCATCAAGGCCCTGGCCCCTACAGACCTGACCCTTATGGCCGGAGAGGTGTTCTGCCTGGTGGGGGAAACAGGCTCCGGCAAGACCACCCTGGCTATGATTGCAGCAGCAGCGATTATACCGGACCAGGGAAAGCGTATATTTCAGGGCAGGGATATGGACATATGGGTAAAAAAAGAGTTTACATCCCTGGCACCGAAAATCGGGGTGATTTACCAGAACCCTGCTGAATCAGTCAGTCACCGGTTTACGGTGTTTGATATTGTGGCGGAACCGTTGCGCATACATAAGATGGAAACCCGCACGGAAAAAATCCATTCCAGGGTGTTGAGAGCCTTGTCCGATGTCAGACTTTCCACTGCACCGGAATTTTTACAGCGATATCCCCATGAATTGAACATGGGCGCCATCCAGCGTGTCTGTCTGGCCCGGGCACTGGTACATGACCCGGACCTGCTCATTGCTGATGAACCCACCAGCGCCCTGGATCCCAGTGTCCAGGCCAAGGTGCTTAAAATGCTTCTGGGCCTGCAGATCGAAAAGGGGCTGACCATGCTCTTTGTCACTCACAATATCGGCCTGGCCCGGAAAGTGGCCGACCGCATAGGTGTCATGGTCGACGGCCGGATCATTGAAACAGGTCCGGCCGCCCGGATCATCAACCACCCCGGCCACCAGTACACAAAAATGCTCATCAACAGCGCCAGGGGACTGAGTGATACCCCTCAGGGCATGTCACAGGTGTACCGATAGATGCAAAAACCCGATATGAAAACAGGAGAAATCATGGACATTATATTTCATCCCATCGGGCTGAGCACTGTCCGGCTCAAACACATCTTAGGCAGCCGCCTGGATATCAGCGGCATTGATGTGCTGGACAACACCCCGCTGCTTGACATCAAACCCTATTTCAAACGGCTTGATATAAAATCAGATGCCAATAACGGATGGGGATAGGACCGGGTCGGAAAAGATGTATCCTACGACCTGTGTCCGGGCATCGGCAGGATTGAAAATGGTTGCGGGCTTATCTTTTGTATCCTTCTATGGCGAACAGAAAATGCATCAAAGGCGTTAAAAATGTCTTGGTGATATCCTGAAATTTGGTTCCCACAGAGATCTGTTTTTGTTCGCGTTTGACATTTCTGACAATGGCCATGGCACCAATTTCCTCTGATACACCCGGCAGCCGGCAGTAAACCCGTAAAATGTCTCCTTCCTTGAGGATGGTGATATTTTTGGTGTCATGGTAGGAAAACCTGCAGCCTTTTTTGCTGATATCGAATATCACGATGGGAAATTCGGTCTTTCTGGCTTCTACCCGGCCGGGAATCACCACGTTGTTGCGCTTGATTATCCGCAGTTCCCGCTGCTGGACTATTTTGGGGTACTCAAGGGCAAGGGTACGGATGGGATTGGTCAGGATCTCTATCACAGTAGTCTGGAAGGCAAATACGCAGCCGTCATACAGATATCTGACCACCATTTTGCTGCCGGGGTACAATTTGTTTTTAACGCTTCGATACCTTCTGGGAAGGGTGACAATCAGGAATTCATTTTTCAGCAGACCGACAAAAATACTGGTAACGGAAAAATCAACACCGTCAATATCAATGTACACCTGGGTGCCGATATCAATATAAATGCCTTCAGTATCACTTAGTTCCAGTATGCCTTCCATTTCCTCCATCCGGCTTTCCTTTCAACGGGTTTTTTGTATCTGGGTGCAGGTATTCATCACCTTAAAAAACAGCAAATACATCCATCTGCTCAGAATCTACCTATTGTTTCACATGATGTTTGTCAAGTATTAAAACAGGATTCTATCTTTCGCAGCTTACTGGCAGAAGACAATTATGCAACACAAGATGCCGTGAGAAAAAGTTATTCTTGAATGATACAGTTCCCCATGATAGGGAGTCAGTGTTTCATATAACATTTCTGAAAATCGACATGCGTATGCGGTTTATAGTGGGCCTGGGGGAGTCGGTCTGAACCCTTCGCCAAAAAAGACCAGGCACAAGATCAGGCACAAGTTGATTTCCAGATCATGTCCGCCTGTGGTAAAAGACAGCTGTCATCAGCCGGTATTGTTACCGTACTGGGACACAGCCAGTAAACTGTTATCTGCGTAAAGCACTGCCACGCCTGAGACAGGCCGGTTGACGGAAAAGGGGCATGGATTCAGGTTAAATTATCGGAGCAGTCCTCCCGAGAAATTTATTTTCATGGATGGGTTAGAAAGGGTTTTTGTATTGATCAAATTTGCTTACATGGTTCTTACACGGGCGGGAAAAACAAAAAAGGGGGTTTACAACCGAAGCTGAAACCCCTTGATAATATTGGCTGGGTGACTAGGATTCGAACCTAGATTGACGGAGTCAGAGTCCGTAGTCCTGCCATTGGACGATCACCCACCATCATTGAATGTCCGGGGTTTATACACCAAAGGCCCAATGGTGTCAAGGATTTTCTGGAAACTTGCCTTCCGCGGAAGATGCAGATGTCACCCCGGTAAGGGCAATCCCATAAAGAGGTATATGATGATGACCGACAAAACACAGCCGGGCTGTGATGAAAAATTACCGGTGCTCAAAGCCGGGTTACAGCGTATGAAAACTGCTGCAGTAGCATTTTCCGGCGGCGTGGATTCAGCCTTTCTGCTGGCAGTGGCGGCTGCATCAGCATTGGAACGTCTGGTAGCGGTGACCGTGGATTCTGCGTTCGTAACAAGAGAAGAAATATTGCGGGCAGGGCAGATCGCACAGAATCTGGGTGTGGAACATCAGGTCCTGACAGCGGATATCCTCAAGGATAAAAAGGTGATAGAAAATCTCCCTGAACGCTGCTATCATTGTAAAACAGCCGTGTTCACTTTGATAAAAGATGCTGCCGACAGGGCAAAGATTGCCCATGTGCTGCACGGGGTGAATACCGATGATCTGGCGGATTTCAGGCCGGGTATGAAGGCGGCCGGAGAACTGGGGTTTGAGGCCCCGCTGCTGGATGCAGGATTTTCAAAACGAGAAATCCGCATCTGTTCAAAACAGATAGGGCTTGCTACCTGGGATCTGCCGTCTCAGTCCTGCCTGGCTACCCGGATCCCGTTTGGGACTGTGATCACCAAACAAGCACTTCACCGCATTGAACAGGCGGAAATTTTCATAAAATCATTGGGGATTGCCCATGTCCGGGTGCGGTGCCATGGCAGACTGGCCCGCATTGAAACCGATGACATGTCCATGGTTTCCATGATGCAAATGCGGCAACAGATTTCAGGCGGGCTCAAGGAGGTTGGGTTCTCCTTTGTGAGCCTGGATATGGACGGGTACCGGACCGGAAAAATGAATCCGGCTAAAAAATGAATCCGGCAAAATTGGACAAGGGATTTCAGGCATGATAATTACAAGCAGGTGTTCAGCACACGAGAAAAAAAGACCATGAAATATTCTGAAGCACAAAATGGGCGGGTATTTGTGATCCGGTTGGAAGACGGGGATGTGGTCCATGAAGCAATTGAAACATTTGCCCGAAAGCAAAACATTCAGGCAGCATTCCTGATGGTCCTGGGCGGGGCAGACAAGGGCAGTGTCCTTGTGACCGGTCCGGAACAGGGCAGGCGGTTTCCCATACACCCGAAAACCCATGTTCTGGATGATGTCCATGAAGTAACCGGCACAGGCACCCTTTTTCCCGATGAAGCAGGTAACCCTGTACTGCACATGCACATGGCATGCGGCAGAGGGGACAATACCATCACCGGGTGCATCCGCAAAGGGGTGATGGTATGGCAGGTGATGGAAGTCATCATCCATGAACTGACAGGATCCACCGGGATGCGCAAAAAAGATGCTGTCACGGGATTTGATCTGCTGATTCCCTGAAGCAAGGGAATCTATCTTGCCTGGATCTCCAGGTTGTTGAAAAAGTAGCTGATTTCAAAGGCTGCGGTTTCGGAGGCATCGGATCCATGGACCACATTTTTTTCAATGTCTGTGGCATATTCGCGCCGAATGGTGCCTTGTTCCGCTTCCTTGAAATTGGTGGCGCCCATGAGTTTGCGGTTTTTAGCGATTACGTCTTCACCTTCCAGGACCATGACCACGATGGGGCCCGAGGTCATGAAATCGGTAAGGCTGTCAAAAAACGGGCGCTCCTTGTGTACGGCATAAAACCCCTTGGCCTGGGATTTGGTTAATTGGAGCATTTTCATGGCAGCAATTTTGATGCCTGCTGTTTCAAACCGTTTGATGACATCACCGATGATGTTTTTGGCAACCCCGTCGGGTTTGATGATGGATAATGTTCTTTCCACGTTTGGTCTTCCTTTCTGTATATATTATGGTATTGGCAACCCTGAGCCGGTAACTGAATCAGGTCATACACCGGCCCAAAACAGCAGGTACTGCTCGAACAGGGTTGCTAAATATCACACCCATGTATTATAAGTCAACATGATGAAGCAACCAGACATTGTAAAAATTGGTGTGACCGGGTCGGCCGGATCAGGTAAAAGCCTGGTTCTGAAGGCATTTGCATCCCTGGGACTGGTGACCCTGGACTGTGATCAGATTGCACGAGAGGTAGTGTCACCGGGCCGGAAAGGATACCCTGGGGTGGTGAAAATTTTTGGCCGGCAGGTGGTAAAGCCTGATAAAACACTGGACAGAGCCAAACTGCGAAATATGATGGTGGACCGGCCTGAGCTGCGCAGGCAGCTTGAGGCCCTGCTGCATCCCCTGATTTTTGAGGCCCTGTTCCATCAGATGCAAACCGCGGTCTATGGCAGGGAAAGAGCCTGTGCTGTGGAAGTGCCGTTGCTGTTTGAAACAGGCATGCAAAACGCATTTGATGTCGTCGTGACGGTGGCGGCACCGGATGATGTGCTGGCAAAAAGAATCGCTGCAAGGGATGGTGTCGGTCTTGAAGATGCCCAAAAAATATTATCATTGCAGATGGATCAGGAAAAAAAAATAGCACAATCTGACCATGTGATTTATAATCAGGGCATGACTAATGAAGTCTTTGAATCTGTTGCAGATATGTACGCTGAAATTAAAAAACAATTCTTGACAAGAAAATATTAATGCACTATTAGTCATATGTTATCCAGAAAATACCAGCCATCTGTCTGTTTTTCCGTACTTGTTTGCGATTTTCAGACTACCATAAAGGTATCCCGTATAAACAACTGATCCTTGTCAATGATCCTTGTGCAAAACATAAAAACCATATCGGAATTATAAAAAATAACAAACATTTTGGGAGCGCGGATGAATCTTGTAGACCTTAACAAAATGAAGATCAGTGAGCTGACCAAGCTTGCAAAAGAAAACAATATCAAAGGCATAGGTGGATTAAAAAAACAGGAATTGATTTTTGCACTGCTCCAGGCCAATTTAGAAAAAAGCGGCCAGGTGTATGGTGAAGGCACCCTGGAGATCCTGCCTGATGGATTTGGTTTTCTTCGGGCACCGGGGTATAATTACCTGCCGGGCCCGGATGACATTTATGTTTCGCCCTCCCAGATCCGGCGGTTTAATTTGAGAACCGGGGATACCATTTCCGGCCAGGTGAGACAGCCCAAGGATTCAGAAAGGTATTTTGCCCTGCTCAAGGTGGAGGCGGTGAATTTCCAGAGCCCGGAACTGGCGGCTGAAACAATTTTGTTTGACAACCTGCTGCCCTTGTATCCGGAACGTAAAATGAACCTTGAGGCGGAGTCGGACAATTATTCCATGCGGGTTATCGATCTGATGTGCCCCATCGGTTTTGGTCAGCGGGGATTGATTGTTTCTCCTCCCAAGGCCGGTAAGACCATGCTGCTCCAGAATATTGCCAATTCCATGATCAAATCCCACAAAAGCATTGTTCCCATGATTCTTCTGATTGATGAACGCCCTGAAGAGGTCACGGATATGACCCGGCACGTGGATGCGGAGGTGATCAGTTCAACCTTTGACGAGCCGGCGGAACGTCATGTGCAGGTGGCGGAAATGGTGATCGAAAAAGCCAAACGCATAGTGGAGCAGGGCCATGATGTTGTCATTCTTCTGGATTCCATTACCCGCCTGGCCCGGGCTTATAATGCGGTGATGCCGCCGTCGGGAAAAATTTTGTCCGGCGGTGTGGATTCCAATGCCCTGGACCGGCCCAAGCGGTTTTTCGGTGCCGCCCGAAACATTGAAGACGGTGGCAGCCTGACCATCATTGCCACAGCCCTGGTGGATACAGGCAGCCGGATGGATGAGGTGATTTTTGAAGAATTCAAAGGTACCGGCAACATGGAGCTGGTTTTGGACAGAAAACTGGCGGATAAGCGGGTATTCCCGGCCATTGACATGAACAAGTCAGGCACCAGAAAAGAAGAACTGCTCCTGGATCCCGGGACATTGAACCGGGTATGGATTTTGCGAAAGTTGTTATCCAGTTTAAATTCTGTGGACAGTATGCAGTTTTTACTTGAAAAAATGCAGGGAACAAAGGATAATAAAGAGTTTCTTGAATTGATGAATTCATGAACACAATTTTTATAAATCAGCTGTCTTGTGAAAAAAGGCAGATGTAAGGAGTGATGAAACAAATGAAAAAAGAGATACATCCGAAATATGTAAAAACCACCGCTTCCTGTGCCTGCGGAGCCACCTTTGAAGTCGGCTCCACCCGGGAAAACATCAAGGTGGAAATCTGTTCCAGCTGTCATCCGTTTTTTACGGGAAAACAGAAACTGGTGGATTCAGCCGGCCGCATCGACCGCTTTAAAAGAAAATATGCCGGGTTTGATGCAACCAAACTTGTGTGATTTTACATTCACCGGGATTTTGCAAAGGGGGATTGCCTTGGGGCACCCCTTTTGGATTTTGTACCATGATTGAAAAATTACAGGGCATTGCCGAACGGTATGTAAAACTGGAACATCTCCTGAGTGACCCCGAGGTGATCAAAGACCAGCACAAATACCAGAAGTACGTGAAGGAACACGGGGAACTCAACCGGATAGTACCGGTCTTTAAAACCTATGAGGAGGTTCTGTCTGAACTTTCTGAGGCAAGGGAGCTGCTCAGGGACAAAGACCCGGACATCCGGTCCATGGCCAGAGAAGAAATAGCGGTACTGGAAAAAAAAAGCGAAACCCTGAAATCCAAACTCAATGCGCTGTTGATGCCCAAAGACCCCAGGGATGACAAAAATGTGATCCTGGAGATCCGGGCCGGCACAGGCGGAGAAGAGGCCGGTATTTTTGCCGGGGATCTTTTCAGAATGTATTCCCGGTATGCAGAAACCAGACACTGGAAAATTGATATCATTGAAAAAAATGAATCCAGTTCCGGCGGGTTCAAGGAAATTGTCTGCCTGCTCCAGGGAAAAGGCGCGTTTGGGGCATTCAAGTATGAAAGCGGCACCCATCGGGTGCAGCGGGTGCCTGAAACCGAAACCCAGGGCCGGATTCATACATCCGCCGTTACCGTGGCCGTGCTGCCCGAGGCTGAAGATATCGATATCGACATCAATCCTGCAGATATAAAAGTGGATGTATTCCGGGCCTCGGGTCCGGGCGGTCAGTCCGTCAACACAACAGATTCCGCCGTCAGAGTCACCCATATTCCCACAGGGGTGGTGGCCACCTGCCAGGATGAGAAATCCCAGCATAAAAACAAGGCCAAAGCCCTGAATGTGCTCAAATCCCGTATCCTGGATGCCAAAGTGAGAGAAGAAGATGCAAAGCGGGCAGCTGACCGCAAGGGTCAGGTGGGAACCGGTGACAGAAGCGGCCGCATCCGGACCTATAATTTCCCCCAGGGTCGGATGACCGACCACCGTATCGGGCTCACCCTGTATAAACTGGACAGCATCATGGAAGGGGATATCCAGACCATTATTGATGAACTGAAAACCTACCACCAGGCCCGGGCCTTGCAGGACAGCCGCAGCACCACCCTTGCGTAATGGAATGGACCGTTTTCAAACTGATTGCCTGGACTGAAACCTATTTTAGAAAACATGGTGTTGACAGCCCCAGGTTAACGGCGGAAATTCTGCTGGGATTTAGTCTGGGTATCCGGCGCCTGGATCTGTATCTCCAGCATGACCGTCCCCTGGAAAATCAAGAGCTTACAGCGTTCAAAGCCTTGATCAAGCGGCGTAAAAACCATGAACCATTGGCCTATATCACGGGTGAAAAAGGGTTTTTTGAATCAAGTTTCCAAGTGGGGCCTGGTGTGCTCATTCCCAGGCCGGATACGGAAACCCTGGTGACAACTGCACTGGATCTGCTGGCCCGGGAACCTGTAAAGAGCAGCACTGTCCTGGAACTGGGGACAGGCTCCGGCGCCATTGTGGTGTCCCTTGCAAAAGCAAGCCCGAAAAACCGTTTTTTTGCCGGTGATATTTCAGGGCAAGCCCTGGACATTGCCCGACAAAATGCCGGCCGTGAAGGGGGTGCAAAAATTGATTTTTTCCAAGGGTCCTGGTTTGATGCCCTGCAGCAAAGGCCTTTTTGGGATATGATTTTATCAAATCCGCCTTACATACCAACCAGCGACATCAGACATCTGGCACCTGAGATAAAAGACCATGAACCCATGACCGCACTTGATGGCGGCAATGACGGTTTGGACTGTATCCGGGATATCATCGGGTGTGCCTGCCACTATCTTGTTCCTGGCGGGCACCTGCTGCTGGAAATGGGTTTTGACCAGAAGCGGAAGGTCATGGCTGCTGCGCAGTCCTGCACCGCATATGACGGCATTGAATTTATCAAAGACCTGGCAGATCATGACCGGGTGGTACATCTTAAAAAAAAAATTGATTAATTGCCTGGCTTTTGATATAAATTATAGGATTTTTGCAAACTGAATAAAACGCACATCCATGGACCTGGTATCCGGTGCTTGTGACAAAGTCGATTTCCGGGAATGAAGTGGATGAAGGACAACAAAACCATTAAAATTATGTGGAGAACAAATGGCTTACATTACGATCAGAGAACTTTTGGAAGCAGGTGTCCATTTCGGGCATCAGACAAAACGCTGGAACCCGAAAATGAAAAAATATATTTTCGGGGCAAGAAACGGGATTTATATCATTGATCTTCAGCAGACAGTCAAACTTTTCAGGCAGGCCCATGATTTTGTCAAGGGGATTGCTGCCGAAGGCAAGGATGTTTTGTTTGTGGGGACCAAAAAACAGGCATCAGAAGCCATTTATGAAGAGGCTAACCGGGCGGAGATGTTTTATGTTGAAAACCGTTGGCTGGGCGGCATGCTGACCAATTTCCAGACCATTAAAAACAATATCACCAGGTTTCACTTTCTCAATTCCATTGAAAATGACGGCACTCTTGAAAATTATCCCAAAAAAGAGCAGTCAAAAATGATCAAGGAAAAGGAAAAACTGGAATTTGCCATTGGTGGTATCAGCAATATGAAAAGACTGCCGTCAGCTATTTTCATCATTGATCCCAAAAATGAAGCCATTGCGGTAAAAGAAGGCAAACGTCTGGGAATACCCATTGTGGCGGTGGTGGATACCAATTGTGATCCCGATGATATTGATTATGTGATTCCCGGCAATGATGATGCCATAAGATCCATCCGTCTGTTTACCTCCCGCATCGCAGATGCCTGCATTGAAGGCCGGCAGATGTATGATGAAAAAATGCAGGCCCAGGCAGATGGTGATAAAAAAGAAGACACCGATGCAGGGGATCAGAAAGTTGCCATTGAAGTGGTGTCAGATGGCACAGACGGGCCTGTTGTGGAAAAGATCAAACGAAAAGTCACACCAGCTGAACCAGTTGAAGAAACAATTGAAACTGAATAACGAAAAATTAAGGAGCACTATAAAATGGCTGATATTTCCGCAGCAATGGTAAAGGAACTGCGTGAAGCAACCGGTTCCGGCATAATGGATTGTAAACGAATGCTTGCCGAAGCAGACGGTAACATGGAAAAGGCGGTCGAGCTGCTGCGCAAAAAAGGGCTGGCCAAAGCTGCCAAGCGGGCCGGACGATCCACATCAGAAGGAGTTATTCATTCCTACATCCATACCGGTGCAAAACTCGGGGTACTGGTTGAAATAAATTGTGAATCCGATTTTGTGGCCAAGACCGATGATTTCATAGAATTTGCCAAGAACATTGCCATGCATATCGCTGCTGCCAATCCGGCAGGCCTGACCCCGGAAGATGTGGACAAAACCGTGGTGGAAAAAGAGCGTGAAATTTTCAAGGCCCAGATGCAGCAGGAAGGCAAGCCGGAAAACATCATTGACAAGATTGTGGACGGCAAGGTGGAAAAGTACTATAAAGAGGTCTGCCTCATGAGTCAGCAATATGTCAAAGATCCCCAGAAAACCATTGAAGAGCTTGTTAAAGAAACCATCGGCAAGATTGGTGAAAATATCCAGATCAAGAGATTTGCACGCTTCCAGATAGGAGAATAAAATCTTGGATACCCTGCCTGAGTTTAAACGGATTCTGATTAAACTGAGTGGAGAAGCCCTGATGGGAAATCAGGGCTTTGGCATCACCCCGGAGATGATTCACTATGTGGCGGAAGAAATTGCCAAGGTGGCCAGACTGAATGTTGAAATCAGCATTGTGGTGGGCGGTGGAAATATTTTTCGGGGCGTTGCCGGCAGTTCGGCCGGCATGGACAGAAGTTCTGCCGATAACATGGGCATGCTGGCCACGGTGATCAACTCCCTGGCCTTGTGCGATGCCCTGGAAAAGCGAGATGTTCCCACACGGGTCCAGTCCGCCATCCGCATGGACCAGATTGCCGAGCCCTTTATCCGCAGAAAAGCGATCCGCCATCTGGAAAAAGGCAGGGTGGTTATTTTTGCGGCAGGTACGGGAAATCCCTATTTCACTACGGATACGGCTGCAGTCCTCAGGGCCCATGAAATCCGTGCCCAGATTCTGTTTAAAGCCACCCAGGTGGATGGTGTCTATGATAAAGATCCGGTAGTCCATGAAGATGCAGTGCTGTTTACTGAATTGTCCTATATGCGCGTGATTGAAAAACAGCTGCACGTCATGGACATGACCGCCATATCCCTGGCCATGGAGCATGACCTGCCCCTCCAGGTGTTTGATCTGCATAAGGCGGACAATATCCTTAAAGCGGCGCTGGGCCAGGATATCGGCACCCGGATAAAATAATATGGGTTCAGGCTTGGCTTATTGACTGATCTCAATAACAAGCCTGAACCCACAGTCAGACAGAAGGATGGATTGTGATGATTAATGATGTGATAGAAGAAACCAGAGACAGAATGGGAAAAACCGAGAAAGTCTTTGTCAAGGAAATGGCAAAGGTTCGCACCGGCAGGGCATCCCAGTCAATGCTGGACAATGTGAGAGTTGACTACTATGGTACCCAGACCCCTTTGCCCCAGATGGCCACCATATCCATTCCCGAAAGCAGGCTGATTACGGTGAAACCCTGGGATATCAGTGTGATTAACGCAGTTGAAAAAGCCATTCTTAAGGCCAACCTCGGACTGACACCCTCCAATGACGGGAAACTGATTCGCATTTCCATTCCCCCCTTGACAGAGGAACGCAGAAAGGAAATCGCCAAAAATGTTTCTAAAATCTGCGAAGAGCACAAGGTGGCGATACGCAATATCCGCAGAGATTCCAATGAACTGCTCAAGGATCTTCAAAAAGAAGGCGATATCTCAGAAGATGACAGCTTCAAGGGGCAAAAACAGGTCCAGGATCTGACCGACGAATACATTGAGCGGCTGGACAATATTTTTGCCCAAAAAGAAAAGGAGATCCTTGAAGTCTGATGCCATGCAGCCATCCGGCCTGGATGTGAACAGGCTGCCGGTTCATGTGGCCATTATCATGGACGGCAACGGCCGCTGGGCAAAAAAAAGGCTGATGAACCGGGTCAAGGGCCATGAAAAAGGCTCTCAAACCGTCAAATCCATTGTAAGTGCCTGCCGGGAACTGGGTATCCAGTACCTTACCCTGTATGCATTTTCCACTGAAAACTGGGCCAGGCCGAAATCTGAAGTGTCGGCACTTATGCAGCTGCTCAAAAAGTTTCTGGTTTCTGAGCGCGGGGAATTGATGGAAAAAGGGATCTGCCTGAAAGTGCTGGGCCAGCTGGAAAAACTGCCCGAAGATGTCAGACAGAAGGCTTGCGAAACCATGGAGGCAACCAGGGAAAACCGGCAGATGACCCTTAACCTGGCTTTGAGTTACGGCAGCAGACAGGAAATATGTGATGCTGTTCAGGCGGTGGCACAAAAAGTTGCGGCAGGGGATCTTGGGGTGGCTGATATCAGTGAGCAGCTTGTGGCAGACCATATGTATACCGCCGGCATGCCGGACCCGGACCTGGTGATACGGACATCGGGAGAATTCCGGCTTTCCAATTTTCTGCTCTGGCAGAGCGCCTATGCGGAAATCTTTGTTACCCATACCCTGTGGCCGGATTTTACCAGAGATGAGTTTATGGCTATTTTAACCAATTACCAGAAAAGGAACCGACGGTTCGGTAAAGTGGAATGCAGCATGCCCAGCGATGGATAACCACAATAGTTCTGGCACCTTTGGTCATATGGATTCTGATCAAAGGCACCCCGATGATATTGGCCGCGCTTGTAACAGTCGTGGCCATTTTTGCCATCAAGGAATATCTGCGCATCATCTTCAGCCATGGTGACGGTTCCTGTCCATGGTTCATTACGGCCATATCCTTTGTTACCTGTATTTTTTTCATATTCGGTGCTGCTGCAGGCTCCTGGCAGACCATGTTTCTGGTCCTGGCCCTTAATTTTATTTTATTGTCTGTTTTTGTGCTGTTTGCGTTTACCGCACGGTCCGATATTTTTGATACTATTTCCCGGCAGGTGCTGGGTATTTTGTATATTCCCTTCCCATTGTCTTTTCTGCTTTTGATTCGACATATGGATGATGGCATTCTCTGGATAATCTGGCTGCTCATTGTCTGTTTTATTAATGATACCGGTGCCTTTTATACCGGCACCTTCTTTGGGAAAAACAAATTATCCCCCCATATCAGCCCCAATAAAACCATTGAAGGGTCAATGGGAGGCATTGCGGCATCCATGACAGCAGGGATTGTTTTTTCAATGGTGTTTTTTGGCTCCCCGGTCCTGGCCCTGATTACCCTTCCCTGTTCCTTTCTCATTGCGATTGCAGGACAGGTGGGAGATCTGTTTGAATCCGCCCTGAAGCGGGCCTCCAGCATCAAGGATTCCGGACGGATACTTCCGGGCCATGGCGGTATGCTGGACCGCATTGACGGTCTTTTGTTCGCGGTGCCGGTGCTTTATGGGTATCTTGTGGTGGTGTTGTGAAAAATCTGTCCATTCTGGGTGCCACAGGGTCCATCGGTACCTCTGCGCTGGATATTGTCAGAATGCATCCAGACCTGTTCCGGGTCAGGGCGTTGACCGCTGCCAATAATCTGCCCCTGCTCTGCCGCCAGATTGCTGAATTTACACCCGAGGTGGTGGCGGTACTGGATGCGGATAAGGCCCGGGAACTGGCCGGCATGCTCACAGGACCCTGCCGGCCGGATATTATGTTCGGAGAGATCGGATATGCACGGGCTGCCGCCTGGAAAACTACTGATATGGTCCTGCTGGCAATGGTGGGAGCAGCAGGGTTGAAACCGGCCCTGGCCGCCATTGAGGCACAAAAAGATATTGCCCTGGCAAACAAGGAAACCCTGGTGATGGCCGGTGATATTGTCATGGCACGGGCCCGGGAAAAAAAGGTATCCATCCTGCCGGTGGACAGCGAGCATTCCGCTATTTTTCAATGTATCATGGGTAAACGGAACAAGGATGTGAAACAGGTTTTTCTGACCGCTTCAGGCGGTCCCTTCAGAAACACCCCGAAAGAGGCATTTGAAAAGATCACCAGGGAAGATGCCCTGAACCATCCCAACTGGTCCATGGGAGAAAAGATATCCATTGATTCGGCAACCCTCATGAACAAAGGGTTGGAACTCATAGAAGCGGTTCATCTGTTTGGTATCTGTCATGAACATATCCAGGTGCTGATCCATCCCCAGAGCATTGTGCATTCCATGGTGGGCTTTACCGACGGGGCTGTCATGGCCCAGATGGGGGTACCGGACATGAAACAGGCCATTGGATTTGCCTTGTCTTTTCCGGAACGTCTGGACCTGGGGATGGCATTTCCTGATTTTGTTCAGCTGCAGTCTTTGACTTTTCATGCGCCGGACTTCCAGCGGTTTCCTTCCCTGGAATTTGCCAGGCAGGCCTGCATCCGAAAAGGCACTTTGCCGGCAGTGATGAATGCTGCCAATGAAGTGGCTGTCCAGGCATTTTTAGACCGGCGCATGGGATTTTCCGATATTTTCCGCCTTATCTCCCTTACCATGGACTGCCACACCTGCATTGACAATCCAGATCTTTCAGGTATTATTGAGGCGGATCACTGGGCCAGGACAAAAGCCGAATCCCTTATTTAAAAGAGAGGTAAAAGTGGGTCATTCCGCTGTTGCATTTATAATTGTTATTGGTGTTCTTGTTTTCTGCCATGAACTGGGCCATTTTCTGGCTGCCAGGTTTTTTAAAGTGGGGGTGGATGTTTTTTCTTTGGGATTCGGTCCCAAGATATTCAAGAAAAAGCGCGGCCGCACCGAGTACTGTATTTCCGCCATTCCTTTGGGGGGATATGTGAAAATGGTGGGAGAAGAACCAGGCAAGGACCTGGATCCGGCAGACAAGGCAGTTTCATTTTCCCATAAACCATTGCACCAGAAAAGCCTGATCGTGGCGGCCGGTCCTGCATTCAATTTTTTCCTGGCCATTTTTATTTTTTATGTGCTGTACCAGTTTTCCGGTATCTACCTGGCCAGACCCATCGTAGGGGAAGTACTGGACAATACCCCGGCACAGCATGCCGGCCTTATTCCCGGTGATGTCATAAAGACCATTGACGGAAAAGAGATCCACTCCTTTGAGGATATTACCCGGATCATCAGCAGTTCGACCGGGCAGTCTCTGGATATGTTGGTGAACCGGGACGGCCGGCCGGTAGCTATTTCCATCATCCCGGAACAGAGGGAGGCAAAAAATGTATTCCAGGAAACAGTGGACCGGTATGTCATTGGAATCAAAGGATCCGGAGAGGTTTTTCACATATCCTTGAACCCGTTCCAGGCAATGTGGCGTGCCGTTTCCGATACCGCAGGGCTGGTGAAGCTCACCATTGTTTCGGTGGGCAAAATGATTTCCGGCAGCCTGTCTGCCGACAATTTGGGCGGCCCCATCATGATCGCCCAGATGGCAGGAGAACAGGCCAAAGCAGGGGCGGTGAATTTTGCCTGGTTTATCGCATTGTTGTCCGTCAACTTAGGCATTATCAATTTGTTTCCCATACCGGTCCTGGATGGGGGCCATCTGGTATTTTTCGGCATTGAAGCTGTCACCGGAAAAAGCGTGAGCGAAAAGCTGCGGGAAAAGATGATTCAGTTTGGGGCAGCCATCCTGGTGGCGTTGATGGTCTTTGTCTTTTACAATGATATTATTAGAATCTTCAATGGTGGATAAGATGATCTGCAGTATTGAAATAGCATTGAAACAAGGGTTGCGGGATGCAGAGGCATCGTCGCTGGTCACAAAAGCCAAGGATTATTTTGGTATCCAAATCGCCTCAGCGCGCTGTGTTCATATGGTGACCATTGATTCTGATCTCAAGATATCCGATCTGGAACGGGTAAGACAGCAGATTTTTACCAATCCGGTGACCCAGGTGTCTTCTTTGTCGTCGCTGGATATTGATTTTCACTGGTGCATCTGGATCGGTTTCAGGCCCGGGGTAAAGGATAATCCCGGTGCCACTGCCATGGAAGCCATTGAGGATCTGCTGGGCAAGCGGTTTGGACAGCATGAAGGCATTTACACCTCCAAACGCTATTGCCTGAACGGAAAAACCCTGACCCGGTCCCAAATGGAAAAACTTGCAAAAGAACTCTTGTCCAACCCCATTATCCAGCAGTTCAAAATATTTTCATCATCTGACTGGGATCCGAAAATTGGTGCTGATGTCAAACCGGCCCGGGTGATCCTTGACCATACCCCTTGTTTTGATATTATTGATATTGATTCAGACCATACCCTGGCACAGATCAGTGACCAGCGGAACCTGGCCCTGAATCCCAGAGATATCCCCATCATCCGGAACTATTTTCTGGACCCGGATGTGATTGCCGACAGAAAACAAGTCGGATTGTCCAGGCCCACGGATGTGGAACTGGAATATATTTCCCAGGCCAGAAGCGACCATTGCAACCACAACACGTTTAACGGTATTTTCAGGTACAAAGACATTCTGACAGGCGAAGAGACCATTGAGCATTCCTTGTTCAAGACCTATATCCAGCAGCCCACCCTGGCGTTGAAGGAAAAAAAAGACTGGGTGGTGTCCGTGCTCTGGGACAATGCAGGCGTGGGTGCCTTTGATGAAGACAACCATTATGTGATCACCGGGGAAACCCATAATTCGCCTTCCAACATGGAAGCCTATGGCGGGGCCATCACCGGTATCGTGGGGGTGTACCGTGATCCCATGGGCACCGGACTGGGCGCGAAACTGTTCATGGGCAGCTTCGGGTTTTGTGTAGGAGATGTCAATTATGCCGGCCCGCTGAAGCCGCCGTTGCATCCCAGACGGCTGCTGGACGGGATTATTGAAGGGGTCAAAGACGGGGGCAACAAAAGCGGGGTCCCAACCACATTTGGCCAGACCCTTTTTGATCCCGGGTATATGGGCAAAAGCCTGGTGTTTGTGACGGCTCTGGGCATCATGCCCAGACAGGTTGCCGGCAGACCCAGCCATGAAAAGAAAACCACACCCGGGGACCTGATCATCATGAGCGGGGGCCGGGTGGGCAAGGACGGTATCCACGGGGTGACCGCCTCTTCGGAAAGTTATTCAGAAAACACCCCGGCCGGCCATGTCCAGATCGGGGACCCCTATACCCAGAAAAAAATGCATGATTTTCTCCTGGAATGCCGGGATGAAGGGCTGATTCAATTTATTACCGACAACGGCGGGGGGGGATTGTCTTCTTCCATCGGCGAATCCGCCATGATTTCCAATGGGTGTGTGGTGCACCTGGACAAGGTGCCGTTGAAATATGAAGGCCTGGACATGTGGGAAATCTGGGTGTCCGAATCCCAGGAGCGCATGACCATTGCTGTAAAACCTGCGGATTTGGACCGGTTTATGGCACTGTCTTGTGAACATGCAGTGGAAAGCACGGTGATCGGTGAATATACCGATACCGGAAAATTGCACATTATGTACCAGGGTAACACCTGTGCCTATGTGGACATGGATCTGCTGGACAAGGGATTTCCCGCCTGGGAGTTTGATGCGGTATGGCTTCCGCCTGAAGCCCGGGGACTTTTTGAACCGGTGATCCGCAGGCCAAAAGATTTCAATGCGCTGATGACGGCCATGCTGGAGCGGCCCAATATCTGCTCCAAAGAATGGATCCTCCGCCAGTATGATCATGAGGTACAGGGCGGTTCCGTCATCAAGCCCCTGGTGGGGGTCAATCATAATATTCCTTCTGATGCGTCCGTGACCCGGCCGGTGCTCACCGGCAAAAAAGGCCTGGCCTTTTCCCAGACACTGTTGCCCTGGTATTCTAAAATCGATGCATATCACATGATGACCTGCACCATTGATGAGGCCGTGCGGCGCCTCATTTCCGTGGGGGGGAGTGTTGCCCATATCGGGGGGGTGGACAATTTCTGCTGGCCCGATATCGGGTATGATCCACACACCAATCCTGACGCTGCATTCAAGGCAGCCCAGCTGGTGCGGGCCTGCCGGGCTTTGAAAGATGCCTGCATGGCCTATGAAATTCCACTGCTTTCCGGTAAGGACTCCATGTATGTGGACGGCCACCTGGAAGGGGCGTTTGGAGAACGTATCAAGGTATCTGCTTTGGAAACGGTGCAGTTTTCCGCCACATCCGTGGTGGCGGACGTGATGCGCTGTCTTACCCTGGACCCCAAGGTGCCGGGTGATTTTGTCTATGTGGCGGGCATCACCGGCAATGAACTGGGGGCATCGGAATATTATGATTTGTTCGGTAAAACAGGACGGCATATTCCCCGGGTGAATTTTACCGCCAATAAAATATTATACAAAACCGTGGAAAAAGCCATCCAAACGGAGATGCCGGCATCCTGTCACGCGATTGCCCGGGGGGGACTGGGGATCCACCTGGCACTGATGGCCATGGCCGGAGAACTGGGAATGCAGATTGACCTGTCAAAGGTTCCGGCTGCAGCAGATACCTTGTCTGATGATGTGCTGCTTTTTTCCGAATCCACCGGTCGGTTTATCATAACCGTAGCCCCGGATCAAAAAGCGGTGTTTGAAAAGCTGTGCAAAGGTCTGGCTGTCCAATACGTGGGCATGGTGACCGAAAAAAAAGACGGCTTACAGATAAAAGGAACCCGGGGTGATGTGATTGTAAATCTTTCCTGTGCCGCCCTTGCTGATGCCTTTAACAAACCCTTTGGAGACATGATATGATACAGGTACAGGCGCTTATTTTAACCGGTTTCGGATTGAACTGCGACCATGAAACCGCCCTGGCATGTGAACTGGCCGGGGCCCGATCCCATAGGGTTCATATCAATGCACTGGTCGGCAGAAAAGTGAAGTTGTCGGATTTTCATATGCTGGTGTTTGGCGGCGGTTTTTCCTGGGGAGATGATCACGGGGCCGGGGTGATCCAGGCAGTGAAACTGAAAAATCATATTGGAGATGATCTGCTGTCTTTTGTTGCAGAGGGCAAACTTGTCATCGGTATCTGTAACGGGTTCCAGGCCCTTGTGAACCTGGGGCTTCTGCCGGGTCTGGACCATGAGTATACCAGACGGTCGGTGGCCATCACCTATAATGACTGCGGCAATTTCAGGGACCAGTGGGTCCATCTGAAGGCTGATCCTGACAGTCCCTGTGTGTTTACAAAGGGGATAAGGACAGCAGACTACCCGGTGCGCCACGGCGAAGGAAAGGTCATTGCAGATCCGGAGGTGGTGGCAGCCTTGCGGGCCCGACACCAGGTGGTGTTCCAGTATGCCGATAAACAGGGACATCCGGCAGAAGGAAAGTTTCCGTTGAATCCCAACGGGTCGGTGCAGGATATCGCCGGTATCTGTGATCCCACAGGAAATATATTCGGGCTCATGCCTCATCCGGAAGCCTATAACCATGTGACCAACCATCCTGACTGGACACGGCAAAAGCAATGGCAAAAGCGCCGGGGACAAACCTTTGACACACAGGATACAAAAGGCATTCAATTGTTTCGAAACGGTGTGGACTGCATCACGGAAAGGTTTTTCTAGATACCATGCTGGGAACCATAGTCAACTGCCTTGCCATTATCGCCGGCAGTCTGGTGGGTCTGTTGTTTAAAAACGGCATCCCGGAGCGCTACAACCAGACCGTGATGCAGGGTATCGGACTGGCCGTGCTCCTGGTGGGTCTTAAAACCGCCATGGTCAGTGATGATCTTCTGGTGATCATTATTTCTCTTGCCATCGGCGCCCTTGTGGGGGAATGGATCGGCATTGAGGACTGGCTGGACCGGCTGGGAAAATTTCTGGGACAAAAATTTTCCAAAGGGGCAGGCGGCTTTGCCCAGGGATTTGTCACCGCATCCCTGATGTATTGTGTGGGATCCATGGCCATTGTCGGGGCCCTTGAGAGCGGGTTGTCCGGCAATCATGCCACCTTGTTTGCCAAATCCTGCCTGGATGGCATTGTGAGTATTATTTTGAGCTCCTCTCTGGGAATAGGGGTTGTTTTCTCTGCTGTTCCGGTACTGGTCTACCAGGGATCCATCACCCTGCTGGCATCGGTGCTCAAGCCTTTGCTGGTACCGGCGGTTGTTGCACAGATGTCCGGGGTGGGTGGTCTTTTGATCCTGGGTATCGGCATGAACATGCTTCGGGAAAAAAAGATCAGGGTGGGCAATCTGCTGCCGGCAATTTTCATTCCCCTGGTCTGGTTTATTATACAAAAAATGTTTTATGCTGTTTTTTAAAAATACAATATCCGAAAGGGTGAAACAGGTGCCCTTCTTCTTATGGGATGCCGGGGGTACAGAACAATGTCCATGAAAAACAATCTACTCTATGTGGTTACGGTGGTCATCTGGGGCTCCACCTGGATCGGTATTAAATTTCAGCTGGGTACTGTGGACCCCATGGTATCCGTGGTGTACCGGTTTGCCCTTTCCGCTGCCCTGCTTTTGCTTTTCTGTAAGATGCGCGGACTTACTCTTACGTTTTCGGTAAAAGAACATACCTTCATGGCCCTGCTGGGACTGCTGTTGTTTTCGGTCAATTACTGGCTGGTGTATGTGGCAGAGGTGTATCTGACATCGGGTCTTGTGGCGGTTTTGTTTTCTTCCATCGTATTTATGAACATTGCCAATGGTGCGTTTTTTTTGGGCACACCGGTGGAGAAAAAAATGGTTGCGGGTGCAATGGTCGGCATTCTGGGGATCGGGTTGATTTTCATGCATGAAATTGAATCCTTTGATCTGACGGACAAAAGTCTGCTGGGACTTGCACTGGGGTTTTCCAGCGTATTGCTGGCATCATTCGGCAACATTACCTCGGCCAGAAATTCAAAGCATAATATTCCGGTTCTCCAGGCCAATGCCTTTGGCATGGGATACGGGGCACTGGCCCTGACAATCCTGGCTTTGGGACTTGGCAAGGAATTTTCTTTTTCTGCAACCCTTCCTTATATGACATCCCTTATGTACCTGGCTGTTTTCGGATCCATCATCGCATTCACAAGTTATCTGACCCTCATCAAATCCATTGGCGCGGACAAGGCCTCTTACAGCATCATGGTGGTGCCGGTGGTGGCATTGATCATTTCTTCTTTTTTTGAAGGCTATGTCTGGAGTTTTTCCGCCATTGCCGGCCTCATTCTGGTGGTGGGGGGCAATTTTCTGGCGTTGCACCGACGGTCCTCTGTTTGACCGGACCGCCCGCCACAGGTCCCCGACAAAAAGTTGAACGGTCCATTGTCCATGTATCACCGTAACCCCGAATAGTTTTTACATCCGATTACACGGCGGATGATTCGATAAACCCATTGCAACGGTCAATGGATGATGGTATGTAAAAGGGTTATGAAACAATATGTTATAGATGGGCTGCGGCCACAGGATTATAACCGGTTAAAAGACTACCTGGACCAGTACACAAAAGCTGCCGGCATTGTCGGTATGTACTGGCTGGTACTGGAAAATACGCTGTTGACAGCCGTGCAGGCCGAACACGGGGATTGCTTTCCCCATGTGGTTGCCCTGAAACTGGAAAATACCTGTCTGACCTGTGAATTTCTGGTAAGAACCATAAAACAGATCCGATGCGATTGTATGGCCTATGCCACTCAGGACCAGCGCAACTGGTTGATCGAACAGATTGATGCCATTCTTGAAAAGCTGGCCATCCGCATTTGAGAAAATAGTGGGAAAAACTATGCTGAAACTGATACCGCTGGGAGGGTTGGGAGAAATCGGCCTGAACATGATGGTTGTGGAATATGAAGATGTCATGTTCATTATAGATGCCGGGCTCATGTTTCCCGAAGATTATATGCTGGGGGTGGATATCGTGATTCCGGCAATGGACTATATCCGGGAAAACCGGCACAAAATCCACGCCATCATCATCACCCATGCCCATGAAGACCATATTGGTGCATTGCCATACCTGTTGCGGGAAATCCGGATACCGGTTTACGGGACGGCCTTTACCCTGGGGATTGTCAGAAACAAACTGGTGGAATTTGAACTCAATACCCATGTGGATCTCAATCTGGTCAGTCCCGGCGAAACCCTGCCCATTGATCCTTTTGATATCGAGTTCATCCGGGTGAGCCACTCCACCATTGACGGGGTGGGACTGGCTATTCATACCCCCGAAGGGGTGGTGATCCATACCGGGGATTTCCGTATCAGCCACAATACCGATCCCATGAAAAACACGGACCTTTCCTCCTTTGCCAGATATGGGGAACAGGGAGTCCTGGCCCTGTTGTCCGATTCCACAAATGTGGAGGTGGAAGGGTATACCATGTCTGAACAGGAAGTAGCAAAGAATCTGGGCAAAGTCATTTTTGCAGCCCAGGGCCGGGTGATCGTGACCTTGTTTGCCTCCAATGTTTTTCGGATCCAGCAGGTCATTGACATTGCCGTTAAAAATGGCAGAAAGGTGGTGTTCAACGGCCGGTCCATGGAACAGATCATCTCCGTAGCCGATAAACTGGGGCATATTACCTGTCCCCCGGATACCATTGTGGATATCAAGCAGATCAAACATCTGCCCGATTCTCAGGTGCTGATCATTACTACCGGGAGCCAGGGAGAACCCATGTCGGCTCTGGTGCGCATGGCTTCGGGGGTGCATAAGCACATCCGGATCAAAAAAGGGGACAGTGTTATTTTGTCCTCTAAAAATATTCCGGGCAATGAAAAAGCCATTGCCAGTATCATCAATAAACTCTACCGCAGGGGCGCAGATGTATTTTATTCCAAAGCTGCGGAAATTCATGCCTCGGGCCATGCCCATCAGGAAGAACTCAAACTCATGCTCTCGTTGACAAAACCCAGGTATTTTATCCCGATTCACGGAGAGTACCGGCATCTGGTGGTACATGCCAGACTTGCGGAAAAAATGGGGCTGCCCAGAGAAAATGTATTGGTTGCCGAGGACGGCAAGGTGATTAAGTTTGATGAAACCGGTGGCCGCATTGACGGCCAGGTCCACACAGGCCGGGTAATGGTGGACGGCAAGGGCATTGGAGATGTGGGAAGAAGCGTTCTCAAAGAACGGCGGGAGCTGTCCGAAGGGGGACTTGTGGTGGTGACCATGATCATTGATGAGGAAACCGGGGTGGTGCTCTACGGACCGGAACTTGTTTCCAAGGGGTTTGTATTTGATTCAGCCACCGGCCATCTCGTGGATGATGCCCAGTGCGTTATTCTTGAAATTGTTGAAGAAATTGAAGCGGGCATGGAATCCAGGGTGGAACTGATCAGGACCCGACTGAAAAAGGCGTTGAAACAATATTTTTCTTACACTATCAACCGAAAGCCGCTTATTGTGCCCATTGTTATTGAAGTATGAAAAAAGAACTGACCTCATTGCTGCTGCTGTTTTTGATCATCCTGACCGCGGTCAGCCTGTTTTCCTTTCATGCTATGGATCCTGCCCCGGGCCATAATTTTCTGGTGATACCGGATACCGTTCATAACCAGTTTGGCCTCATGGGCGCCCATGTGGCCGGATTTTTCATCTTTTTATTCGGCATCGGCGCTTTCTGGGTGCCGGTGATTCTGTCTTTGCTCACCCTTTGGTATGTAAAGGAAAAACCATTAAAAATTATCTGGCTTACCATCGCAGGGGGGATGATTTTGATGGTCTGCACCGGTGCCGGGTTTTTTCTGTTCAAGGATGCCTATGCGGTTTCCAATACCCTGATACCGGCAGGCGGCTTTCTTGGCACGGCTGTGACCGGATTTTTGCTCACATATGCCAATATCGCCGGATGCATCATTATCCTTTTGTTTTTTTCCATTATTGGGTTTATCCTTACCACAGGGATCTCCATGGTGTCCCTGGTTCTGTTTGTCCAAAAAAAGATCTTGGATCTGAGGACCTCCATAGCAGAAGATCTCAAAGAATTTATACAGTATCTGGGACACCTGGTAACCCAATGGAAAGCCAGACGGTCCGGCATCAATGACGAATACGGTGATCCTGATCTGTCCCGGCCCATGTTCGAAAAAAAACTGCCGGCAACCTGGCAGAACAATGAAGCAGATCCCCCGGAGCAGGGCCTGTCCGGTCGGAGATTATCCAGCCGGAAACCCCATGGTTCTTCTGATTTGGATTCACCTGAAGACCACCCTGCTGCACTGGATGATTTGTTTGCCCCTGCCATTGTGGCCCCTGAAATTGATGATACAGAATATGTTTCAGATATGGTGCTGAACGATATTCGAGAGACACAGACCTTTACACTGCCGCCGATTCATTTTCTGGAAGAAAAAATCAAAATCAAACGGGAAATCGATACGGAAAAACTGCAGAACAAGGCCAGAATACTGGAAACAAAGCTCAATGATTTCAATGTCAAGGGGGATGTTGTAGAGATCCTGCCGGGTCCTGTGATCACCACCTTTGAATACCGGCCGGCTCCCGGCATAAAATTGTCTAAAATCACCGGGCTTTCCGATGATCTGGCCCTGGCACTGAGTGCGGTAAGCATCCGCATCGTGGCACCTATCCCGGGCCGGGATGTGGTGGGCATTGAGATTCCCAATGATGAGCGGGAAATGGTGAATCTGCGGGAGATGATCGCATCCAAAGATTTTATCCAGTCTGATTCCATGCTTACGTTGGGGCTGGGCAAGGATCTCATGGGCCGGCCTGTGATCACCAAGATGGACAAGATGCCCCATCTGCTCATCGCAGGTGCCACCGGCACAGGCAAGAGTGTGGGGCTCAATGCCATGATCATCAGCCTGTTGTACAAGGCCACCCCGGATGAGGTCAAGTTTGTTATGATCGATCCCAAGCGCATTGAATTGTCGGTCTACAATGATATTCCCCATCTCATATCCCCGGTGGTAACGGATATGAAAAAAGCCACCAATGCCCTGTTCTGGGCCGTAAAAGAGATGGAACGGCGGTACGAACTGCTGGAAGAAAACGGACTGCGGAACCTTGCCCAGTATAATGCCATGGTGAAAGAAAAAAACCAGGCCCGGGTAAAAAAACAGGCCCGGCCCGATGAAGCGGCAAACGGCCCGCAAAAGGGTCCTGCTGTACCGGCGTTGCTGGAAAAATTGCCCTATATCGTGGTCATTGTGGATGAACTTTCCGATTTGATGATGGTGGCATCCAAAGATGTGGAATTTGCCCTGACCCGCCTGGCCCAGATGGCCCGGGCAGCAGGTATTCATATCATTATCGCCACCCAGAGGCCTTCGGCCGATGTACTCACCGGCACAATCAAGGCCAATTTTCCCACAAGAATTTCCTTTCAGGTATCTTCCAAGATCGACGGCCGGATCATCATGGACCAGGGCGGGGCTGAAAGCCTTCTGGGCAACGGGGACATGCTGTTCTGTCCGCCGGGCACCGGCAAGCTCATGCGTATCCAGGGGGCGTATATTTCTGAAAAGGAAATTGCTAAGGTGACAGGGTTTCTCAAGGAGCAGAGACAGCCGGATTATGATGACAATGTCACCAAAGGCGATGCAGACGAAGGGATCAAGGAATTTGATGAATCTGAATATGACGAAAAATATGATGAGGCAGTGGCCGTGGTAACCCAGTCCGGTCAGGCATCCATTTCCTATGTGCAAAGACGGCTGCGCATCGGGTATAACCGGGCGGCCCGGCTCATTGAAATCATGGAGCATGAGGGGATTATCGGCCCCCAGATCGGCACCAAACCCAGAGAAATTCTGGTGAAAGACTATGCGGAAGATGGATTTTAATTTATTGCATACCATCAAGGGATTTATGGCGGATGAGGAGGCGGTGCGCCTCCATGAGCTGGCCCTGGCTGCCGCATCCATGGGACCAATTCTGGAAATCGGCTCCTATTGCGGCAGGTCCGCCGTCATCATCGGCTGGGCGTGCAAGGAAAAAAACGGGGTGCTTTTTTCCATTGACCACCACACCGGATCTGAAGAACAGCAGCCTGGAGAAGCGTTTTTTGATCCGGATCTGTATGATAAAAAAACAAAGCGTGTGAATACCCTGCCGTTTTTTCAAGACACCCTGGAAAAGGCCGGATTGACCGAGCATGTTGTTCCCATGGTCTGTTCCTCTGCCACTGCCGGAAAAATGTGGAAGACCCCTTTGGCCATGGTTTTCATTGACGGCGGGCATTCTTTTGACACAGCATACCAGGATTTTCTGACCTGGGCTCCCCATATCATGGCAAAGGGATTTCTGGTAATCCATGATATTTTTTTCGACCCGGCCGAAGGAGGGCAGGCACCCGGACAGGTCTATGAAATGGCCTTGCAGACCAACGATTATACCGAACTTCCCATGACCCGTACCCTGGGGGTGTTGCAGCAGAACATCCTTGTATAAACAACCAGCATATAAGGAAAATCCATGAAACAAACGGTCCTGGAACAGATCAAATCCTATTACCTGGATTCTCTGCCCTTTAACAAGGTGCTGGGCATTACCATTGACCGTCTGGATTATGAAACAGGGGATGCGGTGGTGCGTTTTCCCATGAAGCCCGAACTCATCGGCAACTCCGCCGCCGGTATTCTCCACGGCGGGGTGACGGCTGCGGTGATTGATCTGACAGGCGGATTGAGCGCTCTTATCTCCTGTGGCAAATACCATGAAAAAGAATCTCCTGACAGACTTTACAAGCGGTTGACATCGTCAGCCACCATTGATATGCGGGTGGATTATCTGCGGCCGGGCAAAGGAGATGCCTTTGTGTGTAAAAGCTGGATTATCCGGGCCGGATCGCGCATCGTGGTGGCAAAAATGGCATTGTCCAATCACCAGGACCTGTGTATTGCCACCGGCACAGGCACCTATCTTATCGGATAAATTGCAACAACCCGGCATGCCCGGCCAGGTTCCTTGCACCCGGGATGGCACTGATTTCATTTACGTGATATTTGTTGCGTGATGTCCGGCCGGATCAGTCATGGGGCAATCAATCTGTGTCGGTTTTCATCTGTTTCAGCTTTTCCCGGAATGCCCGGCAGGGATCTTCATAAGACACCCGCCGGGTAAACCAGATATAATCGGCCGGGGGTACCGGTGCGAATCCATCCAGGTCCAGGGGCGCAAGATAAACGCCATGATCCGCCGGATCGTGTCTGATCTCGGTTAAGGCCAGGTTGACCTGGGACAGGCCGAAATTCAGATATCTTACCCGGTCCACAACCCCAAGTCCGTATTCCGTATGTCCGTTGCCGATAATTACCACTACAGGTCCTGCTGTTTCCTTTGCCAGAAGTGTAATCGACCGGGCCATGGTATCATTTCTGGCTTTCCAGGTATCATAGAGCCTGTTGCGCATGGCATCATCTCCCATGCCGCAGTGCACTGCCGCAAAAATAGCTTTCATGTGTTCAGCATATGCCAGATTTTCAAAGTCTGTAGAAAATATCAGCGTTTTTTCAAAATCGGTGATCCCTGCCATACCCTTGCGGGTAATGCGGCGTTTAAGGGAACCCGGCAGGTCCAGGCCCGCCGCCATAAGACTGTTGTCTTTTGCCCGTGTCAGCAGATCAAAATAATATCCCCACATCTGATCGGACTGCTGGTCCCAGTTCAGCTGCCGGCGCAGATCGGTTTCGATCATGGCATCGTATTTTTTGCCGTGCAGGTGGTTGCCCGAATCCATAAAACTGAGAAGCAGCGGCGTATCGTGGACCGCGAAAAATTCAAACCCCAGGGCAGGAGAGCGGCCGGTTTCCACCAAATGCTGGATGATTCTGTGCTGAATGGCATGGTGCATGGGGTTGTCGTGTTTTTCCGACAGATAGATCACATCATGGCCCATGATTTCATCCATGAGGGCGGAAAATGAAATCATTTCTCCGGAGCTGGTATCCAGAATTTTTCCCACCAGAGGGTCGTGTTTTGCCGGTTTTTTGACTGCTGTAGCACAGGACTGGATCATGGGAAGCAAAAGGCAGACGGCCAGTATCATATAAAAGCGTATCATTGGATTCTCCTTCTGGTGGTCAGTTTACATTTTTTTGAAATAGAGTACCAGGCTTTTTCCCAAAACAGGGTTCAGCAGCTGGTCCACAAAACAAAGAGATGCGGGTTTTTGCATCAGTTCCCATACGAGCAGTTTGTGGTACAGATTCACCAGACCGATATCGGTGCGGTCAGGTCCTGTCAGACATTTCAGCCACCAATAGGGGGTGTGGATGCTGTGGGCAAAATGGGATCCCAGAAACGTCATTTTTTTTGTCAAAAATTTTTGTACCAGCGCAGTTTTGCGGTAAATTCTCACATGTCCCATTTCAGCAGTGTGATACGCATCAGACAAAAGCCAGCAGATCTTTTCCGGCAAAAATCTTGGGACACTGACCGCCAGTATCCGGCCGGGCTTGAGGACGCGGATCAGTTCAGATACTGCCGAATCATCATCTCCTATATGTTCCAGCACTTCAGAGCAGATCACCGCATCAAAACTGCTGTCTTTAAAAGGCAGACAAGTGACATCCATGCAGGACAGATAAAATTTTTTAGAGGCAAGATCATCCAGTGCCTGATGAAATGCCAGTTTTTTTTGGGTGGATTTCAGGTTGTCATATAAAAAATCACCCCCCATGCACCAGGTGTCCTGCTGCCGGCAGGCCTGCACCAGGTGACGTCCCTCGCCGCATCCGATATCCAGGATCCGGTCTTTGGGATGGATATCCAGCCGGCTGAAATCAATGGTAATCATGGATGATTTCCCGATATGCCTGCACGGTTTTGCGGGCCGTGGCTTCCCAGGTGAATTGTGACAATACCCGTTCATAGCCTTTTTGGGCCAGGGTATCTCTCAGGGATGCATCATCCAGCAGCTCCAGGATCGCTTTTTCCAGGGCAGGGCTGTCACCGGGGGGGACCAGTTTTGCCGCATCTCCGGCCACCTCGGGCAAAGCCCCGCCTGTGGTGCAGATTACCGGTATCCGGCAGGCCATGGCCTCTCCCACGGGCAGGCCGAATCCTTCATACAAAGAGGGAACGACAGCAATGCTGGCTTTGGCATATTCTCTGACAAACCGGTGGTGGCTGATACGGCCGGTAAATTCAATGTGATTTCCCAGGTCCAGCTGTTTTACCAGCCGTTCAATGCCCCCGTTTTTTTTGGGGGTGCCGATGACCACCAGATAAACCGATCCTTTTTTCACAATGTTTTTTAGGGCATGCAGCAGATGGTAGAGTCCTTTGAGGGGCGTGTCAGCAGAATTGGTGACAATGATGCGGCCGGGAATTCTTCTCACCCCTTCCAGGGGATAAAAACTGCTGGTATCGATGCCGTTGGCAATGGTGGTAAACCGTGTCTCCGGGATATGGAATTCCGTTGAAATATCCTTTTTTGATATGTCTGACACCGTGAGAATCCGGGGGAGTTTTCTGGCCACCCGTTTTTGCATGTGGATAAAGGAATACCAGCGCAGGGCTTTTATTTTTTTGATAAACGAACGGGTGCTCTGGACCGCAAGCCTGCGGTCCACGGTCATGGGATGGTGGATGGTGGCCGTGACCGGCACTTTTTTCATCAAAGACAAAAGACCATAGGAAAGGCTCTGGTTATCATGGATGATATCATACCGGTCTTCTTTGCCCTTGAGATGGCGGACCACCCGCATGCCGAAAGTCCAGGGTTCAGGGTATCCCATGGCAGACACATCCAGCCATTCCAGCAGGTTTATCATGTCTGTAAGTTCGGCAAGTTTCGGGGTTCGGAACAGGTCGTCGGGGTTATACAGATCCAGAGTCTTGAGCATGGTCAGTTTGCCATGGCCGTTCAACTGGGGATCAGGCGGGCCTGCAATGATTTCCACCTGGTGGCCCAGATCACAAAGCGCCTGGCTCAGGTGCCGGATATACACACCCTGGCCCCCGCAATGGGGGTTGCTCCTGTAGGAGAGCAGACCTATTTTAAGGGATGATTTCATGGGAAAAGCGTTTGGTGCGCCCGGCTGGAATCGAACCAGCGATTTTCAGCTTCGGAGGCTGACGTCTTATCCACTGGACTACGGGCGCATAAAAACAATAGCTGTTATACCAGATTATCAGATAAAATCCATATTAAATTTTTCTTTTGCCTCTCCTGCCACATACAAAGAGCCGGCAATGCACACGGCATCTTCATCGGAACTGGTTGAAATTGCGAGATTTACAGCTTCAGGCACGTCTTCCACAACCTGAATGGAACCGGTAAAGATTTTTTTTGCAGCAGCCTGTAAAAGGTCCGGTGAAAGACTGCGGTCGATCTTTGCCCGGGTAAGGATCACCCGGTGTGCTGCGGGCAGCAGGTATTTGAGCATGGCCTCATAGGGTTTGTCATCCAAAATACCAACTACCAGGGTCAATTTTTTACCTGCCAGGGTGGTGGACAGGTATTTTCCCAGAACCTGGGCTGCCTTGAGATTGTGGGCCCCGTCCAGAATGACCAGGGGCTTTTGCCGGATGATTTCCAGCCTGCCCGGCCACCTGGCCATGGCAAGCCCTTTTTTGGCAAGTTCTGGGGTGAGCCTGAACCGGGGATCTGTTTTGCCATACTGGCTGCATTTGGCGCAGTGGTCAAAAATCAGCTCACATGCGGCCAGGGCCAGGCTGATATTTTCCTTCTGGTGGTCACCCGGCAGGGGCATTTTTACATCCGGGATGTGCAGGTTAAGACCCCGGTATGTGAGAGTGGATTTCCCACCATTTTTCCGGACAAAAAAATCATGTCTGAATTGATACAGGGCAGCAGATTTTTCCCGGGCGAACTGTTTGAGCACTTCAAGTCCCGAGGGCTGGGTTACGCCGGTTACCACCGGTGTGTTTTCCTTGATGATGCCGCCTTTTTCCGTTGCCAGAGCCCGGATGGTGCCGCCCAGATATTCGGTATGTTCAATGGACAGATTGGTGATTACGCAGACCTTGGGCACAATGATATTGGTGGCATCAAACCGTCCGCCCATGCCGGTTTCAATCACTGCCCACTCCACATGCTGTTCGGCAAAATGGGTAAAAGCCATGGCCGTGGCAATTTCAAAGAAAGTGGCTTTTCTGTCTCCTGAATCTGCAGCATTGACAGCTTCATAAGCAGCCACCACATCTGCATCGGAGATCATCTGTCCATTGACACAGATTCTTTCGTTGAATGTTACCAGGTGAGGGGATGTGTAGATGCCGGTTTTGAAACCGGCGGCCTGGAGAATGGATGCAATATAGGTGGCGGTGGAGCCTTTGCCGTTGGTACCGGCAACATGGACCGTAAGAAATTGTTTTTCAGGATGGCCCAGGTTATGTAATATGTTCCATATGGTATCCAGTTCCAGTTTGATACCGAACCGACCCAATTGGTAAATCTTTTCAAGACATTCCTGGTAGGTAACAGCCATTGTCAGCACATAAAAATCCCGGCATTCCATAGTGCATAACTGGACTGCCGGGATGATATAAGGTGTTTATCTGCGTTTTCTGCGGGATTTTGATGCAGCAATTCTCTGTCTTCTCATTGCTTCTCTCATTTTACGTCTTCTGTACTGACAGGGTTTCTCAAAATGCTTTTTCACTTTGAGACGTTTGAAGAGACCATCGTTCTGGATTTTTTTCTTCAATATTCTCAAGGCTTTTTCAACATCGTTGTCAATAACTGTGACAGAAATTTCTTTCAAAAAACATCGCCCCTTTCATTGTGGATTTAAATACGCAAAGATATTTATAAACAGCTCATATAACAAATTGCTTTTGTGAATGCAAGTAAAACTTGGATTGCATCCTACAATTTGGACAGCAGTTCATCTGTTACATCGTTGAGCGGAGCTTCCCCTGTCAGGGTGATGTATTTTATGGTGTCATCTTTTGCAGTCAGATCTTTAAAATAATATGCAGCAGCCAGTGTACCGGTGTTGGTGTCATAATAAATGGAATGACGTTTGTCGATGGCTTTTTCATCCTGATCGTCATCACGGGCGCTTAAGGCACCGCCGCAGACCCGGCATTTGTCGCCGTCAGGTTTGATGGCATCAATAAAAATATTGTTGGGGTGGTTGTTGTCATTTTCACACAGACGGCGCCCCATGATGCGGTTTTTGGCAACCTGCCGGTCCAGGATCATTTCAATGACATAATTGAGTTTCATGCCGGCTTCTTCCAAAGACGTATGGAGTTTCTGGGCCTGGACCTTGTTTCTGGGAAATCCGTCCAGCAGCCATCCATTTTTGCAGTCATCTTTTTTGAGCCGGTCCAGGACCATGGGGATGGTGATATCATCAGGGACCAGATCTCCTCTGTCAATATATTCCTTGGCCTTTTTTCCCAGTTCAGTCCCGCCTTTGATATTTTCTCTGAAAATACCGCCGGATTCAATGTGTGCGATGTTGAATTTGTCTTTGAGAATGGCTCCCTGGGTGCCTTTGCCGCTGCCGTTGGGTCCGAAAAATAAAATGTTCATGAAAACTCCTTTTTATTCAGTCAATTAAAATACATGGTAAATGAGCACAGCTTTTTCTACTTATAAGAGGTATATGGTTTTGTCAAGACAAAGACCGACACCCAGATTCAGGGTCAACCCCAATAATTTATTTTGATTAGTGCTTGAATGTCAAATAGGGAATTGGTATTAAAAGGCGGTGAATATTTTCTGGACAATGCAACATAAATATATATGGCTGATAAAGGGGGCGAACATGACCGAATTAATTGATGTCAGGGCAAGGGAAATCATAGACTCCAGGGGCAATCCCACAGTGGAGGTGGATGTGGTACTGGCATGTGGTGCACGGGGAAGGGCGGCGGTTCCCTCTGGCGCGTCCACAGGTACCAGAGAAGCTTTGGAGCTTCGTGACAACCTGGAAAACAGGTATCTGGGCAAGGGGGTCTTGAATGCCGTTGCCAATGTCAATGAGGTGATTGCACCGGAGATCATCGGATATGATACCATGGACCAGGCAGGACTGGACCGGACCATGATGGATATCGACGGTACGGAGAATAAATCACGGCTCGGAGCCAATGCCATCCTCGGGGTTTCCATGGCAGCGGCACGGGCGGCAGCCCAGGCCTGTGACCTGCCGTTGTACCGGCACCTGGGGGGTATCAATGCCCGGGTCATGCCTGTTCCCATGATGAATATCATCAATGGCGGGGCCCATGCAGCCAATAATCTGGATATTCAGGAATTCATGATTTTGCCCTTTGGTGCCCCGTCTTTTGTGGAAGCGGTACGCATGGGTGCTGAAACGTTTCATCATTTGAAAAAAATTCTCAAAAAGCAGGGGCTGCATACTGCTGTGGGGGATGAAGGCGGTTTTGCACCGGATCTCGCATCCAATGAGCAGGCTATTGAATATATTCTTTCCGCCATTGAATCAGCCGGTTACCGGCCGGGCAAAGATATCGGTATTGCCCTGGATGCGGCAGCTTCCGAATTTTACAAAGACGGAAAATATCTGTTTTTGTCTGAAGGAAAAGAGTTGTCAGCCGATGACCTGATCGATTATTACCAGGGCCTGATTGAGAAATATCCGCTGTACTCCATTGAAGACGGCCTGGCAGAAGGTGACTGGGAGGCATGGGCACGTATGACTGACAGGCTGGGAGACCACATCCAGATTGTGGGGGATGATATATTTGTCACCAATCCGGATATATTTAAAAAAGGAATAGAAGCCGGTATCGGTAATTCCATTCTGATCAAACTGAACCAGATCGGTACGGTGACCGAAACGCTGGATACCATTCAGATGGCCAAAGAATCCGGATACACCACGGTGATATCCCACAGATCAGGAGAAACCGAGGATACCTTTATTGCGGACCTGGCCGTGGGGGTGAATGCCGGCCAGATCAAAACCGGTTCCATGTCCAGGAGCGACCGGGTGGCAAAATATAACCAGTTGATCCGCATTGAAGAACAACTGGGAGATAGTGCTTCTTTTCCCAACATTCTTTTTATGTAACTATCAATAAGCTCAATTTTACTATAGACAAACGGGGGGGTCATGGCTGAAAACACCAAATATATTTTTGTCACCGGCGGGGTATTGTCATCTTTGGGCAAAGGCCTGGCATCAGCCGCCATCGGCATGCTTCTGGAAAGCCGGGGCCTGACGGTCACTATTCAGAAACTGGACCCCTACATCAATGTTGATCCCGGTACCATGAACCCTTTTCAGCATGGCGAGGTGTTTGTCACGGACGACGGGGCGGAGACCGATCTGGATCTGGGGCATTATGAACGGTTTACCAATGCAAAACTGGGGAAAAACAATAATTTTACCACCGGTAAAATCTATCACCAGGTCATCACCAAGGAAAGAAAAGGAGAATACCTTGGCGGCACGGTCCAGGTGATTCCGCATATCACAGATGAAATCAAGCAGAGCATCTGCCTGGTTGCCAATGATGTGGATGTGGTGATCGTGGAAATCGGCGGCACCATCGGGGATATCGAGTCTTTACCCTTTCTTGAGGCGATCCGGCAGTTCAAGGCGGATGCGGGTGCATCCAATGTGATTTATATCCACCTGACCCTGGTGCCCTATATCAAGACCGCCTGTGAGGTGAAAACCAAACCCACCCAGCACAGTGTCAAGGAGCTGCGCAGCATCGGCATCCAGCCGGATATACTGCTGTGCAGGACCGAACACTATCTGACCCAGGAGATCAAAGACAAGATTGCGCTTTTCTGCAATGTGGAGCCGGATGCGGTTTTTACGGCAAAAGATGTGGACTGCATCTATGATGTCCCCCTGGTATATAACAAAGAAGGTCTGGGTACCAAGATATTAAAGAAACTCAATATCTGGGCCCGTTCCCCCAGGCTGGATGAATGGCGGGAGATGGTGGAAAAGCTCAAAAATCCAAGATTTTGTGTAAATATCGCCATTGTGGGTAAATATGTGGACCTGACTGAAAGTTACAAAAGTCTGAACGAGGCTCTGACCCATGGCGGCATTTCCAATGAAGCAAAGGTACATCTGCAGTTTGTGGATTCCACCACCCTGACACAAAAAAATGTGGGGGAAATTTTGTCTGCCAGTGACGGAATTCTGGTTCCAGGCGGATTTGGATCCCGGGGGATTGAAGGCAAAATTCTGGCTGCCGGATATGCCAGAGAAAACAAAGTGCCCTATTTCGGTATCTGTTTAGGCATGCACATGGCAGTGATTGAGATAGCCCGGAATCTGGCGGGCATGGAAGATGCCCATGGAGAAGAGTTTGATCCTGACACACCCTTTCCGGTGATTTACCTGATGAAGGAATGGGTTGACGAGCAGACCGGACAGGTGGAAAAACGCGATGAAACATCTGACAAAGGCGGCACCATGCGGCTGGGTGCCTACCCCTGCCACCTGGTGCCGGACACCTTTGCCTATAATGCCTATAAAAAAGACCATATTTCAGAGCGCCACCGCCACCGGTATGAATTCAACAATGCATTCAAGGAACGTCTGGAAAAGGCCGGTCTGATCATTTCCGGCACATCCCCGGACCATGAACTGGTGGAAATCGTTGAGTTGGCAGATCATCCCTGGTATCTGGGATGTCAGTTTCATCCGGAATTCAAATCCAAACCCAGAGATCCCCATCCGTTGTTCCGGGCGTTTATCCGTGCGTCTCTGAAAAATGCCAAAAAATAGGGGCCAGGCACCTATGGAAGAATCCATCGTCATAAAAAACAACACCATCCGGCTCCAGGCCATGCTGGAAAAGAGCTCTTCCAGCCGTGCAGTTGTGATCACCCATCCACACCCCCTGTACGGCGGTAATATGGACAACTCCGTGGTGGTCCAGGTGACCAAAAGCTTTGCCCGAAAAGGGTTCACCACCCTGCGCTTCAATTTCAGGGGCACTGCCGGCAGCACGGGCATGTATGACAATGGTCAGGGTGAACAGACCGATGTCACAGCAGCCCTGGCGTTTCTCAAAAACCTGGGAATGCAGACCCTTTTCCTGGCCGGGTATTCCTTCGGTGCCAGAATCAATGCATCGGTTGTGTCACAGGGATATGACATAAAAGACCATGCAATGGTTTCCCCGCCGGTGGGATTCCTCTCTTTTGACGATATTGAAACCCTGCCGTCCACAGGATTGATAATCACCGGTCAGGAAGATGACATTGCACCGCCTGATATGGTTCTGGCCCACATCAATCGATGGAAAATCAGCCCTGAATTTCACATCATTCCGGGATGTGATCATTTTTATGGAGGCTGTCTGGAGCAGCTGGGCGAAATCCTGGAACATTACCTGAAAAATTTTAATTAAAATAAGGTTTTTAATACAAAAAAACTTAGAAAATAAGCCTTCATTCCGATTTTATCAGATAATTACATCACAATCTTTATATTTCCCTTATAAAATTAAAAATAGTTCTTGACAAAGAAATGGGGATCTGGCTACCCTTGATACAGGGAAAATCAGATTTTTGGTTTCTATCCGGCACCATTTTTACTGCCCAGACGTCTGTAGATTTTTCCCTGGAAAGTACCATTGCAGGCAACAACATAATTTTATGAGGGAGGATACCATGCCGATCAAAGACAATCGCCTTATTCTGGACGGGTATACAATGACCATTGAAGAACTGATGCAGGCGGGCAATGACCTGTCCATGCAGGTGCAGGTTCATGAGGACAACTGGCCCAAGATCAGAGAATGCCGCAAGCTTGTGGATAAATGGGCCAATGAAGAACGCTGCATTTACGGGGTGAATACCAGCTGCGGTGGGCTTGTGGACCATCTTTTGCCCAAGGAACGGGACAATGATTTTCAAAAAAACCTGGTGAGAAGTATCACCACCCAGGTGGGAAAACCTTTTGAAGACACTCTGGTGAGAATCTTCATGATCGCCCGGGCCAATTCCCTGTGCCGGGGCTATTCCGGCATCAAGGAAAAAAATCTGAAAATCTACCTGGATATGATCAACAAACAGGTGTTTCCGTTGATTCCCAGAAAAGGCTCTTTGGGCACCAGCGGGGACCTGGGGCCTTTGGGGTGCATTGCCGCAGTGGGATTCGGCGAATGGAAAGCCCGGTATAAAGGTGAGGTCATGCCCGGCAAAGCAGCCATGGATGCAGCCGGCGTGGAACTGATGTACCTGAATGCCAAAGAGGGTCTTTCTTTGATCAACGGCACCTCCGCCATGGTGGGCCTGGCCTGCACCGTGATCACCGAGGCCACCAACACATTGAAAAACTCGGATATCATTGCCGCATTTGCCATTGAAACCCTCATGGGCCGGATCAATCCCTTTGATGTTCGGGTCCATGAACAAAAATACCACCCGGGCCAGTATGCCACGGCCATGAACCTCACCAAGTTGTTGACAGGTTCCAATATGGCCATTGATGAGCAGGAATTGTCCTTGAAACTTCAGGCTGTGCTCAAAAAGCATGAAGGCATTTCCGTGGCGGACATCCCGGTGGAAGATGCTTATTCCATCCGGTGCACCCCCCAGTTTGTGGGACCCACCAAAGAGGCTGTCAACCATGCCCGCGAAGTGTTGTTGCGAGAGTTGAATTCCAGCAATGACAATCCATTGATTTTCACCGAATTTGACACCTTTATTCACAACGGCCATTTCCACGGCCAGCCCATCTCTTTTGTCATGGACTGCCTGGGGATTTCCATGGTCAATATCGGGGTGGTGTCGGACCGGCGTATCGACCGTTTCCTGGATCCTTCCAACAGCGTCGGGCTGCCGCCGTTTTTGTGCAAGGAAGATACCGGTGTGCGCATGGGACTTATGGGCGGCCAGTTCATGACCACCTCTCTTGTGGCGGAAAACCGGACTCTGGCCGTGCCGGCCTCCATTCAGTCCATTACTTCCACGGCTGATTTTCAGGACATTGTCAGCTTTGGTCTTATCGCAGGCAGAAAGGCAAGAAAGATTGTGGAAAACACCAACCACATCCTTTCCTTTGAACTGCTGTGTGCGGCCCAGGCAGCCGATCTGCGGGGACCTGAAAAACTGGGGCCGGCCGCTAAGGTGATGTATGATGCCGTCCGCGAAACCCTTCCCTATATGGGTCAGGACAAGGTATATATTGATGATATGGAGGAACTCAAGGCCAGGATCGAATCCGGTGAGTTTGTCAAAAGAGTGGAAGATGCTGTAGGAGAACTGCTCATTGTTCACAAAAAAGAATAAGTCAAAATAGGGGAGAATTATGTCAGTGCATCCTGTTGCAGCAAAAATAGTCGATGAATACAAGCAGATGTATCCTGCTTCCCGGGAACGGCACCAGCGGCTGGTCAATTATATTCCAGGCGGTGCCACCAGGAGTTTGAGTTATTTTAAACCCTGGCCCATCCACATTGATTATGGCAAAGGGGCCCATGTATATACCCATGACGGCCATGAACTTTTGGATGTCACCAATGCCTATGGGGCACTGGTGCACGGCCACGGAGACCCGGATGTGGTGGCGGCGGTCCAGGCCGGTATTGCCCGGGGTTCCCAGTATTCCACCCCCACCGACGGCCAGTACCATCTGGCAAAACTGTTGTGTGACCGGGTGCCGGGGTTTGACAAGGTGCGGTTTCTCAACTCCGGTACCGAAGCCACCATGTTTGCCCTGCGCACGGCCCGGGCCATTACCGGAAAAAACAAGATTCTGAAAATGATCGGCGGGTTTCACGGGACCCATGACTGCGTGGCTGCCTCCACCAAAAAAAACGTCATTACCGCAGGGATTCCGGCGGGCATGACGGAAGATATGCTGGAGGTTCCGTTCAATGATGCAGATGCCGCAGAAAAAATGGTGACGGAAAATGCTTCTGAACTGGCAGCTGTCATCATGGAGCCTTTTTTGGGGGCTGGTGGTGTGGTACTGCCCAAAGAGGGATTTCTCAAACGGATCAGGGAGGTCACAACAGCCCATGGTGTGTTGTTGATCTTTGATGAGATCTTTTCTTTCCGGGTGGATACCGGCGGATGCCAGAACCTGTATGGTATCACACCGGATCTCACCACTGTTGGCAAGGTGGTGGGCGGGGGCCTGCCCATCGGGGTTCTGGGCGGCAAAACCGAATTCATGAATGTTTACTGTCATGAAAATACCGAAAAACCCTTGTACCATTCCGGGACCTTTAACGGGTATGAAACGGTTATGCAGGCCGGGTTTGCAGCCCTGTCCAAATTTGATGAAAAAGCAGTGGCCGCCATCAATGCCAAGGGGGACCGTTTCCAGAAAGGGCTTTTGGCAAAGATTGCCGCTAATGGCCTGAAGATCCAGTCCAACCAGATCGGATCTCTGCTGAACATTCATTTTGTGAATCAGCCCACCACCCGTGCCGAGCATGTGCTGGCATCGGAAGAAGAACTGCATACCCTGATGCACCTGTCTTTGCTCAACAAAAAGATTTTCAATATTCCCAGAGGATTGTTTATCCTATCCACAGTGATCACGGACGATGACATAGACATGTTCCTGGAAAAAATTGATGAGACCTTACAAGAATTGTTGCCATTGATCGAAGAAAAATATAACCATCTGCTCTTGTAAAACAAAGGAGAAAACAGATGGTATTGGACAGAATTGACAAAAAAATATTGAACACCCTTCAGGAAAATGGGAAGATAACAAATTCAAAGTTGTCAAAAATTGTGGGTATATCCGCCCCTGCCACCCTGGAGCGGGTCAAGCGTCTGGAACTGGCAGGGGTAATCACCCATTTTACAGCAGTGGTGAATCCGGAAACGATCGGATTTTCCATCATGGCCATGGTGAACATCAGCCTGAATTTGAGCAATTTGTCTTCCGTGGCCATGATCAAGGAAAAATTTATGGCCCTGGATGAGGTGATCGAGTGTTACCAGATAGCGGGCGCCAATGATTTTATTCTCAAGGTGGCTGCCAAGGACATTAAGACTTATGGCGAATTCATGAACAAGAAACTGACGCAGATAGAAGGCATTCAGGTCATTAAATCCTCCTTTATCATTGATAATGTAAAAGAAAAAAGAATGTTTATGCTGGATCTGGAGGAAGAATACAGGGTGTAGCCACTTGTTGACGGAACTGGAGCAGGTCTGGCTTGTGGTATTTTAGATCCAGGCCGGCCCCGTGATATAAAAATCCAAAACCTTTACATACAGGAGAATAATAATATGGATAAACTCATTATTACAGCAGCCATCACAGGATCTGTCCACATTCCTACCATGAGTGATTATCTGCCCATCACCCCGGATGAGATTGTGGAAGATGCGGTCAAGGCCTGGGAGGCCGGGGCCGCCATTGCTCATATCCATGTGCGCAATCCTGAAAACGGGCTGCCGGTATCGGATCCAAACCTGTTCCTCGAGGTCCATTCCAAGATCAAGGCCCGGTGCAACATGGTGCTGCTTCCCACCACCGGGGGCGGCATGAACCAGACCACGGAAGAAAAACTGATCCCCATTAAAAAATTGAAACCTGAAATGTGCTCTTTTGATCCGGCACCCTTTAACTTCGGGATTTTCCAGATTGCCAGCAGGTTCAAGGAATTCAAGCATGACTGGGAAAAAGACTACCTGGAACTGTGCAAGAACGTCACCTTCCGGCCCACCTTCAATGATGACCTGATCTATGCCAAAACCTTCCTGGAAATTGATACCAAACCGGAATTTGAGATCTATGAACTGGGTCATGTTTCCTATGTGAAATGGCTCATGGAGGAAAACCTGGTAAAACTGCCGGTGCACCTGCAGTTTGTGTTCGGCCCCATGGTGGGATGGATGACCCCGTCCGTCAAACATCTGGTACTGATCCATGATGAAGCCAAAGAGGTTTTAGGGGAAGAAAATTTCACGTGGTCTGTGGCTGCGGGGGGCAGGTTCCAGATCCCCATCACCACCACTGCCATGGCAATGGGTGCCCAGAATGTGCGGGTGGGACTGGAGGATTCGGTGTATGCCGGAAAAGGCATTATGGCCAAGGCCTCTGCAGATCAGGTAAACATGATCAAAAATGTGGCCAAAGAGATGAGCCTTACCCCGGCTACCTCGGATGAGGCCAGAGAAATTCTGGGGCTCAAGGGACTTGACAAGGTAAATTTCTGATGCCGGCCATATGCGCTGAAACAAGGATAACCCATTGCAAAAGGAGATGGAAACATATCGATATATAGGCCAACCATAACACAGATATGACCTAAAACGTGATATAAAAGGAGGAGATCGTTGAACTACTCAGGTTATGCTTCAATCCATGCAAGACACATTCCTGAAAAGGTTTGCCTGATTGAAAGAACACCAGCTTCAGGCACCCGGCGCACTTTTACCTGGCAGGAATTCAATGATGAGATCAACCGGACCGCCAATTTTCTGGCAAAGGAACTGGGGGTGAAAAAAGGGGATTTTGTCATGCATCTTCAAAACAATTCTCTGGAGTGGCTGGTAACCTATTATGCCATTATCCGCCTGGGTGCGTTGGTGGTGCCCCTGAACTTCCGGTTTGAAAGCCCGGATATCGAGTATGCAGCCGGGGTGTGCAATCCGGATGTGTTCATTTTGGGATCCGAATTTCTGGGCGTGGTGCAGCCGATCCAGAACTCACTCACCTCAATCAAACATTATATCTGTGTCGGAAAAACTGTCCCTGAAGACATGATCGATTTTTCCACCATCAACGCATACGGAGATACCGCCGATGCCATGGTGCAGGTGGAACGGGATCATGGTCTTGCCATGATGTTCACATCGGGCACTACCGGAAAACCCAAGCCGGTGCTTCATACCCATTATTCTTTGAACAGCACTGCCGTGGGCAACGGCATGACCTATTTTGTGCAAAAAGATGACAACTACCTGATCTTTCTGCCCCTGTACCATTCAGGCACCCTGTTTTTGTGGGCCCCGTTTTACGCTACAGGTGCGGCCGGCACCATCATCAAAGATTTCAAGGATCCCAAATGGATCATCGAAGCCCTGGCGGCAGAAGGATGTACAGATACCCTGTTTGTGGTACCCATTGCCATTGCCATTCTCAATGCCATGAATAAAGGGACGATTACACTGGATGAGTATGATCTCTCCGCCTGGAAATACATGGAGGTGGGTGCCCAGCCGGTGCCCTTTGATATCATGAAGGAGCTGGTGGAAAAACTGCCCTGCAAGGTGTCCAATATCTACGGCATCACCGAAGGCGGCGGGGGCGGCACCTTTAACCTGTATCCTGAAGATGTGTTGACCAAGCCGGGTTCCATCGGGAAGCCTACCTTCAGTGTGGAAGCAAAAATTGTGGATCCCCTGGGGGATGAACTGCCTGCCGGAGAAGTGGGAGAACTGGTTTTCAGAACCCCCCGCATGATGTATGAATACTACTCCAATCCTGAAAAAACGGCAGAAACCATAAAAAATGGTTGGCTTTATACCGGCGATTTACTAAAAAGGGATAAGGATGGATTTTTCTATATTGTGGACCGCATGAAAGACATGATCACAAGCGGCGGCGAAAACATTTATCCGGTGGAGATCGAAGACGCGCTCATGGATCATCCGGATATTGATGATGTGGCCTGCATCGGATATCCCGATGACAGGCTGGTGGAAATTGTAATGGCCGTGGTCCAGCTCAAGGAAGGGCAAAAAATGAGTGAGGAAGAAGTGATTGCATTTGCCAAAACCAAATTGTCGTTGTACAAGGTTCCCAGGAAGGTAATGTTTGATGAAGTGCCCAGAAATCCCACGGGAAAATTGATGAAACCCCAGCTCAGACAAAAATATACCGGCCGCAAAGAAGCATTTAAACAACTGGTATAGGTTCCAAACCAAAGTTACAACCAGTGTGGATGCAACGGGCCCCCCGCACTGACAACAGCATAACTTTAATTTTAAGGAAAGGAACACACATTATGAGATTTCGAACATTTACCCATTCACTGCTGGTATTGACGGTGGCAACATTCATGTTCACTTCTTCCGGTCTGGCTGCTGCCCCCTCTCTTGATAAGTGGAAACCCGACTTTGATCCCAAAGGGGCCAAGTACCGGTGCATTGTTTCCAATGTTTCCACACCCGCCCTGGTGGGCACCCATGCCGGGTTTGAAATGCGGGATGAATTGTGGAAGCGCACCAACGGCCAGATTTATATTGATTTTAAGCCCCTTTCCATTTTGGGTGGCGAAGTGGAAGTGCTCAACATGCTGCAGATGGGTGCCATCCAGGGCATGGGGGTATCTTCTGTGGCATCCACCAACCTGGGACCCAGGTTCGGTATTGTCAACCTGCCCTTTCTGGTGGATTCCTATGAAAAATTGGACAAGTTCATCGCCAATGAAAAACTGTTCGGCCATTTTTTGAATGCCATGGACCACCAGGGCATCACGGGCCTGGATATTACCGGATACGGTCACTATGGCTGGGCCACCACTGAACCGGTGAGGACCATTGCAGATGCCAAAAAGATAAAATTCCGGACTGCCGAGGCTGCCGTGAATCAGCTGTCTTACCGAAACTGGGGATTCAATCCTGTGTCCATGCCCTGGCCGGATGTACCGGTTGCATTGAAACAGGGGGTCATAACCGGTCTGGACCACACCCTGGCCGTGTGCTACCTGACCAAAAAATTTGAAGTGGCCAAATATTTTACCGAGATAAACTATGCCCAGGGGCTGTTTATCTGGATTTTCAACAAGGCATGGCTGGCCAGCCTGCCCGGGGATTTGCGGCAGACCTTTATTGAGACGGTACATGATGTCGCTGCTGAGAACCGGAAAAGAACAGCTGTCTGGGAAGAGGAGAACAAAGTGGCCGCCCAGGGGGAAGGGGTGGAATTCATCCAGCTGCCTGATGCGGAAATAGAAATTCTCAAAGACCAGAGCCAGGCCACCTATGAAAAATATGCTGAAGAAATCAACAGATTATATCCCGGTGATACCTATAAACCCGATAACTATCTTAAAGAAGTGCAGGACTTTTTAACCGAGTAAGTTTTTGATAAAGTCACGAGAAACCATAGAATCTAAAAGGATATTAATCATTTAACCTGGGATTGTTTTTATGCTTGGGAAGATACTTAGGAAACTGGATACAGCTGCCGGCCATTTTGAAGAATGGACCCTTTTCATTATTGTCATCGCAGCGTTGATCGCTTTATTTTTCAATGTTGTCCTGCGGTATGGATTTAACTATACCCTTGCCTGGAGTGAAGAGCTGGTCCGGATTGTGATCATTTACTCCACGTTCGTGGGGGCCAGCGTGGCGGTCAAGCAGCGGGCCATGATCCGGATCGACGCAGTGGTCCAGATTTTTCCCAAACTGAAAAAAGGCCTGACTTTTTATACCAATATCCTGATGCTGGTGTTTGCCGGGATGATGATTTATTATGGATATAAAATGACCCATCTCCAGTTTTTAACCCACCAGAAAACCATCATCATGCAGATTCCCCTGGTTGTTGTATACGCCGTCATGCCTGTTACAGGCATGATGGTGTTTCTCAGGACGATTCAGGTGATGGTTCAGGATTTCACATCAAAATAAAAAGGGCTTTTTTTCATGCAGACAAGTGATCTGATTATTCTTTGTGTTCTTTTGGGATGCATGTTTACCTATGTACCAGTTTTTTTGTGTCTGTTCTTCACCGCTGCCATCGGGCTGATTTTTTTTCTGGACATGCCCCTGGGGCTTTTGATCCAGACCTTATTCAGGAGTCTGGACAATTTTTCTTTGGTGGTGGTGCTGTTTTTTATCCTTTGCGGCAATATCATGAGCAAGGGAAAAACTGTGGAAAAACTGATCAACCTGGCCAATGCCCTGGTGAGCTGGCTGCCAGGGGGCTTAGGCATGGCCGGAGTCATCGGATGCGGGCTGTTCGGCGCCATCTCCGGTTCCACTGTGGCAACCGTGGTGGCCCTGGGCGGGTTCATGATCCCTGCTTTGATGAGAAATGGATATGATGAAAAATATACCCTGGGTCTCATGACCACCTCCCCGAACTTAGGCGTGATCATTCCCCCCAGCATCAGCATGATATTTTATTCCATGATCAGCAATGTGTCGCTGGAAGGTTTGTTCATCACCGGGTTCATCCCAGGGCTCTTGATTATTTTCTGCGTATGTATCTATACCTGGCTCAAATACAGAAACAGAACCGATATCAAACGGCTGCCCGCCCCCAGAATGGGTGATCTGCTGGCGATTTTCAAGGAAGGGTTCTGGGCGTTGATGCTCATTGTCATCATCTTCGGCGGGATATTCTCCGGGATGTTCACCGCCAATGAGGCAGCGGTTGTGGCATCGGTATATGCATTTTTTGTGGAATATTTTATCTATCGGTCCATGAGTTTTAACGATATCAAGGATGTGACCGTAAGTTCTGCGGTCACATCCGCCACCCTGCTGCTTATCGTGGCATCCGCCACCTGTTTCGGCAGGTATCTTACCTTTGAAAATATCCCCAACCGGGTGGCAGAGGTGGTGGTCTCCACCATCCAGTCTCCCATTATGTTTTTACTGGCCATGAATATTCTGCTGCTCATCATCGGCATGTTCATGGATATTATTTCCGCGACCCTGATCCTGGGACCGGTATTTCTGCCGCTTCTGGGCCCGTTTGGTGTGGATCCCATGCATTTCGGGCTCATCATGACCGTGAATCTGGCCATTGGTTACTGCACCCCGCCCATGGGGGTAAGCCTGTTTATTACCGGCTCTTTGGCCAAGCGCGATATTATCTATGTGTCCCGTGCCATATGGCCGTTTCTGGTGATCCAGATCGCCGTGCTGTTTTTTTTGACCTATTTTCCCCAGGTGGTATTGTTTCTGCCCCGAATGTTCGGTTACAATTGATGCGACATGGTGATGGAAAAGGGGCCTGCCATATCAACCCGGTATGACAGGCTCCATGGTATCGGTTTTAAATACCTTTATCAATGATATTGGCGCTGTGGCGCAGCCGTTCCTGGATTCCTCTGGACACGGTCCAGTGCTGTTCAAACTCATCCCAGAAATGTCTGTTTTCATCTTTCCAGTTGTCACCGAACCGCAGATCAAAGTGGTCGCCTAATTTGTCAAACAGCAGTTTCCAGGTGGGTTTGCCCTGGCTTTTTGCACCCATCAATTCATCAATCAGGGTGTCCAGATCACTTAAATGCTCTTTGGACAGATAGGATATGGCCCCTTTTTTAATGGATTCTATAAGTGATTTGGGGTTCATGGCATTGGCGGTAAGCATGATGGCCGGGATATCCCGGCTGACGCATTCTTCCAGCAGTTTGATACCGTTGACACCCATGATATCCAGGATAGCAAGGTCATACCGGGTGCGAAAAATTTTTTGTGATGCGGTCTCATAATCTGTCGCCACATCTACTTTTGCTGTATCCAGTATCTCCTGGATGGTTTCAATGATGTCCTGTTCATCATCCACCGCCAGTATGTGCTTGCCTTTAAGAAATGATTTGGTCATGATGATTTCTCCTTACGGGTGTTTGCATAAAAAAGGTGATGCCCTTCAGCAACTTGTGATTATTTTGTAGTATCCGGTCTTTGTCTTTAAAAAATTAATATTTTTTCTTTTATTTCCTAATTTTAATTGGTTACCGAAATCTGCATTAAAAGTCAAGAGGAACCCAGGGAAAACAAACTTGAGCACAAGAGAATCTGGTTGCGATATATGTCCTTACAGGATATGGTAAGCACTTGAACTGGACGCTGCAACAGCAAAAAAATATACCATGTCATCAATGGGATTTACATGAATGGTGATACAATCAATGAATACACCATATGGTGCCGCAACATGACCCTGTCGATCGGTTCTCCGTTAACCTTTTCCCGTTTTTTATCTTGTCCCGACCTGGTTCATGGGGTGTTCGACCGCAAAGGAGGGGTAAGCCTCCCCCCCTTTGACACCTTGAACGTGGGGGTCAGCACGGGTGATCATCCGGATGCTGTCAAAAAAAACAGGGACCGGATAATATCCATGCTTGATATTCCCAGTGCCCTGTTTTTACATCAGGTCCATGGCAGCCATGTTCTGGTGCTGCCGGCGGATGATGCAGACCCTCGCCTTTTCTGGAAACCCGGCCATCCGGCCCCCGGCATTTCAGCGACGGCAGACGCAGTGGTGACCAACCTGCCGGGCCTTGCTTTGGTGATCCAGGTGGCGGACTGCCAGGCGGTGATGCTGGCAGACCCCTATAGAAAGGTCATTGCCAATGTGCACTCCGGGTGGCGGGGCAGCCTGAAAAATATCATCGGCAAATGCGTGGATGTCATGACCAGCCGGTTCGGGTGTGATCCACAACATATTCTGGCGGGAATATCTCCGTCCCTGGGACCCTGCTGCGCTGAGTTCAAACATTTTGTCACAGAGATTCCGCAGAATCTGTGGCAGTATAAGGCACAGGATAAAGCGTATTTCGATTTCTGGGCACTTTCCTGTGATCAGCTTCTGGCCAAAGGCCTGGACCAGGACCACATAAAAAATATGCGCCTGTGCACCCGCTGCCGGGCAGACCGTTTTTTTTCTTATCGAGCCGCCCGGAAAACCGGGAGGTTTGCCTGTGTAATTGCCATGCGCTGAGGTATAAAAAGAATGGTGGATCATCTCTTTTTTCACGTTGACTTCACCAGGAGCATATGGTATTTGCTCAGTGATAAATTGATCTTTGAGCTGTCATGGACCGATGACAAGAGGAAAAAGATGAAAAAGGAAACCGGCAAAAACCTGAGAGAACTGGGGTATTTTGCGAGCCTTGGCATATCGGTGGCACTTTCGATTTTTATCGGCCTTGGTGTGGGTCTGTGGCTGGATAAAAAGTTCGAGACAAATCCGATCCTGATGTTTGTGGGGCTGGGCCTTGGTATCGTGGCCGGGTTCAGCAACATCATCCGGGCCGGTAAAAAAGGGAAGGATTATTAATGCAGGACCTTACAAAAGTGGTTGACCTGATCACAAAATCCAACTGGCTGCTTCTGGTGGTTTTGGCCATGGTGGCTGTCATGACCACCTCAATGTCCTTTTATCTGGGCGTTTTGGCAGGAGGATTGATTGTGGCGGTGAATTTCCATCTTTTGAAGCGAACCATTAAAAACAGTATTCGTCCTGAAGTGGTATCAGAAAAAGGGCGGTCCCTGGTGGGGCATGTCATGGTGAAATATTATATCCGGTTTGCCGTCAGCAGTATTTTGATTTTTCTGCTGATATCAAACCATATTGTTCATCCGCTGGGGCTTCTGGCGGGGCTTTCGGTGGTGGTTGCAAGTGTGTTCATCGTAACACTGCTTGTGGTGACAAGATTATATTTTAAGGAGGCGGTATAAGGTGGAACATCCATATTTATTTCTGACATCTGTATTCGGACTGTTTGGCTTGGAAGAATGGGCGGCGCATCATCCCCATGTGACCTATATGTGGCTTGCCATGATCATTTTGATTGTTTTCGGCTGGCTGGCCGGCAAAAGTGTATCCCTGGTGCCAAAGACAGCCCAGAATGTGTTTGAGGTCTTGATTTCCGGCATGGAGGAATTTGTGGTGAGCATCACCGGAGAAGAGGGCCGCAAATCCTATCCTTTGTTGATCACCATTTTTTTGTTTGTCCTGGTGGGCAATCTCATGGGCCTTGTGCCAAGCCTTTATCCACCCACAGCCAGTGTGAATACCACCATGGCCCTGGCACTTATCGCAGTGGGCTGGAGCCATGTCATCGGTGTCTGGCACCATGGATTCAAATATATTAAACACTTTTTAGGCCCTGTTCCCCTGATGATCCCCTTGTTTCTCCCCATTGAACTGATTGCCCATACCGCCAGGGTCCTGTCGTTGACCTTCCGTCTGTTTGGAAACATGATGGGCCATGAACTGGTGGTGCTTATCCTGCTCATGCTGGGCGGTATGTTTCTGGCGCCTCTGCCGGTCATGGCCATGGGGGTTTTTGTGGCACTGGTTCAGGCGTTCGTGTTTTTCCTTTTGTCCACCATGTATATTGCAGGGGCCATAGAAGAAGCGCATTAACATAGTTTTTTTTACGGGAAATGGAAGAAGCCCGTTGTTTTGTAGTTATATTCATTTAACTTAAAGGTTAGAAGGAGTAAAAAATGGAATTTCTTGTTGGAAGTGTATGGGCAGCAGGTCTGGCTATCGGTATTGCAGCATTTGGTTGCGGCATTGGACAGGGTTTGGGTCTGAACGGTGCCATGAGCGGTATTTCCAGAAACCCGGAAGCTGCCGGTAAAATCCAGGTGAACATGCTTATCGGTCTGGCACTCATTGAATCACTGTGTATCTATGCACTGGTTGTATCTTTGATTCTCATGTATGCCCATCCTGCACTGGAAGCTGCTACTGCTGCACTTGGCGCACATTAGTACCATTCACAACTGAACCAAGCTGGAATATAAAAAGGTGCAGGGCTCTTTTGCTCTGCACCTTTTTTTCGTATAGCAGACCACTACCTTGTTTTGTTTTGTTGCAAACTATGCCATAATATTATATTCCATACAGGATCGGAATTCGGATGATCCATTCACCGTAAAGGGGGGTTTATGAACCATTCATCCATTGAGTTTGTACCCATGCCTGAAAATGCCGGCCAACAGGGACGACGGTTTTTCCGTATACCTGTAAATGCAGGCGAATCCATTTGTGTTCTCATCGCGTCAATATCCTATCCTGTTGCAGATATCAGCCTTGGGGGTGTCAGCCTCCTTCTGGAGGATGATCAGGCTTTTCAGATCGGAGAGAAACTGGTTTCCTGCCAGCTGCAGTTTGCGCACAAGGTGTTGACCGATTTGACCGGACGGGTGGTTCATCGCTCTGCCCCTGCCTTTGGCAGTGACTTATGGCAATACGGAGTCCAGTGGATTCAGATGAAAGATTCACAGAAAAATGAGCTGGAACAGATGCTGACCCAGCTGAAAAAAAGTGTGCTGGCATCGTCAAAGACACCTTTGCCAGAAGAAACAGACGAGGAAAGATGAACCAAAAAAAAGATATCATGGGAAGAATTCTCGCCGGAAACGATGAGGGGCTAGAGGGCCGTACCCGTGCACTGGACTGCCTGATATACCGCAGTGAGTCCGGAGATCCGGAAGATACGCCGTTTTTCGGGCCGTCAGAAGATTCCTGGAAAGTGTCCAAGGACAATGTGTCGGTGGAGGTGTGGGAAAGCAAGGCCAAGATACGGATGCGGGTTTCGCTGGATAAAAACAGGCAGGTTTCCATGAAGCGGATAGCAAGTATTGCAGTGGATGCGATTCTCAAAGAGCTGAAAAAGGAGGATTAGGGTGATTATTGTCTGTCCCAGATGCAGCAGAAAGCACAATGTCAGTCCGGATGTGGTCAAGCCCTATGTTGGTACCGGCAAAAAACTTACCGCCACCTGTAAATCCTGTAAACATAGATTTCCGGTCCAATTGGATGCCCTTTTTGCCCAGAACGGCCAACCGGAAATCATCAAAAAATTCAAGGCAAGAAAGATCTGTGTAACCCTCAGCAAGGGCGGGGTTGGTAAAACCACCACTGCTGTCAATTTAGGCAGCGGGCTGGCCCTGGCTGGATATAAAGTGCTGCTGGTGGATACCGATACCCAGGGACAGTCAGCGTATATGCTGGGTCGTAAACCTGTTGCAGGTTTGACCGAATTGCTCACCCAGGAATTGACACCCAAGGAATGCATTCTGGAGGCCCGGAAAAATCTGTGGCTTCTGGGTGGCGGCAAATCCCTGGCAGGGGTTAAACGTATCATTGACCGGAAAAGTTTCGGGGCGGAATGGACCCTGTCCGAAGCCATGGCATCCCTGGAGCATGAATATGATTTTATCATCATGGACACCTCTCCGGGATGGGACCAGCTCATTGTAAATGTGTTGTTTTATGCAACTGAAGTGCTGGTGCCTGTAGCATTGGAGGTTATGCCCCTTCACGGTCTGTCCGAATTTTTGAAAAGCCTTGGCTCTATCCAGAAATACCGTAAAGAAATACAGCTCAAATATATCGTGCCGACCTTTCTGGATAACAGGATAAAAGGCCCCCAGAATCTGTATGCTGAGTTGAAAAAATTATATCCCGAATACATCTGTCCCCCGATCCGCTACAATGAAAGTCTGTCAGAAGCACCTTCCTTTGGCAAATCCATTTTTGAATTTGCACCGGGATCCACCGCATCTGCAGACTACCGACAACTGGTCAGAAAAGTAAGTTTAAATGAAAACGCCCTTGTGTGAAAAGCAGATACCAGCTGTTTTGTATCTGCAGTCCAAGGTGCAGGAAAGTGCACATGGGACTTAGGACACGTATCATTATTGTTGTGGTGCTTGCCAGCAGTATCATCAATTTGTTTTTATGCTTTTATTTTATCGCCCAGATCAGGGATCTTGAACTCAAAACGCTCAGGGACAAAATTGATAAAACCACCCACATGATGAAACTGGTGAATGCCAGACCGATTTACAATGTGGATAAAGAGACACTGAAAATCAATATGGAGACATTCTTTGACGATGAAAACATGAAACACATCTCCATTGATGAAGCAGATAGCGGTATCAATATCACGTTTGAAAGAAAATTTGAGTCCAGTGCCGAGGATATCGAAAAAAGTTTTTATATATTTTATAAAGGAATGAATCTGGGCAAAATGAAGGTGGTGTATTCCACCAGTCTGATTGAAAAAAAGCTGACAGAATTTCGCACTCAGATGCTGTTTTTTACCTTTGCCGTTATCGTAATCATGGTGGTGGTATTGGGTTTTATCATCAACCGGTTGATGGCACCCATCGCCCGGCTTGCGGCGGCTGCTTCTGAAATTGCAGCAGGAAATATTGAAAAACAAATTCCCCGGGACGGGGCAGGAGAAGTGGGGATTCTTGCAAAAAATTTTGCATTCATGCAGGATGCCATCAAAGATAAAATTAATGATCTGGATCATATCAACAAAAATCTGATAAGCCAAATCCGGCAAAAGGAAATCAATGAAAAAAAGATGCTGCACCAAAGCAGCATTATCTTTTCGGTGAACACTTTTTTTCAAAAATCAATGACGGCTTCTTCCCCCCGGGAAGTTGCAGAACTTTTCATTCCCATTGCCGTGGCAGTTATTGACAGCAAATACTGCTTTGTGGGTGAAGTGGATAAATTTCATCCAGAAGAACGCCTGCGTATTCTGGCAATTTCCCAACAGGCCCTTGCTGATTGCGCCCTGGTTGATATGGAAAGAGAATTGCGCCTGAAAGGTACCTGTCTTTCCGGCATCCGGGCCCGGGTCATCCGGGAGAATACCGCTATCATTGCCAATACGCCCTCCACTCATCCGGATATTTCAGACATGCCGGCTGCCCATATTCCCCTTGACAATTTCATGGGGGTGCCCCTGGGTGGCGGGTCAAAAATTAAAGGCATTGTGGCATTCAGCGGAAAACAGACCGGTTATGACGAGCAAGACAAGGAAGCCGCCCAGATGCTGGCCATGGCCTTGACCGAAGCATTGGCTCTCAAACACGAGGAAGAAGAAAAACTCAGGCTGGAAGAAATGATGATTCAGTCGGAAAAAATGGTGTCCTTAGGGGGACTGGCTGCGGGCATGGCCCATGAAATCAATAATCCGCTGGCAGGTATTCTGCAAAACACCCAGGTCATCCAGAACCGCTTGAAAAACAAACTGCCCGCCAATCTTGAGACGGCCAGGGACCTGGGCCTGGATCTGGACCTCATGGCAGCCTACATGGAAAAACGCGATATCTGTAAAATGATTGACGCGGTGTTGACAGCCGGCCGGCGTGCAGCTGCCATTGTTTCCAATATGCTGTCTTTTTCCAGAAAATCATCTTCCGGTTTTGTTGCAGAAGATGTGGCAACACTTTTGGATCAGACCCTTGAACTGGCAAAAAGTGATTATAATCTAAAAAAACAATTTGATTTTAAAAAGATTGTCATAGAGCGGGACTACATGCCTGGATTGCCCAAAATTTTCTGCAAAGCCAGTGAAATTCAACAGGTATTTTTCAATATCCTTTCTAACGGTGCCCAGGCCATGATGTCAGGAAAAATGGATCGGGAACCCTGTTTTACACTGCGGCTGTTTAAATCCAACGGCATGGTCAGTGTCCAGATCCAGGACAACGGACCCGGTATGAGTGCAGATCAGCGAAAACGGATATTTGAACCTTTTTTTACTACCAAGCGTGTGGGAGAGGGCACAGGTCTGGGCCTTGCGGTTTCCTATTTTATCATCACCGAAAACCACAAGGGCCGGATTCTGGTGGATTCCAGACCTGGTGAAGGCAGCTGTTTCACCATCACCCTGCCGGCCTGATACCGCCCTCATTTGGTTCTGCCGGGCTGGTTACAATACCCTGCCGGAGGCGTTCCAGACTTTTTTCCCCAATAAGACTTTTCAAAAAGCTCACAGGCTGGAAATTTGTTCGGCACTGATCACCTTGATCTGCTTTTGTTCGAGTATCTCGAGTGCTTTTTCATGGTCATCAAACCGAAATACCATGATGGCATTTTTGCACTGGGGATTGGCAAAAGCATACATGTATTCAACATTGACGTTCTGCATCCACAAAGGATCCAGAACCTTGTTAAGACCGCCGGGTTCATCAGTAACTTCCACGGCCAGTACCTTGGTTCTTCCCACGGTGAACCCTTCTTTTTTCAAGGCCTGTTCCGCCGCATCATTGTTGTTTACAATGAGCCGAAGCACCCCGAAATCGGTGGTGTCTGCCAGGGACAGTGCCCGGATATTCACGTCGGCATCCCGCAGGATGGCGGTAACTTCAGCCAGTCGGCCTTCTTTGTTTTCAATAAATATGGATATTTGTTCGGCAAGCATGTGGGGTTCTCCTTTTTTACTTATACGTTTCTTTTGTCAATTACCCGGACTGCCTTCCCCTGGCTCCGTTCAATGGCTTTGGGCTCCACCAGCCTTACTTTTGCCGAAACCCCCAGGGTTTCTTTGATATCCATGGCAATTTTGTTTTCCATGATCTGGAGGGTTTTGATATCATCGGAAAAAAGGCCTTCATCTATTTCCACTTTTACCGTGAGGGTATCCAGGTTATCCTTTCTATCCACTTCCAGCTGGTAATGGGGAAGTGTTTTTTTGCTTTCCATGAGCACACTTTCGATCTGGGAAGGAAACACATTGACCCCCCGGATGATGAGCATGTCATCGGTCCGTCCTGCAGGTTTGCTCATGCGGATATGGGTCCTGCCGCAGGTGCAGGGAGTGGGGTCCAGAGATGAAATATCCCTGGTACGGTAACGGATGACGGGAAATGCTTCCTTGGTGATGGAGGTAAAGACCAGTTCTCCTGGTGTACCATGCGGAAGGGTTTCTCCTGTCTCAGGGTCGATGATTTCCACGATGAAATGGTCTTCAAATACATGGAGGCCTTTTTGTTCTTCATGGCATTCAATGGAGACACCGGGCCCGATGACCTCACTGAGTCCGTAAATATCCACGGCCTTGAGATGAAGTTTGGTTTCAAGTTCAATGCGCATACTTTCCGTCCAGGGTTCAGCCCCGAAAATACCGGCTTTGAAAAACAGGTCCTTGAAATCAACGCCCATTTCATCTGCCACTTCTGCCAGGTGAAGAATATAGGACGGGGTACCGCACAGGATGGTGGGTTTGAAATCCTTCATAATGGTGATCTGCCGTCTGGTATTTCCCCCGGATACCGGAATTACAGATGCCCCCAATCTTTCCGCTCCATAATGGGCTCCCAGGCCTCCGGTGAACAGGCCGTATCCAAAGGCATTGTGAATGATGTCCCCGGAGCCTGCGCCGGCTGCGGACAAACTTCTGGCCATGAGTTCAGCCCAGCTTTCAATATCCCGCCGGGTATATCCCACCACCGTTGGCCTGCCTGTTGTGCCGGATGAGGCATGGATTCTCACCACCTGTTCCATGGGCACGGCAAACATGTCATAGGGGTAGTTGTCCCGCAGATCCTGCTTGGTGGTAAAGGGAATTTTTTCCAGATCATCAAGGGATTTTATATCTGCCGGTGTGATTCCGGCTGCGTCAAAACTTTTTTTGTAAAAAGGCACAGTTGCATAGACCCGGTCAATGGTGGTCTGGAGTCGTCTCAGCTGGATGGCCGATAGGCCTTCTCTGGGCATGGTTTCAAAATCAATATTAAAAATGGGCATGGGTCTTTCCTCTCATGGGCCTGGCGCATCCGGCATTTGGGCACAGATGCAAACCAGGTTAATTGAGCGCTCCTTTGAACACGGGTTTTCGTTTTTCCAGAAAGGCGGATGTGCCTTCTTTGGCATCTTCACTGGCCATGGTCAGGCCGAATGCATCGTTTTCTATCCTGCAGCCGGTTTCCATGTCCGCGTTGCTGCCGTTGTGGATGACTTCCTTGGCAGCACGCAGGGCCACACGCCCTTTGGCGGCAATAATGCCGGCGGTCTTCATAACCGCGTCCATGAGGTCTTCAGGTGGGCAGACCTGGTTGACAATGCCGTATTCATATGCCTGCTGCGCTGTAATGTTTTTGCCGGTAAACACCATTTCCCGGGCCAGATTGTTTCCCACCAGGCGTGCCAGGCGCTGGGTGCCCCCAAAACCCGGGATCAGGCCCAGATTGATTTCCGGCAGTCCGAAGACCGCTTTTTCAGATGCGTAAATAAAATCACAGGCCAGGGCGGCCTCGGAACCGCCCCCTAACGCATAGCCGTTTACAGCGGCAATGGCGGGGATGGGCAGGTCTTCAATTTTTGAAAAAACCTTTTGGCCTTTTCTGGAAAAATACTTGCCCTGCAAAGGGGTCATCCTGGTCAGTTCCACAATGTCGGCACCTGCCACAAACGCTTTGTCCCCGGCACCGGTGAGCACCAGCACCCGGACATCAGTGTTGGCCTGTACCTGGTCCAGGGCCTGGTCCAGGTCATCAAACATGGCATTGTTTAACGCATTCAATGCCTTGGGACGGTTGAACTGTATCAAAGCAATGTTGTTTTCCATTGTCAGGATAATGTTTTCAAAAGACATGGGTTTCTCCTTGCAGTTTACGTTTGTAGTTTGTGTCAAAAGATTATAATTGCATCGGGTTTGTTGCCTCAACATATTTTTGTACACCATCTGCAATGGCATTGCAGATATCCTCCTGGTAAGACGGGTTTAGCAGCCGTTTACACTCCAGTTTGTTGGAGATAAAAGAGGTTTCAATGAGAATGGATGGCATGCGGGCGCCCAAAAGTACATAAAAAGGGGCCTGCTTGACACCCAGGTCATTTATGTCCGGGTATTTTTTTTTCATGCCCTGGATCATGGCCTGGTGGACATCATTGGCCAGGCGGGTGGATTCTCCAATTTTGGCATGTTTCATTAAATCACTTAAAATGTATTCCAGATCAGAGATGTTTTTCTTAGATGTGGCGTTCTCACGGGCAGCTACTGCAATGGCCTGTTCATCTGTGGCCAGGTTCAGAAGATAGGTTTCGATGCCTGCCAGGTTTTTATTCCGTGCCGCGTTGGTGTGCAGGGAAATGAACAGGTCCGCCCGCTGGGTATTGGCCATGGCAGTGCGTTCTTCCAGCGTCAGTTTGGTGTCAGTGCTCCGGGTGAGCATAACGGTGCATTTGAGACGGTCCCGCAGTTTGACGGCCAGGTTTTTGGCCAGCTGCAGCACAATGTCTTTTTCCCAGACCCCTTTGATATATCCCGGAGCCCCGGGATCCGGGCCGCCATGGCCGGGATCAATAACGATTTTCCGCACCCCCAGGGCCAGCTGCCGGGCGATGTCGGAAGATTTCAGGTTGTCTGTGGTCATGGGGCTGGATGAGAGCGCATCATCGATTTTGGCAGCCACCTGCTGCTGCAGCAGCTGATCATCAGTGCCGGCACCTTTGCCCCAGACATCAATCACAATCCTGAACGGGTCTTTTAAGGAAAAGATCTTATAGTTTTCAAAGGATTTGATGTCCACCACTACCCGTACTGTGTGGGGGAGGTACTGGCCGGCTCTGGCCTGTTTGAGCAGGTCATCGTTGATGGGGGTATGTTCTGCCACACCTTTCCCCAGCCGGGACTGGGGAATATCCACGTAAAGGCGTTGAAACGGTATGTTTAAATCCGGATCTTTTTTGAGCAGGTGATGGGAAAAGGTCCGGTCCCGGGTGGCATTGACTACAATTCTTGTGTATTCCGGGTTGGACCAGAACCGCAGGTCGGTGATATGGGCATCTGCGCCCGAAATTTTCTGGTCGAAAGGCGCATCTTCAAGACTATAGCCATCCTCTATATCCTGCAATTCTGATTCACGGGTGATGGTTTGGTGGTCAAAATCTTCTCCCTGGTCAGGCAGACTTTTCTTCGGGGCATCTGCCGGGGCAGTATCCAGGGTGTCTTTTCTGGTTTCCGCTTTTTTGGATCGGATATGCAAGTTGGGGTGGCTCTGGGGGTCCGGGCTGACGGAAAGGGAGGTGAGCTGGGTTTTGGCCCGGGCATTGTAAGCGGATTGTGGATATTTGTTACGGATTCTTACCAGCAGGTCAATGGCCCGGGTTTTGTACATCTCATCTTTGGAAAGTGAAAACAACTGCAGGTAGAGTTCTGCTGCCTTGTACATGCCGGCCGGTGCCCAGGAACTTTGTGGGTCTGTTTTATAAATTTCCTCATACCGGTGGATGCAGCCCAGCCATTCCGAGACTTTCTGCCGTTTTACCGGAGAATGGCGAAGCTCCTTAAAACAGGCATCTGCTGCCAGGTATTTCTGCTTGGGCACCGAGGCCATTGCCGCTGCTGCATTATACCCTTCCCAGAATAAAAACAGGCATATGCCCACAGCCATGATCCGGATGGACCGGCAAAAAGTACTATGGGTAAGGAAAAAGGCACTATATGTCCGGCAAAAGCACATGGGTCAGGTCCCTGCCTTTTTCTTGAGTTCATGTAAAAAATTGAGGGCCTCCAGTGGAGTCATGTTGAAAATATCCGCTCGGGCAAGCATGGTTGACAGTTCCTGGTCCCTGGGGCCAAACAATTCCATCTGTCCGGGTGTTTCTCCGGTTTTTTTTCGTTTTTTTGCCGTCTGTTTTTCAGGTACCAGATCCGGTACTTGCCCGCCGCCCTGTTTTTCAATGGCCGCCAGCACCTGTTTTGCATCTGCGATGATCTGTTGGGGAACCCCTGCCAGCCTGGCCACCTGAATCCCATAACTTTTGTTGGTGCCACCCTGAACCAGCTGCCGCAAAAACACAATATTGTCGTTGAATTCCTTAACCGACACATGGAAATTGCGTATCCGGGGGTGGGTTTGTTCCAGTCGGATCAATTCATGGTAATGGGTGGCAAACAGGGTTTTAACCCCTGTGCCGGAAAGGTCATGGAGGTATTTTGCAACGGCCCAGGCAATACTCATGCCGTCATAGGTGGAGGTACCGCGGCCGATTTCATCCAGGATGACCAGGGAACAGGCGGTGGCATTGTTCACGATGTTGGCGGTTTCTTCCATCTCCACCATAAAGGTGGACTGACCGGAGCTAAGGTTGTCCAGAGCCCCCACCCTGGTGAAGATCCTGTCCACCAGGCACAGTGATGCTTTTTTTGCCGGCACAAAAGAGCCCATCTGGGCCATGAGAACCGTGAGGGCCACCTGGCGCAGCACCGTGGATTTTCCGGCCATGTTGGGACCGGTTATCAGCAGTATCTGGTTGTGGTTGTTATCCATTTCAATGGAGTTGGGCACATACCTTTCCCCTGTGATCAATTTTTCCACCACAGGGTGGCGGCCTTCTGTGATGCAAATGCCGCCCTGGTCATTGATATTCGGCCGGGTATATCCGTTTTCCGATGCAGCCCTTGCCAGACCCTGGAGCACATCCACCCGGGCAATGAAATCCGCTATTTTCAAAATTTTCACGGCATTGTCCACCACCTGGTCCCGCACGGAACAGAAGATGGTGTATTCCAGGGTATTTCTTTTGTCCTGGGCGTTTAATATGGTGGTTTCCACCTGTTTCATTTCATCGGTGATGAACCGTTCCGCATTCACCAGGGTCTGTTTGCGGACATAATGGTCCGGCACCATGGGGGCCTGGGTTTTGGATACTTCGATAAAATATCCGAACACCTTGTTGTATTTGATTTTTAAAGAAGACAGCCCGGTTTTCTGCTTTTCTTCTGCCTGGGCCTTTGCAATCCAGGATTTTCCATCCCGTGAAATGGAGACCAGTTCATCCAGTTGTGCGTTGTAGCCATCATTGATTAAACCGCCCTCATTAAGCACATGGGGTGCATCTTCTCTGACGGCTTTTTCGATCAGTTCTGCCAGCCCGGCAAGTTTGTCCAGCATCTGTCCCAAGTCTTCCAGTCGGCTGCCGTTGAGCAGTGGATTGTCCAGCCGGGCCAGCTCCGTAAACAGCCGGGGCAGCCGGGCCAGAGAATTTTTCAATGCCAGCAGGTCCCTGGCATTGCCCTGGCCCATGGAAACTTTCGAACCAAGCCGTTCCAGATCATATACTGATTTGAGAATGGTGATCAATGACCCAAGGATATGAGGGGCTGCCGCCAATTGTTCGATGGCCTCCAAACGCCTTTCAATTTCTATTTTGTCCACCAGGGGATGACGGATCCAGTTTTTGATCAGCCGGCCGCCCATGGCGGTGACTGTCTTATCCAGAACATAAATCAATGATCCTTTTTTATCCTGGGTCTGAAGATTTACCAGCAGTTCCAGGTTCCTGCATGACCGGTCATCCAGTTTTAAAAACTGTGCCAGATCATAAGGACAGATCTGGAAAATATGGGTGGTATCCTGCATCTGTGTGTCGGAGACATAGGCCATGACAGCTCCGGCAGCACATATGGCGGCGGGCATATGGTCAATACCGAAACCGTTGAGGCTGATGGTGCCGAATTTTTTGGTCAGCCGATCCCTGGCATCATCCTCCTGGAAGTGTGACTGGGGCAGATAGGAGATCTGTCTTCCGGCAAATGCCTGCCGCACTGTTTTATAGGCAGGGTCTTTTTCAAAGGTGTCAGGCAGCAGGATTTCTTTCGGATCCTGTTTCAGTGCCTCATCAAGGAGATTTGCCGGTATATAAGCCCCTTTTTTGGGTATTTCGCAGGTTTTAAAGGTGCCGGTGGAGATATCCAGGCAGGCCAGTGCGGCCCTGTCTTTTACCATGGCCAGGGACAGCAGAAAATTGTTGGCTGTCTTATCCAGAAGCGTATCATTGAGAATCATGCCCGGGGTGATGACACGGACCACTTCGCGTTTCACCAGACCTTTGGCAGCAGATGCATCCTCCACCTGGTCGCAGATGGCCACCTTGCATCCATGTGCAATGAGTTTGGCAATATAGGTGTCTGCGGCCCGAAAAGGCACTCCGCACATGGGAACCGGGGAATCATCGTTTTTGTTTCTGGAAGTCAGGGCGATTTCTAAAATGGCCGCGGCTTTCCGGGCATCCGTATAAAACATTTCATAGAAATCTCCCATCCGGTAAAACAGGATGGTATCCTTGTATTGTTCCTTGATGGACAGGTACTGGGCCATCATGGGAGTTTGTTTGCTGGTGGTCATGAATGGATGTTTAAAAACATACTAATTTCGGGCAGTTTTTGGATCAGCAGCGTCCGTTTCAGATGTTTCGGTTTCAGTCGTATCAGGTTCATCTGTTTTTGCCTCCACCATCTGTGGGCCGGATGCGTTGGCACCATCTTCTTGGGATCGAGGTGCGTTTTGAGTATCATGTTTGTCTGTTCTGTCGGCCGGATCGGGGACTTTTTCACCGGAATTTGCCTCAGAGAGGCCTTTTTTTATATACGGATCATGGATAAACACATCCAGTCGGTTTTTCAACTCTGTATTGCGGGTTTTCAGTTCCGCGATCCGGGCATCCTTGTTTTTGATTTCCCGTCCCAGTCCATAGGCGGTTACCAAACCCTTGATACCGGTGATCACCAGACCGAGGCCAAAACACATGCCCCAGAACGCCCAGTTGGGCAGGGCAGGGGATGCCCATTGCCATTGATTGATTTTCAAATCCAGGGTCAGGGATCTGGCAGTGGTGAAATAATCGATATTCTGGTAAATTAAAAGTGCGAGCAGCCCGATGATGATCAGTAAAAACAAAAATTTTATCGTCTTCATGCCTTTTCTCCAGGTACTGTTTCAAAGGTAAATATTACGTGTGGGTGATCATAGATCAATTTTAATTTTTTTTCAAATTTTCTTTTGGCAATCCCTGTCCCATGGACATTACATCTATACGCAATATTATACACACATTACATGAAAACCGGATTGAGCACATTGACTTTTTTACGCAAACAAAACAATGACCAGTTCAGGGACGTTACAGGGGTATCGGCCGGCACTTCGATGCAGGACAAATGCAGGTGGGGCAAAAGAACCGGTCTTCTTGCCTGTGTGCGGCTTTTGGGTTGTATATCGGAAGTTCGGGCAATGTTTTGGCCGGCCTTTACACGGGTGCCGGGTGCCATACTTTTGTGGGGATCCAGGTGGGAAAAGACCTCCAGTATCCGGGTGGGGCCGGCAATTTTTTTGTCGGGCTCCACCACCAGTGTATGGCCTAAAAAATCTTTGCATATATGCAAAACTGTTCCATTCGACCAGGCAGGAACCGCTGCGCCGGTTTCAAGATGGCGGATTGTGCCGCCTCTTTTCCGGTAAAAACACAGGTCAATGCCTTCATGGGATGCATGGCGGTCTCCAAAATCCGCCCACCATTTACTTGTGCTTTCAGCCAGCATGCCCGGATAAAACAGCCATTGGATATCATCTCCGAGATTGTTGGCTGATGCAAGATATGCAAGATATGATGTGAAACGGGTCATCAGACCGCTTTGAGAATGATTTTGTGTCCCATCAGATTAATATTTTCTATGATGCCTGATACCTGTTTTTGTTCACCCAAAAGTCCTTTGAGAACAAACTGGTTCTCGCCGGCCGGGGTGATAGCTGCCACATTTTCCATGATCAGTGTTTCTGTGCCGTTTTCTTTCAGATATACATTGGATTCACACATGGGAATCTCCTTAGTGTTTGTGGTGTGTTGTTATGCATTTTCTCATCCCTTATACTACCACTGCTGTTCAGCCGACCGCAAGGGATTTGCAGAAATAACAGGGCAATGGCATGCAGCGCAGTCGTGTTCGGTAATCGGTGCCCGCCAGCTGTGGATGTCTTGTTAAATCAACCTGGTATAACATCTGCATGGGATTGCACTGCCTGTCACAAAAAAATTTTATTATCCTGCTTCCACCCGGTTTCTGCCATTTTCCTTTGCCCGGTAAAGGGCCTTGTCCGCACGGGAAATTAGTTCATCTCGGTTTTTAATGTTTTTTTTGTACTCACTGACGCCGGCGCTGATGGTCAGTAGTGTACCTGGAAACCTGCTGGCCAGAAGTCTGCCCAGCTGGGCAATTTCCTTTTGGATTCTTTGTGCATAAACAAGGGCTTTGGGCATATCAGTATCATTTAAAACCACTATGAATTCCTCGCCGCCATACCGCCCTACATGGTCAAAGGGCCGGGACAGTTTTTTGAGGGTCGTGGCGATGAGCTTGAGAATATTATCTCCGGCCTGATGTCCGAATGTATCATTGAACCGTTTAAAATAATCGATATCAATCATCACCAGAGAGAGATCATGCTTTCCATCCACCGCCTTTCTGAATGCTTTGGCCAGCAGTTCATCTACTGCCACGCGGTTTAAGAGGCCTGTGAGCCCGTCTTTGAGAGAAGCGGCTTTGGCTTCTTTGTAAATGCCGGCATTTTCCATGGCTATGCCAAGCTCATTGGCCACAATAGCAATGGCGGATAAAATATTTTGCACAATGGGCTTTTTTGATACGACATTGTCCATGCCCAGGATGCCGATGACCTTGTTCTGACTGCAGAACGGTACGATAACCATTTGTGTGATGTCAAATTTTTCCAGGGTCTGTTTTTCACCGGATGTTTTGCCGGTAATCAGCACAGGTTTCTTGTTTCTCATGCAGGTGATAAAACCGCCTGCTGCCCTGTTGATGGGAATTTCAATGGATCCCAGATCCATTCCTGAATCGGCCGCATCCAGAAAAGTGTGCATTTTGAGGCGCCGCAGTTTTTTGACCACCTTCATGATATAAAGTCTGTCACATTTCAAATCCTTGTAAACAGCTTCCAGGGTGGAGGTGATGATGATATTGGGATCAAGGCTGCGATGGGGGGTTGTCAGACTGTGCCGCAGTCGGGTTATATCCACGGCCGGCAGGTGCTGCTGGTTCATAAAATAATACATGGTGTTGATACTGCCCAGTTTCAGATTTGCCCGGAACATATTTTCCCGAAACTGGCTGGGAGAGGGGAAAACAAAATTGTAAAATTGTGATATGTTTTCCATTTCCCGGTCCATACCAGTGATGACTGCTGTAAAGTTAATATTGTCCAGGTCAATCTTTTGTTCCACTTCCGGCTGAAGCACCGGGGGCCGGATGATATCAATTGACCCCATTCCCTGGGTCCAGGCCAGAAAATTAGCAAGGGAAATAATGGCAATAAGACAAGCCTCTTCAGATGAGACACCCAGATGTTCATATTGCTGGTGATGGTATTTGACCGCCAGGGCAAGGGATCGGGGCAACTGCCACAGATGGCAGCAATAAGCCCCGATGTCATCGTGTCCCATGCCCATGATCTGTTTTTCTTCGGCAATCAGGGTGCCGGTATGCCTGGCTACATTGGCGATAAAATCATCATAATCAACCCTGCCGTAAAGATCGAAAACAATTTTGCCCAGATCATGCAGCAGCCCGCAGACATATGCCTGCTCAGGATTCGGATAAAGGCATTCCCTGGCAATGGCCCGGCTCAAAACAGCCACACACAGGCAGTGGCGCCAGAAGAAAATTCTGTCAAAATGCTGTATTTTTCCGGTTTTGATCATTTTCTCAAATACAGTGACCCCAAGGGCAATCTTTTTCACTTCATCCAATCCAAGATGAATGATCGCTTCTGGAATGCTGGTGATTCCGTGTCTTATGCCGTAAAAGGCTGCGTTGGCAATTTTGAGTACCTGGGTGGAAACACCCGGATCGGTTTCAACAAGTCTGGACAGATCAGCAATGGAAACATCTTCATCGCCGCAGATGTGCAGCAGTTTGGCCATGGCAGGCGATACAACGGGAATCTCGTTAACACGATGGCGCAAGACCTGTTCAATCTCAGATTCCCGGGGAAGTATGGGGTTGCTGTTCATTATTTTACACCAAAAAAAAGTTTGGTGCCCGCAATACATTTGTGCAGGTCAGCAAATTTATCACAAGCGTATTTTCAGTGTAAAATAAAATTCATAGAATAGCAACGTTCGATCACTTATTATCAGCCGTTCGAATGCCTGAAAAACGGATCCGGATTGTTCTTTGCAATTTTTTTACGGCGGCCGTACAGCAGATCATCCATAAAAAGGGCAATCCGCTGGTTTGCGCTGTTTTTGCTGATATAGAACCGGACCAGCCGGTGCACCAGGGTATCGGGTTTGGTGTAGGGGCACACGGATATGCACATGCCGCAGTCAGATCCGATGGTTTTCCAATAGGAAAAGCATTTTTCCTGGTCAATGGACCAGTGGGCAAAATTGCGGGATTCTTGCTCTTTGCCTGTGGTGATGGACCCGGACGGGCAGTTGTCAGCGCATTTTTTACAGATGCGGCAAAAATGCGACATATAAAGACGCTGCTCTCCCCGGGATTCAGGCAAATCCAAGGTGGTGGTCACCACGGCCAGCCGCACACAGGGGCCATAACGGTGGTGCATGAAAATACCCATGCGGCCCAGCTCCCCCAGTCCGGATGCCACTGCCGGGGGCACGCAAAGCACCTCATAGTTGCCGTCATTATGGGCCCGGGCCTGGTACCCGAACCGGCGCAGGTATCCGGCAACAATATTGGAAATCTTGGCGGCCTCCACATATTTTCCAGCGGATTCCTGGATCACTGTGGCAGTGGGGCTGTGTTTGAGCATCCTGATATTCATGGGCACTACAATGACAATGGCACTGTGGTGGGTCTGGTCAGTGGGGGTACCCCAGCCTGCTGCATGCCGGCCCCGGTGGCTGTAAAAATGATGGGGAGCCAGTCTTACAAATCCTGTGTCACACCCCCCGTAAAATCGCACCAGATCTGTTATGGTGGCAATGAGTCTGTCAGTGTCCACCGGCACGTGTTCGGGCGCCGGTTCTCCCATGGATGCCGGGATGGTCTGGTGCAGGTATGCAAAGGCCGCCTCATAGCAGGGGGTGGTGTATGGGTCGTAATACACCTGGTTCGGATCTCCGAAATCGGGTTTTTTGTGGATCTGCCGGTCACGGGATTTGTTTTCCGGATGCATGTTATAATAGATGTCTGCCAGGTCCGGGTGGTGTTTCAAATTGTTTCTGGCAAACATGTGATCCCGTTCGTCATATTGTACAGCGGTTGACAGATCCCGGGGCTGGACAGGGTCCGGAAAAAAACAGATACTTGACAGAATGATGAAACCCCCGGCCAGGGCCAGAATGCCCAGGTTCAGCCACAGGGGCGCTGTCCTGATCACCAGCCCCCAGAACAGCGTGTTGGCTGCCAGAAAGAAAAAAGCGAGAATACAGGCCCGGAAGGCACCTTCTTGAAAAGAGGAGACCGCCAGCATAAAAAAAAACAAACCGGCTGCGGCAAACAGGACAAGATTGCCAAAAAAAATCAGGGTGTCCGTCATTGCGGCTCCTTAGTATCTCACTTTCCAGTATGCAAGTAGAAAAACCTTTATCTGTGCATTTGCGTTTTTCCAGGTAGCATGCTTATGCCATCACATATGCTGTTTTGCCCCCGATGACAACGTTTTGTAAGGGAGTGATGCCGGTGAGATAGCACAGATCCGCCGGTGTGTCCACATCCCAGATTACAAAATCCGCATCTTTGCCCGGTTCCAGGCTGCCTTTGCAATCTGCCAGGTTCAGGGCACGGGCTCCGTTGATAGTGGCCCCGGCCAGGGCCTCTTCACAGGTTAAGCCAAAGAGCAGGCAGGCCATGTTCAGCACTGGCATCATGCCGAAAACCGGGCTGGAACCGGGGTTCAGGTCGGTGGCCACGGCCATGGGAATGCGTAAGTTCCTGAAATATTCCACCGGCGGTATCCGGGTTTCTCTCAGGTAATAAAAAGCCCCCGGCAATAACACGGCAACCGTGCCATGATCTGCCATTTTTCGGGCACCGTCCAAAGACAGATATTCCAGGTGATCACAGGACAAGGCGCCCATTTGTGCTGCCAGTGCCGTACCGTTGGAATCGGATAACTGCTCGGCATGCAGCTTGATGGCAAACCCCAGCGCCAGGGCTTTTTCAAACACCTGCCGGGTCTGATCCCGGGAAAAGGCGATATTTTCGCAGAACACATCCACTGCCGTGGCAATGCCCTGGTCCTTTACTTCGGGCAGCATTATCCGGACGACCTCTTTAATGTAATCGTCTGACCGGCCGGCAAATTTTGGGGGCAGGGCATGGGCTCCCAGAAAGGTGGTTGACACATCCTGGGGACAGGCCTTTTGCAGCCGGCCTGCCACGGCCAGCATCTTAAGTTCCGTGTCCAGGTCCAGGCCGTAGCCGGATTTGATCTCCACCGTGGTGATGCCCTGGCGTAAAAACCTTGCCATGCGCCGTGATGCCAGATCAAACAGCATGTCTTCGTCAGCAGCTCGGGTGGCGGTGACCGTGGAAAAAATACCGCCCCCGGCCCGGGCAATGTCTGCATAGGATGCCCCGGCCAGGCGCATTTCAAACTCATCGGCCCGGGAACCCGCCCAGATCAGGTGGGTGTGGCAGTCCACAAACCCGGGCAGAATCCATTGATTCCGGCAGTCTGTCACCTTTATGGTGCCAAGGGTTTCAGGCAGGGCATCCATGGGGCCGATCCAGGAAATTTTTTTTCCGGATACCGCAAGGGCCGCGTTTTTCATAATACCGTAATTCCCTTTGGCCATGGTGGCCATGCGACAGTGGGTGAACATCTGGTCGACATTATCGGGAAATGGATTGCTGCTGTGAGAAGTAATGATCATTGATATTTCCTTTGCCGGATCAGCTTTCTATTCCGGGGCTGCGCCAAGGGCATTATACATTGACGGGGTGTGCGCCATGCATGTTGTGCATGGGCAGCTTGACCCCTTTTTCGTTGGCCACATCGATGGCGGTCTGGTATCCGGCATCGGCATGGCGGATGATGCCGGTGCCCGGATCATTTCTCAGAACAGTGGTTACCCTTTTTTCCGCCTCATCTGTGCCGTCGGCCACCGTTACCTGCCCTGCATGCAGGGCATAGCCGATGCCCACGCCGCCGCCGTCATGAAAAGAAACCCAGGTGGCACCGGAAGCCACATTGGCCATGCAGTTGAGAAGTGCCCAGTCCGCCACGGCATCAGATCCGTCTTTCATGGCTTCGGTTTCCCGGTAAGGCGAAGCCACAGACCCGCAGTCCAGATGATCCCGGCCAATGACGATGGGTGCCTTTACCTTTCCTTCGCGCACCAGGTCATTGAACAGTTTTCCCGCCTTTTCCCGTTCCCCGTACCCCAGCCAGCAGATCCGGCTGGGCAGTCCCATGTGTTTTACTTTTTCCCCTGCCATTTTCAGCCAGTTGATCATTTTGGTTTTCTTTGGAAACAACTGCATGAGCGCTTCATCCGTAACCTTGATGTCTTCAGGATCACCGGACAGGGCCGCCCATCGGAAAGGCCCTTCGCCTTTGCAGAACAATTCTCTGATATAGGCCGGCACAAATCCGGGATAATCCATGGCATTGTCCACCCCTTTTTTCATGGCCTGGGCCCGCAGGTTATTGCCGTAGTCAAAGGCAATGGCACCTTTGTCTTTCATGGCCAGAATGGACCGCACATGCTCGGCCATGGAGGTCAGGGCCATATCTTTATAAGTGTCGGGATCGGTTTTGCGCAGTTTTAAGGCTTGTTCAAAGGAGATGCCTTTGGGGAAATACCCGTTGAGCTCATCATGGGCACTGGTCTGGTCGGTGATGACATCCGGAATAAATCCCTTTTCCATCATGGCGGGCAGTACATCCACCACATTGGCGCATAATCCGATGGATAATGCACTGTTTTTTTCTGCTGCCTGTCTGGCCATGGCCATGGCCTGGTCCAGGTTGTCGGCTGCCACATCCAGATAGTTTTTTTCCAGGCGTTTGGCAATGCGGGAGGGGTCGATTTCAATACACAGGGCCACCCCGTTTGCCATGGTCACGGACAGGGGCTGGGCACCACCCATGCCCCCCAGTCCGGCGGTTACAACAATTTTACCCGTAAGATCCGCACCATAGTGCTTTACGCCCAAAGAAGCAAAGGTTTCATAGGTGCCCTGGAGAATCCCCTGGGTGCCGATGTAAATCCAGGACCCGGCAGTCATCTGGCCGTACATGATCAACCCTTTTTTATCCAACTCATGGAAATAGTCCCAGTTTGCCCAATGGGGAACGATGTTGGCATTGGCAATGAGCACCCTGGGGGCGGATGTGTGGGTCTTGAGCACCCCCACGGGCTTGCCGGACTGCACCAGCAGAGTCTCATCATTTTCCAGATCCAGCAGGGTTCTGACAATGGCATCAAAACAGTCCCAGTTTCTGGCTGCCTTGCCCAGGCCCCCGTATACAATCAGCTCATCGGGATTTTCTCCGTTGTCCGGGTCCAGGTTGTTGCACAGCATGCGCAACGCGGCTTCCTGGTACCAGCCTTTGCAGTGGAGCTGGCTGCCCCTGGGGGCTCTCACCGTCCTGGGTTTGCCGCAGCCTATTTTCAGGTCGGTACGTAATTTTTCTTTCGGGGTCATGGTTTTTCCTCCTGGAAGTGTTGACTTTTGGGTGTGGATTGGCTACTACTTGTCTATACAAGTATAGATAGGATGTCAAGGGTTTTTTGGGGTATGAGGAGTGAGCATGGCAAACCGGAAATTTTCCATCTTGACGTCACCCCTCATATCCCTGTACCAACCATATAGGATCAACAGTGAAAACATCAACACGTCCCATTGCATTGTACAGCCGTATCAAGCAACACCTTGTCACCCAAATGGATTCGGGAAAACTACAGCCCGATGACCGGGTGCCCTCGGAAACACAGCTGGCCACCATGTTTGCCGCATCCCGCATGACCGCCAACCGCGCACTCAAGGAATTGAGCGAAGAAAACCGCATCATCCGGATCCAGGGGGTAGGCACCTTTGTGGCCCGGCCCAAGCCGGATGCAGCGCTTTTGGAAATCAAAAGCATTGCCAAAGAAATAGCCGACTGGGGCGGCATCCATTCCTGCGAGGTGCTGCTGCTGAAAAAAGAAACCCCCACCCCCGACATTGCAGCCAAAATGGGGTTGTCGGCGGACAATCCTGTTTTTCATTCCATCCTGCTTCACAAGGACCGGGGGGTGGGGGTGCAGTATTCAGAACGCTTCATCAATCCTGAAGTAGCCCCGGATTATCTTGCACAGGATTATACAAAGATCACCCCCAGTGATTACCTGCTTGGTGCGGCTCCTGTCCAGGAGGCGGAACATGTGATCGAGGCAGTGCGCTGTCCTTCCCATGTGCGCAGCCATTTACAGATCAGCGCCACCGAGCCCTGCCTGTGCCTGACCCGGCGCACCTGGTCTTTTGACCGGGTTGCTACCTTCAGCACCATGATTTCACCGGGATCTCGGTATAAACTCAAGGGAAAATTCAACAGAGGAAAAACCAATGGATAAGCAGACCATTATACTTGACGGGGAACATTTCCAATTGGAAGAACTGGTGGATATCGCCAGAAACGGCAAAGATATTGCCATTTCCGTATCATCGGAAAGCCGTATTAAAAAGGCCAGGATTCTGGTGGACAGATGGGTGAACAACGGGGAGCGCATTTACGGGGTAACCACCGGGTTCGGGGCCTTGTCTGATGTCACCATTTCTCTGGCAGATACCAAACGGCTGCAGAAAAAAATTTTGTTCTCCCATGCCGCCGGCATGGGAAACCACATGGCAGATGACGTGGTCCGGGCCATGATAGCCCTGCGGGTCAATGATTTTTGCCGGGGCAATTCCGGACTGCGCCTTCACACCATTGAGATGCTGGCCGACATGCTCAATTGTGGCATTGTGCCTTTGGTGCCGGAAAAAGGGTCTGTTGGTGCCAGCGGGGACCTGGTGCCCATGGCCCATCTGTCTTTGGTGCTCATTGGAGAAGGCGAGGCCTTTGTGGACGGTATCCGTATGACCGGTGCACAGGCGTTGGCATCCCGGTCCATGAAACCGATGGAGCTGGCAGCCGGAGAAGGCCTGGCATTGATTAATGGCACCCAGTTCATGATTGCCTTAGGGTGCCTCGCCCTGCATGATGCCCTGAATCTGTGCAAGCACGCCGACATTGCCGCTTCCATGAGCCTGGAAACCCTCATGGGCACCAGGGCCGCCTTTGACCCCAGGATTCATCAGGCCCGGCCCCACCAGGGCCAGATACTGGCAGCCCAGAACATGCTCAAGATTACGCAGAATTCCGAGATTATTTCCTCCCATGAAGACTGTTCCCGGGTCCAGGACGCCTATACCCTGAGATGTTCTCCCCAGGTCCATGGGGCATCTTGGGATACCTTTGCCTATGTGGACAAGGTGATCCGGGTGGAAATGAACAGTTCCACTGAAAATCCCTTGATTTTTCCCGATTCCGAGGAATTTTTATCCGGTGGCAACTTCCACGGCCAGCCCCTGGCACTGGCCTGTGATTTTTTGGGCATTGCCATAGCAGAGCTGGCCAATATATCCGAACGGCGCATCGAACGTCTTGTAAATCCCTATCTGTCAGGTCTGCCCGCATTTTTAGTGGAGGACGGGGGATTGAATTCCGGTTATATGATCGCCCAGTATGCCGCCGCAGCCTTGGTATCTGAAAACAAAGTGCTGGCCCATCCGGCATCGGTTGATTCCATTCCTACCTCGGCCAACAAGGAAGACCATGTGTCCATGGGCGCATTTGCCGCCAGAAAATGCCGGGATATTGTACAAAATACCGAAGAGGTCATTGCCATTGAACTGCTGTGCGGGGCCCAGGCCATCGACCTGTTCACCAATATCAAGGCAGGGGACGGTACCCTGGCAGCTTATGAGACCATTCGACAGCATGTGGATTACATGAAAGAGGACCGGCTTTTGTCCAAAGACATTGCCACGGTCAAAGCCCTGCTGGAAAAGGGGGTGATTGTGAAGGCGGTAGAATCTGCCGTGGGAAAACTGTATTAAGGCGCTACCCGAAATTTGTTGCTGCTCACACACGCACCAGCTTCAGGTTTCCCCAAAGCCCGATCTGAGAACCAAGGATGATCACCAGTCCCTGTATCCCCGGGATGGCTTTGCCGGCATCAAGGGTTTTGGGGATATCTTCACCGGTCCGGACCTGGTTGGCCAGGGCCGTGGCAGCTGCATCCGCCAGCAGGCAGGATGGGGCCATGACCATGACCGCGTCGGCTTTGCCAAAGCTTTTGGAGTGCCCGAAGGTCCCTGATGAGGTGCACACCCCGAAGGCGCTGTCCTGTTTTGGCACCTGGATGCCGGTGGTCAGGCTCAGGGGTGAGGCGCCCGCAAAAATGGTGAATACCGTGTCGGTTCCAGAGCAGACAAAGATATCGCCCCCGTTTTCCACGATCACTTCGGAGGACCAGTGCAGCAGGTGTTGACCGCAGGCCCGGGCCACTGCTCCGGCCACGGCTGCCATGGGGCCGACTTTCGTTATCTCGGCGGCCCGTGCCATCTCCTGTATCACCTGTGGGGCGGTATTCGGGACCGGCACCGGCACCAGTGCGTCGGCAAATTTTGGATCCTGCCGGATATGGGCTTCAATCTGCTGCCGGCAGTGCTGCACCGCCTGGATGGCCCGGTGGGACAGGTCTGTTTGTGCCTGGATGTGCAGGTTGGTTTCCTGCACTGTGATTTCAAAGGATGTCAGGCCTTTTTTGCGGTGCTGCTGTCGGTAGATAGTCCTGTTTTCAAACATGGTCCACTGGTTCAGGCCGCAGATGGGCCGGGGCCTGGCGGATAAAATAGGAATCGGTCATGCCGGAGATGAAGTCCCGCACCATCTGGGCAGGCGAATGGTTCCGGCAATAGGGGGCGGCCATGTCCGCCAGAAACTGGGTGAATATGGCCGATGACAGGTTTTCTGTTGCAAGGTCTTCCAGATACTGGTGAAACAGATGATCGTATATGGCGCCAATGGATGCCAGGTGGCGCTTGATGGCCGGATTTTTGTAGATATGGCGGTAATTGAAAACCTTAAGGGTTTCAAGGGCCCGGGCAATCTCATCTGAAAACCCCACAAAGGGTTGGTCCAGGCTGGTGGCAATCAGATCGGTCACCAGGTTGAACACGATGGTGCCGTTGGTGGTACCCAGTTTTTTTTGGCATACTGCCGGAATCTGATTCCGTTTGACCAGCCCCAGGCGGATGCCGTCTTCCAGGTCCCGGCCGATGTAGCTGATGGTATCGGCCATGCGCACTACGCACCCTTCCAGGGTCATGGGAACTGCGTTACATTGTTCTTTGGTTTGAAAATCCTGGATTATCCGGTCCAGGTCCCCGAAGGTTCGGTGCTGCACAGGGGTCAGTTGCTGGATATGGGTTTCCCCGTCATGGCACAAAATGGCATCCAGGGTCTGAAGACTCAGGTTCCACCCCATTCCTTTTCGCTCAATCCTGTCCAGAAACTGGATGCTCTGGATGTTGTGGTGAAAATAGCCGGCCCCGCTGGCATGGGTCAATCGGGACAAAAATCTTTCCCCGTCATGGCCGAACGGAGGGTGGCCGATGTCATGGCCCAGGCTGGCTGCCTCGATAAGGTCCTGGTTAAGGCCCAGGTAGCGGCCTGCGGTTCTGGCCACACGGGAGAGCAGCTGCACATGGAGCACCCGGTGGGTGAGATGATCATTGCGGATCAGAGAAAATACCTGTGTTTTGTCGATATACCGGGTAAAGGCAAGAGAGTTGAGTATCCGATCTGCATCCTGGCTGAAGGCCTGGCGGTATTCATTGTGGGCCAGTTTTTCTCCATGCCGCCGGACAGCGGATCGGGAAAAACAGGCCAGAGAACGCAACGACCCCTTTTCCTTATGATTCAGGAGCTGCAGCAGTTCTCTGGCTTTTTTCAGATGGTCATCCAAAGGCACCTTTATGACTTATAACCGGCTTTTCATCACTGCATATCTGAAAATCAGGTTATAGGATTACAATTGTTTGATGATATTGTCCACCACTGTGGAAAATGCCTTGGTAAAAGGGGTTTCTTTATCCTGGAACATGATGGGAACCCCCTGGTCTCCCGAGGCCACCACCCCGGTGTCAAAGGGAATGGAGCCCAGAAACGTAAGACCCTGTTCTCTGGCAGTTCTTTCACCGCCCCCGTGCATGAACAGATCAATGGGTTCATTGCAGTGGGGACATTTGAAACCGGACATGTTTTCCACAATCCCTAAGGTTTTGAGTTTCACGGTCTTGCAGAAGGATATGGATTTTCTGATGTCTGCCAGGGCCACTTCCTGGGGGGTGGTTACAATCACGCCCAGGGCTTCGGGAATAGTCTGGACTACGGTTAGGGGTTCATCACCGGTACCGGGAGGGGCGTCAATGATCAAAAAATCCAGTTCCCCCCAGTCCACCATGCCCACAAACTGCTGGATCATGCCGGCTTTGGCAGGACCCCGCCATATGATGGCCTGGTCCTTGTCCTGCATCAAGGCCTGGACAGATACCACTTTGAGGTTTTCATTCACCTGTTTGGGGATCAGACGCTGCTGGTCTTCTGTGATGTCCAGCAGTTCGGTGAGTCCCAGCATATGGGCAATGGACGGTCCATGGACATCCACATCCATAAGCCCGGTCCTGTATCCTTTTTTGGACAACACAGCCGCCAGGTTGGCGGATACGGAGCTTTTGCCCACACCACCCTTGCCTGAGAGCACGAAAATTTTATGTTTTATCCGGCCCAGGGATGCCTTGATCATGGCCTGCTGTTCCTGTTGTTTTCCGGCCATATCCCCTCCCTGGGAAGGACACCCTTTGGGTTTTTTTGCTTTGTCTACGCTGTCGTGAATCATTGTATTTTGTATCTCCTTTTGAGAAATCCGTGGTTGAAATCAGACGCTGTTTTGAAACCACCCCCAATTATTGTCATGATCCGGTTCGTGTCAACTGGAAAACCGATTCTTTTACCGGGACATTTGGCCAGAAACGGGTGATGGTGACATGCGCTTTCCGGTGTTCTCCGTTAGTGATGGTCATGTGGACCGGGATTTTTTTTTTGTCCATGGTATCAAAGGCATGGTAGTGGATTTCCCAGCGAACAACATCCTCTCTGTCCAGCAGCCGCAGCAACCGGATGGTATTGTCTGGTTCCAGGATCAGTTCCTGGGAGTAGGACCGAAAATTTTTGCGCAGCAGTATCCGTGACTGATCCCCTGGTACAAACCAGGCATCATCAAAGTTTTGGACCGGGATTTGTCCCAGCAGCAGGGAGATAAGGTCTGAAAGCCGGACCGGCACCCGGGTATAGGGTTCCAGGTCAGGATCATCTGCGGCCGGGGTATGGGGTTTGTGTTGGCCGGTATGGGAAAGGAAGGTAACCCGGCTGCCGTCTGCTGCAATGGTTTCCACCGGATGGCCCGAGGCTGTAAAGGTAATGCGCACACGGTTGGGGGCCCGGGCAGCCCAGGCGATCTGGTATGTCTGGATCCCGCCGGGGGATTCCAGGCGTACTTTGCCGGTTCCTTTGCTGGTCTGAATCTCCTGGTTCATGGATCTGAGGTCCCGGGCAGCTTGCCATGCGGCCTTGTCCAGGGATGGATCGGTTTGGGGCCTTGGCAGTCCGCAACCTGCCATACAGATGGTTGTTGAGAGGATGAACACAAAAAGTAAGGCAGGGGATCTTTTCATGGGGTGACCGGGGCTGTTTTTTCGGCATCAGAATTACCTGACCGGCGCTCAAGATCTTTGATTTTCTCTGTTATCTCCTGTACCAGGTCGGCATCTTCCTTTTTGGCATTGGCCAGGGCTTTGCGGTACGCCGCCAGGGCTTTGGCCAGCTGGCCGGTTTTCACATAGGCATCTGCCAGGTGGCTGGCAATAATGGATTCAAAGTCTGTGAGTTCAGCAGCCCGTTCCAGATAAATGACCGCGTTTTCATATTTTTTTTGTTGAAAATAGACCCATCCCATGCTGTCAGTGATATAACCGTCCTCCGGTTTAATTTCCATGGCCTTCTGAATCAGGATCTCTGCCTGGTCCAGATGAATGCCCAGGTCAGCATAGGTATATCCCAGATAATTCAGGGCAGAAGCATCCTCAGGATCAATTTCGATGATTTTTTTCATGGTGGCAATGCAGGCCTCTTTTTTGCCGGCCTTGTCCTGGATGGTACCCAGCCTGAACAAAAGAGACGTATTTTCCGGTGCATCCGCCAGTCCTTTGGCAAGCAGGTCCATGGCTTTTTCCAGCCGGCCCTGCTGTTCATAAAATGCGGAAAGATAGGATATGATATCAATGTCTTTGGGATTTTTAGCATGGTGCTGTTCAAGAAATGTCACCGCTTTTTCTTCCCGGCCCATCTCCCGGTATAAAAATGCTATGGTTAAAAGGGTTTTTTTATACTGGGGATGTGCGGAAGACACCTTGAGATAATGCTGGATGGCCTGATCCGCTTTTTTTTGTGATTCATAGGCCATCCCCAGGAAAAAATTGAGGTTGTCGCTGTCCGGGTCTGCCTTGAGCAGTTCGGAAAATACAACCACGGCATCATCATACCGTTTCTGGGCAATAAAGGTATCCACCGCCACCATGATCAGCCGGGAATTGGTGGCCGCCTGCCTGCCAAGGGCAGTGAACAGATCTGCTGCTTTGTCTTTTTGTCCAGTCTTGTGATAGATCAGGGCTGATTCCAGCAGTGCTCGGTCATTGTCCGGTTCCATTTCCAGGATTTCTTCATATATTGTAAGGATTTTTTCATGGTCAGTATCATCTGTCTTGTGCCGGAAGATTTCAACAAGTTTGAAACGGGGTTCAACCAGATCCGGTTCAAGGCGGATGGTTTCTAAAAATGCCTCTTGCGCTTCTTTATAGTTTCCGGAAAGAAGATGGGCTTCACCCAGATAAAAATGGGCCACATAATACCGGGGCAGGTGGTCTGCCATTTGGGAAAACAATTCCAAAGCCTGGGGAAACTGCTGGTTTTCCATGTATGTTTTTCCCAGGCGCAGGTACGTTTCCTTGTTTTCCGGGTCCAGTTCCAGAATCTTTTGCATCAAAGAAAGCAATTGGTCTTCTGTGTTGGTATCTTTATTAAGGCGGACCAGCATGAGAAGGTTATCCACATCATCCGGGTCACGGACGGCCAGCTCCTCTGCCATGGCCAGCGCTTTTTCCTCTTGGCCCATTTCTAAATGCAGCCGGATCAGATCCCGCTGCAAAAATGAGGATTCCGGATCTGCTGCAATGGCTTTTTCAAGGGATGCCGCAGCAGGGCCAGGCTGACCCTCCTGGTGCAGCATCACAGATTCAAGATAATAATATCTGGCAGAAAGGGGCTGTTCAGAAACAGGCGCACCATCCGGCAGAGGGTTTGCCTGTTTCTGAACTGCTGGTGCATGGCGGATCTGGTTGCAGCCTGAAAAACCAAGCACTGCTGCCAGTATACATATAAGGGCAATTACTTTTTTCATGGAAGGTGGTATCACTATTTGCTTTGCTCTTTTATTGACTGTGGTCATACATGTCGAAATCCGGCATGTCTTTTTTAAAAAAGGCCTTCATTTTTTTTAAGATATTGTTTTCGATCTGCCGCACCCGTTCTCTGGATATATTGTATTCTTCTCCAATCTCCTGGAGGGTTTGGGGTGAATCAGAAAAAATGCGCCGTTCAAAAATCTCCAGCTCCCTGTCATTGAGGGTGGTTTTAAAGTCAGTGACCTTGGTGTGCAGGATATCTTCGATTTCTTTTTTTGCCATCTGATCTTCTGAGGAATCTGATTCTGTATTGATAAATTCGATACGTTCGGTGTTGGAATCATTTTTTAAGGGTTCATCAAGGGATAAATCCCAGTTGGCCAGGCGCTGGTCCATGTCCATCACTTCTTTTTCAGACACGCCCAGACGTTCGGACAAAAGCTTTGGTTTTGGATCAAATCCCTGTTCAATGAGCAGCTGTTTTTCTTTTTTCAACCGGAAAAACAGTTTGCGCTGGCCTTGGGTGGTGCCGATTTTGACCATGCGCCAGTTGTCCATGATAAATTTGAGGATATAGGCCTTTATCCAGAATGAAGCATAATAGGAAAATTTTACATTTTTATAGGGATTGAACTTTTTGACTGCCTGGACAAGGCCGATGTTACCTTCCTGTATAAGGTCCAGAAGATTCTGCATCCAGATCCGCTGGAACTCCAGGGCAATCTTCACCACCAGGCGTAAATTGGAGGTGGTCATTATATAGGCTGCCTCCTGGTCCCCTTCCTCCTGGATGCGCTTGCCCAGTTCAATTTCTTCGTCCCGATTGAGCAGTCTGTACCGGTTGATTTCATTCAGATAGCTCTGGATGGGATCTGATTTGACCAGGGCTTTTGAATTGGATGCCCTGGCTTTGGGCACCGGAAGCAGAAAATCTTTTTTGCCCAGGCGTTTTTTATCTATTTCAGAATGCTTCTGATCTGCGTTTTTTTTCATTCAATGAACCTTCAGCAACAAATGATGTAAAAAAGATAACTATATCATTTTAATGATTTGTATTAAAGCAATAATTTTTGAAAAACCCCGAAGTCCCGATATTTTTTGCTGGACTTTTTAGGGTGTATCTGGTAAAAAATTTTTTTGTTGCGCCTGTAGCTCAGCTGGATAGAGCAACGGACTTCTAATCCGTAGGCCGCAGGTTCGAATCCTGCCAGGCGCGCCAATAATATCAAGGGTTTTCAGCTTTCTGGGTTGAAAGCCTTTTTTGTTTTGTCCACCCATTGTCCACCAAAATTTATTTGTCCACCATTTTTCCACTACAAAAGGGTGTTGAAACCGTTCAGAATTTGATCGGTTTATAAATCTTCTTCATTTTTCAAAATAAATTTTTCAGGGTCTGTTTTGTCTGACTTGCCAGATTCTTGCCAGATTCTGTGTTTTTGGCCTGTGTGACATTGTCACTTTTTGGCCCTTGTGTAAAATTCGGGCAATACTCCAACAGTCCGATTCAATCAGACTCTGAAAACCGTTTCTATAGTATGCTTTTGGTTATCCTGTGGCGGCAAACAACTCCATTTGTTCAGTGTTTTTCTTTCGGGGTTTTCTCCTCAAACCAGCCATTTCAATCAGTAAGGTTGCTATGGTTGTAAGCGTCGAGCGGAAAACAACGCCATGTTGACTTCTGACCCTTGTTTGTTCAAGGCC
>JAABSA010000002.1:0-297 GCA_011390635.1 Desulfotignum sp. | reverse complement strand
TCACGCTTTTTCATCAGGTTGAATGGACGTTCACAATTTTTTCGAATCGCAATTGATTGTTCAGATTCGGCATGAAATAGCGGCATCGGTTGAAAATAGCCATCGTCAAAACCAATGGTTCTTGATTTGGGGCACCCGGATTCGATTGGACACTCTCCAGAAGATACAGCACATCCGAATTCATGTCCTTTGTCCGATGTTCCCAAGTTCATCATCGGAATCTCACAAAAATTATTGCACAGAACCCGCACCGGAGATTCCAAAACATTTTCAGGAATCTTTGTTTTTTCAGATGCA